>CAWGRN010000007.1:0-315420 GCA_963825015.1 uncultured Alphaproteobacteria bacterium | reverse complement strand
ACCAGGTGGCCGGGCTGAACACGACCGCGATCGGCAACCTGACCGACCACCCAGGTCGGCACGCTGACCGCGACCCAGGTCGGCCGGCTGACGTCCGCGCAGATCGGCGCGCTGACCTCGACCGAGGTCCAGGCCTTCACCACCACGCAGGCCAACGCGCTGACCGCGACGCAGCTCGGCAGCCTGACCACCACGGTGCTCGGCAACCTGTCGACCACCCAGGTCGGCGCGCTGTCGACCACGCAGGTCCAGGGCCTGACCACGACCCAGCTCAACGCCCTGAGCGACCGCCAATCTCGACGCCCTCGACCTGACCAAGCTGACGACCGCCCAGGTGGCCGGGCTGACCACGACCGCGATCGGCAACCTGACCACGACCCAGGTCGGCACGCTGACCGCGACCGAGGTCGGCCGGCTGACGCGCCGCCCAGATCGGCGCGCTGACCTCGACCGAGATGCCAGGCGCTTCACCACCACGCAGGCCAACGCGCTGACCGCGACGCAGCTCGGCAGCCTGACCACCACGGTGCTCAACAACCTGTCGACCACGCAGGTCGCCGCGCTGATCGACCACGCAGGTCCAGGGCCTGACCACGACCCAGCTCAACGCGCTGTCGACCGCCAACCTCGACGCGCTCGACCTCACCAAGCTGACGACCACCCAGGTCGCCGGGCTGACCACGACCGCGATCGGCAACCTGACCACCACGCAGGTCGGCACGCTGACCGCCGACCGAGGTCGCGCGCGCTGACGCCGCCCAGATCGGCACGCTGACCTCGACCGAGCTGCAGGCCTTCACCACCACGCAGGCCAACGCGCTGACCGCGACGCAGCTCGGCAGCCTGACCACCACGGTGCTCAACAACCTGTCGACCACCCAGGTCGGCGCGCTGACGCACCACGCAGGTGCAGGGCCTGACCACGACCCAGCTCAACGCGCTGTCGACCGCCAATCTCGACGCGCTCGACCTCACCAAGCTGTCGACCACGCAGGTGGCCGGGCTGAACACGACCGCGATCGGCAACCTGACCACGACCCAGGTCGGCGCGCTGACCGCGGCCGAGGTGGCCGCGTCTGACCGCGGCCCAGATCGGCACGCTGACCTCGACCGAGACTGCCAGGCGCTTCACCACCACGCAGGCCAACGCGCTGACCGCGACGCAGCTCGGCAGCCTGACCACGCACGGTGCTCAACAACCTGTCGACCACCCAGGTCGCGGCGCTGACGCACCACGCAGGTGCAGGGCCTGACCACGACCCAGCTCAACGCGCTGTCGACCGCCAACCTCGACGCGCTCGACCGTCACCAAGCTGTCGACCACCCAGGTGGCCGGGCTGAACACGACCGCGATCGGCAACCTGACCACGACGCAGGTCGGCACGCTGACCGCGACCGAGGTCGCGCGCGCTGAGCGCGGCCCAGATCGGCGCGCTGACCTCGACCGAGCTGCCGGGCCTTCGCACCACGCAGGCCAACGCGCTGACCGCGACGCAGCTCGGCAGCCTGACCACCACGGTGCTCAACAACCTGTCGACCACCCAGGTCGGCGCGCTGTCGACCACGCAGGTCCAGGGCCTGACCACGACCCAGCTCAACGCGCTGTCGACCGCCAACCTCGACGCGCTCGACCGTCACCAAGCTGACGACCACCCAGGTGGCCGGGCTGACCACGACGGCGATCGGCAACCTGACCACGACCCAGGTCGGCGCGCTGACCGCGACCGAGGTGGCCGCGCTGAGCGCGGCCCAGATCGGCACGCTGACCTCGACCGAGCTCCAGGGCTTCACCACCACGCAGGCCAACGCGCTGACCGCGACGCAGCTCGGCAGCCTGACCACGCACGGTGCTCAACAACCTGACCACCACCCAGGTCGGCGCGCTGATCGACCACGCAGGTGCAGGGCCTGACCACGACCCAGCTCAACGCGCTGTCGACCGCCAACCTCGACGCGCTCGACCTCACCAAGCTGACGACCACCCAGGTCGCCGGGCTGACCACGACGGCGATCGGCAACCTGACCACGACGCAGGTCGGCGCGCTGACCGCGACCGAGGTGGCGCGCGCTGAGCGCGGCCCAGATCGGCGCGCTGACCTCGACCGAACTGCCAGGCCTTCACCACCACGCAGGCCAACGCGCTGACCGCGACGCAGCTCGGCAGCCTGACCACGCACGGTGCTCAACAACCTGACCACCACCCAGGTCGGCGCGCTGTCGACCACGCAGGTCCAGGGCCTGACCACGACCCAGCTCAACGCGCTGTCGACCGCCAACCTCGACGCGCTCGACCGTCACCAAGCTGACGACCACCCAGGTCGCCGGGCTGACCACGACCGCGATCGGCAACCTGACCACGACGCAGGTCGGCGCGCTGACCGCCGCCGAGGTGGCGCGCGCTGACCGCGGCCCAGATCGGCGCGCTGACCTCGACCGAACTGACCGGGCCTGTCGCACCACGCAGGCCAACGCGCTGACCGCGACGCAGCTCGGCAGCCTGACCACCACGGTGCTCAACGACCTGACCACCACGCAGGTCGGCGCGCTGTCGACCACGCAGGTGCAGGGCCTGACCACGACCCAGCTCAACGCGCTGTCGACCGCCAACCTCGACGCGCTGACCGTCACCAAGCTGTCGACCACCCAGGTCGCCGGGCTGACCACGACCGCGATCGGCAACCTGACCACCACGCAGGTCGGCGCGCTGACCGCGGCCGAAGTGGCGCGGCTGAGCGCGGCCCAGATCGGCACGCTGACCTCGACCGAACTGCCGGGCCTGTACCACGACGCAGGCCAATGCGCTGACGGCGACCCAGCTCGGCAGCCTGACCACCACGGTGCTCAACGACCTGACCACCACGCAGGTCGGCGCGCTGTCGACCACGCAGGTGCAGGGCCTGACCACGACCCAGCTCAACGCGCTGTCGACCGCCAATCTCGACGCGCTCGACCGTCACCAAGCTGACGACCACCCAGGTCGCCGGGCTGACCACGACCGCGATCGGCAACCTGACCACCACGCAGGTCGGCGCGCTGACCGCCGCCGAAGTGGCGCGCCTGAGCGCGGCCCAGATCGGCACGCTGACCTCGACCGAACTGACCGGGCTGTCGACCACGCAGGCCAATGCGCTGACCGCGACCCAGCTCGGCAGCCTGACCACCACGGTGCTCAACGACCTGACCACCACCCAGGTCGGCGCGCTGTCGACCACGCAGGTGCAGGGCCTGACCACGACCCAGCTCAACGCGCTGTCGACCGCCAACCTCGACGCGCTCGACCGTCACCAAGCTGTCGACCACCCAGGTCGCCGGGCTGACCACGACCGCGATCGGCAACCTGACCACCACGCAGGTCGGCGCGCTGACCGCCGCCGAAGTGGCGCGGCTGAGCGCGGCCCAGATCGGCACGCTGACCACGACCGAACTGACCGGGCTGTCGCACCACGCAGGCCAATGCGCTGACCGCGACCCAGCTCGGCAGCCTGACCAGCACGGTGCTCAACGACCTGACCACCACCCAGGTCGGCGCGCTGTCGACCACGCAGGTGCAGGGCCTGACCACGACCCAGCTCAACGCGCTGTCGACCGCCAACCTCGACGCGCTGACCGTCACCAAGCTGTCGACCACCCAGGTCGCCGGGCTGATCACGACCGCGATCGGCAACCTGACCACCACGCAGGTCGGCGCGCTGACCGCCGCCGAAGTGGCGCGGCTGAGCGCGGCCCAGATCGGCACGCTGACCACGACCGAACTGACCGGGCCTGTCGACGACGCAGGCCAATGCGCTGACGGCGACCCAGATCGGCAGCCTGACCAGCACGGTGCTCAACGACCTGACCACCACCCAGGTCGGCGCGCTGTCGACCACGCAGGTGCAGGGCCTGACCACGACCCAGCTCAACGCGCTGTCGACCGCCAACCTCGACGCGCTCGACCGTCACCAAGCTGTCGACCACCCAGGTCGCCGGGCTGATCACGACCGCGATCGGCAACCTGACCACCACGCAGGTCAGCGCGCTGACCGCCGCCGAAGTGGCGCGGCTGAGCGCGGCCCAGATCGGCACGCTGACCACGACCGAACTGACCGGGCTGTCGCACGACGCAGGCCAATGCGCTGACGGCGACGCAGATCGGCAGCCTGACCAGCACGGTGCTCAACGACCTGACCACCACGCAGGTCGGCGCGCTGTCGACCACGCAGGTGCAGGGCCTGACCACGACCCAGCTCAACGCGCTGTCGACCGCCAACCTCGACGCGCTCGACCGTCACCAAGCTGTCGACCAACCAGGTCGCCGGGCTGATCACGACCGCGATCGGCAACCTGACCACCACGCAGGTCAGCGCGCTGACCGCCGCCGAAGTGGCGCGGCTGAGCGCGGCCCAGATCGGCACGCTGACCACCACCGAACTGACCGGGCTGTCGACGACGCAGGCCAACGCGCTGACGGCGACCCAGATCGGCAGCCTGACCAGCACGGTGCTCAACGACCTGACCACCACGCAGGTCGGCGCGCTGTCGACCACGCAGGTGCAGGGCCTGACCACGACCCAGCTCAACGCGCTGTCGACCGCCAACCTCGACGCGCTGACCGTCACCAAGCTGTCGACCAACCAGGTCGCCGGGCTGATCACGACCGCGATCGGCAACCTGACCACCACGCAGGTCAGCGCGCTGACCGCCGCCGAAGTGGCGCGGCTGAGCGCGGCCCAGATCGGCACGCTGACCACCACCGAACTGACCGGGCTGTCGACGACGCAGGCCAATGCGCTGACGGCGACCCAGATCGGCAGCCTGACCAGCACGGTGCTCAACGACCTGACCACCACCCAGGTCGGCGCGCTGTCGACCACGCAGGTGCAGGGCCTGACCACGACCCAGCTCAACGCGCTGTCGACCGCCAACCTCGACGCGCTCGACCGTCACCAAGCTGTCGACCAACCAGGTCGCCGGGCTGTCACGACCGCGATCGGCAACCTGACCACCACCCAGGTCAGCGCGCTGACCGCCGCCGAAGTGGCGCGCCTGAGCGCGGCCCAGATCGGCACGCTGACCACGACCGAACTGACCGGGCTGTCGACGACGCAGGCCAATGCGCTGACGGCGACCCAGATCGGCAGCCTGACCAGCACGGTGCTCAACGCCTGACCACCACGCAGGTCGGCGCGCTGTCGACCACGCAGGTGCAGGGCCTGACTTGGGCTCAACTCAACGCGCTGTCGACCGCCAACCTCGACGCGCTGAATGCCGCTTTGCTGGCGGCCAACCAGGTCGCCGGGCTGTCGACGACCGCGATCACCAACCTGACCACCACGCAAGTGGGTTCCTTGACCGCCGCGGCGGTCGGGGCGATGTCAGCGTCAGAGATCAACGTTTTGACAACGACAGAGCTGAGTGCACTGACGGCGGCCCAAGCCGGTGCACTGACGGCGACCCAGATCGCGGGAATGACCACGACCAAATTCACCGCGCTGACGAGCACGACCGGCATACCGGCGCTCAGCGTCGCGGCGATCGTCGGGCTCACCACGACCGAAATAAGCGCACTGACCACGACTCAGGGGAACGCGTTTACAATGACCCAGATCGAGGCCATGTCGATCGATCAAGTGAGTGCGCTGGTGACTCTTGTCGGGTAACGGATAGGAAAGCCAAACGGGCTCGGGATTCATCAGTCCCGAGGTTGGTCCGGCGCCGAGTAGACCAAGTAAGTCGTACTGTAATGCGTTTAGTGCTGCGTAGCCGAAAGTGGCCTCCGAACCGGAGGCCGAATGTCGCGTTCGCAACTTCAACGCTTATAGGACGTCACTATGACCTTCCCACCTGTCGGATCGAATGCCGCCACCGAACTATTCAACGACTCGGTAAGCCGGGCCGTCACGCGGCAGCTTCCAATCGTTGACCTGTTCAAGGTCACTGCGACCCTGGATTCATTCGACCAGAAGCAGCTCGTGGTCGATCTGTACAAGACCTGGATCGCCTATAACGGCGACGACAATCTGCTCTACGCGGTCTACTATCAACTACGGCGTCGCGCTCGGCGCGGTCCGCGACAACCCCGGCGCGATCAACGCGCTGCGCGAATGCACCAGGCTTAAGCCGGATTTCCAGCCGGCCTACATCAATCTCGGGCGCGCGCTGGAAGACAGCGGCCAGACCGGCGAGGCGGTGACGCAATGGCTGGCGCTGGTCAACAATCTGTCGGCAATCAATGGCGATTCGGTCGCGCACAAGACGTCTGCGTTGCAGCAGATCGGCCGGGTTCTCGAAGGCCGCTAACAGCGACAATGCCGCCGAAGATGCGCTCAAGCAGAGCCTCGACATCAATGCGCATCAGCCCGAAGTGATCCAACATTGGATTTCGCTGCGCCAGCGGCAATGCAAGTGGCCGGTCATCATCGAATGGGAACGCGTCAGCCGCAAGGATCTGCAGAGCGGAATCTCGACGCTGTCGCTCGGCTGTCTACGCCGACGATCCGATGTTCCAACTTGCCAAGGCCTATCACTACGCGCAGCAATTCCATCGGCATGCCGAAGCATGACCGATCGTTCGGCGGCGCGGCCGAACGCCAATAGGCTCCGCATCGGCTACGTGTCGTCGGATCTGCGCGAGCACGCCGTCGGCTTCGCCATGACCGATGTGATCGAGTGCCACGACCGCGAGAACTTCGAGATCTTCGCCTATTACTGCGGCATCAATCGCACCGACGCGACCCAGCAGCGCATCATGAAAGCGGCCGAACACTGGGTCGACATCACCGGCCTGAACGACGACCAGGCCGCGGCGAAGATCGCCGCCGACGGCATCGACATCCTGGTCGATCTCAACGGCTACACCAAGGATGCGCGCACCAAGGTGTTCGCGCGCCGGCCGGCGCCGATCGCGGTGAACTGGTTCGGCTATCCCGGCACGATGGGGACGCCCTATCATCACTATCTGATCGCCGATGCCAACATCATTCCGGAAGGCGACGAAATCTACTACTCCGAAAAGGTCGTGCGGCTGCCGTGCTACCAGCCCAACGACCGCAAGCGGATCGTCGCGGCGAAGCCGCCCGACCCGCGCCGAAGTTGGGCTGCCGAGCGACGCGTTCGTCTATTGCTCGTTCAACGGCATGCAGAAGATCACGCCGCGCGCCTTCCAGCGCTGGATGACAATTCTCGCCGGCGTGCCGAACAGCGTGCTGTGGCTATTGACCGGCGGCGCCGAAGCCAATGAGCGGCTGCGCAAGGTGGCGGCGGCCTGCGGCGTCGCGCCGGAGCGGCTGGTGTTCGCGGACAAAAAGGCCAATCCGGACCACCTCGCGCGCTATCCGCTGGCCGATCTGTTTCTCGACAGCCTGCCTTATGGCGCCCACACCACCGCGGCCGACGCGCTGTGGATGGGCGTGCCGATCCTGACGCTGACCGGGCGCAGTTTCGCGGCGCGCGTTTGCGCCAGTCTGGTGCGCGCGGCGGGAGTAGGGGAGACTGGCCTGCGCCGACGCCGGAAGCTTACGTGGCGCTGGCGATCGAACTCGGCCGCGACCGGAAAAAACTGGCCGCCATCAAGGCCAAGCTTGTCGCCGGGCGGGATTCTGGCGCTGCTGTTCGACACCCCGACGCTGGTCGGCAATCTGGAGAATCTTTACCGGCAGATGTGGAACGACTTCAAACGCGGCGCCTTGCCGGTGCCGGATTTGCGCAACCTCGACATCTACCACGAGATCGGCGTCGGCCTTGATCTGGAGGCGATCGAGACCCTGAGCGACGAGGCCTATGTCGCGCTGTACAAGGCGAAAGCTCGCCGAGTGGGACAGCTTTTACCCGATCATGCCGGATGGCCGGTTTTGGCCGGAGACCAAACCGGAAGCGCGAGCGCGCAAGGGCCTGTCGGTGGTCGCCTAGAGCGGCCGTGCGGCGCGCTCAAGGAATTGCTCAAGCGCGGATATACAGGCGCGGTCGCGGTAAAGCCGGTGCTTGGCCGTAGCGATCCGGTGGCCCAGCGCATGCCGCGCCTCTGGATCGTTGGCCAGGCGCACGGCGATGGCAACGTAATCGTCGATCGTCTCGGCGATTGTCTCAGCGATTCCCATCATCTCCAGAATGGCGGCGCTGTGACGGCCGCGCATCAAGGCGCCGCGCAGCGTGACGATCGGAAGATCGTGCGGCAGACTTTCCAGCGCGGAATTGCAGCCCGACCAGCCGATGCTATCGAGGAACACGTCGCATTGCCCCATGGCTGCGATGAATTTGCTTTGATTCAGGGGCGCCAGAAATACGCAATGGTCGGATGCCTTGAGACCGTGCGCCGCGAAAGCGCGCTCGAGCCGCGCATCGAACAGATCATTGACCGCAGGCCCGCCGATGTGGCGCAGGAATACAAATTGGCAATTGCCTGCCTGCTTGGCAATGCGCGCAAACACGTCGTCGTGTTGCGGAAGATATTTGTACAACGACTGGCCGCACCAGAATACGCCAGCGCCGGCGCGCAGGCCGAGCTGTTCGCGAGTCACGGCGGCCGTTTCGGTTTCGACCGGCTCGTAATAGACCGACAGATGAGGCAGGCGGATGAGTTTCTCGGAGTAATGCGCGTCGGCGCCGGGTGGCTCCATCAAATCGCTGCTGAGAAAATAGTCGAGCGTCGGCATACCGCTGGTTTCGGGATGGCCCCAGGAATTGCATTGCACCGGGGCGAGACGCATGGCCGCGAGCTGTGTCGAGACGCCGTCCATCAGCAATCCGGGATAGATCAAGACATGCGGCGCGTCGGCAAGGATTTCGCGGCGCCAGCCTTCGACCGTCAGCGGGCGATTGACAAAGCGGTCGCACAGCGCAGCCGCGGCATCCGTTTCCGCATCGCGCCGTGTACCGAGATGGTAGCCGAAGATTTTGAATCGACCGCGGTCGAGCTGGCTGAGCCAGCCCTTGATAGGAATCTTCCAGTTGGAATGCAGGCAGAAATAATTGCTGACGATTCCGACCCGAACTGGCTCGTCGCGGGCTGGCGGCGGCGACAGCGCAACGGCAGGGTATTGACGTTGCATGATCCGGCACACTAGCGCGCCATAAAGCTGCTGCAGCCCCTTGTCATTAAGCCCTTGATATGACAAAAGAAATGGTTGTTTTGCAGCAACGGCTTTCATGAGGTCGCCGGCCATCTTGCCGGCCTCGACGTCCTCGCACAGCGCGCGCAGACTTTTTTCGTAAGCCGCGCGCCGGGTGGCGATCTCGTCCTCGTCGGCATAGAGGAGCGGCAGTTCGGCAAAGCAGGCCGCAAATCGCGCCTCGGCATAGTCCGGCCTGATCGAAAGCGCTTTTTCGAAATCCGCCGCGGCGTCGGCGTTACGATTGAGGTCGAGCAACAGCAGGCCGCGGTTGTAATAGGCGTCGGCGTCATTCGGATTGAGCGCCAGGCCCTGCGCGAAACTTTGCAGCGCTTCGTCAAAACGGTGCAGCGAAGCGAGCACGCGGCTGCGACTGCTGCGCGCTTCAGAAAAGCCGGGATTGACTGCCAGCGCCTGTTCGTAGCTCGCCAGTGCCTCCGGGACGCGCTCGAGCGCTTCCAACACCAGCCCGCGGTTATTGTGGGCTTTGAAATAATTCGGCCGCAGCGCCAGCGCGCGATCGAAGCTCTTGAGCGCCTCGTCGCTGCGGCCAAGCGCGCGCAGCGATGAGCCCAGATTGTAGTGGGCATCGACATAGTCCGGCTTGATCGCAATCGCCCTACGGAAACTTTCGCTCGCCGCCTCGTCTTGCCCGAGCGCGACCAGCGCGGCGCCGCGATTATTGTGGGCCTCGGCATACTTGGATTTCAGCTTGATGGCCTGGTCGAAGCTGTCGATCGCCTCCTGGTGGCGGTTGAGCGCATTCAGCACCAGTCCGTAGTTCAGCAGGACCTGCGGCGTCGTGCGGGTGCGCATGGCCGCAGACATCAGGCGCAAAGCTTCACCGGGCTGGCCCTTGGAAAGCTTGATCAGCCCCATCATCTGCAAGCCGTCGAAATGGTCGGGGCGTGCGGCGAGAATGACGGCGTAGAGCCGTTCGGCCTCCGCCAGTTGGCCCCGCTGGTGGTGCTGGAGCGCCTGCGCAAGCGCTTGCGGCACGTTCAAGGACGCAGCTTTAGGCAGCGGAATTTGCGGCATTTAACCCCTCACTCAGGGGTAAAAAACCGATGCTGAGTTGTCCAGGGCGAATTGCGCCCAGGCGGCCGGAAACGGCTGGTTCGGGAGAAAAACAGGCCTCTCATCAACGTGATGGCCGAGTGATGGCAAGTTGAATGGCTATCGCGGCTAAACTCTATATGTCAGGGCGCGAAAGATACCGAAATCGGGGAGGTTCGGATGCCGCGACTTCTATTCAGTTTAGCGCTGATGCTGGCCGCTTTGGGCTTTGGCCCCGGTCTGGCGTCGGCCCAGAACGCGCCGCAACCGGGGCCGGGGCAGGCGGTGGCCACCTTCGCCGGGCGGCTGCTTCTGGTGCACCGAATCCGATTTCGACCACGTCAATGGCGTGATTTCGACGACCTCCGGCTACACTGGCGGCACCGTCCCCAACCCCGGCTACGAGCGGGTCTCGTCCGGCGCCACCGGCCACGCCGAAGCGGTCGAAGTGATCTATGACCCCAAGGTCGTGTCCTATGAGAAACTGCTGACCTACTACTGGCACTCGGTCGATCCGACCGTGAAGAACCAGCAATTCTGCGATCACGGCACGCAGTACCGGACCGCGATCTTCTTCCACAACGATAAAGAGCGCGAGCTGGCGGAAGCCTCCAAGAAGAAGGTCGAAGCTGAGCTTAAGAAACCGATCTATACGCAGATCGTGCAGGCCGGGCCGTTCTACGCGGCTGAGGAATATCATCAGGATTTCTACAAGAAGAATCCGACGAAATATAAATTCTACCGTTGGAACTGCGGCCGCGATCAGCGGCTGGAGCAGATTTGGGGCCCACATAAGGGAGACAGTTGATATGATCGACCGACGGGCACTTTTGACGGCCGGCGTCGCGCTGAGTGCGCTCGCGGCCACGAGTAAATTGGGCGAGGCAGAAACTTCTGGCGAGGCAAGATCTTCTAGCGAGGCAAAAACAATGACAACGACTGAAAAGACCATCGACTACCGTGCGCTCACCGACGCCGACTGGCGCAAGCGTCTGACAGCGCAGCAGTACGACGTGCTGCGCAAGCACGGTACCGAGCGCGCCGGCACCAGCGAACTCAACCATGAGAAGCGCAAGGGCACTTTCGAATGTGCCGGCTGCGACTTGGCGCTATTCTCGTCCGACACCAAATTCGAAAGCGGCACCGGCTGGCCGAGCTTCTATCAGCCGCTGCCGAGTGCGGTCGAGACCACGACCGATCGCTCGTTCTTCATGAGCCGCACCGAGGTTCATTGCAGCCGCTGTCTCGGGCATCTTGGTCATGTGTTCAACGACGGCCCGAAGCCGACTGGTCTGCGCTATTGCATGAACGGCGTGGCGATGAAATTCGTGCCGTCCGGCACATCCTCGTCGTGATCGGTTAGGCAAAATCTGCCGCTTTGCGGCAGAAAGCACCTGATGCGGCGGCCCTCCCAGGGCCGCCGTTTTTATTTAACGTATTGAAATCATTGGATAATATTTGTGGCATGACGATTGCGATGGTCTCGCCGAGGGATCGTGTCTGCGCGCCATTTCCGGCCTCCGCGCGGACCATTGTGGAGAACTAGCCATGGGTATCTTCGACGCGCTCACAACGGCGGTGGGTGGAATGCGGTCGCAAGGTTTTGCGCTGCAGAATATTTCGGGCAACATCGCCAACTCGCAGACCACGGCCTACAAGCGCACCGACACCAGCTTTCAGGATTTGATCCTCGGCGCCTCCAACAAATACCAGACGGCCGGCAACGTCGTCGCCAATTCGGTCTCGACCAATTCGGTGCAGGGCGGCATCCAAAGCGCCTCGGTATCGACCTACATGGCGATCAACGGCGACGGCTATTTCCTGGTCGCCAAGCCGGAAGGCTTTGTCGACAACAAACCGACGTTCACCGGCGGCGCGATGTACACCCGCCGCGGCGACTTCCAGCTCGATAAAGACGGCTATCTGGTAAATGGCGCCGGCTATTATCTGATGGGTCTTCCGGTCGACGCCAGCACCGGCAACGTCTCCGGCAGCAGCCCGAGCTTGCTGCAATTCCAAAATGGCTTCCAGTCGGCGCAGGCCACGACCGAAATCGACTACCAAGCCAACTTGGCGAGCAGCCCGGCTACCAACGACTACAAGAGCAGCGTGGCCGGCTCTGAACTTCTCAATCAGTCGAATTTTTCCGCCAATCCCGTAGTCGGCGCGAGCGCCAATGCCAAGATTATCGGTAGCGCCGCGGGCTTGACGTATGATGCAGCCGCGGTCCTGACCGGCTCGGCATCGCTCGCCAGCTTAAGCTCCGCCGGCGGCAACATCGTCATTAACGGAAGCACGATCACAATTAACCCTGGTGACAATGCGACCGCAGTCAAAAACGCGATCAACGCCGCAAGTGCCGGCGTTACCGCCACCATTGATCCGACGTCGAACAAACTGGTGCTCACCAGCGCCGACGCCGATACCAATATCACCATTGGCGGCGCCAGCAGCAGCACGGTTTTGAGCGAACTCGGCCTGTCGACCGGCACTACCAATGCCACTAATCTGCTGACCCAGAGCGCCGTGTCGCAGGGCCAGACGCTCACCATCACCGTTGGCGGCAACGCAACCACGACGGTGACCTTTGGCACAGGTGTCGGCGAAGTCAGCACAATCGCCGAGTTGAACACGGCGCTCGCCGGTCTTGCTGGCGGCACCGCCAGCGCCGATAGCTCGGGCAATATCTCGGTCTCGGCTTCGAACACGACCGACACCATCACCATCGGCGGCGATGCCACGGCGAGCAAACTAGGCATTCGTACGAACACCGCGCTGCCGGCCAATGGCACGGTGATCGCAAGCGACGTCAACACATTCCTTAACGAGTCGATTTCCGGCGGCGCCATCACGACCTACGACTCCTCCGGCAATGCGGTGAATGTTCAGATGCGCTGGGCCAAGATCGATTCGGCCAGTCTTGGCTCCGGCCATAGCGACACGTGGAATATGTTCTATCAGACCAATTCGACCGCGACCGGCACGCAGGCGGCTTGGAAAAATGCCGGCGTCAACTACACCTTCGGCTCGCGATGGCAAGCTCAATCCGGCCGTCAACTCGGTCGTGCTGTCGAACGTGACGGTGGACGGAATTTCGCTTGGCGATATTAAGCTATCGCACGGGTCGGGCGGCATTACTCAGTTCGCCGACAGCGGCGGCACCGCCAAGGTCAATCTGCTCACGCAGAACGGCTATCCGGCCGGACAGTTGAATTCGGTGTCGGTAACCGACAAAGGCCGCATCGCCGGCACCTATTCGAACGGCCGCACCATCGACCTCGCTGAGATCACGCTCGCCGATTTCAAGGGCGCGAACGGACTCAAACAAGTCGACGGCGGCGCTTATTCGGCAACCGCGGATTCGGGCGAGCCGACACTCAACGCGTCCGGCAAGATCGTCGGCTCCGCGCTCGAGGGTTCCAATACCGATATCGCCGACGAATTCACCAAGCTGATCGTCACCCAGCAGGCCTATTCGGCCAACACCAAGGTGATCACGACCAGCAATCAAATGGTTCAGGACCTCCTGAACATGTTGCGGTAACGGCAACGGTGCGCGGACGCCGCGATAACAGAAACGGCAGCCGGCCATGAGCCTTTCCCAGGCACTTTCGGCGGCGATTGCGGGGCTGAAAGTCAATCAGTCCAGCCTTGCGTTGGTTGCCGCCAACGTGGCCAATGCCGATACGCCCGGCTACGTCCGAAAAACAGTCAATCAGGTCGCCGTCGCCGGCAACAATACCGGCATCAGCGTCAACATCAGCGCGATCCAGCGTGAACTCGATACCTACGTGCAGCGGCAATTACGCGTGGAGAATTCCGGCGCGTCTTACGCCGATATGCGCGCACAAATGTACCAGCAACTGCAAGACGTCTATGGCCAGCCGGGTTCCAGCAATACGCTGGAATCGGTCTACAATAACTTCACCACTTCGCTGCAGGCGCTTTCCAGCAGCCCGGACGATCCGGCGGCGCGCAGTTCAGTGATCAGCACCGCGCAATTGCTAACCCAGCAGCTCAATCAAATGAGCAGCAGCATCCAAGGCCTGCGCGGCGATGCCGAGCTATCCATTGGCGGTGCGGTGAGCAAGGCTAACGAGGCGATGAGCCAGATCGCCGCGCTCAATCAAAAGATCGCCGGCACCAACCAATACGACAGTGCGACCGCCATGCTGGAGGATCAGCGCGACTCCTATATCGATCAGTTGTCGCAGTTGATGGACGTCAACGTTGTCAGGACCAATGCCAATCAGGTCTCGGTCTTCACCAATTCGGGCGTTCAACTCGTCGGCACCCAGGCTTCGAAGATCAGCTTCGATGCCCAGGGCACCATGACGGCGGCGTCGACCTGGAGCGCCGACCCATCGAAACGTACGGTCGGCACCCTTACGCTTACGACGGCGAACGGCAGCACGGTCGATTTGATTCAGTCGCATGCCATCCGCTCGGGCCAGATCGCGGCCTTGTTGCAGATGCGCGATCAGGATCTGGTGCAGGCACAGAGCCAGCTCGACGCCATTGCCGGGGCCATGGCAAGCGCGCTTTCGGACAAAACCACGAATGGCAGCGCGGTTACCTCCGGACTGCAGAACGGCTTCGATGTCGACATCGGCGGCCTATCGGCCGGCAATAAGATTACGATCAGCTATACGGATTCACTGACCAATACCCCGCGCACGTTGACGCTGGTGCGCGTGGACGATCCTTCCGCTCTGCCGCTTTCCGATACTGCGTCGGCGACGGCGAATGACAAGGTGGTGGGTATCGACTTTTCCGGCGGCTTTGGCTCTGTCGCGGGGCAAATCAATGCCGCGTTCGGTTCGACCGGGATGGTCGCGTCCAACCCGTCCGGCACTACGTTGCGCGTTCTCAACGATGGCGCCGGCAATATCGTCAAGGTCGACGCGGTGTCCACGACTACAACCGCGACCTCGCTGTCAGGCGGCAGCAGTGAACTGCCGTTTTTCACCGATGGCGGACAGTCCTACACGGGCGCGATGACGGGGCTCGGCGCGCAGAGCGTCGGTTTTGCCGGTCGCATTTCGGTGAACGCTGCGCTGATCTCCGATCCCTCGAAACTGGTCGCCTATCAGGCCGGCACCGCGGCCGGCGACAGCACCCGTCCGGACTTCATCTATCAGCAGCTCACCAGCAGCTCTTTGACCTATTCCGCCGACACCGGCATTGGCACCACCGGCACGCCATTTACCGGTTCGATCACGACATTCCTGCGCCAGGTCATCAGCCAGCAGGGTGAAGCCGCAAGCTCCGCGACCAATCTCCAGCAGGGCCAAGACGTCGTGCTCAGCGCGTTGCAGCAGCGCTTCAACGATGGATCGAGCGTCAATGTCGATCAGGAAATGGCTAATTTGCTGACCTTGCAAAATTCCTACTCCGCCAACGCGCGTGTCCTTTCAGCGGTGAAGGACATGTTCGACACGCTGATGAAGATGTGAGGACGTTATGAGTGTCTCCGCAGTCGGTGGCCAGTCGGCCATTGCTATCAAGCAGCTGGTCGCCATGCGGGCGCAGTTTGACGACTTACAGCGTCAGCTCAGCACCGGCCAGAAGTCGGCGAACTATGCGGGCTTAGGGCTCAACCGCGGCGTTACGGTCAGCCTGAACGCGCAGCTATCGGCGCTCGGCGGCTATGACAATACGATTTCGAACGTGTCGACCCGCATCAGCCTGATGAACACCGCGCTGGGCCGCATGACCGACATTGGCAGCGCGGTGAAAGCGGCGATGGTACAGGCCAATACCACCGGCACGAGCAGCGGCTCAAACGTGGCCAAGCAGACCGCGTTATCGTCGCTCGATGAGATTCTCGGCTTGCTCAATACCAAAGCCGGCGACCACTACTTGTTCTCCGGCCGCGCCACCGACCAGCCGGCGGTCGATACGATGGACCATATACTCAACGGCAATGGCGCGCAGGCGGGCCTCAAGCAGCTTATTTCGGAACGCACGCAGGCCGATCTGGGCGCCGATCGGCCTCGGGCGTCTGGTGATCAGCCAGCCCAACTCCACGACGGTCGAGGTTGCGGAAGATTCGTCCTCACCGTTCGGGTTGAAGCTGGCGTCGGTTAGTTCAAACCTGACGAACGTTAACGCCACCGGTCCGACCGGCTTCCCGGCTGTCGCTCGATATCGACTTGTCCGGCGGTAATCCAAATGCCGGCGAGGCTGTCACGCTGCGCTTCAATCTACCCGACGGCACCAGCCAGAATCTGACGCTGACCGCCACGACAAAGTCGCCGCCCGGCGACCAATGAGTTCACCATCGGCGCCACGCCGGCCGACACAGCGTTAAATCTGCAGAATGCGGTCACCGCGGGGGTCACCAAGATTGGCAACACCTCGCTGACGGCTGCATCAGCGGTCACGGCATCGAACGATTTCTTCAACGGCGACGCCAGCAATCCGCCGCAGCGTGTGGATGGCCCGCCGTTCGACACCGCGATGGCAATGACCGCCGGCACAGCTGCCAACACAGTGATCTGGTACACCGGCGAAACCGGCACCGATCCCGCGCGCTCGACCTCGACGGCGCATATCGATCCGTCATTGACCGTGTCGTACGGCGCCCGCGCCAACGAGGACGGCATCCGGAATCTGTTGCAGAATATCGCGACACTGGCCGCCGTCGACGTGTCCTCGACCAATCCGAATGCGTCGGATTTGAGCAAAGCGCTCAATCAACGGCTAAACGTTAACATCAGCGCCAGCGGCACGCAGAGCGTGACCGATATCCAGACCGATCTTGCCACCGCACAATCCTCGCTTAAGGCCGCTCAAACCCGGCACCAGCAGACCAACGCAACGCTGAGCGACTTCTTGCAACAGATCGAAGGCGTGTCGAGCGAGGAAGTCGGCTCGCAGATCCTTGCATTGCAGACCCGCATGCAGGCCTCGATGCAGACCACGTCGATGCTGTTCCAGACCAGCCTGGTCAATTATCTGAAATAATTCAGTGAGCGGATATCTCCGCCGGCGGACGAAATAAAAGACCTCAGGCAATCCGCGCCCTGATATTGCGGGCTTTGCTGGGTGTATCAGGCGCGCCCGATCAGCCCAGCCGCCAATTCGCGATTGATGGTGATAAGCGGGGCCGAGCGTTTCCGGCCTCGGATCGGCCAGGATCGCGATCGTCTGCTTGAATACGAAGATTCCAAGGTTGGCGACGTTCTGCCGCAAGCCGGCAGGCAAGGGGTTTTCGGGGCCAGTCGCCGAGGTCACGAAAATCGACCACAGCTTGCGGTTAAAGATCAGGGCCGCGTCAAGCTCCGGGCGTCGGCCGTCCCAGCTGTCGCGGATTGCCTGGAGCTGTGCGGCCGCATTCAAAAGCAGGTCGGCTTCCAGCTCACGCGGATTTCCGGTCTGTTTCGCCGTCGCGCCGTAGGCTTGTGCTGCGTGCTGCATTGTCGAGAAGTTCCTTCTCGTAGGCAATAAGGGCTTTGGCGATCTTGAGCGCCTTGTACATCGCGCCCGCCATGATGTGATTGCTGATCGCCTCGATGTGCGGCCAGGTGCTCGGCACCGCCTGCACAAGTTCGCGCATGAGCGTGAAATAGGTTTCATGATGCGCGATCGGGTCGCGCGAGGTGTACATCAACTGGACGACGAAATAGATCCGCCGGGCCGGCGTATCCGCCTGGTCCGTCGTCATGATATCTTTTTCGCGCAGGATCGGCGCCTGTCCGTCGATCAGCAGCCGCGTGCGCTGATCGCCATTGGTGACGATGCAGTCGCCGAGGATAAATCGTTCGCCGGGTTTCAGTTCGACTTTGAGGCCCATGGGACACCGCTCCTTGCGGTCATTCATCATTCGCAGCGGCGTCGAGAAGATCTCCGGCCCCGGTCCTAGCGCGCTGGGTTTACTGGAACAGTTTGAGAACGTTCTGGTCGGCCTGAGCGGCCAACGACAGTGCGGTGGTCGACAGTTGCTGCCGGGTCTGCAGAGCGAGAAGATTCGCGCCTTCTTCGTTGCTGTCGGCGAGCGTAAGCCCGTCGGCGCCGGTGTTCAACGTATTGATCATCGCCTTGGTGAAGTCCTGACGGACCTGCACGGTCTGCAGATTTGAACTTAAGGCCTGGGATTGCGACCGCAAGGTCACAAGGCACGCCGTCAGGTCAGTGGAGGATGCTGTGATATCCGCGGCAGAGGCCCAGCTATTGGCCGAGGCGTTGAGCGCCAGTGCGCCGGACGACGTATCGTTATAGCTGGTGATCACGACATTCGACGACCCGGTCTCGTTCAGCGTGATCGTGAGATCGTTGCCGCCGAGCAGATTGACGCCGTTGATGCCGGAGTTGGCGGACAACTGGTCGATCTGTGTCAGCAGTGCATCGTACTGCGCGGCGAGGGTGGCGCGCACGTTGGTGTCGGTGGTTTGCTGGGCCTGGCTGGTCAGCGATTGCGCCGATTGCACCAGCTTGGTGATCGCCGAAAGTCCGTTGTTGGCGGCCTGAATGGTATTGATGCCCGTGGTCATGGTGTCGAGCAGGGCGTTCAGGTCGTTGGCGCGGACGGTGAGGCCTTGGGCGGTGAAGAAGTTGATTGGATTGTCGAGCGCTGAGTTCACCCGCTTGCCGGTCGCAAGTTTGGTCTGGGTGGACGTAATGAGGTCCGACGTCTGCTGCAATTGCAGAAGGTTCGATCGTACGCCGCTCGAGAGAACAATATCGCTCATGGCAGACTCCTTGCCCGCGTGGCCAAATCGCTTAGCGGCGATAATGAATTGTTAGGGTTGATGGACCGTTAATGACGGGCCGGTTAACCAAGAATTAACCATAAGCACGCGAGATTGGATAATGGACAAACGGCCCGTAGAGCGCCGAAACAGCGTCGACAACCCGGGTGCGGACGCTTCGCGTCTACCAGCCCTTCCGAAGGAAATATGCAATGTGCGGAATCGCGGTAGCGATCGATTGGCCCGATCGCGAAACGGTTGTTCGGCGACTTATTGAAGGAATTCTTCACCGCGGGGATATTACGGACCCGATTTTCTCGCCGCGCCCCAATAGTGCGATGTGCACACGCCGCCTGCGCATCGTCGATGCCGAGCACGCTATCCAGCCCCAGCTTTCGGCCGACGGGCGCATCGCGGTCGCATTCAACGGCGAGCTCTATAATTACCTCGAAATAAGACGCCGTCTGCAAAGCTAGGCATAGCCTTCAAGACGGAATCCGACACCGAAGTCCTTGCCAGCGCTTTGCAGGTCTGGGGCCCGGCTGCGATCGGGAATTTCGTCGGCATGTTTGCGTTTGTTGCCGTCGATACGGTCACCGGCAGTTTTCTCGCGGCGCGCGACACATTTGGCGTCAAGCCGCTTTACGTTATTCAGTCGCAAACCGGCTATTTGTTTTGCTCCGAGATGCGGCCGCTGCTCGACGCGGTCGAGGTCGGCGACGTCATGCTATTGCCGCCCGGCTACATGTTGACCCGAAATTCCTGCGCCCCATTCAAGACTTCCATTGGCGTACCGACGATTGCGCCCTTGCCGGGCAACGCGCGGTTCCTCGACGGGCTTCTGAGCGACGCGGTGCAAACGCGTTTGCCGAGCGGTCTTCCGGTCGCAACCATGTTCAGCGGCGGCATCGACAGCACGCTCATCGCTCACTACGCGCGCCGGTTTCGTCCGGAAGCGCCGGGCTATTTTGTCGGCGGTGAAAATGCGCCGGACTACCGCTTTGCGGCCGCATATGCCGATCAAACCGGATTCGACCTTCGATGCGTGCCGTTCGACGCGGACAGTGACGACGTCTTTTCGCTGATCGATGATGTTGTGGAAATCACGGAATCATTCGAGCCGAACCTGGTTCGCGGCGCGGTCTGCTCGCTTGCCGTTTCGCAGAGAATCCATGAGGACGGATTTCGCGTGGCGCTATGCGGGGAAGGGGCGGACGAGTTGTTCTGCGGCTACCCGCCGCTGGAGATTGCCTTTCAAGACAATATAGAAGTAGGCCATTCACTTAGAAATGAATGCCTTAGTCTTATGCACCGGATCAGCCTGCAGCGGGTCGATCGATGTTCGATGCGCTATCAACTCGAAACGCGCGAGCCGTTTCTCGATCCGTCGATCGTGAACTTTGCCTTGAATGTCGATCCGTCTGGCCTTGTGGGTAACGTCGGCGGCAACATCGTCGGCAAGAAGATTCTGCGCGAAATATACGATCTCTATCCCGATGAACTGCCGGCGCTCATCCGCGATCGCACAAAAGTGCCGTTCGGCGAGGGGGCGGGGCTTGACGCGACGCCCGAGAGCTCATCGTGGAAGGTGCGCTTCAATGACGCTATCAGCGAGCGGGATCTTGAGGACGGCAAGAAGGAATTCGCGGCGTTCGGAATTCAAACGCGAGAAGAACTCTTCTATATTCGCAAGTTAGCGCAGGCTATGGACATCGGCCGTGTGCCGCATTTGCGCGGCCGCGCGTCGATATCTTTTCCGGTCGAGAAATATCGCGACAGACTTAGTGCTTACGCATACGCCAGTCTTTAGGACCGCGGCGTCGGCGTAGCGGGCGATTGACCGGCGCTCGCGTCACGATCCCAATTTTGAAACGTCGCGTCTCAAGCGCTGCCGGCCAAGCCGGCGGCGAGATTGCGGTTGATCTCGATGAGGGTCGAGATTTTTTCCGGTTTGGGTTCCACCAATATTGCGATCGTATGCTTCATGACGAAAATCCCCAAGTTTGCCACGTTTTGTCGAATTTCCTGCGGCAGGGGGTTTTCGGCTTTAGTCACGGTTGAAATGAAAATCGTCCAAAGCAGGCGATTGTAGCGCAGCGCGTCGTCGAGGTGACCCGTGTTGTTTGGTTCCCAATTGTCGCGGACGGTCTGCAGTCGAAGGGCAGCTTGCAGCAGCAAATCGGCTTCCGTGGATCGCGGGGAAGCAATCTTTTCTGAAACGGCTTTGTAGAGTCGCGCAGCGCTGTACATAGATGTAATTCCGCCATCCAATGGTTAATTCAAAATGAATGTACCGC
This sequence comes from uncultured Alphaproteobacteria bacterium, assembly GCA_963825015.1. Classification (GTDB taxonomy): domain Bacteria; phylum Pseudomonadota; class Alphaproteobacteria; order Rhizobiales; family Xanthobacteraceae; genus Pseudolabrys. The sequence goes on along the minus strand of CAWGRN010000007.1, from coordinate 294,288 downwards.
CGTTTTATTAACAATCAATTTGAGCGCATAAAAAAACGGCGGCCCGAAGGCCGCCGCTTTCGTGTGGATCCGTTCCAGGTCTTACTGGAACAGCTTGAGAACGTTCTGGTCGGCCTGCGAAGCGAGCGACAGGGCCGTCGTGGACAGCTGCTGGCGGGTCTGCAACGCGAGCAGGTTGGCGCCTTCCTGGTTCGAGTTGGCCAGGGTGAGGTTGGAAGAACCAGACTGCAGCGTGTTGATTGTCGCCTTGGTGAAATCCTGACGGATCTGCACGGTCGACAAGCTGGCGCCGAGGGTCTGCGACTCCGTACGCAGCGTGGTGAGCGCGGCGGTCAGGGCGGTGCTGGCGGCAGTGATGTCCGCCGAGGCAGCCCAGCTGTTGGCCGAGTTCGCAATGCTGAGCGGGGCATTGTTCGCGTTGGTATAGTCGACGCCGGTCACGGTCGTGCTCGAGGCGTTGGTCTCGTCCAACTGCACCGTCAGGTTGTTACCGCCGAGCAGATTGATGCCGTTGAAGCCCGAGTCGCCGGCCAACTGGCCGATCTGGGTCAACAGGGCGTCGAACTGCGTGGCAAGGCTGGCGCGGACCGTGGTGTCCGTGGTCTGCTGGGCCTGGCTGGTCAGCGACTGCGCCGACTGCACCAGCTTGGTGATCGCCGTGATGCCGTTGTTGGCGGCCTGAATGGTGTTGATACCGTTGGACATGGAGTCCAGCAGGTTGCTCAGGTCGTTGGCACGGTTGTCGAGGCCCTGGGCCGTGAAGAAGTTGTTCGGATTGTCGAGGGCCGAGTTGACGCGCTTGCCGGTAGCAAGCTTGGTCTGGGTGGACGTGATCAGGTCCGAAGTCTGCTGCAACTGCAGTAGGTTCGAGCGCACGCCCGCTGATAGAACGATGTCCGACATCTTAGGTACCTTTCTGGGTCTATTTGCCTTACTGGCAGTTACGCGTGTGGATCCCGCGGATCGACAATGTCATCGCACAAGCCTCCAAACGGCGCGTAAAATTTCATGGTTAATAGATTATCGCTTCATGCTTGGGATCGGACGCTTTTAAATCGAATTGAAAATGCTGCAGCGTAGCGAAAATTTTGCTCGCGGTGACCGAAAGCGCCGGTAATATTGGCTGCGCGCAACTTAAGTAACGCCTGACGCGGGTGGAATTCGCCGTTAGCGATTTGTTAATGGTCAGAAATTCTTAACCCTCGCCGCCTAAGCTGCGTGGATCATGTCGGTCAGCAGCGTGTCATCTGCGTTGAACAGTCAGCTCTTCAGTACGGGCGGGGCGCCCAACTGGCTCGCCGACACCATCACCAATATTCAGAACTCGCAGAACCAGGGCGGTCTCCTGGGCATGTTGGCCAATTCCAACGGCGACGGCAGCATCAGCACGTTCCTGAACAACAGCTCGAACGCCGCCAACAACATCGCGCAGATCTCGCAAAACAGCCTCACCAACACGTCGAGCCTGATTGCTCAGCAGGCCAGCGCCAATCTGCAAAAGGCAAACGCCAAGAAACTTCAGGACGCTTTCGCGGCGCTGCAGGCGACGCAGAACCAGGTTCAGCCCAAGAATGTGCTGGACTCCTTCATTTATCTGCCGGACGGCACGACGATTAATACCGACAGTAACATCATGACCCGGCCGGACGGAACGCAATACGATACGACGACCGGTGCGAAATATGTCGATCCAGCCTCGATTATTCAGTTGGCCAATGGCGCCTATCTCGACACCAAGAATAATATTCTGACGCAGTCCGACGGCACGGCGATCGATATCTACACCGGCTTGAAGGTTTCGGTCACTGCCTGACGCGCGCGGTTCGAGCGCGTACGGCACTCTCCAGCAATGAATCTCTAGAGCGAGCGGCTGATCGCCATCGGCTGGCTGGTCTTGCTGCTCGGCACATTGGCGCGGCCGGAAGCGCCGTAAGTCGAGGGCGCGGCCTTGCGCGCAAGCTCACCGGAAACGCCCCGGATGATGCCTTCGGAAACCGCATGGGCGGTTGCCAGCACGGTCAAGTTTTTCTGCAGCAGCGTCTGGAATGCGTCATGGCGCTGGCGCAAGCGATCGAGCGCCTCGGGCAGCGATCGCGCAATGACATCCTTGGCTGATCTGATGCGCTCAGTTTCGGCGGCATAGGCCCGCGCGAGCTCGGCCTTGGCCGGTTCAAGTTCGGCGGCGTCGCGCAGCCGGCCCGGCCCGCACGCGCGCGGTCTCTTCCTCCATGGTCTCAATCAGCCGGTCCATGATCTTGTTGAGGTTGGCGATCGTGCGCTCGGCCTCGCCGACGCTCACGACCGGGATTTTGACGTCGGGCGAAGCGTTGTTCACGAGCGAGCCTCCTGATGCGCGATCAGGCTGCGATAGACCTGATCGGCGATGCCGATGCCGCCGGCCTTGGCGAAGGACTTGGAATATTCGTCGGTTAGAAAGGAACGCCACACGCCGGTCGCGCCATTGCCGCCGAACGGACCTTCGCCATCGAGCCCGGTGAACATCTGCTGGAACATGGAATTGAGAAACACCGCCTCGAAATCCTTCGAGGCTGCTTTGGCTTTCGCGTCGTTGGCGGCCGATAGCTTGCCGACGGCGGGCGTCGAGGCATTGAACAGATCGAGCGGGCTCAGGCCGGGCGCGGCCATGGAAAGGGCGCTTGCCATTACATCACCTCGATATCGGCCTGGATCGCGCCGGAGGCCTTGATCGCTTGCAAGATGGCGATCAGGTCACGCGGGCCGATGCCGAGCGAATTGAGCCCGTCGACGAGTTGCTGCAGCGAGACGCCATCCTTCACCAGGGCCAGTTTCTTGCCGTCCTCCTGCACGCCGATCCGGGTGCGCGGAACCACCTTGGTCGTGCCGCCGCGCGAGAACGGTGCCGGCTGACTGACCTGCGGCGACTCGGTGATGGTGACGGTCAGATTGCCTTGCGCCACCGCGACCATCGACACCCGCACGTCGCGGCCCATGACGATGATGCCGGAGCGCTCGTCGATCACGATCTTGGCCGCCTGGTCCGGTTCGACCTGGAGCTGCTCGACCTCGGTGAGCAGCGAGATCACGTTGCCGCGATATTGCTGCGGGATGGTGATGCCGACGGTGCCGGGATCCAGCGGTTCCGCCGTCGGCACGCCGATGAAGTCGTTGATGGCGGCGGCGATGCGCTTGGCCGTGGTGAAATCCGGATTGCGCAGCGCCATGCGCAGCTGGCTGAGCTTGTTGAGGGTGAATTCGATTTCGCGCTCGATCAGCGCGCCGTTGGAAATGCGGCCGACCGTCGGCACGCCGCGGGTGATCTTGGCGGCGTCGCCTTCGGCCGAAAAGCCGCTGATCGCGACCGAACCCTGGCCGACCGCGTAGACGTTGCCGTCGGCGCCGAGCAGCGGCGTGACCAGCAGGGTGCCGCCTTGCAGGCTCTTGGAATCGCCGAGCGCGGAGACCGTGACGTCGATGCGGGTGCCCTGGGTGCCGAACGGGGGCAGGTTGGCGGTCACCATCACGGCGGCGACGTTGCCGGTGCGCAGGGTCTGGCCGCGGATGTTGACGCCGAGGCGCTCCAACATCGCGGTCAGCGACTGCTTGGTGAACGGGCTGTTGTTGAGAGTGTCACCGGTGCCGTTGAGTCCGACCACGAGGCCGTACCCAATGAGCTGGTTCTGGCGCACGCCCTCGATATTGGCGAGGTCTTTGATGCGCGAGGTCGCCCCGGCACTCTCCGGGACAAACAACATGAACAGTGCCGCACAGAATGCGGCCAGAAACGTCCTCGTCATCACTGCTCCCCAATGTGACGGTTCAGTGCACTCTCTTATGCGAACGGCGTGCCAAGCCGCGCGCGCGACTTAAAGCCCTGGCAACGCTCACGTTTTTGAATTGGCGCGGCGAATGCGCGTCGCGTTCGGCCCGGCACGAAACGCCCCTCACGGCAAAATTTGCCGGGCATTTACCGCGGGTTAACCATGATCGCGCAGTCTCATGGTACTCGGGGACCGATACGCTCTTCGGTGGGGATCAATCGCCAATGCGCATCTACGGGCCGAACGGAGCCGCGCTTGCGAACGCGCCGGTATCCACGCGCCGCACTGCCGGCGGCACTTTCACGGTCAGCGAGGAGGAGGCGCCGCGCAATACCGGCGCCGCCTCCTCGTTGCGCTCGATATCGACCCTCGACGCACTGATGGCCCTGCAAGGCGTGGACGACCCGACCGAGCGCAAGAAGCGCGCGGTCGCCAAAGGCCGCAACGCGCTCGACATGCTCGATACCCTGAAGGTCGGACTGCTCGACGGCAGCGTCGACGGCTCGACGCTGGCCCGCCTCAAGGTCGCGGCCGACGGCCTGACCGAGGGCTCCGGCGACAGCGGCTTGGACACGGTTCTGGGCGAAATCGACCTGCGGGTGGCCGTGGAACTGGCAAAAGCCGGTATCCGCTAGCCCCGGTTGCGTCCCGCCGCCGCCGGCTTTTCTCCTAAGTCATTGAACTGTCGCAATAATCCTGCATTAAGCCGATCCCTACGCGGATATTGTCGCGCGGCCGGCACGCGTATATAAGCCTGCCGCGCGGGGAGAGACTTCAGCTACAAGAAAATTAAAAAGACAGGAGTCGTTGGGATGTTGGCCAAGACGAAAGCCTATAAGCCGTCCGAGAAGGAGCCGTTCATGAACGAACGGCAGCGGGACTATTTCCGCACGCGGCTGCTCACTTGGCGCGAGGACATCCTCAAGGAAGCCAAAGAGACGCTGCTGCACCTCCAGGAAGAAAACCAGAACCATCCCGACCTCGCCGACCGCGCTTCGTCGGAGACCGACCGCTCCATCGAGCTGCGCGCCCGCGACCGCCAGCGCAAGCTGATCTCCAAGATCGACGAGGCGCTGGCCCGCATCGACGACGGCACCTACGGCTATTGCGAGGAGACCGGCGAGCCGATCTCGCTGCGCCGCCTGGAAGCCCGCCCGATCGCGACGCTGTCGGTGGAAGCCCAGGAGCGCCACGAGCGGCGCGAGCGGATCTATCGCGACGAGTGAGTTTACTTATCCCTCACCCGCTTGCGGGGGAGGGTGGACGCGAGTGCAACGAGCGGCCGGGTGGGGGGCTGCGTAACGCATCGATATGACCCCACCCCGGCGCCATAGCGCGTCGAAAACGCGCGTAAACGCGCTTATGGCGCGACCCTCCCCTTTCAGGGGAGGGATAAGAAAGCGCCGATTTAAATCTCAAACAGCCCACTAGCCAACGCTCCGCCGCCCGTATTCTTTGCGGCGCCGGGTACGCCGTAGTCCAATCCTGAAAGGCCTGCATCTGTCCCTTTTGGCGTAAAGCGGACGTCTCCATGAAAAAAAGCCGGGCTGTTCGACCGGAGGTTCAAGTTGGGGTGAGCCCTACGGCGCTCAAGCTCAAGACGACGCAGTAGCCCCCCAAACGCACACGGCCTCCGGCAGGGGAGCTACCGGAGGCCGCGTCGTTGACGCCGTTGTTCGCTCGCGAGACGAATAACGGCGGGGGAGTTGAACTTTTCTAACCGACTGCATCACGCGACCACGCGACAGTGACATCGGGAAGGGTGAGGGGACCCCCACCCGGCGAGCTTTGCTCGCCGCCCTCCCCCTTGCAGGGGGAGGGATAAGAAACACTAGAACGGCAGCACCACGTCGAGCACCTGTTGGCCGTAGCGCGGCTGTTGCACGTCGGTGATCTGGCCGCGGCCGCCATAGGCGATGCGCGCCTGCGCGATCTTGGAGGAGTCGATGGTGTTGTCGCTCTCGATGTCCTCCGGGCGCACCACGCCGGCGACGATCAGTTCGCGGATTTCGAAATTGACCCGGATCTCCTGGCGGCCCTCGATCACCATGTTGCCGTTCGGCAGCAATTGCGTGACCACGCCGGCGACGTTGGTCGACAGCGCCTCCTGGCGGTTGACCGAGCCCTTGCCGTCGCTCGAGGAGGTCGAGTCGGCGGTGAGGATGCGGCCGGGCAGGATCGCGGTACGCCGGAGTCTTGATCGTCTTGCTGCCGAGGAAATCGCTGACGCCGGAGTCTTCCTTGTTCGCGCGGCTGCGCTGGGTTTCGTTGGCGATGGCCGCCTTGTCGGTGATGTTGACCTTGACGGTGAGAATGTCGCCGATCTGGTGCGCGCGCTGATCCTTGAAGAAGGCGCGCGAGCCGTTGCGCCACAATGAATTCGGATTGTACGACGCCGGCTGCGCCGCCGGCATCGGCATCTGCACCGGCTTGTAGCCGGGCCGCGCCGTCGGATTGTCGACCGCCGAGAGCGCCGGCTGCTGGCCGACATTCTTGAGCCTGTCGAAGGCCGCGCAGCCGCTGAGCAGGCAAGCCGCGAGCGCGGCCAGCACCGCTTGACGCATCACCTTCTGAACATTCATCGGCATCACTTTCACACTTGGGTTGCGCTTGATCTTGTCCAAAAACCGGTACCACTTTTTGGGATCAAGCGCGGGTTGCGCTTATCTTGTCGATGTTCGCGATCGTGCGTCAGCGCCCATTGCTGCGCGTCGGCGGAAGATTGGCGGCGAGCCGCGGCGCACTGGTGTTGATCACGACGCGGCCGGGACCGGTCACCGTGCCTTGCACCGTGCGCTTGGATTGCTCGTTGAGCACGTTGATGACGTCGCCTTCGGCGCCGGCTTCGGCGGCCTTGCCGCGCACCGTCAGCACGATGCCCGGCACTTCATAGATCAGCGTCACGGCTTCGTTGCGCTGGACCACTTCGGGCTTCATCAGGTCGGCGATGCGCAGCGGCCGGCCGGTCTGCAAGGTGTTGCGGGCGGCGAGCCCGATCACCTGCTCGGGGTCGGTGACGATGTCGCGGCCGATCTCGGCGCGCGGCCGCCGCTCGATCTGCACGTCGCCGTCTTTCACAATGCCGCCGCGTTCGATCGGCCGCAGCAAGGTCACCACGTCGACGGTGGCGGTGGCGCGGCCGTAGAGCCGCAGCATGCCGCGATTGGCGGCGCCGGTCGGAATCTCCAGCGTGGCGTCGAAGCGGCCGGTGCGGGCGTCGAAGCTGATGCGCGCGACGTGCGGCATGCCTTTGGCGCTCGGCTCGACCTGGATGGCGCGCACCTCGCGCTCGAAGATCACCGCGATGTTCTTGGGCTCGCCCAGGGCGTATTGCCGCGACAGCGCCTGCGCCACGCTGTCCTCGATGTCCTTGGCCGGAATGGTGCGGCTGGCGCGCGTCACCACCACTTCGCTCAAGCCGGCGGTGTCGAGCCCGACCAGAGCGTGGGCGCGCACCGCCTCGATCACCGCGTCGGCCGGCACGGTTCCGGTCGAGCCCAGATCGGGCGCGCGGAAGATCGGCACATTGGCGACAATGCCGGCGTGCTCGACCAGATCGCCGATGCGCACGATATCGCCGGTGACGATGGCCTCGGAGCGCAGCACCGGGCGTTCCTGATCGAGAGCGCCGGCGGCTTGCGCCGTAGCGCCGAGGAACAGACTTGCGAATGCGATAATGAGGGGGCGGATCATGAGTGGTGCCTCAGCGCATCAGGTTGGAGGTCGCCGACAGCATCTGGTCGGCGGCGGTGATGACCTTGCCGTTCATTTCGTAGGCGCGTTGCGCGGCGATCAGATCGGAGATCTCGCTCACCGCTTCGACGTTGGCTTGCTCGAGATTGCCCTGCTGCAGGTCGCCGGCGCCGTCGATGGCGGGCAGGCCGTCCTGCGGCGAGCCGGACGCCGGCGTATCGGTGAACATGTTGTCGCCGACCGGCAGCAAGCCGGCCTGGTTGACGAAACGGGTCAGGTTCAACTGGCCGAGCACGGTCGGCGTCGTGCTGCCGGCCTGCGTGACCGACACCTGGCCTTGCGGGTTGATCGTGACCGCGCTGGCGTTTTGCGGAATCGTTATGCCCGGCGACACCACGTTGCCCTGGGCGGTGACGATGCGGCCTTGCGCATCCATCTGGAACGAGCCGTCGCGGGTATAGGCGTAAGTGCCGTCCGGCATCTGCACCTTGAAGAAGCCGTCGCCGCGAATGGCGACGTCGAGCGCGGAGCCGGTCGCCGACAGCGTGCCCTGCGTCATCAGGCGCGGCGTGCCGACGGTCTTGACGCCGCCGCCGAGATCGATGCCGACCGGAAGCGATGTTGCCCTGCGCCGAGGTCTGCGTGCCGATGCGGCTGACGTGCTCGTACAGCAGATCCTGGAATTCGGCGCGCTGGCGTTTGTAGCCGGTGGTGCGCATGTTCGCGATATTGTTGGAGATGACCTGGACGTTGAGTTCCTGGGCCATCATTCCGGTCGCGGCGGTATGGAGTGCACGCATGGTGTCAACTTCCCTCGATCATCAGTTCGGAACTTCGGCGAGCTTGTCGATCGCCGACTGGCCGAGATCGTGCTGCTGTTGCAGTATCGACGCGATCTGGGTGTAGCTGCGGGTGATCTCGATCATGCGCGACATTTCCATGACGCCGCGCACGTTGGATTTTTCAATAGAGCCTTGCAGCAGGGCGGCGCCCTTGGCCGGTTGCGGCGCCGAGCCGTCGGCCGCCACGAAGGTGCTGCTGCCGTCTTTCTGCAGCGGCGTTGAATCGGGGAAGGCGACCAGCTTCAATTTGCCGCGCAGCGAATCGGTATTCGAGGCGCCTTCCTTGACGCTGATGGTGCCGTCGCGGCTGATGGTGACCTGACGGTCGGTCGGCTGCAGCACGATCGGCCCGGCATCGCCGAGCACCGGATTGCCGTCGCTGGTGACGAGCTGGCCGGTGCCGTTGATTTGCAGCGCGCCGTTGCGGGTGTAGCGCTCGCCGCCCGGCGTCTGCACCGCCAGGAAGCCCTTGCCGTCGATGGCGACATTGAGCGGGTTGCCGGTCTGCTCGATCGGCCCGGCGCTCATGTCATGCCAGGTGCCGCGGTCGCGCACGAAGCTGACGCGCGACCCGCTCTGATCGGCGCGCGCGGCGGAAGAAAGAAATTCCTCGAACAGCGAGCCGTCGGCTTTGTAGCCGGTGGTGTTGATGTTCGCGATATTGTTGGCGACCACGTCGAGTTCGCGGCTTAGCGCTACCTGACGCGACAGTCCGACCAGAAGTGTATTCTGCATCGGTATCTCCCCTAATAACCGGCAACTCCGCACACTCCCGGGCGCGACCTTGCCGAAACCGGCTGCCAAGCTCTCCCAAGCCCGGCTTCCGCTGGTTGCATTGCAGCCGCCGTGCCAAGTGGTAAAAATCAGATAATTCAATAAGTTATGTGAAATCGCCGGGTTTTGCGCCAAGGCAAAAACCGCCGTTTGCGCGGCCTACCCGGCAAAAGATTCCGGTCTGGGGAACCCGTGAAAGCATCTGTTAACCATACCGACCTACCTTCGAATTCAGGGGGGCGCGGGTCGCGCATCCGCGGCGTTTCGCTGGCGCGACGCCGCATGCCGACCGCCCAGCAGGTGTTGAATCGGGGTCATTGATGGCTGCAGCCAAGGCAAAGCAGGCGGACGCCGCAGGCGCCGACGCCGAAGGCGACGAAACCGAAAAGCCGGCGGCTGCGCCGAAGAAAAAACTGCCGCTGAAATTGATCATCATCGCCGCGGCCGGCTTGCTGGTCGTCGGTGGCGGCGGCGCGGGCGCTTACTTCTTCTTCTTCAGCGGCTCCGGTCACGAAAAGCCGGCGGTGGCCGAGGCCAAGCCCGCGATCTTCGTCGATCTGCCCGACGTCCTGGTCAATCTGTCGAACGCCGGCGCCGACCGTACGCAATACCTCAAGGTCAAGATCGTGCTCGAACTGCCCGACCCGACCGTGGTGGCGCAGATCCAGCCGCTGATGCCGCGGGTGATGGACGCGTTCCAGACTTATTTGCGCGAATTGCGGCCGACCGACCTTGATGGCTCCGCCGGACTCTATCGGCTCAAGGAAGAATTGACGCGGCGGGTCAATGCCTCGGTCGCGCCCAACCACGTCACCGCCGTGCTGTTCAAGGAGATCGTCGTTCAATGAGCAGGTTCATGCTCGTAACGACGCGGTCGTAATCAATGGCGCAGAATACTCAGATCGATCAAGACGCGCTGGCCGCCGAATGGGGCGTGGCGCTGGAATCGGAAGGCGGCGCACCGGCCGCCGGCGCCGATGGCGCGACACCCGGCGTCGACGACGCCGCCGCGCAATGGGCGGCGATGGTCGAGGACGGCAGCGGGTTCCAGTCCGCCAAGGGCGGCGCCGAGCGCATCCTCAATCAGGAAGAAATCGACAGTCTGCTCGGCTTCAGCCTGAGCGACGTCACGCTCAACGACAATTCCGGCATTCGCGCCATCATCGACTCGGCGATGGTGTCCTACGAGCGCTTGCCGATGCTGGAAATCGTCTTCGACCGCCTGGTGCGGCTGATGACGACTTCGTTGCGCAATTTCACCTCCGACAACGTCGAAGTCTCGCTCGACCGCATCACCTCGGTGCGCTTCGGCGACTATCTCAATTCAATCCCGCTGCCGGCAATTCTGGCCGTGTTCAAGGCCGAGGAGTGGGAAAACTTCGGGCTCGCCACGGTCAATTCCAGCCTCATTTACTCGATCATCGACGTGCTGCTCGGCGGCCGACGCGGCCAGAACGCGGTGCGCGTCGAGGGCCGGCCCTACACCACCATCGAGACCAATCTGGTCAAGCGCATGATCGAGGTGGTGCTGGCCGACGCCGAGCTCGCCTTCAAGCCGCTGTCGCCGGTCAAGTTCAACATCGACCGGCTCGAGACCAATCCGCGCTTTGCCGCGATCTCGCGGCCGGCCAACGCCGCGATCCTGGTGCGGCTGCGCATCGATATGGAAGACCGCGGCGGCAATATCGAATTGCTGCTGCCTTACGCGACCATCGAACCGATCCGCGCCACGCTGCTGCAGATGTTCATGGGCGAGAAGTTCGGCCGCGACGCCGACCTGGGAAGCCCATCTCGCCACCGAAATCGGCCAGGCGCAGATCGACGTCGATGCCGTCTTGTACGAAGCGCGGCTGCCGTTGCGGCGCATGATGAGCCTGAATGTCGGCGACACGCTGATGCTCGAACTCAAAGCCGATGCGCCGGTGACGGTGCGCTGCGGCGACATCACGCTGACGGAAGGCCGCATGGGCAAAGTGGGCGACCGCGTCGCCGTCCGCGTCGCCAAGGCCTTGCGCAGACCCCGGACCACGTTCGCCATGTTCGAGAAGGCCGACGAGCCCGCTAATCGGATGGAGGTCCCGTGAGCTACCATTACGGCTACTTAGTCGAGAGCATGGTCTCGGTCCTGCTGCTGCTCACGATCCTGTACTGCGTCCGGCTCAACAAGCAGCTTCGTCTGCTCAAGGCCGACGAGCAATCGCTGCGCGCCACGATTTCAGAACTGATCACCGCGACCGAAATCGCCGAGCGCGCCATCGGCGGGTTGAAAGCCACCATGCGCGACGGCGAGCAGACCTTGGGCGAACGGATGGATCGCAGCGAGCAGATGTCGAGCGAGCTCGAGCGCCAGCTGCAGGCCGGCCAGGAACTGCTGTCGAAGCTCGCCCGCATCGCCGGCGCCGGGCGCGTGGAGGAGCCTTCACCGGTTGCCTGACGCCAAGGCGGTGGCCGCGGCGGCGCAGGCCTTCGCCGAACGCGCGCGCGCGCGCTTGAACGGCCGCAGCGCTCAATCCGGCGGTCTTGCGGCATGATCCGCTTTGCGCGCGACTTCCGGCTGATCCCGATCGTACTGTTGGCGACGATCTGCCTGTTCGCGCTCAAGGTGTCGGGCCTGGTGCTCGACGGCGGCTATACGCTGGCGGAACGGCTGCAAAACCGCGCCAAGCCCGCCGGCATGCAGATCACCACCGCGGAGAGCGTGCCGGATTATCCGAAAATCACCGTCGCCGATAACAAGACCGCGGCGATTGCAACCGGCGCCGCTCCGGCCAAGCCCTGGGCGCAGGAGATGTTCAATTACAATGACGCAGCCAAAGGCGACGTCACCGGTTCGGTCGGCGCCAAGGAAGAAAAGCCAGCCGCGGGCCCGGCGCTGCCGACCAGCGAGAAGCGGCCCGGTCCGCCCAAGCTAGAAGTCGCCGGCAACACCTATCCGCTCGAGGCCGGCAAGATCAATTCGCCGGGCGAGCGCGCCGTGCTCGAGCGCCTGCAGGACCGCCGCGAGGCGCTCGACAGCCGCAGCCGCGATCTGGAAATGCGCGAAAGCCTGCTCAAGGCCGCGGAAAAACGGGTGGAAGCCAAGGTCACCGAACTCAAGGACGTCGAGACGCGCGTCAACACCGCGATGGGCACGCGCGACAAGACCGAATTGGAGCGCTTCAAGAGCATCGTCGCGATGTACGAGAACATGAAGGCGAAGGACGCGGCGCGCATCTTCGACCGGCTCGATCTGAAAATCCTGGTCGAGGTCGCGACCCAGATCAACCCGCGCAAGATGTCGGAAATCCTCGCGGCGATGTCGTCGGACGGCGCCGAGCGGCTCACGGTCGAACTCGCCAATCGCGCCAGTGCCAATCCGAAACCGCAGACGCCCGATCAATTGCCGAAGATCGAAGGCAAACAGAGCGGGCCTTAGAGCATGATCCCGAAAAGTGGGAACCGGTTTTCGGAAAAGATCATGCTCAAGCAAAATGTCAGGGCCGCAAGGCGATTCTAAAACGATAAGGCCCTAAGCTAAGATTTCTGCGGCTTTTCCCGATAGTTCTCGATCATGGCGATAAAGGCTGCGACCGCGTTGCTTGGGGCGCGGGCGCGATGCTTGAGCAGAACGAACGGACGTTCCAGCGCCTCGAATTGCACGGCATGGAGCTGTTTCGAGCGCAATGCCGATTTGACCACGGAATGCGAAATCGCGGTGGCGCCGGCGCCGCTTTCGACCGCGGCGCGCACCGCTTCGTTCGACGGCAACACAAGCGTGACGTCGAGACTATCGGGCGGAATGCCAAGACGCACCAGCGCCTGTTCGAACACCGAGCGCGTGCCGGAACCGCGCTCGCGCAGAATCCATTTAACCTGGGTGATTTGACTTTTCGTGATGCGGCGCAGGCGGCGCCAAGGATGACCCGCGCCCACCACGATCACCAGCCGGTCGAGACCGACTTGCTGCGCCACCAGATCCGGCTGGCTGATCGAGCCTTCGACGAAGCCGATCTCGGCGCTGCCGGAGCTGACCGCCGAGGCGACCTGCTCGGTGTTGCCGATCGACAGCCGGATATCGATGTTGGGATGCTCGGCGTGAAACCGCATCAGGCGTTCGGGCAGCCAATAGGCGCCGATGGTCTGGCTGGCGTGCAGGTCGATGGCGCCGCGCTTGAGGCCGCGCAATTCCAGCAGCGAGAGTTCGGCGGCGTCGGCGGCGCGCAGCACGGTTCTGGCCTGTTCCAGGAAAAAGCGCCCGTCGGGGGTCAACTCGATGCGGCGGCCGACACGATTGAACAATGAAATGTTGTGGCGGGCTTCGAGCGCCGCGATCGCGCCGCTGACGGCGGACTGCGTCAGGTGCAGGCTTTCGGCTGCCCGCGTCATGTGTTCGCGTTCTGCCACCGTCACAAAGATGCGCAACTGATCGAGGGTCATGGCGGGTTTGCTTGTTTGCGCATGATCTTGTCCGAAAACCGGTTCCCACTTTTCGGGATCATGCGCAGACACTAATCGGTAAAACAGATCATTTCAAACGAATTTATCGCATAGACCGTTTGATCAAGATTCTCTATTGGCAGCGGAACCCTTTGGTATCGCAGCCGGCAATAGGAATTCATCGTGACCGCCCAACCCTCGCAAGCCCCGCGGCTCTCGCTCGCCGCCGTCGCCGAACTGGCGCCCGGCGTCGCGCTATCGGCGCTGGTCGCCGTGATCGGTTATCTCGCCGCGCCTTACGTCGCGCATGTGGCGCCGATCCCGAACATGGTGATCGCCCTGGTCGTGGGCATCGCGCTCAATCCGATCGCCGCGCGTCCGGCGATGCGGCCCGGCATGGCGTTCTGCGTGCGCACCGTGCTGCGCTGGGCGGTGGCGCTTCTGGGCTTGCGCGTCGGGCTCGGCGATATCGCCGCGCTCGGGCTTTCCACCGGCATCCTGCTGGTGGTGGCGATGCTGGCGACGCTGGCCTCCGGTTTCATGTTCGCGCGGTTGAGCGGGCAGGAGCCGGGCTTCGGCGCGCTGGTGGGCGTCGGCACGGCGGTCTGCGGCGCGTCGGCGACGTTGGCGGTGTCGACCGTGGTGCCGAATTATCCCGGCAAGAACGCGGACATCGCTTTCGTGGTGGTCGCGGTCAATGCGCTCGCCACCATCGCCATGCTGATCTATCCGCCGCTCTGCATTCTGCTCGGCTTCGACGCGCAAACCACCGGCGTCATGCTGGGCGGCACCATTCACGACGTCGCCCAGGTGGTCGGCGCCGGCTATGCGGTGTCGACCGCGGCCGGCAACACCGCGGTGATCGTCAAGCTGTTTCGGGTATTCCTGCTGCTGCCGGTGGTGCTGGGCGTCGGCTGGTATTTCACCCGCATCGGCCAAAAGCACGGCGAGGCGCGGGTGCCGGTGCCGGTATTCGCCATCGTGTTCCTCGTGCTGTGCGCGTTGAACAGCGCGGTGCCGCTGGCGCCGTCGCTGGTGCCGGCCTATGGCTCGATCAAGGCGGTGCTGGTGGAGGCGTCGACCTGGGGGCTGCTGCTGGCGATCGGCGCGCTCGGCCTCGGCACGTCGGTCAAAGCCATCATCGGGCTCGGCTGGCGGCACATTACCACCGTGCTTGGCGCCACCGCGGTGATCTTCGCGATCGTCACCGGCGGCCTGTGGGTCGCGGCCATCTGACCGCCGAAGCCCTTGAAATGACGCGGCATTCGGTCGCTTTGCCAAGGCCTAGTTATGGCGCGCAAAGCCGCCAAAAATACCGCCTTAGTTAACGCGACGTTAAACGCCGAACCCTAGGCTGCCACGGCCGGCATTATCGCCGGCTGGAACGGCGTCATGACGGCTTCGCCTCTGAGCCTGACGGAGATGTGCGCGCGCACATGCGGGCCGCTGCGTGCGTTGCTGCTCGGGCTGGCGCTGGTTTTCGCCGGCAGCGCCAACGCCGCCGAGCCGGTCAAGGGCGAACTCAGCGTGTTCACCGACGGCGGCTTTACGCGGCTGGTCTTCCGCCTCGATGAAGAAGTCGAAGCCAAGGTCAAAGTCTCCGGCGCGATCATGGTGATCAGCTTCAAGCAGCCGATCAACGTCCCGGTCGACAACCTCAATGCCAGAGCGCCCGGCGTCATCAGCGCGGCGCGGCGCGATCCCGACGGCAGCGCGATCCGCATCGCGCTTGCCCGCAAGGTCAAAGTCAATTTGATCCACGCCGCCGAGCGGCTCTATGTCGATCTGTTGCCCGACAACTGGACCGGGATCATGCCCGGTCTGCCGCAGGAGGTGGTCGACGAACTCTCCCGCCGTTTGCGCGAAGCCGAACGGCAATTGCACAGCAGCGCCTGGCCGAAAAACTGAAGAAGCCGCCGTTGATCCGGGTCAAGGTCGCGAGCCAGCCAACTTTCACCCGCTACGTATTCGAAATGCCGGACAACGCCAACGTCGCGCCGGAACGCGCCGACGGCAAACTCACGCTCAATTTCGATCAGCAGATCAAATGGGACCTGGCGGACGCCAAGGCGTCGCTGCCGCCGACTTTGGAGTCGATCGAAGCCGAGACCGAATTCGGATCGACCGCCGTCACCTTCACGCTCAATGGCGCGCCGGAAGTGCGCAATTTCCGCGAGGATCGCAGCATCGTGGTCGACGTCGGCCGCGATGGCGCCAAGTCGAAGGAGCCCAAGGAGGCGGCCGCCCCGGTGGCGAAGGAGGGCGCCGCGGCAAAGCCGGCCGTGAAGCAGGCCGCCGCGCCGCAGACAATCCCGGCGATCGAGCCGCCGGAAACGATTCCAGCCAAGGATGGGGCCGCGGCTGATCCGCCGCCCAAGGCGTCGCCGCCGCCGGTCAGCAAGGCTGCCGAGGCGCCGGCTGCGCCAGCAGCGCCACCCACACTGGCACCTGTACCGCCGAAAGCCGCCGAAAATCCGTCCAACCCGCTGCCGCCGACGCTGGCGGACGTGCCGCCGATGATCGGGCCGGCTGCAATCCGCACCGACGCCCGCGCCGGTTGCCGCGGCTTCCGAGCCGAAGCGGCCGGCGCCCAATCCGGACGGCACCGTTGTCGCCGTGGCCAATCTGTCCGGCACGACGTTGCGGGTCGAATTTCCATTTGCAGTGCCGACGCCGGCTGCCGTGTTCCGCCGCGCCGACGTGCTGTGGCTGGTGTTCGACAGCGCCGCCAAGATCGATGTCGCCGCGCTGACCCCGGAAACCAGCCCGGCGATCCGCAACGCCACTTTCGAGCGCGGCCAGGACGGTGCGGCTATCGTGCGCATCCGGCTGGCGCGGCCGCAACTGGCGAGCCTCGACGCAGAGGGAGCGGGCTGGACCGTCACGATCGGCGACACCGCCACGGTGCCGACGCACCCGCTCGGCGTCGCGCGCGCCGTTGTCGGCAAGGGCCGCGCGAGCATCGCCATTCCATTCGCGGAGCCGCGCAAGATCCATAACATCATGGACCCCGACGCCGGCGATCGGCTGCTGGTGGTGACCGCGCTCGGACCTGCGCGCGGTTTTCTCAAATCCCTGGACTTCGTCGAACTGCGCGCGCTGCCCTCCACCCACGGCGTGGTGGTGCAGCCGATCGCCGACGACCTCACGGCAGAACTTGGCCCCGACAAGATCACGATCACCCGCCCGGGCGGGCTGTCGCTGTCATCGTCGGCGCTCGGCAGCCAGCAGCAGGTCGCGCCCAGCTTCCGCGTCCGCGACTTTCGACTCGCAGCTCTGGGGCTTCGATCGCCAGGCCAAGTTCCTCGACCGGCAATCCGAGTTGATCCGGATTGCCGCCGCCGCGCCGCCGGCCAAGCGCCGGCCGGCCCGGTTCAATCTCGCGCGCTTCTATCTGGCGCGCGACATGGCGGCGGAGGCCAAAGCGGTGCTCGACGTCGCGCTCGCCGATCAGCGCGGCAACGACGACGTCACCGGCAGCGTGCTCAAGGCGGTCGCCGACGTGATGCTCGACCGGCCCGACGAAGCGCTCAAGGAATTGTCCAATCCGTCGGTCGGCAACCAGCAGGACGCACCGATCTGGCGCGCGATTGCCTATGCGCGCCAAGGCAAATGGGTGGAAGCGCGCGGCGGCTTCAAGAACATCGATGCCGCCATGGGCGCGCTGCCGATCGAATTGCAGCGCCTGGCGATGCGGCAGGCGCTGCGCGCGGCCATCGAGGTGCGCGATTTCGTCGGCGCCGCGCGCATCATCAACGAATTCGAAACCATCGGCGTGCCGCCCGAAACCGAGCCGTCGATCGCTGTGCTGTCGGGGCGTCTCTATGAGGGCCTTGGCCGCAACGAAGACGCGCTGACCAGCTACCGCGCCGCCGCGGCGTCGAACGACCGCCGCGCCGCGGCGCAAGGACGCCTGCGCGAGATCGTGTTGCAGTTTGCCGCGGGCGACATGCCGCGCAAGGATGTGATCCGCGAGCTCGAGACGCTGACGACGATCTGGCGCGGCGACGAGACCGAGGCGGAAGGCCTCAAGCTGCTGGCGCATCTTTATACCGAGGACGGCCGCTATCGCGAGGCCTTCCACACCATGCGCACCGCGATGATGGCGCATCCCAATTCCGATCTGACCCGCAAGATCCAGGACGAGGCGGCGGTGACCTTCGACAGCCTGTTCCTTGGCGGCAAGGGCGACGCGCTGCCGCCGGTCGAGGCGCTCGGGCTGTTCTACGATTTCCGCGAGTTGACGCCGATCGGACGCCGCGGCGACGAGATGATCCGGCGGCTCGCCGACCGGCTGGTGGCGGTCGATTTGCTCGATCAGGCGGCCGAATTGCTGCAGCATCAGGTCGATCATCGCCTGCAAGGCGCCGCGCGCGCGCAGGTCGCGACTACGGCTTGCGACGATCTATCTGATGAACCGCAAACCGGATCGCGCGCTGGCGACGTTGCAGGCGACGCGCTCGGCCGAACTGTCCAACGAATTGCGCGACCAGCGGCTGCTGCTTGAGTCGCGCGCCATGTCCGAAGTCGGCCGCCATGATCTGGCGCTGGAACTGATCACCAACATCGACAGCCGCGAGGCGATCCGGCTGCGCTCGGACATCTTCTGGTCGGCGCGGCGCTGGCGCGCGGCGGCCGAACAGATCGAATTGCTGTACGGCGACCGCTGGCGCGACTTCAAGCCGTTGAATGACGCGGAGCGTTCCGACATCTTGCGCGCGGCGATCGGTTACGCGCTGAGCGAGGAGGCGATGGGGCTGGCGCGGCTGCGCGACAAATACGCGCCCAAGATGGCGGACGGCCCCGACCGGCGCGCCTTCGACGTGGTGAGCACGCCGATCGGCACCAGCGGGCCTGAATTCCAGAGCGTCGCCAAGAAGGTCGCGAACGTGAATACGCTCAGCGCCTTCCTGCGCGACATGAACGCCCGCTATCCGGATACGGCGACGCCGGCTGCCGCGGCCAAGGAAACATCCAAGCAAGCACCCAAGGAAGCGCTCAAGGATACGCCGCCCGCGGCAAAGCCGGCGGCGAATGCGCCCGCGGCCAAACCGCCGGGCGCTGGAGCGAAGACCGAGACGCCGGACAAGGCCGCCCAGAACGCGCCGAAAAAACCGGATGCGGCGGCGCCGCCCGCGCCGCCGAAAGCGCCGGCCGCCGCTGCGCCCAAGGCCGATCCGGCGCCGACCGGGTCGATATCGCGACTGTCGAAGAAGAAGACCAGCGGACGGTGACATCTCGATTGTCATGCGCGGGCTTGACCCGCGCATCCCGCTTAGGTTGGCACTGTGCCCACATAAGCGAGATGGCCGGGACGAGCCCGGCCATGACCAAGATTTTGGACGCTTGTCGCTAAGTCCCGTAGCTCTGAATGAGCGATCCGGCCACCAGGCTCCAGCCGTCGACCAAGACGAAGAATATCAGCTTGAACGGCAGCGACACCACCACCGGCGGCAGCATCATCATGCCCATCGACATCAGCACCGAGGCCACCACCAGGTCGATGATCAGGAACGGCAGGAACAACAGAAAGCCGATCTCGAAAGCCCGCTTGAGCTCGGAGATCATGAAGGCCGGCACCAGGATGCGGAGCGAAAGATTCTCCGGGCTGGACGGTTGCGGTTCCTTCGCCATGTCGACGAACAGCTTGAGGTCCTTCTCGCGCACGTTCTTTTCCATGAACGCGCGCAACGGCACGGAGCCGCGCTCGAACGCCTGCTCGGCGGTGATTTCGTTGGCGATCAGCGGGCGGATGCCGGTGTCGTAGGCGCGTTGCATCGCCGGGCCCATGACGAAGGCCGTCAGAAACAGCGCCAGCGATACGATCACCGCATTGGGCGGTGCGGTGGCGGTGCCCAGCGCGGTGCGCAGCAGCGATAACACCACCACGATGCGGGTGAACGACGTCATCATCACGAGGATCGACGGCGCCAGCGACAGCACCGTGAGCAGCGCGATCATCTGGATGACGCGTTCGGTCAGGCCGCTATTGGCGCCGGTGCCTTGGCCGAAATTGACGCTGATGTCTTGCGCGGCGGCCGGCGAAATGGCCGCTGCGAGGATCAGGCCGGTTACTCCGATCGCCACCGTCACAAGACGGACACGGCGGTCGGAACGAACTGTCACGTCTTGCCGGAAGGACGGCCCAGCAAGCTGGCCATCTCCTCTTCCAGGTTATCGTAGACATTCTTGCCTGGCGCGGCCGGCGCCGGAGAATCGAGCCGCGGTTCGGGTTTGGCATCGAACTTCGGCTCGGGCTTGGCGTCGAATTTCGGTTCGGCCTTGGCGTCGAATTTCGGCTCAAGTCTGCGGGTCAAGGCGCAATTTGTAGGCCGGGGTGCGCGGGGCGGGGGCGGCCGGAGGGGCGGGCGGCTCGGCGGCCGGCGCGCGATGCTCCGGCGGACGGCGCAGCGCGGCCTCGAGCTGCTGGGCCATCTCGGCGAGATTCTGATCGGTCTGCGGCGCAGGCGCCGGTGGCTCGGGCGCGACGGCCGGCGCTACGCTGATGCGCGGCGGCGGTTCGCTGCGCATTGGCGGCGGTTCGATGCGCGCCGGTGGCGGCGGGGCGATATCGGGGTTGAGGCGCGTCGACAATTCGGCGGCGAGCCCGGTCAAACTGTCGGCGGGGCGGGCGCGGGCGCCCGGTTCCGGCGCATGCCACGGCTCTTCGGTTGCCGGCGCGCGATAGGGACGCGGCGGCGCAACCGGGGTCGGCTCGCTGGCCGGCTGCAACGGCCAGCCGTTTTCGGCGACCGGCGCTGAACGGGTCGGGGTTTCGATCCGCGCCGGCTCGCGGGTAACTTCACGGGAACCCACGGCGCGCACGATATTGGGTTCGACCACCAGGTCGGTTGGGCCGCCGATCATCAAAAGATGCTCGACGTTGTCGCGGCGGATCAGCACCAGGCGGCGGCGCCCGTCGACGGTCGCCGCATCGATCACCGCCAGCCGCGGCTGGCGGCCGCCGCGGCCCGCGCCGCCCAGCCGGTTGGCGCCGAAGCGGCGCACCAGCCACGCAGTCGCGCCGATCAGCGCCAGCACCACCAGAAAGGCAATGAAGAACCGGGCAGCCAAGGGCATTTCCGAGCCGAACAGGGTCTCGAACATCAAAGGGCTCCGTTCTTCATGCAGCCAAGCAAGGGACGAGAATCGCCCGAATGGTTAATTCCGCTAGGCACAATTTGCCGCCCGGAACACTAACAGATCATTAACAAATAATGCGCCGCTTGGCATCCGGCACCCCTAATCGAAATAAGTCGGCATGGTAAACGGCCGATTGGCCCGACTGTTCCGCCCTATCCCTTTACCCGCCGTTAACCATACCCCCGGCAAAGTCTGCCTAGTGCGGCGCAGCCGTAAACCAGGACAGTGAAGGGGGCACCATGGCGATCACCGATATTCCGATCTTCTCCATGCTGCGGACCCGCCTGCAATACGCCCAGCAGCGCCAGCAGGTGCTGGCGGAGAACGTCTCCAACGCCAATACACCCAACTACCGCGCCCGCGATCTGGTGGCGCCCAAATTCCCGGAACCGACCGAGATGACGACCGCATCGGTCCCCCGCGTCACGCTGGCGCAGACCGAGAGCGGCCATATCGGCGCGCTCGGCGGCAATTCGGCTTTCGACTCGGAAAACACCAAATACGGCGTGCGGCCGACCGGCAATGCGGTGAATCTCGAAGACGAGATGATCAAGATCGCGGCCAACCAGATGGACTATCAGGCCGCGACCGCGCTCTACACCCGCAGTCTCAATCTTATCAAGGTCGCGCTCGGCAAGCGCTGACGCTTGGTGACGCGCGACAGGAGAAAAGAAGATGGATTTTCTCAAGGCCATGTCGATTGCCGCGTCCGGCTTGCGCGCGCAGGCCGGCCGCATGCGGGTCATTTCGGAAAACATCGCCAATGCCGACTCGACGCCGACGACTCCCGGCGCCGATCCGTACCGGCGCAAGGTGCCGACGTTCACCAGCGAGTACGATCGCGCGCTGGAAGCGCGCACCGTCGAGCTCGGCAAGGTTCAATTCGATAAGTCCGACTTTCGCGTGAAATATGAGCCCGGGCATCCGGCCGCCGACGCCAACGGCAACGTCAAATATCCCAACATCAATCCGCTGCTGGAAATGACCGATATGCGCGACGCCCAGCGCTCCTACGAAGCCAATATCAATGTGATCAGCGCCACCCGGCGGATGCTTCAACGCACCATCGACATTCTCAAAGCATAACGAACAACAACACAGAGGCTAGACCGTCATGGCCACACCGCTCACCGCCGCCAGTGCCTACGCCAATATCGCGCGTCTCGCCAATCCAGGAGCCGCGCTTGGCGCCGTCGCCGGCAACGGCTTGACCAGCGAGACCAGCTTCTCCTCCGTGCTCAAGGAGGCGATCAACTCGGTCAGCGAGACCGGCAAGAAATCCGATGTGCAGTCGCGCGCCATGGTCAACGGCAAATCCAACATGGTCGACGTGGTCACCGCGGTGGCCGAGACCGAAACCGCCATCGATGCGGTGGTGGCGGTGCGCGACAAGGTGATCGCGGCCTACGAAGAGATCATGAAGATGCCGATCTGATGATTTGCCATCAGGGAACGCGTGAAAGAATCCAATGACCGGACCTGAAGTTCTCGACGTCGCCCGCGAAGCGATCTACACGCTCATCATCGTTTCGGCGCCGGTCATGCTGGTGGGCTTGGCGGTCGGTGTCGCCATCTCGCTGCTGCAGGCGCTCACCCAAATCCAGGAAATGACGCTGGCCTTCGTGCCGAAGATCCTGGCGATCTTCATATCGCTGCTGATCGCGCTGCCGTTCATGGCCGAGAAACTGCACGCCGAGATGCTGCGGATCGCCGCCCGCATCGTCAGCGGCTAGAGCATGATCCCGAAAAGTGGGCACCGGTTATCGGACCGGATCATGCTCAGGAAAATATAACCAGATGCGCATCGACGTTTCATTTCTGCCGGCGCTGGCCGCGGCGTTCATGCTGACATTCGCGCGGGTCGGCACCATGGTCATGCTGCTGCCGGGCGTCGGCGAAATGAGCGTGCCGTCGCGGGTGCGGCTCACCATGGCGCTGGTGCTCACCGCCATCCTGCTGCCGGCCCATCAGGCGGCCTATAACGTCGATCTCAAGGCGATCGGCCCGGTGCTGGTGGTGCTGTTTCAGGAACTGATCGTCGGCGCGGTCTTGGGCATGACCGCACGGCTTGCGATCTCGGCGCTGCAAATCGCCGGCTCGGTGATTGCCCAGCAGCTCGGCTTGGGCTTCGTCACCGCGGTCGATCCGACCCAGAACCAGCAAGGCCTGATCGTCGGCAACTTCCTGACCGTGCTCGGCGTGACGCTGATCTTTGCCACCGACATGCATCACCTGGTGATCGCGGGCTTGAACGACAGCTACAC
The DNA here is from genome assembly GCA_963825015.1 of uncultured Alphaproteobacteria bacterium. Taxonomy (GTDB): domain Bacteria; phylum Pseudomonadota; class Alphaproteobacteria; order Rhizobiales; family Xanthobacteraceae; genus Pseudolabrys. The sequence goes on along the minus strand of CAWGRN010000007.1, from coordinate 271,356 downwards.
GATCTTCCGGCCGGGCGAGATGCCGATCGTCGGCGACGTTGCGCAACACATCACCCGCGTCATTGCGATGTCGTTCCGTATCGGCATTCAACTCGCGGCGCCGTTTCTGGTGTTCGGTCTCCTGTTCAATCTCGGCCTCGGCGTGCTGTCGCGGCTGATGCCGCAGATGCAGGTGTTCTTCATCGGCCTGCCGCTGTCGATCCTGCTCGGCTTTCTGCTGCTGATCCTGGTGATCGGCGCCATGATGGGCACCTTCACCGGCTATCTCGAGGGCGTGCTGCAGGAGCTGGCGCCGCACGCCTGACCGGAAACATCCATGGCCGACGAACCCGACAGTGGCGACAAGACAGAAGACCCGACACAAAAGCGCCTCGACGAGGCGCTCAAGCGCGGCGATGTCGTCAAGAGCCAGGAGGTCAACACCTGGTTCGTCATGGCCGGCGCGACGCTGGTGCTGATGGGCTTTGCCGGCGGCATGGGCGAGGGGCTGACCACCACCATGCGCGGGCTGATCGCCAACGCCCACGGCATCAGCGTGGACGGTCCGGCGCTGCCGATGCTGTTCCAGAAGCTCGGCGTCGAGATGCTCGCCGCCATCGCGCTGCCGTTCCTGATCCTGATGCTGGCGGCGGCGCTCGGCAACATGGTCCAGCACCGGCTGGTCTGGTCGTTCGAGGCAGCTGACGCCCAAATTCTCCAAGGTGTCGCCGCTGGCCGGCCTCAAGCGGCTGTTCTCCAAGCAGGCGCTGGCCAATTTTGCCAAGGGCCTGGTCAAGCTGGTGCTGATCGGCAGCGTGCTGACCGCCATGATGTGGCCCGAACGCGGCCGGCTTGAAGGGCTGGAGCGCACCGACCCGGCCGCGGTGCTGCCGCTCACACAGGTGCTGGCGCTCAAGCTGATGGGCGCGGTGGTCGCCATGCTCGCCGTGGTCGCCGGCGCCGATTACCTTTTCCAGTACCGGCAGTGGTTCGAGCGGCAGAAAATGTCGCTGCAGGAGATGAAGGAAGAATTCAGGCAGACCGAAGGCGATCCGGCCATCAAGGGCAGGATGCGGCAGGTGCGCCATACCAAGCAGCGCCGGCGCATGATGGCCAAGGTTCCAAAAGCCGCCGTGATCATCACCAACCCGACCCATTACGCCATCGCCCTGGAATATGAGCGCGGCATGGAGGCGCCGATCTGCGTCGCCAAGGGCGTCGACGCCGTGGCCTTGAAGATCAGGGAAATCGGCGAAAAGCATTCGGTCCCGATCGTCGAAAGCCCGCCGCTCGCCCGCGCCTTGCATGCCACCGTCGAGATCGACCAGGAGATCCCGCCCGAGCACTACAAGGCGGTCGCCGAGGTGATCGGCTACGTCATGAAGCTGCGCCGCAGCCGGCCAACGCGTAATCGATCTAAAATGCCCGGTATATCCATAGGACGGGATTGGCCCAGAATTAGCTGTGACTGGCTCTTGCGCAAATAGGGCAGCTTAAGGCACTCAAAGAGTCATGGCAGGCCAGGAACGGGCAACGCAGCAGCCGCCGCCGGACCGCAGCGACGGGCAAGGTCACGGCGATGGCCGGCAGGCTTTCGACAAGAGCCAGAGCGCGCCGCGCTCGGGCTCGATCGGCATGGTGCTGCTGGTGGCCTTGGCTGCTGGTCGCCGCCGCCGCCGGCCTCATTTATGTCGGCCGCGACTATGCCGAAGCCTACATCATGGCGCTGCTGGCGATGCTGGGAACCATCGGCGTGTTCGCGCTGTTCGCCATGGCGTCCGGCATCATGCGATCTGACCAGCAAGGACCAGGGCAATCCGCTGCTCAAGGCGGTGGTCGACAATGCCTTCGACGGCATCCTGGTCACCGACCAGAGCGGCCGCGTGTTCTACGCCAACGCCACCTATCTCGACCTGATCGGCGCCGCCGACGGCAACGACGTGCGGCCGATCGAGCGGGTCTTCATCGGCGACCCCGACGTGTCCGAATCGATCTACCGCCTGCTCAAGGCCGCGCGCGAAGGCCGCCGGCTGCAGGAGGAGGTGCGCATCGCCGGCGCCGCCGGCGCGACCGGCGCGCTGGCTGCGGCTGCGGGTGCGGCCGCTCGGCGCCGGCAAGCGCGACGCGCGCATGACGGTGTGGTCGATCGCCGACGTGACGCGCGAGCGCGAACGGCAGGAAAACGTGTTCCAGGAACTGCAGCACGCCATCGACTATCTCGACCACGCGCCGGCCGGCTTCTTCTCGGTCGATGCGCTGGCGACATCGTCTATCTCAACGCCACGCTGGCGGCCTGGCTCGATCACGATCTGGCGCAGGTCGGCGTCGGCTCGCTCAAGCTCACCGATATCGTCGCCGGCGAAGGCGCGGCGCTGCTCACCACGCTCAATGCCGCGCCCGGCGAAGTGAAGACCGAGGTGCTCGACCTCGATCTGCAAGACCCGCGGCGGCAAGCCGGTGCCGGTGCGGCTGTTCCATAAAGTGGCGTTCGGCGCCGACGGCGCGGCCGGCGTGTCGCGCACGCTGGTGCTCAATCGCGCCAAGGACGACGGCACCGATCCGCAGCGCGCGGCGGAAGTGCGCTTCATGCGCTTCTTCCAGAACACGCCGATGGCGATTGCGACCGTCGACAAGCTCGGCCGCATCGCGCGCAGCAATGCGCGCTTCGCCAGTTCGCCTTCGAGGGCATGCTCAACGGACGAGCGCTCGATCCTGTCGGTGGTCGCCGAGCGCGACCGGCCGGCGCTCGAAGCGGCGATCGCCAAGGCGGCGCAAGGGCAGGGCGACATCGCGCCGGTCGAAGCAGCGCTTGCCGGCAACAACGAGCGCTGGGCGAGCTTCTTTGTCTCCGCGGTCGAGGAGGAAGATCGCGACGGCGAGGCGGCGATCGTCTACGCGCTGGAGACCACCGCGCAGCGCACGCTGGAAAACCGCATCATCCAGCAGCAGAAGATGGAGTCGGTCGGCCAACTCGCCGGCGGCATCGCGCACGACTTCAACAACGTGCTGTCCGCCATCATGATGGCGACCGACTTCCTGCTCAACGCGCACAAGCCGACCGATCCGTCGTTCCAGGACATCATCCAGATCAAGCAGAACGCCAACCGCGCCGCGGCTCTGGTGCGGCAGTTGCTGGCGTTCTCGCGCAAGCAGACGCTGCGGCCGCAGGTGCTCGATCTCGGCGAGACGCTCGGCGATCTCGGCATGCTGCTCAAGCGGCTGATCGGCGAGAAGGTGACGCTGGAGGTCGTGCACGGCCGCGATCTGTGGCCGGTGAAGGTCGACATGTCCCAGTTCGAGCAGGTGATCGTCAATCTCGCGGTCAATGCCCGCGACGCCATGCCGGACGGCGGCAAGCTCACCGTGCGCACCGCCAATGTGACGGCCGACGACTGCGCCAAGTTCGGCTACAAGGGCATGCCGACCGCCGACTATGTGCTGGTCGAAGTGACCGACACCGGCACCGGCATTCCGCAGGACATCATCGAGAAGATCTTCGAGCCGTTCTTCTCGACCAAGGAAGTCGGCAAGGGCACCGGCCTCGGACTGTCGACGGTCTACGGCATCGTCAAGCAGACCGGCGGCTTCGTCTATGCCGATTCAGAAGCCCGGCAGCACCACGTTCCGCATCTTCCTGCCGCGGCACGTGCCGGGCGCCGAGGAAGCGCTGACGCAGATTCCGGCCGCCGACGCGCCGGCGATCGCCGGCGCCATGTCGGCCGCCGACACCATGGCCAAGGCGGCCTCGGCCGATCTCACCGGGCAGGGCATCATTCTGCTGGTCGAGGACGAAGAGGGCCTGCGCGCGCTCAATGCGCGCGGGCTGTCGTCGCGCGGCTACACCGTGCTGGAGGCGAGCAACGGCGTCGAAGCGATCGAGGTGCTGGAGCAAGCAGGGCCACGTCGATCTGGTGGTGTCGGACGTGGTGATGCCGGAAATGGACGGGCCGACGCTGCTCAAGGAACTGCGGCGGCGCGATCCGATCGGTGAAGATCATCTTCGTTTCGGGCTACGCCGAAGAAGCCTTCGGCAAAAATCTGCCGAGCCAGGAGCAATACGCCTTCCTGGCCAAGCCGTTCACGCTCAAGCAACTGGTCGCCGAAGTGAAGAAGACGCTGGCCGGCTAATTCGCCGCCTCAGTTGCACAGCCGCGCCAGCTGGGTCTTGGCGAACATGTTGACCTGCAAGCGGCACGGCAGCAGCCGCCCCGGCGGTGAATGGGCCTTGCGGTGCGTTGAAATAGTCGGACTCCAGCATGGCGCCGGACGTTCCGGAATCGATCGATGTTTCGTCAAGTGACAATGATGCGCGCTGCGGCTCCGAGCGGCGAGGGTTTGGCCTGCGCGAAGGCGCTCATGAGCAAAAGCGCCGGCGCCAGCACGACCGCAGAAGACGAGCAGCTTTCATCGGCCGTCTCCATCGGCTCCCCGCAACGATCAATTGCCGAGAAGCCCGGTTGTTCCGGGACGGAATCATGACATTCGTGTGAATGGCGCAGTGCAATATGGCTGCGGCGTGGAAACGCCGAGGCTGCGGCTTGAAACCGCAGGCGGCCGTTCGCCCCTTACAATATGCCGAACGGGTACCTATTCTTCTGAGCGCCGATTTGGCCGGGAGGACTACAATCATGATTCGCCACCGCTGGCTGATCGCGCTTGCCGCGATTGCAACCGCACTTGTGCTCGTTGCCGCCGATGCGGATGCCCGCGCCGGCCGAGGCTTCTCCGGCGGCAGCCGCGGCATGCGCACCTTCTCCGCGCCGGCCGCCGACCCGCACCGCGCCGAACACCGCCGCGCCGATCCAGCGCTCGATGACGCAGCCCGGCGCCGCTTCGACCGCCGGCCAGGCGGCAGCCCGGCCCGGCCTGCTCGGCGGCGGGCTGTTCGGCGGCGGCTTGTTCGGCGGACTGGCCGCCGGCTTCATCGGCGCCGGCCTGTTCGGCATGCTGTTCGGCCACGGCATGTTCGGCGGCATGGGCGGCTTTGCCTCGATCCTCGGCCTGCTGCTGCAGATCGTGCTGGTCGTGATCGTCGGCCGGCTGCTGTTTGCCTGGTGGCAGCGGCGCAACGCGCCGCAGCGGCTTATGCGGCCGCGCACCCCGCGACCGGGCAACAGTCTTTCGGCGGTCTCGGCGCCATGCTGCGGCGGCAATCGCGCCGGCCGGCGAGCCGCTCACCATCGACAAGGCCGACTACGACGCGTTCGAGCGCCTGCTCGAGCGACGTCCAGGCCGCCTATTCGGCGGAAGATCTGCGGCGCGTTGCGCGCGCAAGGTGACGCCCGAGATGCTGTCTTATTTCTCCGAGCAACTTGCCGAGAACGCCAGCCGCGGCGTGATCAACCGCGTCACCGACGTGAAGCTGCTGCAAGGCGACCTGGCGGAAGCCTGGCGCGAGGGCGACGCCGACTACGCGACCGTCGCCATGCGCTTTGCGCTGACCGACAGCATGGTCGAGCGCGCCAGCGGCCGCACCGTCGAAGGCGGCAGCCCGAGCGAAGTCACCGAACTGTGGACCTTCATGCGCGCGCGCGGCGGCGACTGGCTGCTGTCGGCCATTCAGCAGGCGTGAGGATTCAGCGGGCGTTGATGGCGGGCGATTCCGGCTAGCTTTTGGCCGGGTCGGCTTCGAACGCGACGGTCTCGGTCTGCTCGGTGTCGGCGTTGCCGAAGTCGGGTTCCAGCATCGGCACCAGCGTTGCTCTTCGGCTGCGGCAAGTGCCGTTCGAAAGTCACGCCGATCTGACGCGGCTTGCGCCACACCACGTGGCACTTGCGCCGCGCCGAGCCGTTGCTGGCCAGCAGCAACGTGAAGCGGTCCGGGATCGTCTTGGATCTGGTCGACATCGATGCGCGCGCCGGTATCGGAGACGTCGGACAACACGCAGCCGTGCAACTGATTGCCTTCGAGCGCGATCCAGGCCGTGTAACGGATCGGCCGGCGCCGTGCTTTTCGTTTGTCTTTGCCCATATTGCTATGCTGCCGTCGTATGGGGTGGAGCGGGAACCGGTATTCATAGTCCGTTAACGCTTGCCCACCTGGGCGTGAGACTATAGCCAGCGGCTCATTACCAATTCATAAAGCCGTTTTGCCGCGCCGCCGCGACCGGGCCTGCCGTTGACCAATCGCCGAAATCCGTTTATGTGGCCGCCCGCAACCTGGTTTTCGGCCTCACCTTGCTGACACGCTCCCGGCTTTGGGCTGCGCTTCCAAGTGAACTCCCAAAACTTGCATTGTTGCCGTCGACGCGATGAGCGCGCTGGCGTTCAACGAGAAGCGTGAAAGGAACTATGATGCCCGTCGGAACTGTGAAGTTCTTCAATACCCAAAAAGGCTTCGGCTTCATTCAGCCGGATGATGGCTCCAAGGATGTGTTCGTGCACATCACCGCCGTGGAGCGCGCCGGCATGCGCTCGCTGGTCGAAGGCCAGAAGATCAGCTACGAAATCGTCACCGAGCGCGGCAAGCAGGCGGCGGGCAATCTGCAGTCGGCGTAACGCCTGAGGCAAACGAGTTGACGCATCAAGCCCGGCGGCGACGCCGGGCTTTTTTTTGCGGTCGGCTACCGCGACATGGTTCGGGTGGCGGTCCGGGGTTCTGCTTCTCAAGCAACGGCGCGGCGTTGGGCCGCGCCATGCCGGGAGGTTACATGAATGCACGAGCGTTCGGATCGGCTGCGCCGCTGGCGGCGTGCTTGGCTTTGTGGTGTGCGGCGCCGGCGCAGGCGCAGCAGGCCAACATGACTTTCTTCGTGACCAGCGTCGGTCCCGGCAAGGGCGCCGATCTCGGCGGCCTGGCCGGCGCCGACAAGCATTGCCAGCAGCTCGCCGCCGCGGCCGGCGCGGGCGGCAAGACCTGGCACGCCTATCTGTCGACGCAAGGCGCCGGCGCGGTGAATGCGCGCGACCGCATCGGCAAGGGCCCGTGGATGAACGCCAAGGGCGTGGTCATCGCCAAGGACGTCGACGAGCTGCACGGCGCCAACAACCTCACCAAGCAGACCGCGCTGTCGGAAAAGGGCGAAGTCATCAACGGCCGCGGCGACACGCCGAACCGGCACGACATCCTCACCGGCTCGCAGGCCGACGGCACAGCCTTTCCGGCCGACAAGGACATGACCTGCAAGAACTACACGAGCAGCACGCAAGGCGCCGTCATGCTCGGCCATGCCGACCGCACAGGGCCTGCGCGACGACGCGGCCTCGAAGTCGTGGAACTCGTCGCATCCCTCGCGCGGCGCCGGAGCGGCGGCTGCAGCCAGGCCGACCTGCGCAGCACCGGCGGCGACGGGCTGCTGTACTGCTTCGCGGTCAACTAGAACCGCGAACGCCTAAATTTTCGGCAGTCGACGCCGGCGGATGCGGATTCCGCGGCTGCCGTGCTTCCATCGGCACTGCGCGATCGCGGACCGCATTGGTCGAATGATTCTTAACGCGTTCGATCTTATAACGTTCCGCTGGAAGCGGCCGCGAATGCGCTATAAATCGCGCCTGGACGCGCGGGCTGACGGCGATTGGCAATGGCTGAAATCAATAACGTCTTGCTGCTGGTCGGCGACGCGGTCCTCTATTTCGTCGCGCTCGCGCGCGCTGCTGCGCGCGCGCACCCGGATCGGGCTCGGCGCCTTCTTCTGCGCGCTCGGGGTGATGCATTTCCTCGAGACCTATCTCGCCAGCATCTTCTACGTCGCGCTGCCGTTCGGCATCGTCACCTCGCCGGGCTCGACCGTGCTGTTCACCGGCAAGCTGATGCTGCTGCTGCTGCTCTATATCCGCGAGGACGCGGTGGTGGTGCGCCAGCCGATCTACGGCCTGCTGTTCGGCAACGTGCTGCTGTTCGCGCTCGCCTTCGTCATGCGCCAGCACACGCTGGTCGCGCTGGCGGCCGGCCGCGCCGCCGATTTCGGCTTCCTCAACGAGATGGGCGCGCTGATGGTGTGGGGAACGGCGATCCTGTTCTTCGACTGCATCATCATCATCCTGCTGTACGAGCGCTCGCGCGTCTGGCTCGGCGACCATGTGTTGCCGCGGCTGGTGCTGTGCGGCGCGCTGGTGCTGAGCTTCGACCAGGTGGCGTTCTTCGCCGGCCTGCACATGCTGACCGGCGCCGGCTTGCCGGTGCTGATCGGCGGCTGGATCGCCAAGATGGGCGCGGTCGCGCTCTACAGCGTGCTCGCCGCCGTCTACCTGAAATATTTCGAGCGGCCGCTCGGCCGCCGCACGTGCGCCGCGCATCTGGGACGTGTTCGACACGCTGACCTATCGCGAGCGCTACGAGGACCTGCTGGCGCGCACCGGCTGCGACGCGCTGACCGGCGCGCTCGACCGCCATTCGCTGGAATCCTATGGCCGCCGCGCGGTCGAGTCCGCCGCCGCCGCCGGCCGGCCGCTGGCGCTGCTGCTGATCGACATCGATCACTTCAAGGCGTTCAACGACCGTTTCGGCCACGCCGCCGGCGACAAGATGCTCAAGCGCATCGCGCCGAGATCATGGCGGCCGCGCGCGTGTCGGATTTCACCTATCGCTTCGGCGGCGAGGAATTCGTCGTGATCGCCGACGGCGTCGGCGGCGACGACGCGATCGCGCTCGGCGAGCGCATCCGCCGCGCCATCGCCGGCGCGCCGGCCGACGACGCCGACTGGCGGGTGACCGTCAGCATCGGCATCGCCACCTGCGCCGAGCGACGCGTCCGGCTACGACACGCTGTTCGAGGTCGCCGACAAGCGGCTCTATGAGGCCAAGGCCGCCGGCCGCAATCGCGTCGTCGGCGCGCGCCGCCGACGGCGACGCGCCGGTGCGGCTGGTCAGCGGGCTGAACCGTCACCGTCTTGCGGTCGTGCCGGCGCGTGCCAAGCTGCGCGTGACCGTGACGAGGTCCGCATGCGCTACCAACTGTTCTACTGGCCGGGAATCCAGGGCCGCGGCGAATTCGTGCGGCTGGCGCTCGAGGATGCCGGCGCCGCCTACGACGACGTCGCGCGCGGCAAAGGCGGCATGGACCGCATGATGGCGATGATGAACGGCGAGCGGCGAGAAGCGCCCGCCGTTCGCGCCGCCGTTCCTGAAGGCCGGCAAGCTCGTGATCGCGCAGGTCGCCAATATCCTGTTCTATCTCGGGCCGCGGCTGAAGCTTGCGCCCCGCGACGAGGCCGGCCGGCTCTGGCTGCATCAGTTGCAGCTCACGGTGACCGACTTCGTGAAGGAGATCCACGACACCCATCATCCGATCGCCGCCGGGCTCTATTACGAGGACCAGAAGCCGGAGGCCAAGCGCTACGCCGCAGCATTTCCTGAAGAAGCGCGCGCCGAAATATCTCGGCTATTTCGAAACCGTGCTGGAGAAAAGCGGCGGGCCTTATGTGCTCGGCCGCAAGTTCACCTATGTCGACCTGTCGCTGTTCCAGCTGATCGAGGGCCTGCGCTATGCCTTTCCCGAAGGCGATGAAGCGCGATCGAGCGCAAGGTGCCCGGCGTCGTCGCGTGCACGACCGCGTCGCCGAGCGCCCGCGCATCAAGGCCTATCTCGCCTCGGAGCGGCGGATCGCGTTCAACGAGAGCGGCATTTTCCGGCACTATCCGGAATTGGATGAGTAGCTGATGCGTCTCGACGTCACCCCTGCGCCGGCAAGCGGCTTGCCGCCGGCGGTGACCGGCTTGGCCGAAACCAGCGTGAAGGCGATCACGCAGGGCGCCGTGCCCTTGTTCACCCAATTGTGGATGGTGCCGCGCTGCACCAGCACGTCGCCGGCCTTCAGGTGCACGCTGCCGATGTCGAGCTCCATGTCGATCTCGCCCGACATCACCACCGCGTAGTCGATCGAATCGGTGCGGTGGTTGCGCGGCGACGACGCCCGGCCCGAAGCTGACGATGCGGAACACCGTGCCGTTGTCGATGGTGGTGCCGATCTTCTTGTGCGACGGATCGTCGTTGCCGTCATTGCTGACCGGAAAGCCTTCGGTCGACCAGATCACGCTGTATTGCGCGCCCGGCCGCGGCGAAAACACGTTCGTGACCTGTCTCGTCGATCAGCACCTTGGCGCGGCCCTGATCGTCGTGGCCGGTGACGACGCGGCGGATCTGCAAGCTCATCGGATCATTCTCCCTTGACGTTATGTGCGGCATTCAATCGGCCGCGGCTCGTTCGACGATCGGCTGGGTCTTCTTGCCGCTCTCGTGCCAGAGCAGGAACAGGCCGGAGCCGACCACGATGGCCGAGCCGGCGAGCAGGCCAGCGTCGGCACGTCGCCCCAGAACAGGAAGCCGAGCACGAGCGCCCACACCAGCGAGAAATAATAGAACGGCCCGACCGCCGACGGCGGCGCCAGCGACAGCGAGCGCGTCCACCAATATTGCCCGAAGCCGTTGAGCACGCCGTTGACGATCATGGCGGCGGCATCCGTCGCCGGTCGGCCAGGTGAAGCCGAAGACGGCAGCGCCAGCCCGAAGAAGATGGTGAGGAAGACCATCTGATACATGGTCAGCGTCTCGGCCGACTCGGTCGCGGTCATGCCGCGCACCGCGGCGGTGACGCTGCCGTAGAGCACGGCATTGGCGAGCGCGAACAGCGCGCCGATGCGGAAGCTGTCGGCGCCGGGCGCCGCCACCAGCAGCACGCCGAGAAAGCCGACCACCAGCGCGCGCCGCGCGCGCAGGCCGACTTTTTCCTTCAGCCACAGCGCGGCCAACAGGGTGGCGAACAGCGGCGCGGCGAAATTGATGGCGACCGCGCCGGCCAGCGGCATCAGGCCGAAGGCGATGATGATGCAGCTCTGCGCCACCGCCTGCGTCGCGCTGCGGCCGACATGGTCGCGCAGCCGGTGGGTGCGGAACACGATCAGCCCGGTGCGCGGCAGGATCAGCGCGGCGCAGGTGAGCAGCGAGGCGGCGGAGCGGAAGAACAGCACCTCGACGAAGGAGTAGCTGGCGACCTGCCATTTCGACAGCGCGCTCGAGATCGCGAACATCACGGTGGCGCCGAGCATGTACAGAATGCCGAGCGGGACGCGGTCGGTGCGCACAGGGCGGCGCTGGTCGAGGCTGTCGGATGTCACCGGGAAAACGGGCCTCGGGCGGCGGAACGGGAGGCTTGCCTAGCACAGGCTTGGCCGCGCGAGCAGGGGCAAATGCGAATGGCGGGCTTGCGGGGCCACCTTCGCACCTGCGAAGGCTAAGGAACCGGCTAACGCTTTTTGGCGCGCCGTTTGGCGGCCCGGGCCTTGGCCTTAACCTTGGCCAGCCGCGCGGCCTTGCGCTTGCGCTTCACGCGCAATTCGCGGCGCGCTGGTTGCGCCGCTTGCGGCAGCGCGAGCATTGGCAGTTCGAGCGGCCGATGACGTTCTTGAGATAATCGATGCCGTAGTCGTAGACGATTTCCTCGCCCGGCTTGATGTTGCGCAGCGCGCGGACGAACACGCGCACGCTGATGTTGTAGCTCTCGGAATTCGGATTGCAGGAATGGTTGGCGTAGCGCGCGATATTGCTGCGCGGCGTGCCGTCGATGGTCCAGCGGCTGTTGACCTCGTAGAGATAGCGGTTGCCGCGCGCCTCGGTCTTGTTGGCTTGCTTGAGGTTGAGCAGGGGGCCTTTGTATTCGGCGATCCGGCTGCGTCTTCTTGATCGGCCGGGTGGCGAACAGGCCGAGGCCGGTGCGCGAGCGGCCGATGCGAAAGGGTCTTGGTGGCATTGCGGGGCTAACGATTCCAAAGGAGAGTGGTGCGCCGAGATGGCAGATGGCGGCGCTTGCGTCAATGCGCTTCTGCGGGCCCGTGCGGCGCTACGGCTTGCGTCCGAGAGGCCAAGCACTATCCTGAAAGCATGCCCCTGAACGAACCCCTCGACCGCTGGCCCGAACTGCCTTACGCCGCCTGGAAGGACACCGCCGCGCACGCTGCAACTGTGGACGCAGATGGTCGGCAAGATCAGACTGGCGCAGACGCCCTGGCTCAATCATTCCTGGCACGTCGCGCTCTATGTCACCGCGCGCGGGCTGACCACCTCGGCGATCCCTTACGGCGCGCGCGCCTTCGAGATCGAGTTCGACTTCATCGACCATGTGCTGTGGATCCGCACCAGCGACGGCCATTTCCGCCAGATCATGCTGCAAGCCGATGCCGGTGGCGGTGTTCTACGCCGACGCTGATGGCCGCGCTGGAGGAGCTCGGCCTCGACATCGCGATCAACCCGATGCCGTGCGAAATCCCGAACGCGGTGCCGTTCGACAAGGACCTGCTGCACGGCGCCTACGACGCCGAGGCGGTGCCGCCGGTTCTGGCGCGTGCTGCTGTCGCGTCAACCAGTGCTGTGCGCGTTTCCGCACCGGCTTTCTCGGCAAAGTCAGCCCGGTGCATTTTTTCTGGGGCTCGTTCGATCTGGCGGTGACGCGATTTTCCGGGCGCCGCGCGCCGCGCCATCCCGGCGGCGTGCCGCATCTGCCGAACGCGGTGGCGCAGGAGGCCTACTCGCACGAGGTGTCGAGCGCCGGCTTCTGGCCGGGCGGCCGCGGGCCGGTCGATTATCCGGCGTTCTATTCCTACGCCTATCCGGCGCCGGACGGCTTCGCCGCGGCGAAGGTGAAACCGGCGGAGGCGTTTTTCTCCAAGGCTCTGGGCGAATTCATTTTGCCCTACGACGCCGTGCGCAAGGCGAGCGACCCGCGACGCCGCGCTGATGGAATTCCTGCAGAGCACCTACGAGGCGGCGGCCGATCTGGCGAAGTGGGACCGCGCGGCGCTGGAATGCGGGCTGGGCGAGGCGGGCAAGGTGAGGGTGGTGTGAGGCCGCCGGTGTCACGGGCGGGCGGTTTCCCGCCGGGTCCGGCGTGATATGATTCGCCGCCGGCGCTTCGCGCCGCTGGAATGGGGAGCCGACCAATGAAGACGCTACGAAGTGCCGCGCTGCTCACGACTTTATCGCTGGCGGCGGCGCTGCTGTTGCCGCAGGCGGCGATGGCGCAAGGCGCGCCCGATAAAGGCGAGGCGGCCGCCACGGCCGAATGCAAGGCGAAATCCGATCCGTCGATCCTGGTCAATTACTGGAAGACGGCGAACGGCGCCGCGCCGGCCAATCCGGCCGCTTTGGCGGAACTGGAAAACCGCGCCAAACGGATCTGCGTGACGCAGGGCGGCGGCAACAGCCACAGCTACAAGATCGCCGGCAATGCCGGCCCGATGGCCGTGACCGGCACCGCCTGCAATCTCGCCAAGCCGTTCACTGTGTCGGGCGGCGGCGGCGGCATGACGGTGACGTTCAGCTATGCGCCGAGCAGCGAGACCGGCGGCAAGGTGAGCTACACCGGCGGCGGCCCCGGCGCGCCAATGGCTGGCGCCGGCACCTATACGGTGACGCTGGACGGCAAGGGCGGCACGATCAAGCAAACCCACACGGGCAAAGTGCAAATACCCTTCGGCGGCTCGGCCACGCATACCGACACCTTGAAGCTCACGCCGACGGGGCCGTGTTGAGGGGCAAGCGGCCGGCGCAGTAGCGCACGCGCAGGCTATTTCAGAAGGTGCCGCGATGACCGACAGCGAAATCCTGAACACGATGGCGCATTACAATCAATGGGCCAATCGCGAACTGTTTGCCGCGGTGCGCTCGCTGCCCGAAAGCGAAGTCACCAAGCAGCGCCCGAGTCTGTTCAAGAATATTCTCAACACCCTCAACCATCCGTTGGTGACGGACCGGATGTGGTGGGCGCATCTGCACCGGGAGCCGCACACGCACAAGGCGTTGAACGAGGTGCTGTATGGCGACTTCGAAACGCTGGCGGCGGCGCGCGCCGGGATGGACCGGCAATTGATCGACTATGTCGACGGTCTTGCAGAAGCCGACGCCGACGAAGCAATCGATTTCACGCTGTTGAGCGGCGCCCAGGGACGCATGAACCGGCGCATGATCCTCATGCACATTTTCAATCACAATACTTATCACCGCGGCTTCGTGGTCGAGACGTTCTGCCAGGTGCCGGCCGCGCTGCCGCTGATCGATCTCCCGGTCTTCATGCGCGGGGCGGGCGGCATGCGTTTTTTGCCGCCGCATCTGGCTGCGGCGGAGTAGAATTGCATGGCGTGTGAGCGCAGCAGCGCCGGGTTGTTGGGAATGGCGGATTACGCTTCGCTATTCCGCTATGCTGATCGCTGCAAATCATTTTAGGTGGAGCCGCCGATCAAACCTTTCTTACTTAAATCATCGAAAATCGCAGAAATCGAATTTGAAGCACTTGCGCCGTCGCCGACGAAGAGAAGGCCACCGGCGTTAACCTGCCCGGTGCCGACCCAGAGCATTCTACCAGTGGAGGCCTCAAGCAATTGTGCATTGAAGGCCGTCTGTCGCCGATATCTATAAACCGGCGTCGCCATACCTGTCGTTGTTTGAGTCGAGGTGCCGGCCATGGAAATGTTGGATGAATTTCCGAATGTGGTCATCGTCCCATTGAGGGATGCATTTCCCGATGTCTGAGATTGAAAATACGTGCCTGCATACTGACTCATGATTCCGCTATCGCCGACTTTCAATATGAGAACAGCGTCGACGCCGCTGGATTGAAGGGCTTTTTGAATCTCCGCATTTGTATAGTTGCGTGTTGGCGGAAGTATCGAAAACGCGTCTTCTGCGATTACTCCGCGATTTCTCGCTTCGGAGGTGATGCGGGATTGAATGCTGGCCGCTAGTGAAGTCGGTGCTGCGACGTAAGCCACAATGTGAGTAATGGTTTTTTTAGGTGGCTCGCGATCGGCGTAGCCCTGCATCGAAGTTGTAATGCAGCCCGAGAGAATAAAAGCTAAGGCAATAAATTGTAGTGCCCGCACGCACTCACGCATACTCACACCCCGTTTTCTGAATAAGCATTTAAATGCAACGAACAGTATCATTTTTGATTTAGCACAATCGCTTCCCATCTAACAGCGGTAGCGCTATCAAGGTGAAGAACTCTGGAGCCCCCCATGAACGCCCCCCTTTCCTCTCCCCCCGCCATCCCGCCCTACACCCACACGCCGCTATTCCCGCTGGGGCCGGACACGACCAGCTACCGCAAGGTCACGTCCGAAGGCGTGCGAAGTCGAGACGGTGATGGGCAAGGACGTCGTCGTGGTCAGCCACGAGGCGCTGCGCGCGCTGGCGGAGGCCGCCTATACCGACATCAATCATCTGCTGCGCCCGGCGCACTTGAAGCAGCTGCGCAAGATCCTCGACGACCCGGAGGCCTCGAACAACGACAAGTTCGTCGCCTACGACTTCCTCAAGAACGCCAATATCGCGGCCGGCGGCGTGCTGCCGATGTGCCAGGACACCGGCACCGCCATCATCATGGGCAAGAAGGGCCGGCTGATCTTCACCGACGGCTCGGACGAGGGCGCGCTGGCCGAGGGCGCGCGCGACGCCTACCTGAAGCGCAACCTGCGCTATTCGCAGCTGGCGCCGATCTCGATGTTCGAAGAGAAGAACACCAAGAACAACATGCCGGCGCAGGTCGAGATCTATGCCGAGGGCGAGGACGCCTACAAGTTTCTGTTCGTCGCCAAAGGCGGCGGCTCGGCCAACAAGTCGTTTCTGTTCCAGGCGACGCCGTCGATCCTGACGCATGACCGCATGCTGGCCTTCCTCGGGAGAAGGTGCTGACGCTCGGCACCGCGGCGTGCCCGCCTTATCACCTGGCGATCGTGATCGGCGGCACCTCGGCCGAAATGACCATGAAGACGGTCAAGCTCGCCTCCGCGCATTATCTCGACAACCTGCCGACGCAAGGCTCGGAAGACGGCCACGCGTTCCGCGATCTGGCGATGGAAGCGGAAGTCCTGAAGATGACGCAGTCGTCCGGCGTCGGCGCGCAGTTCGGCGGCAAATATTTCTGCCACGACGTGCGCGTGATCAGGCTGCCGCGGCACGGCGCGTCATTGCCGATCGGGCTCGGCGTGTCCTGCGCCGCCGACCGCCAGGCGCTCGGCAAGATCACCAAGGACGGCGTGTTCCTCGAGGAGCTCGAGCACAATCCGGCGCAGTATCTGCCCGACGTCGATCAGGAGAAATTGGGCGGCGCGGTGGTCAAGGTCGACCTCAACCGGCCGATGAAGGAGATCCTGGCGCAGCTGTCGAATTATCCGCCGAAGACGCGGCTGTCGCTGTCGGGGCCGATGATCGTGGCGCGCGATCTCGCCCACGCCAAGCTGCGCGAGCGGCTGGAGAGCGGGCAGGGGCTGCCCGACTATTTCAAGAACCACCCGATCTATTACGCCGGGCCGGCCAAGACCCCGGACGGCTACGCCTCCGGCGCCTTCGGCCCGACCACCGCGGGGCGGATGGATAGTTTCATCGATGCGTTCCAGGCGGCGGGCGGCTCGATGATCTCGGTCGCCAAGGGCAACCGCTCGGCGCAGGTGCGCGACGCCTGCAAGAAATACGGCGGCTTCTATCTGGCCTCGATCGGCGGCTCGGCGGCCAATCTCGCCGAGCACTGCATCAAGAAAGTGGAAGTGCAGGAGTATCCCGAGCTCGGCATGGAAGCGATCTGGCGCATCGAGGTCGTCGACTTCCCGGCCTTCATCGTCATCGACGACAAGGGCAATGATTTTTTCAAAGAGTTGAATTTGGGCTGAGCGCAGGCCGGATTTTTCGCGCCGGCGCCGCCGATTGCGCCCGCTATAATTGCATTGCACGCAAACGACTTAGCCGCCGCCGCCGCCCTTAGTCGGCTTGTCGACTCAAGGCGCGGCGTGCCAGCTTTGCTGCGTTCAAGCCGACAAAAACTACAAAAAACGCGTGTGATAAACTCAAGGCAAGGGGACGTGTGCATGGCGGTTGCCGCGATCGACTTCGATGCGCCGGATTTGGCGGCGCGCGCCGAGCAGGCGAGCCAGTTCGATCTGGACCGGCTGCCGTTCGGCGTCATCCTGCTCGACCGCGAAGGCAAGGTGCTGTTCTACAGCGCCACCGAGGCCAGGCTTTCGGGGTATAGCGAAATTCCGATCGGGCAGAACCTGTTCGAGATTTCCAGTTGCCTGGGCGGCAATGATTTCCGCAGCCGCCTGACGCGCGCCATGGAAGAGGGCCCGGTCGATCTCGAATTCGGCTGGCCGCATGATTTCGCCAACCGCGATCGCCAACTGCGCATCCGCGTGCAGTCGTCGCGCAACGGCGGCTTGTGGATGTTCATCGAGCGCGACTAGCGCTCAAGTCCAAGGAACTAAATTTGGCCCGAGCGTGCGGCGCAATATGCGGGCGCGGAGCGCAGCAGGGCGCTTAGGTCACGGATGTTTGACGGCGCGCGACGCATCGCCGCAGCCGGCATGCAGAATACGCATGCGAAAAACAGCGCGCTTTCATATTCATTGCGAAGGCAACATCGACAAAAGTTTAATGCGTGCGTCCGCGTGCTACGAAAGTGGCCTTGACGCATCGATCGTTTCAGTACGCCATGCGAGGCAGACGGACCCTTGCGCCGTCGCATTGTGCGTTGCCGCAAGGTTTTGTTGCTCCCGTTGCGGGGGCATGACGCGCAAATAATATCGACGACAATCCGGCAAAAAAAAGCCGGCAAAAATACCGGGGCTACCCGGGACGTAAACGACAACAACATCATCTGGAGGAAACGAGATGACAATATTCGACAAAGACGGCGTATCGCGCCGTAAAATTCTGACCGTCGGCGCCGGCGTTGCCGGCGGCGCAATGCTCAATGGCGGTTTCGTGATGCCGGTGTTTGCCGTCGGCATGGATCATCCGGCCATCGGCACCTATCCGGCCGGCTCCGCCGGCTCGTCCGTCACCATCGGCGCCGCCGTGCCGCGCACCGGCGCCTATGCGGCGCAGGGCGAAGACGAGCTCAAGGGCATGCAGCTTGCCGTCGAGCACATCAATAGCGGCCATCCGCTGATGGCCAAGATTGCTCCGAAGGCGAAGAAGGGCGTGCTCGGCAAAACGGTGAACCTGGTGGTCGCCGACTCGGCCGCCAAGCCGAATGACGCAGTGCAGGCGCAGCAGCGCTTCATCGCCGACAACAAGATCATCGCCATGACCGGTTCGACTTCGTCGGCCGTCGCGGTGGCGCTCAACAAGTTCGCCGAGCGCGAGAAGATCCTCTATCTGGTGGCGATCTCCGGCTCCAACGACACCACCGGCAAGGACTGCGCCCGCTATTCGTTCCGCCAGTGCTTCTACGGCGAGACCGCGGCCAACGCGATCGGCCCGGTGCTGCTGAAGGCCTTCGGCAAGAACAAGAAAGCGGCGTTCATGACGCCGGACTACACCTACGGCCACACCGTCACCAAGTCGATGAACGACTATCTGTCCAAGAATGGCGGCTGGACGCAGGTGACCAACCAAGTCTCGCCGCTCGGCACCTCGGACTTCTCGCAGTACCTCACAAACATTGCCAACTCAGGCGCCGAATACATTATCAACGTCAACTGGGGCCGTGACGCCGTGCTGTCGGTGCAGCAGGCCAAGCAGTTCGGTCTGACGCCGAAGATGAAGATGGTGATCCCCTACCAGATCCCCTTCCTGGCCAAGGAAGTCGGCGCGGAACTCACCGAAGGCGTCTACGCCGCCACCGACTTCTGGTGGACGCTGGAAGACAAGTATCCGCTGGCGAAGATGTTCGTCGAAGCCTTCGACAAGAAGTACGGCTACAAGCCGGAGTGGGGCGCCGAGAACGCCTACATGCAGTTCGCGATCTGGGCCCGCATGGTGACGGAAGCGGGTTCCTTCTATCCGCCGGATGTCATCAAGCAGTACGAGAAGGGCGAGACCTTCCCGTCGATGGTGGGCGACGTGCACTTCCGTGCCGCCGATCACCAACTCGTCCGCCCGGTCGTCATCGTCAAGGGCAAGGCGCCCAAGGCGATGAAGAACAAGGAAGACTTCTGGGAAGTTCTGGAAGTCGTGCCGGGCGAACCGCTGATGCAGAAGCCGGATGCGTTCGGCTGCAAGCTGGGCGACTATACCTGACGAGAGCAAAACCCTCTTCGCCGCTTTGCGGCGAAGAGGGACCTCAAATCCGTGATGGCCGGGCAGCACGTGCCCGACCGTCGCGTCCTGTTTTGCGCAAGACGCAAGTATGCGTTGAAGCGAGGCGCGGATGCCCGGCATAATGCCGGACATGCCGCCGCGGACAGCGGCGGCGCGTGAAAGAATGAGCGGGCGGAAACGTGATCAACTGGGCTAATTTCGTATCGCAGCTTTTCAACGGGCTGGTGTTGGGCGCGCTGCTGGCGCTGATTTCGTCCGGCCTGACCATCATTTACGGCACGCTCGGCGTGCTCAATCTCGCACATGGCGCGCTGTTCATGCTTGGCGGCTACGCCGGCTGGATGACGTACACTTATACCGGTTCCTTTATCGCCGCCGTCATCGGGGGCTCGCTGTTCGTGATGCTCGTCGGTGTCGTCGTCGAGCGGGTCATCATTCGCTATTTTTACAGCCGCCCGGATGAGGACCAGCTTCTGGTCACCTTCGGCCTCGGCATCGTGTTCGTGGAGGCGGCGCGTTTCTTCTTCGGCAGCCTGTCGAAGATCGTGCCGGCGCCGCCGGGCTTGAGCGGCATCATCAACCTCGGCTTCATGTTTTATCCGACCTACCGCATCGCGCTGCTCGGCATCGTGGTGGTGGCGCTACTGGCGCTCTATTTCGTGCTGTACCGCACCCGCATCGGCATGATCGTGCGCGCCGGCATCGAGGACTCGGTCATGGTCGATGCGCTCGGCATCGACGTTTATAAGGTCTTCATGCTGGTGTTCGGCATCGGCGCCATGGCGGCGGGCTTTGCCGGCATCGTCAATGCGCCGGTGGTGTCGATCACGCCCGACGTCGGGGAGTTGTACCTGGTGCAGACCTTCGTCGTCGTCGTGATCGGCGGCGTCGGATCGTTTCCCGGCGCCGTGCTGGGCGGCCTCATAGCCGGCGAACTCATATCCCTCACGTCGATGATCAACCCCGGCTATTCCTACGTCATGCTGTTCGTGGCGATGACTTTGGTGCTGGTGCTTCGTCCCTACGGCCTGCTCGGCTCGGCCGGCCGCGAATGAACGCGGTCATCTGATGTTCAAGCAACGCCCTTACGTTCTCGAAATCCTCACTTTGGCGGGGCTTTTGGCCGCGCCCTGGATACTGCCGTATCTCGATTTCTCGCCCAATACGGTCAACCGCATCCTGGTGTGGGGCCTGTTCGGCATCGGCTTCGACATTCTGTTCGGCATCACCGGCCTGTTGTCGTTCGGGCAATCGGCCTTTTTCGGCACCGGCGGCTTCGTCGCCGCCTATCTGCTGACGATTGCCGGATTTCCACATGTCGTGACGGCATTATTCATCGGCATGATTGTGGCCGCCGTCGTCGGCTATGTCATCGGCCTGATCGCATTGCAGCGTACCGGCATCTATTTCGCCATGATCACGGTGGCGATTTCGGAAGTGTTCTTTTTTGTCGAGTTCAATCCGCTGTCTGAATATACCGGCGGCGAGAACGGCCTACCGGGCGTGCCGACGCCGATCTTCGACCTCGGCTTCACCACGCTGAACTTCAGTGGCGGTTGGCATCTCTACTGGTTCATGGCTTTCTGGTACTTCGCCGGCATGGTGATCGCGCTGCGCATCGTGCGTTCGCCGGTCGGGGCCATCTTTTCCGCCATCCGCGACAATCCGTTGCGCGCGCAGGCGGTCGGCCACAATATCCATAGCTACAAGCTAACCGCCTTCGTGATCGCGGCCGCCTATGCAGGCTTTGCCGGCGGTTTGCTCGGCATTCTGCAAGCCTTCATGCCGCCGAATGCCTTCATGTTCGAGACCTCGGGGCAGCTTGTCATGCAGACCGCGATCGGCGGCGCCGGTACGCTGTTCGGGCCGCTGGTCGGTGCCACTGTCTGGCTGTTCCTCTCCGATTTCTTCCAGACCACGCTGAATCTGGGCGCGACCTGGAAACTGGTGCTCGGCGTCGTCTTCGTGCTGCTGGTCTGCTTCCTGCGCCGCGGCATCGTCGGCGGGGTCATCGATCTTGTCGCCTGGGCGCGCCGTGGCCGCCACGGCGAAGAAACGGCCGGTTCCGGCAGCGATGCCGACGACGGCGAACTCGGCTCTGCCGCTGCGCCGGCGGCGCTCGGATCGGCGGTCTCGGCGCGGTCGGATGTGGTCCTGCAAGCCAACGGCCTGAGCAAGCGCTATGGCGGTCTGGTCGCCAACGACGATATCAACTTCACGGTCCAGCGCGGCGAATTGCGCGGCGTGATCGGCCCGAACGGCGCCGGCAAATCGACCTTCTTCAAGATGCTCACCTGCGAAATCCATCCGAGTTCGGGCCAGATTCTGTTCGAAGGCCAGGACATCACCGGCTTCAATGTAACGCGGGTGTGTCAGCTCGGCCTGACCAAGAGCTATCAGGTCAATCAGCTATTCACCCGCCTGACCGTGCGCGAGAACATCGTCATAGCGGCGTTGGCGCAGAAGCGCGGCTCCTTCAAACTCGATCTGTTGCGCGACGTGTCGAAAGTCGAGGGCTTGGCCCGCCGCGTCGACGAGACGCTGGCACTGGTGCATCTCACCAAGCGCGCCGGCCGGCTGGTGTCCGACCTTGCTTATGGCGAGAAGCGGCGGCTGGAAATCGGACTGGCGCTCGCCACGTCGCCCTCGCTGCTGCTGCTCGACGAGCCGCTCGCCGGCATGAGTCCGCAGGAGCGGGTGGAGACCGTCAAACTGCTCAAGTCGATCAGCCGCGGCCGCACCATGATCGTGATCGATCACGATATGGACGCGCTGTTCGAACTGGCCGAGCGCATCACCGTGCTGCAGGAAGGCCGCGTTCTGGTCGAGGGCACGCCTGACCAAATCAAGGGCAATGCGGCGGTGCAGGAAGCCTATCTCGGCGGGGTGATCGCATGAGCCTGCTCGAGGTCGCCGGACTGAACAGCTATTACGGGGATTCGCATATCCTTTTCGACATCGATCTGCGCGTCGAGAAGAACGAAGTCGTGGCGCTGATCGGCCGCAACGGCGCCGGCAAGTCGACGACGCTGAAAAGCCTGATGGGCATGGTCACGCCACGGAGCGGTAAGGTCGTGCTGGATGGCGCCGATTTGGCGGGCGCGAAGGCGCATGCGATCGCGCAGGCTGGCATGCAACTGGTGCCGGAGGACCGGCGCATTTTCGGCAGTCTCAATGTCGAGGAAAACATCGTGCTGGCCGGTTTGACGGCGCCGGATAAATGGCCTCTCGACCGCATCTATGAGATGTTTCCACGCCTGAAGGAGCGCCGCTTGAGCCGCGGCACCGATCTTTCCGGCGGCGAACAGCAAATGCTGGCGATCGCGCGCGCGCTGGTTCGCGATCCCAAGATCATCCTGCTCGACGAACCGTTCGAAGGCCTGGCGCCGGTGATCGTGCGCGACCTGATGAAGGCCTGCCGCGATCTCGCCGCCGCCGGGCAGACCATCGTGCTGGTCGAACAGAATCTGGCGGCGACTTTGGCGCTGGCGAGCCGTGTCTACATCATCAACAACGGCCACATCGCGCATGAAGGTCCGGCGCTAGAGATCAAGGCCAATCCGGACGTGTTGCAGCGTTATTTGGGCGTTTAGCGCGCTGTCGTCGGGGCCAGAGGCTATGGTTGCGGCCGCTTCGGCATGTTCTTGGCGAACACGCCGAGCGTGATGGCGCGCGCCACATATTGCGCCAGGCAATTATAGCCGGCCTCGTTGTGCTCGATGTCGTCGGCCACCAGCGCGACGGTGCCGGATTCGACCCTGTTGATGATCTGCATCGCTTCGAAGAAGCGAATTGCGATGACGTTTTCCTGGGCGGCGACCCGGCGCAGCGCTTCGCGCACGTCGATGTAGTGCGCGTCGCGCAGCATCCGGTTGGCGAATTGCAGGCCGACCAGCACGACGTCGACCTTGTGGGCTTTGAGCCAGTCGATCTGGTCCTTGACGGTCAGGGCGAATTCGTCGACCGACACATAAGCGAGCGCGTCATTGGTGCCGACCTGCCAGAGCACCAGATCGGGCTCCTCGAGCGCGACTTCGTTCTTCATGCGGATGGCGGCGCTGGCGGCGAGTTCGCCGGAGACGCCGCGGTTGATCATGATGACGTCGACGCCCTTGAGCGCGCGTTCCAGCATGGCCTCGATCAGGCGGGTGTAGCCGCCGCCGTGCGACGTGACGCGGCCGGGCGCCGCGCCGAAGGCGAGGATGCGCAGGGTCTTGCCCCGCGCCAGCGCCGCCGCCACGTTCGGCAGCGGCGATTCTTCCGAGAGCGCGGCGGAACCCGGCTGGCAGGCCTTCGACACCGGCGAGGCGGCGTTGTCCGGCGAAGGCTCCACTACCGCGGCAACCGGCGGAGTTTGCGCCCGCGCGGCGTTCGATCCGACCGAAGAGCCGACGAGCGCTACGCCGATCGAGCAGGCGAGGCAGGTCGTGATCGTTGTCGCGATTCGGCGAGCCATGCGGTGAATGCCATGATGACGATGCCGGAAACTACCACGGCCGTGTCGCTCAAGACAGTGCCGAGATAGACGAAGTGGACCACTTGTCCGCACAAGCTCAACAGCGAGCCGACGCAGAACACATAGAGCGAATTGCGGCCGAGCATGGCCAACATGCCGATCAGCGGCGTGACCAGCGCGCGGGCATAAGGCTGGTCCGCCAGCCTGCGGATATAGCGGAACGCCAGCGAGAACACCGCGATCAGCGACAGGAACTGGATCAGCCGGATCGGCGTCACATAGGTCTTGTCGACGATGAAGAACAGTTTCGGGTTCGGCACCTTGGTCGGGTCCGGCCACCAGCCGAACAACACGACCATGGTGCCGAGGATCACGATCGGCAGCGCCACGATCCGCAAGATCACGATGTGGCGGCGCACCCATGCGCCGATGCCGTCATCCTTGGCCAAGACGAAGCCGAGCACGAACACGAATTGCCAGGCCAGCGGGTTGAAGAACCAGGTGCCCGATACCGGCCAGGTCGGCAGCGTCAGCCGGAACGCCAGCACCGCGACATAGAGCGCGGCCGAGGCCGGCAGCAGCAAATGCGGCACGGTGCGGTCGATCAAGGCGAACAGCGGCGCCATCAGCATCAGCACCACATAGAGCGGCAGAATGTCGAAATAGCCGAGCTGATGCGTGAGCACCGCCAGCCCGATATGGGTCGGCACCGGATCGTTGAACACCGCGGCGGCGTTGTTCCATTCCAGCAGCAGCGGATTGTCGAGTTCGACCGAGGTCAGCGCCAGAATGGCGATGGCCAGCATGGTGATCAGCACCTGCGCGGCGTAGAGCTCGAGGGCGCGGCCGAACAGCCGCAGCATGACGTCGCGCGTCGGCATCTGGCGGCCGCCGCCGTCGGCCATCAGCCGCAACGACCAGCCGGCCAGGAACACGAACAGATCGGCGGCATCCGAGATCGAAAAATTGACCAGGGTGTAGTGGGTGTAGAACATCCCCGGAATGTGATCGATAAAGATCGTGATCAGCGCGAAGCCGCGCCAGAAATCGACCGCATTGGGCTGGCGCGTCATCGCTCAATCTCCGGCGCGGATTGGATGTGCGGCCTGCGGCAATTGTCCCGGCGGGCGAGCGGCGGGTCAAGACTTCTTATGGGCGTTCAAGAATACGTGTGGATTCAAAAGCCGGTGGCGAACTTCGCCATCACCACGATAATCGCCACTTGCATGACGCCCTGCACCGCCACCACGCGCACATAAGTGCGCATCCAGCGCTTGAGCTTGTCGGGATCGGGCGCGTCCTTGGTGATTTCGAAATAAAGCTTGAGGTTCATCGGCAGCAGATAGCCCAGCCCCTGCACCGTCAGCACGGTGACGATCGCGAGCGCCGCGATCACCCACCAGAATTGGGGATAGCTGAGATCGAGATAGCCCATCCGCACCGCGAGGAACCATCCGGCGGTGGAGGTGATGGTCGACAAGGTCGGCATCAGGATCAGCGTGCGCGGGATGATGCCGGCGATCATGGCGCGGCGGGTGTCGAGCGAGACGCATCCGCAGCACCGGCCCGATGACAAAGCCCATGAACAGATCGATGCCGGTCCACAGCCCGCCGGTCATGACGTGGACGAAATCGAGGAACCAGAGACTGGGGCCAAGGATCGCCGCGATCATCACCGCGAGCGCCACGGCGGCGGCGATCAAATAGCCGATCCGCAGCGGCGAGGTGGGTGCGGGGGCGGCGCTGACAACGGTTTGGGTCAAGGTGATTCTCGCAGGTCGCGGTCGACGCTGCGAAGCTATTCGCGGCCGGCGGCAATGCCAAGCCTTAAACCCAGCCTTAAATCAAGCAAGCCCGGCCGCCGCAAGACTCAATCGGCTTCCGCCAACTCGGCGACCATGGGCGCCGACACGCGCGGCCCCGGCAAGATTGCCGGCGCCGGGACGGCCGCCTGCGAACGCATGTGATTCAAGACGAAGACGCGGACCGCCGACGATAAATTGGCATGGCTGCGTTCGTTATCGATCTGCCGCAGCAGCACCGACAGTTTGACTTTTTTCTGATCGACGATTTCGCGCAAGCACAGCCAAAATTCGTTTTCCAGCGATATGCTGGTCTTATGTCCGTTCAAAATAACCGAACGTTTGACGATGGCCGATTTCATGGTCGTTCTCCTTGGCGCGCTCCCGTTGGATGCAAAGATCGAAATCCGTCAATGCTGTGGAAAAAATATAACGTAATTGGAATGTGTAAATTGCGGCATATCAAATTGCCGGCAAAAAACCGCGGCTTGCTTTTCGGCAAATCTGGCGCGCGATTTTAACCGCGATTATGCGCGCCGTACCGCGCGCGGCGATGGCTAGGACTTCTTGTCGTCGCCCTGCGGTTTCGTCGGTGCTTCGCTGATCACGGAGTGGCAGCTCAGGCATTCGAAAACATCGAAATGCGCCAGATTTTCTCGCGACTTGTGTGCCAGCATGGCGACGCCGCAGGCCGGGCAATGTCGGATCGGGGGACGCGGGCGCGAGTTCAAAGCGGTTCCTGGGCGAAAGGACGATTTTCATACCATCTCCGAATACCACCGCGCGGCTTTTGATCCAGATCAATGCATGCAGCATCGGCGCTGGCGCTTGGCCGCCGCCGCCGCAGCGGGTGTCTTCCCGATCTGACATAGGTCAATGCGCAGATCGGCCATGCGCTCAAATATTGTCGAATGTGGCAATCCATCACCAGCGCGCCCTATGGCTGCGACCTCGAACTGGCGGTCATCGACCAAGACGGCCCGCACCCGCTGGTTTTCGCCTGCCGGCGCATCGTCGGCGGCTGGATGAACACCGAGACCAAGGAACGGCTGGACGTGCGCCCGACCCACTGGCGGGAATGGAGCAGTGAGAGTCAATTGACGGGCGGCCGCTTGCGCTAGCCCGGTTGCCGCTTTTGCTTGTCCAGATCGCAGACGGCGAGCGTGGCTTCTTCCTCCGCCAGCAGACGCGACAGCAGTTGTCGGCGCGCCTCGTCGGTTTCTCCGGCGATGAGGCGCTTGTAATGCTCGATGTTGAGACGAGCCACGGTCCGGTCCAAGATGCGCGCTCCGCTAGTGCCGTCTTTACGCGGACCCTAGCAGGTATCTTGCACTACCCTAATGACGAAATGACGCGGCCGCGGCGGCCGCGCGGGGCACGTTGCCGATGGAATTAGCGCTGGAAACTGCCGATTGGATTGACGTTGCGCTCGACGACGCCGGCGCGTCCGCTGAATTGATAAAGCCCGATCGAGATCAAGGCGATGACGATGATCGCCATGCCGAGCCGCACCCACTGGTCCGCCATCATCGCCCCCCGCTATTGTTCCCACCGCCCAAGCTAAAGCCGGCGACCGGGGCCGGCCATCGCGGCCTGCAAACGCGGTGAATCGATAGGGTTAAATACGGGCCGCGTGACGGCCGAGCGGTGACCGCTTCATGGCATCGCGGCGAAAAAAACCGGCGGCCGCGGGCGCCGCTGCGGATGAGCCGTCGCGGACTTTCGAGTATTGCCGTTCGAAACGCGGTTAAAAACAAGCTTTCGCAGCGACGGGCTTCGTTGTTTTGAAAATAGTAAACCGTTGGGCTCGTTAGTTTTATTTTCGAATTATGTGTGCAGAACGGCATTTTTGCAGTATTAATGTCGGCATGATTGAGCACTCCGATTTTTCCGTCGTCGTCAAGAACCGCGCCCGGCCGCCGAAGCCTTGGCGCTGGGAGATCTATCGCGCCGGCCGCACCAGCCCGATCGATCACTCCGAGGTCTATTTCGAGTCCATGACCGAGGCTAATCGCGCCGGCAAAGCCGCGCTGACGAAAATGCTCAGCGAATACCAGAACTGAGTTTTGCACCGCACGGCGGCGGCAGGCCGAAACCGAAGCTGAAACCCATGAAATGAAAGAGGCCGCCCACGGAGGCGGCCTCTGTATTTCTAGCGAATGACTTGTCGAATTTAGCGGCGCTTGGCCTTAAGGGTCTTTGCCGACCCATCCCAATTCTTCAAACCTTGGGCCTTTTGAATGAGGTCGTAGGCGCACAGCACGGCTGCGACGCCGATAATGCCACCGGCGACCCAGATGCCAGCACCGACAGTCGAACCACCAACCGGCACGATAACCGGATCGGCAGGAAGAGCTTGCGACTGGCTAACCGATCCTGCGACGCAGGCCGCCACCGAAAGTGCAATAACGAATTTCCGAACGATCACTGTAGTCCCCCGATAAACCCACTCAAATGCATCGACGGCTTCGGACGTGAAGCCCTCGCGCGCGGCAAATGTGGGTGGAATCTGCCTCAGCCCCGTTAACTTTTATTAACGAGTTCGGCGTGAGTTCCAAGAGGGTGGGAAATGTTTTGGGATTTCCGAAAATTAGGCCACTTCTGATTTCAAATCAGGCCACTAGGGGTCGAAACAGGCCAGTACCCAGCATTCCAAAAAGAACATATTGCGAACTGAGAACAAATAGTGTACATTGCTTCTACCAGTCGATTCCGGCGCTGCGGCGGTGGCCGCGTTGTCGGGGGGTCGAATCCGAGGCCATAAGGAGCGCGACACATGAGTCAGCCTGCCCTGCGTATCGTCGAAGGATCGTCCATGGACAAGTCGAAGGCCCTGTCCGCCGCGCTCTCCCAGATCGAGCGCCAGTTCGGCAAGGGCTCGGTGATGAGGCTCGGCAAGAACGACAAGTCGATGGACATCGAGACCATTTCGTCGGGCTCGCTCGGGCTCGATATCGCGCTCGGCGTCGGCGGCCTGCCGCGCGGCCGGGTGGTGGAAATCTACGGCCCGGAATCCTCCGGCAAGACCACGCTGGCGCTGCACACCATTGCCGAAGCCCAGAAGCTCGGCGGCATCTGCGCCTTCGTCGACGCCGAACACGCGCTCGACCCGGTCTATGCCCGCAAGCTCGGCGTCAATGTCGACGATCTCTTGATCTCGCAGCCGGACGCCGGCGAGCAGGCGCTGGAAATCGCCGACACGCTGGTGCGCTCCGGCGCGGTCGACGTGCTGGTGGTCGACTCGGTCGCGGCTCTGGTGCCGCGCTCGGAGCTGGAAGGCGAGATGGGCGACGTGCAGCCGGGCTCGCAGGCGCGGCTGATGAGCCAGGCGCTGCGCAAGCTGACCGCCTCGATCTCGAAATCGCGCACCATGGTGATTTTCATCAACCAGATCCGCATGAAGATCGGCGTGATGTACGGCTCGCCGGAAACCACCTCGGGCGGCAATGCGCTGAAGTTCTACGCCTCGGTGCGCCTCGATATCCGCCGCATCGGCGCCATCAAGGAGCGCGACGAGGTGGTCGGCAACCAGACCCGCGTCAAGGTGGTCAAGAACAAGCTGGCGCCGCCGTTCAAGCAGGTCGAATTCGACATCATGTACGGCGAGGGCGTTTCCAAGGTCGGCGAACTGGTCGATCTCGGCGTCAAGGCCGGCGTGGTGGAGAAATCCGGCGCCTGGTACTCCTATGACAGCCAGCGCATCGGCCAGGGCCGCGAGAACGCCAAGGTGTTCCTCAAGCAGAACCCCGACATCGCCAACAAGATCGAGGCGCAGGTGCGCGCGAATTCCGGCATCGATCGCCGAGGCGATCATGGCCGGCGAGGTCCCGGCAAGGACGATGACGACGACGCCGCTGCCGAAGCTTGAAAAGCTGCGGGCACGCCGGCCGTTAGCGAATCAGACGCTATCGCCCGGTGCCGGTCACGGCGACGAGGGTGACGCCTCGTTCCAAGGACCGGCGCAGGAGCAGCTCAATCGAGCCGCTGCCTGCACAGCCCAAGCCGACCAATGCTGAAGAGCCGACCAATTTCGACGCGCGAACGAATTCCGAGCAGCGCGGTGATCGCGCTTGCACGGCCCGGAGCAAGAAACCCGAGGCGACGGAGCCGACAGCCGTTGCGCGCGAGGCCGGCGGCCTCGTGACCACCCGGCCGAAGCCTGAAAAGCGCAAGAACGCCAAGGAGCGGGCGAAGGCGAAGTATGCCAAGGATAAGACACGCCAAGGACGGGACCACGCCGATGACGGCAAAGGCGAAGTCCGAGGCGGATAGCCAAGGCGAAGGCCGAAAGCGGCAAGCAAGGCCGCGAGCAAGGCGGCCAAGGCCGAGCGTAAGGCCAAGAGGGCGGCGGCGCGAGCCGCCTGAGTTTAAGTACTGCGTAACCGAGTGATTGCGTAAACGTCGCATCGCCCCCATCGGCACCCGGCTGCGTAAAGCGGCCGCCACCGAGGATGGGGGCGAAGGCGTTTTGCCGTGGCGAGGCGGTGCGGATTGCCTCTCCCCGCTGCGCGGGGAGAGGGTCGCGCCGCCGTCAGGCGGCCGGGTGACGGGCGGCGTCGACTCGCTCGGTCCATGGGCGCCGCCTCATCCGGCTCGACCGCCGCCCGTGCGCTCCTTGCGAGCTCGGCGGGCTCGCCACCTTCTCCCACGCAGGCGGGGAGAAGGAGCGGCCGCCCCTTCCTGGACTCACTCGCCCCCCGCCGCTAAATAGGCCCCTGAAAACATCAAGCCGGACGGGGATTTATGCCCGCAAGGCCAGGGATCTAAGGGCTCGCACAGCGTTCCGATGAGCGGCGTCAACGATATCCGCAAAAACTTCCTCGATTTCTTCGCCCGCAACGACCACACCGCCGTGGCGTCGTCGTCGCTGGTGCCGCGCAACGACCCGACGCTGATGTTCACCAATGCCGGCATGGTGCAGTTCAAGAACGTCTTCACCGGCCTCGAAAAGCGGCCTTACGTGCCGCGCCGCGACGTCGCAGAAATGCGTGCGCGCCGGCGGCAAGCACAACGACCTCGACAATGTCGGCTACACCGCGCGCCACCACACCTTCTTCGAGATGCTCGGCAACTTCTCGTTCGGCGATTACTTCAAGGAACACGCCATCGAGCTGGCCTGGAAGCTGATCACCAAGGAATTCGCGCTGCCGGTCGAGAAGCTCCTGGTCACCGTCTATATCGACGACGACGACGCCTTCAAGCTGTGGAAGAAGATCGCCGGGCTGCCCGACAGCAAGATCCTGCGCATCGCCGGCTCGGATAATTTCTGGGCCATGGGCGACACCGGTCCGTGCGGGCCGTGCTCGGAAATCTTCTACGATCACGGCGAGCATATTCCCGGCGGCCCGCCCGGTTCGCCCGAGGCCGACGGCGACCGCTTCATCGAGATCTGGAATCTCGTGTTCATGCAGTACGAGCAGCTCGCCTCGGGCCAGCGCCTCGACCTGCCGCGGCCGTCGATCGACACCGGCATGGGGCTCGAGCGCATCGCCGCGGTGCTGCAGGGCACGCACGACAATTACGACATCGATCTGTTCGCGACGCTGATCCGCGCCATCGCCGATTTCACCAATGTCGCGTCGGACGGGCCGCAGAAGGCCTCGCACCGGGTGATCGCCGACCACCTGCGCGCCTCGTCGTTCCTGATCGCCGACGGCGTGCTGCCGTCGAACGAGGGCCGCGGCTATGTGCTGCGCCGCATCATGCGCCGCGCCATGCGCCACGCCGAACTGCTCGGCGCCAAAGACCCGCTGATGTGGAAGCTGGTGCCGTCGCTGACCCGCGAGATGGGCCAGGCCTATCCGGAACTGATGCGCGCCGAGGCGCTGATCAGCGAGACGCTGAAGCTGGAAGAGACCCGGTTCCGCAACACGCTGGAGCGCGGCCTCGCCATCCTCGACGAAAAGAGCCGCACCCTGAAGAAAGGCGACATGTTCGACGGCGAGATCGCCTTCACGCTGTACGACACCTACGGCTTTCCGCTCGATCTGACGCAGGACGCGCTGCGCACGCGCGGCATCAGCGTCGATCTCGCGTCATTCAGCGACGCCATGGAGCGCC
The DNA here is from genome assembly GCA_963825015.1 of uncultured Alphaproteobacteria bacterium. GTDB lineage: Bacteria > Pseudomonadota > Alphaproteobacteria > Rhizobiales > Xanthobacteraceae > Pseudolabrys. The sequence goes on along the minus strand of CAWGRN010000007.1, from coordinate 240,094 downwards.
AGCGCGCGAAGGCGCGCGCCTCGTGGTCGGGCTCGGGCGACGCCGCCACCGAAACCGTGTGGTTCGGCCTGCGCGAGAAGGTCGGCGCCACCGAATTCCTCGGCTACGAGACCGAAAGCGCCGAGGGCATCGTCGCCGCGCTGGTGAAGGACGGCAAGGAAGTCGCCGAGCTGAAAAAAGGCGACAGCGGCCTGGTGGTGATGAACCAGACGCCGTTCTACGGCGAGAGCGGCGGCCAGGTCGGCGACACCGGCGAGATGCGGCGCGAAGGCGTGCGGCTCACGGTCGCCGACACGCAGAAGAAGGCCGGCGATCTGTTCGCCCATGTCGTCAAGGTGGAGCAGGGCGCGGTCAAGGTCGGCGATCCGCTGCTGATGGAAGTCGATCACGCGCGACGCGCCGCGCATCCGGCAGAACCATTCCGCCACCCATCTGCTGCACGAGGCGCTGCGCCAGGTGCTCGGCGATCACGTCGCGCAGAAGGGCTCGCTGGTGGCGCCCGACCGGCTGCGCTTCGACTTCTCGCATCCCAAGCCGATGACGGCGCAGGAGCTGGAGCGGGTCGAGGACATCGCCAACGACATCGTGCTGCAGAATGCGCCGGTGACGACGCGGCTGATGGCGCTCGACGATGCGCGGGCCTCCGGCGCGCGCGCGCTGTTCGGCGAGAAATACGGCGACGAGGTGCGCGTGGTGGCGATGGGCGAGGGGTCAGGCAACACGCTCGGCTGGTCGGTCGAACTGTGCGGCGGCACCCACGTCAAGCGCACCGGCGATATCGGCCTGATCACGGGCTTGAGCGACAGCGGCGTGTCGTCCGGCGTGCGGCGGCTGGAGGCGTTGACCGGCAAAGCCGCGCGCAAGTCCGTCAACAAACAGGTTCAGGTCGTCAAAGCGGCGGCGGCGGAACTTAAAGCGCCGCCCGAGGAACTGCCGGCGCGTGTCGCGGCGCTGCTCGACGAACGCAAGAAGCTCGAGCGCGAACTCACTGACGCGCGCAAGAAACTGGCCATGGGCGGCGGCGGCAAGCCGGCGGTGAGGCTTCCGATCTGCGCACTGTCGGCGACGTCAAATTGCTGGCGCGCGCGGTCTCCGGCATCGAGCTCAAGGATCTGCGCAGCCTGGCCGACGAGGGCAAGAAGCAAGTCGGTTCCGGCGTGGTCGCCATTGTCGGCCTTTCCGCTGACGGCAAAGCCGGCATCGTCGTGGCGGTGACCGACGATCTCACCAAGCGCTTCAATGCGGTCGAACTGGTGCGCAAAGGCGCCGAGGTGCTCGGCGGCAAAGGCGGCGGCGGACGGCCCGACATGGCGCAGGCCGGCGGGCCGGACGGCTCCAAGGCCGATGCGGCGCTGGCCGCGGTCGAGGCGGCGATTTCGGCGGCTTGATCGACCGCAAAGCGGCGGTCGCACGACGCTGTATTGTAGCGTTCCTCATACGCGGCAGGGCGGCAGCGGCATGGCACGCGACAGGATCGAGAGATTGCGGCGGCGCGTTCATCAGGTCCTCGAGCAGGGGCCGGTGGGCGAGCCGCTGGGCATTCTGATCGACCGGCTGCTGGTCGCGCTGATCCTGATCAACCTGGTCGCGGTCGTCGCTTGAATCGATGCCGGACATCGGCGCGCGCTATGCGCTGGTGTTCGAGCTGATCGAATATTTCTCGCTGGCCGTGTTCACGCTCGAATATGGCCTGCGGCTGTGGAGCGCGGTCGAGCACGGCCCGCACCGCCACCTGTCCGGCGGCGCGCGCGCGGCTCAAATATGCGCTCAGCCCCGCCGGCCTTGTCGATCTGATCGCCGTGCTGCCGTTCTGGTTCGCGCTGGTGCTGCCGGCCGATTTCCGTTTCGTGCTGGTGTTCCGCATGGTGCGCTTCTTCAAGATCGCGCGCTATTCGCCGGCGATGCGCTCGCTGCTCGACGTGCTTGTATCGCGAGCGCCGCGCGCTGTTCGGCTGTCTGGTGATCACGCTCGGCACCGCGCTGGTCGCCGCCGCCTTGATGCATCTGGCCGAGGGCAAGGTGCAGCCCGACAAGCTCGGCACCATCCCGGACGCGCTGTGGTGGTCGATCGTGACCGTCGGCACCATCGGCTATGGCGACGTGGTGCCGGTGACCGCGCTCGGCAAACTGATCGCGACCGGCACGATTTTCCTCGGCCTGATCATGATGGCGCTGCCGATCGGCATCATCGCCACGGCATTCTCCGAGCAGATCCACCGCCGCGACTTCATCGTGACCTGGGGCATGATCGCGCGCGTGCCGCTGTTTGCCGAACTCGACGCCGGCGAAATCTCCGACATCATGGAATTGCTGAAGGCGCAGACCGCGGAACCGGGCGAGGTGATCGTGCGCGAAGGCGACGCCGCGCATTCGATGTATTTCATCGCCGACGGCGAGGTCGAGGTGGCGCTCAAGAAGGGACACCTGCGGCTCGGCGTCGGGCAGTTTTTCGGCGAGGTCGCGGTGCTGCGCCGCGGCCGCCGCTCGGCCACCGCCACCGCGCTGACCCGCACCAGCCTCCTGGTGCTGGCGGCGCAGGATCTGCACGCCCTGATGCAGCGCGACCCGCGCGTCGCCAAACGCATCAAGGATGTGGTGGAGAAGCGCACCGGCCGCGAGCGTGGTCGAGCGCCAAGGACGACATCGTGTCCGAGGAAATTGACTAGCTGCGGTTGCATTATCGTGGAATTCATCCGCGCGATGCGCTAGATTTCCCAGCAACAGCCGCTGACAAGGCTGATTTCCAGACGTGGGGAGGATGCATGCGAAAATTATCGGGTTTGGCGATTGCCGTATTTGCGTTGTTGGCCGGCGGCGGAATTTCAAGAGCGGAAACTTATCCATCGCGCCCGGTCACCATGATCGTGCCGTTCCCGGCGGGCGGCGCGACCGACACGCTGGCGCGGTTTCTGGGCCAGCACATGCACGATCTGCTCGGCCAGCCGGTGGTGATAGAGAACGTCGGCGGCGCGGCGGGGCGTATCGCCGTGCAGAAGGCGGTGCGCTCGGCGGCGGACGGCTACACGTTGAGCATCGGCACGTCGACGACGCACATGCTGACCGGCGGGCTCTACGCGCTGCCCTACGATCTGCTGACCGACCTGGAGCCGATCGTCCTGATCGGCAGCGAACCGCTGCTGCTGGTCGGCAAAAAGGGCCTGGCGCCAAAGAATCTGAAGGAATTCATCGCCTATCTGAAGGCAAACCCCGCCAAGGCGACTTGCGGCATCGCCGGCGTCGGCGCAACCGGCCACGTCGCCGGCCTGTCGTTCCAGAAGGATACCGGCACCAAATACGAATTCGTGCCCTATCGCGGCAATGGACCGGCGATGCAGGACCTGGTCGGCGGGCAAATCGATTTCATGATGGAGCCGGCCTCGAACTTCATCGGCCAGGTGAAAGCCGGCACCATCAAGCCTTATGCGGTGACGGCCAAGGCGCGCACGACCTCGATGCCCGACGTGCCGACCATGGAAGAGGCCGGGTTGCCGGGGTTCACCGCTTCGCTCTGGTACGGCCTGTGGGTGCCGAAAGGCACGCCGAAAGACGTCATCGCGAAGCTCAATGGCGTGATGGTGAAGGTGCTGGCTTTGCCGGCGGTGCAGGAGCGGTTCAAGCAGCTCGGCATCCAGATGAACACCAAGGAGCAGACGCCGGAAGCGCTTCATGCGTTCCAGAAGGCGGAAGCCGAGCGCTGGTGGCCGATCATCAAGGCAGCGGACATCAAGGTGCAGTAGACCGCGCCGCCAATCAAACAAAAACGGCGCAACCGCGGTTGCGCCGTTTTTTATCCGGTTCCGCCAGTGGGCCTTATTACGCCATCGCCTTCTTCAGGTTTTCGTCGACCTTGTCGAGGAAGCCGGTGGTCGAGAGCCACTTCTGATCGGCGCCGACCAGCAGCGCCAGATCCTTGGTCATGAAGCCCGCTTCGACGGTGTCGACGCAGACCTTCTCGAGCGTCGCCGCGAACTTCGCCAGCGCGTCGTTGTTGTCGAGCTTGGCGCGATGCGCCAGGCCGCGGGTCCAGGCGAAGATCGACGCGATCGAATTGGTCGACGTTTCCTTGCCTTTCTGATGTTCGCGGTAGTGGCGCGTCACGGTGCCGTGGGCGGCTTCCGATTCCACCACCTTGCCGTCCGGGGTCGTCAACACCGAGGTCATCAGGCCGAGCGAGCCGAAGCCCTGCGCCACGATGTCCGACTGCACGTCGCCGTCGTAGTTCTTGCAGGCCCAGACATAGCCGCCGGACCACTTCAGCGAGGCCGCGACCATGTCGTCGATCAGCCGGTGCTCGTAGGTGATCTTCTTCTTGTCGAATTCGGCCTTGAATTCCTTGTCGAACGTTTCCTGGAAAATATCCATGAAGCGGCCGTCATAGACCTTGAGGATGGTGTTCTTGGTCGACAGATACAGCGGGTAGCCGCGCGACAGCGCATAGTTCATCGAGGCGCGGGCGAAATCGCGGATCGAGTCGTCGAGATTGTACATCGCCATGGCGACGCCCGCGCCCGGGAACTTGAACACCTCGTGCTCGACCTTTTGGCCGTCGGCGCCGACATAGCTCATGGTCAAGGTGGCGTCGGCCGGCACGCGGATGTCGGTGGCGCGATACTGGTCGCCAAAGGCGTGGCGGCCGATGATGATCGGCTTGGTCCAGCCCGGCACCAGGCGCGGCACGTTCTTGCAGATGATCGGCTCGCGGAAGATCACGCCGCCGAGAATGTTGCGGATGGTGCCGTTGGGCGAGCGCCACATCTTCTTGAGATTGAATTCTTTCACCCGGCCTTCGTCGGGGGTGATGGTGGCGCATTTGATGCCGACGCCGACCTTCTTGGTCATTTCGGCCGCGTCGATGGTGATCTGGTCGTTGGTCTCGTCACGCTTTTCGACGCTGAGGTCGTAATACAACAGGTCGATGTCGAGATAGGGGTGGATCAGCTTGTCCTTGATGAGCTGCCAGATGATCCGGGTCATCTCGTCGCCGTCCATTTCGACGACGGGGTTTGCAACTTTGATCTTCGCCATTTTAAGGAGCCACCTTTTGAGAGCCGGCATTCGTAACGGTCGTCGGACTGACGGAAATTCGGCGCACGCTCATTGAAGACGCCGCCCTCGCAGCCGTGGCTATAGCATTGACTTTCGTGCCGTGAAAGCCGCGTCAGCGCGCGGACTTAAGCCGCATCCAGAGGTGGAAGGGCGGCGTTGCCGCGCGGAAACAAAGACCCGCTCGATGAGTTCGTCATCGAGCGGGTCATACGTTGGACTTCGTGTCAGAGCGCGGCGATCGCGGCGTTCAGCGTCGCACTCGGCCGCATCGCGGCCGATGCCTTGGCGGCATCGGGCAGGTAGTAACCGCCGATGTCGACCGGCTTGCCCTGCGCGCCGATCAGTTCGGCATTGATCTTGGCCTCGTTCTTGGCGAGCGTCTCGGCCAGCGGTTTGAAGCGGGCTTGCAACTCCGCGTCCTTGGTCTGCGCAGCCAGCGCCTGAGCCCAGTACAAAGCGAGATAGAAATGGCTGCCGCGATTGTCGATTTCACCGACCCTGCGCGCGGGATTGCGGTTGAACTTGAGGAACTGGCCGATGGCCGTGTCGAGCGTCTCGGCGAGAACCTGCGCCTTGGCGTTCTTGTAAGTCTGCGCCAGATGTTCGAGCGACGCGCCGAGGGCGAGGAACTCGCCGAGCGAATCCCAGCGCAGATAGCCCTCTTCCTGGAACTGCTGCACGTGCTTGGGCGCCGAGCCGCCGGCGCCGGTCTCGAACATACCGCCGCCCGCCAGCAGCGGAACGATCGACAGCATCTTGGACGAGGTGCCGAGCTCCATGATCGGGAACAGGTCGGTCAGATAATCCCGCAGAATGTTGCCGGTGACGGAAATTGTGTCCTGGCCCTTGCGAATCCGCTCGAGTGAAAATTTCATCGCGTCGACCGGCGCCAGAATGCGGATGTCGAGCCCCGTCGTATCTTGATTCTTCAGGTACTTCTCGACCTTGGCGATGACCTGCGCGTCATGCGCGCGCTTGGCGTCGAGCCAGAACACCGCCGGGGTGCCGGTGAGGCGCGCGCGGCGCACGCCGAGCTTGACCCAATCCTGGATCGGCGCGTCCTTGGCCTCGCACATGCGGAAGATGTCGCCGGTCTCGACCGGACGCTCCAGCAGCACCTTGCCGTCATCGGTGACGACGCGGACCGTTCCGCCCGTGGGAACTTCGAACGTCTTGTCGTGCGAGCCGTATTCCTCGGCCTTCTGCGCCATCAACCCCACGTTCGGAACGGAGCCCATGGTCTTGGGATCGAACGCGCCGTTGGCCTTGCAGTCCTCAATGACCGCCTGGAACAGCCGTCGCGTAGGCACGATCGGGAACGACGGCCTTGGTGTCGTGCAGCTTGCCGTCCGGTCCCCACATGCGGCCGGATTCGCGGATCATCGCCGGCATCGTGGCGTCGATGATGAAGTCGCTGGGCACATGCAGGCCGGTAATGCCTTTGTCGGAATTGACCATGGCGAGAGCCGGACGCTTCGCGTATTCGGCCGCGATGTCGTCCTTGATCGCTTTCTTCTCGGCTTCCGGCAGCGTTTCGATCTTGGTCAGCAGATCGCCGAAGCCGTTGTTGAGATTGACGCCGAGCTTCTTCAGCGTGGCGGCGTGCTTCTCGACCACGTCGGCGAAGAAGACGGAAACGGCATGTCCGAACACGATCGGATCGGCGATCTTCATCATGGTCGCCTTGACGTGCAGCGAGAACAGCACGCCTTGCTTCTTGGCGTCCTCGATCTGCTCGGCGAAGAATTTGCGCAGCGCCTTGGCGCTCATGACCGACGCGTCGATGATCTCGCCGGCCGCAAGCGCCGTCTTCGCCTTCAGCACGGTGACGGCGCCGTCGGCACCGGCCAATTCGATGCGAACGTTGGTCGCTTTGTCGACCGTGGTCGCGATTTCCGAGCCGAAGTAATCGCCGCCCGACATGTAGGCCACATGCGATTTGGAGTCCTTGCTCCAGGCGCCCATCTTGTGCGGATTGTTGCGGGCGTATTGCTTGACGGCGCCGGCGGCGCGGCGGTCGGAATTGCCCTCGCGCAAGACCGGGTTGACGACGCTGCCGAACACCTTGTCGTAGCGGGACTTGATGTCCTTCTCGGCTTCCGTCGTCGGGCTGTCCGGATAATCCGGAACGGCGTAGCCCTTGCCTTGCAGTTCCTTGATCGCGGCCCGGAGCTGCGGGATCGAGGCGGAGATGTTGGGCAGCTTCATGATGTTGGCATCGGGCTTCAGCGTGAGCGCGCCGAGTTCGGCGAGTTCGTCGTTGACCCGTTGCGCAGGGGGGAGCTTGTCGGAGACGCTGGCGAGGATGCGGCCGGCCAGCGAGATGTCCTTCAACGTCACGGACACACCCGCCGCGCCCACGAAGGCTTTGACGATCGGCAGCAGGGAATAGGTCGCGAGCGCCGGGGCTTCATCGACCTTTGTCCACATGATTTCGAGATTTGGCATTCTTACACCTCTGGGCGCCGTGCTTGTTTGGGCCGACCGGAAACTGGACATTGGCGGGCGCGGTGGAATGGCTTCTCCCGCGGGCCCTCAAATGAATTGTTCTCGGTGCGGACATCGCCAGCCGGGAATCCGACTGACGGGAGTTCGGCGCGCGCCCTATAGCATCCGCGTCCCGGCGGCGGAAGGCGGGATGCCCGACATTTAGCGGCGCGCGCGGAAGGTGCCCGGCGGCGCGCCCGAAAATGCCCGATTTCAGGCGATGGCGACGAGTATGACCGCCCCAGCCGCGGTCAGGACGACGACGGGAATGGCCCAGGCCAGAACCAGATAGAGTTGCTCCTGAACGTAGCGCCCGAACAGGCGCTCAATCACGCCGTAGCGGAACAACAGCACGTTGACCAAAAGCCCGATGCCGAGGGTGATGTAGTTCAGGGCAAACAGCCGGCTGACCGGATTGTCGGCCGAGCCGAGAACCTCATAGGTCGAATAGATCGTGAAGTTGAGCGCGATGACCGCGAACAGGCCGCCGATGATGATGTTGACCAGTTCGAAGGTCTCGATCTGAAATTTGCCGTCGTCGACCCGGTTCAGCCAGATCGACAGCATCGGGATCAGCAATGACGCAAACAGCGGGATGAAGATCGCCGCGATCACCATGGAAGGCTGGCGCGCAATCTCAAGCGACGCCACCACCTGCGGATGGGTCTCCCCGTTCCAGCCCGGCAGCGGCTCGCTGCGCAGTGAGGCAAGCCCCAGGTCCCAGCCGTCCAGAGTTGCGTTTGCGGCGGGGCGGGTGAAATCCAGATCGTCCTGGTCGAAATGCAGCGCCACGGCATCGGCGTTTCGATCGCGGATGGCGACCGCCAGCCGCAGTTGCTGCCGGTCGAACGGGAAGCGCTCGACGTCGACGTTGGCGACAAACTCGCCGCTGGTGCGCTTGATCAGTTCGACCGATCCGTCGGGATAGATGCGCAGGCCGGTTGCCTGCGTAACTCGGCTTGCCGCGCTGGTTGACCAATTCGGCGTTCGGCACCCAGATTTTCGCAAGTTGCGCCTGCGCCTCGGCGCCGAGATAGACCTTCGGCGGATCGGTCGCTTCTTGCGGCGGCCGCCTCAGCCGCAGATCCTGCCAGCGCAGCCGGACGTCGACGGTCGCGGTGTAGGTTCCCGCGTTCTCCTTGAGCGCGCCAATCTCCTTGAATTCGACGCCAACCTGGACGTGGACGGGAAGGCCCTTGTCGGTCGGCAGACTGGTCTGCGCCTGCGCGCTTGGCATCGCCGCCAGCGCGCCGAGCAGGGCAAAGACGCTTGCGAAGGCTGCGCGGGCCACGGTCAGGGCTCCCTTGCGCCGTGGGGTGACGCGCTCTTCCCGTTCGGCCCACTCCCCGACCTCCGCGCAGAATTGGCTCTTGCCTTCCAGCGGCTCCACCGGCTCGCCGGCGAGGCGGGCGGCTATGCGGGCATTGATGACGCCCAGCGGGCGCAGCAGAAAGCCGCGGATCACCACGATCACCATTCCTGACAGGATCACGATGGCGAAGATGGCGAGACAGATTTGCCAGACCAGCGAGCGGCCGCCGGCGGCGCGCGTGCCGCTGAAGTCGCGCGCCACCGCGATGACGCCCATCGGGTCGCCGGCGCCGTCGCGCAGCGGCACCAGCAGCACGCCGAAGGCGTGGCCCTGCGCGTCCCGCGTATAATGAGCCGGCTCGTTGACGGCCGCTATATCGGAATCGCCGGCCAGATCGCGCATCAAGGCGCTATTGGTCGAATGGATGCGAATGAAACGCCCGACGCGGTTCTGATCGCTCAAAACCGCCGGGTCCAGCCCCCTGGCGAATTCGCGCAGCGGCTTTTCCTCGACGAACAGCGTGAAGTCGAGCGCATAGGCCGCCTTCAACGCGTCCAGCACCGGCGCAAAAGCGAGGCCGAATTCGAATGTGCCGACAAACTTGCCCTGGGCGTCCCGGATCGGCGCCAGGCCGAAAATGGCAGGCCCGCGGCGGGCAATGGCGACGCCTTTGCGTTCGGCCTGATCGCGCGTGGCCGCCACCACCATCGGGCGGAAGCGCGTCAGGTCGTCGCCGAAGGCGGCGGGATTATGCAGCCGCAGCAACGACTGCGCCGGCGGAATGTGAAATTGCGCCTGATCGACGCCGTGCCGGTTCTTCTGTGCCGAAAACATCTCCGCGTATTCCGCCAGCAGCCTGTCGCGGTCCTTGGCGGCCACGGCCTGTTTCGTCGTGGGCAAGGCGGCGATGATATCGGCGCGCGCCAGCGCTTCGTCGGCGGCATTCCGCAATGACGTGTCGAGGATGGACTGCATGAGCTGGAACTGGCTGGCCTCGACCGACGCGGTGAGGCCGCTGAACAACCGGTTTGCCAGGAAGGTCAGGCCTGCGATTACAAGGATGATGGCGACGATCAGCGCGGCGGGCGCGCTTCGGCGAAAGGTCATACTTGCCCCCAGAAGAATGTCCGCGCCGCCCGCCTCAGACGGACGCCTCTATCCACTTTTCGCAGACCTAAGTTCCGGAATCAATCGCCCGTGTTTCTGCGCTTTTGATCGGCGCGCGGCCCCGCTATATCGAAGTCTGCGGAAAGGATGATCATGCCCGGCGCCGGGACCGACAAGACCAAACGCTGGATCGAGCAGCCGGGGCCGGTGGTGGTGCTGGTCGAGCCGCAGATGGGCGAGAATATCGGCGCCGCGGCGCGCGCCATGGCCAATTTCGGGCTGTCGCGCTTGCGGATCGTCAAGCCGGTGCAGGGCTGGCCGAACGAGAAGGCGCGGGTGATGGCGGCCGGCGCCGACCGCGTGCTTGACGGAGCGACCGTGCACGAAACCCTGGCCGACGCCATCGGCGACTGCAGCTTTGTGCTGGCGGCGACCGCGCGCAACCACGACCAGGCCAAGCCGGTGATCTCGGCCGAGCAGGCGGCCGCCGAAATGGCGCCGCGGGTGGGGTTGGGCGAGACCGTCGCTATCGTGTTCGGCCGCGAGCGCAACGGGCTGGAAAACCACGAAGTCGGTCTCGCCGACCGCATCGTCACGCTGCCGGTCAACCCGGCCTTTGCCTCGCTCAACCTGGCGCAGGCGGTGGTGATCGTCGGCTACGAATGGTTCAAGCGCGCCCGCGGCGACGTCTTGCCCTTCGCCATGCCGGAACGCTCGCCGCCGGCGGCCAAGCAGCAGCTCGCGGCTTTCTTCGGCGATCTCGAACGCGAACTGGAAAAAGTCGAGTTTTTCCGCCCCGAGGAAAAGCGCGGCGTCATGGTGGTGAACCTGCGCAATATTTTCCAGCGCATCGCGCCGACCCAGCAGGACATCCGCACGCTGCACGGCGTGATCACGGCGATATCGCAAGGCCGCAAAGGTCCGGCGCGCGGCGGCGTGCTCGACGGCGCCCAGGCGCAGCAGTTGCGCGATCTGCTGGCCGAACATCGCGAGGGCCGGGCGCCGTCCGAGCGCACGCCGTTGCGCGGTCTGCCGCGGCTGCTGCGGCGCAATCCGACCGAGGCCGAGCGCACTTTATGGCAGGCGCTGGTCAACGACCGGCGCTTTGCCGGCCGCGGCTTCAAACGGCAGATTCCGATCGGCCAGCACGTCAACGATTTCGTGTCGTTCCCGCTCAAATGCGTCATCGACCTGGTGACGGCGAAGGACACCGACGCGGTGGTAGAGGCGCGCGCCGAAAAGCGGCAATGGCTGACCGCGCGCGGCTATCGGGTGGTGGAGGTGCAGGCGGGCGACGTGGAGAAGGATGCGGGGAAGTGCTGGCCGCGCAAGCGCAATCCGATTGGACAAGGACTCGAAGCGAGGCCGAGTTGGTCAGCCCTTTCAACGCCTTGACCTGCGCCGCGGCGCCGTCGCGCAGCATGCCGTATTCGCTGCCGACGGTGATGAAGCGGAAGCCGCGCTTGGCCATGGCGAGGCCGCGTTCGGCGTCGCGGCAGTAGATGCCGGGGATTTTGCCGGCCTTGGCCGCGGCCGCGCCGATCTTGTCGATGGCGCGCTCGACCTCGGGCGCCTGCACGTCTTGCGCCTTGCCGCCGCTCAGCGCGGTCGACAGATCGTAAGGTCCGATGAACAGCGCGTCGATGCCGGGGGTCGCGGCAATCGCTTCGACGTTGCCGAGCGCGGTGGTGGTCTCGATCATGGCAAAGGTCAGCGTGCCGTCATTGGCGTCGCGCAAATAATCGGTGGTGACGGATTTGCCTTGAATCATCATGGCGCGCTGCGGGCCCCAGCTGCGCTCGCCGAGCGGCGGATATTTCGCGGCGCCGGCGAACTGGCGGGCGTCGCTTTCGCTGTTGATCATGGGCGCGATGATCGCCTCGGCGCCGAAATCGAGCGCGCGGCTGACGAAAGCGAAGTCGGCCACCGGCACCCGCACCACCGGCGCCGCACCGGCGAGCGAAAGCGCGTTGATGCCGGCAATGATCGAGGCGGTGTCCCACAGCCCGTGCTGCTGGTCGAGCACGACGCTGGCATAGCCTTCGCGTGCGATGGTCTCGGCTGCGACCGGCGAGCCCAAGGTGCACCAGGACGAGAACACCGTTTCGCCTGCGCGCAGCCTACGGGCCAGGGCGAAGGCGGCCATGTCAGCCGCTCTTCTTGGTCTGCTCGATTGCCTGCGCCATCAGCGCATCCATGGCGCCGCGGAGTTCGGCGTCGCTGACGGCGACCTTCTTGTCGTCGAGGTCCTTGCGGATTTTCCTAAAAACGTCGTGATCGCCGGCCTCCTCGAAGTCCGCCATGACGACTTCCTTGGCGTAAGCGTCCGCCTGGGGGCCGGTCAGGCCGAGTTTTTCGGCCGCCCAGAGGCCCAGCAACTTGTTGCGGCGGGCGCCGGCCTTGAATTGCAGCTCTTCATCATGCGCGAACTTCTTTTCGAAGCCTTCCTCGCGCTTGTCGAATGTGGTCATGCCGCCCTCTTTGTCATTACACAGCTTCTGCACACGATCTTACCCGAAAACCGGTGACAATTTTCGGAACCATGCGCCAGCGACCGCGAGATCGCGTGCACACATATATACGTTGCGCCTTGCATATCGCTGTGCCAGCGTCAAGGCAACCACGGTTCGAGTCTGTACGTCGATATTGCGAAGTGGAAAACCTGGGAGTAGCTCAATTGTGCTGCCCGGACCGATCAGCTAGGTTCGCCACGTGCCCGGCCCCCTTGCGCTGCGCGAAGCGCCAAATCGCGAAGTGCCACGTGTCCGGTCCCGCCGCCGCGGATCTTGTTTGTCACACTAAGGAGCCACGGCAAATCCCATGGATTTTCAAAAACCACGGTACACCCCGATGAGTCGCCGCCGCCGTATTTATGAAGGCAAGGCGAAGGTCCTTTATGAAGGTCCCGAGCCCGGAACGTTGATCCAGCATTTCAAGGACGACGCCACCGCCTTCAACGCCAAAAAGCACGAAGTGATCGAGGGCAAGGGCGTTCTCAACAACCGCATCTCGGAATACGTATTCCAGCACCTCAACGATATCGGGGTGCCGACCCACTTCATCCGCAGGCTCAACATGCGCGAGCAGTTGATCCGCGAAGTGGAAATCATTCCGCTCGAGGTGGTGGTGCGCAATGTCGCCGCCGGTTCCTTGGCGACCCGCCTCGGCATCGAGGAGGGAACTCAGCTGCCGCGCTCGATTATCGAGTTCTATTACAAGAACGACACGCTCAACGACCCGATGGTGTCGGAAGAGCACATCACCGCGTTCGGCTGGGCTTCGCCGCAGGAGATCGACGACATCATGGCGCTGGCCATCCGGGTCAACGACTTCCTGTCCGGCCTGTTCCTCGGCGTCGGCATCCGCCTGGTCGATTTCAAGATGGAAACCGGCCGGCTGTGGGAAAACGACGTCATGCGCATCGTCGTGGCCGACGAGATTTCGCCCGACAGTTGCCGGCTGTGGGATATCAAGTCGAACGAGAAGCTCGACAAGGACCGTTTCCGCCGCGATATGGGCGGGCTGGTGGAGGCCTATACCGAGGTCGCCAAGCGGCTGGGCATTGTCGCCGAGGGCGAGCGGCCGCAAGGCAGCGGCCCGGTTCTGGTCAAAGGCTAGGCGTCCGCCGCGTTCTGCCTTTTGGCATGTGTATTACCCGATGCCCGGCCTTGTGCCGGGCATTGGCGTCTCTAGGTTAGCGATTAGACGTGGATGGCCGGCGCTTTTCCGGCCAGGCCGCGCAATTCATGTGTCATAAGGCGCGAATTATGAAAGCCCGCGTCACCGTTACCCTGAAAACCGGCATTCTCGACCCGCAAGGCAAGGCGATCGAGGGCGCGTTGCGCTCGCTCGGCGTTGAGGGCGTAGCTTCCGTGCGCCAGGGCAAGGTGTTCGACATCGAAATCGAAGGCGCCGACCCGGCCAAGGCCGAGGCCCTGCTCAAGCAGGCCGCCGACAAGCTTCTGGCCAACACGGTGATCGAGAATTACCGGGTCGAGGTCGTGGGATGAGGCGGGTCGCGCCATGAAAGCCGCCGTCGTCGTTTTCCCCGGGATCAATCGCGAGCGCGACATGGCGCGCACGCTCAAACTTGTCTCGGGCAGCGCGCCGGCCATGGTCTGGCACGCCGACACCGAATTGCCGGCCGGCACCGACCTGGTGGTGATCCCCGGCGGATTTTCCTACGGCGACTATCTGCGCTGCGGCGCGATCGCCGCGCGCTCGCCGATCATGGACGCGGTGCGCGGCCTACGCGGCCAAAGGCGGGCTGACGCTCGGCGTCTGCAACGGTTTCCAGATTTTGTGCGAGGCAGGCCTGCTGCCGGGCGTGCTGATGCGCAACGAGAACCTGCGTTTCATCTGCCGCGACGTCTATCTCAAGGTCGAGCGCTCCGATACGCCGTTCACCCGCGGCTACAATGCCGGGCAGGTGATCCGGGTGCCGGTCGCCCATGGCGAGGGCAACTACATCGCCGACGGCGAGACCATCGCCAAGCTCGAGGGCGAGGGCCGGGTGATTTTCCGCTATTCGTCGCCGGACGGCATGATCGACCCGAACTGGAACCACAACGGCGCCATCAACGGCATCGCCGGCATCGTCAGCGAGCGCGGCAACGTGCTGGGCATGATGCCGCACCCGGAAAACCATGTCGAAGCCGCGATCGGCCGCACCGACGGGCGCGGATTGTTCGCCGGCCTCGTCGATGCGCTGGAGCGGGCGGCCTAGCAGCTGTCTGAGTAGATCGGAGCCGTGATCCAAAACCAAACCAAAATCACCCCCGAACTGGTCGCCGAACACGGTCTCAAGCCGGACGAGTACAAGCGGGTGCTCGATCTGATCGGACGCGAGCCGACGCTGACCGAACTCGGCATCTTTTCGGCGATGTGGAACGAGCACTGCTCGTACAAGTCGTCCAAGGTGCATCTGCGCGGGCTGCCGACCAAGGGTCCGCACGTGATCCAGGGCCCGGGCGAGAATGCCGGCGTCATCGATATCGGCGACGGGCTGGCCTGCGTGTTCAAGATGGAGAGCCACAACCACCCGAGCTACATCGAGCCCTATCAGGGCGCCGCCACCGGCGTCGGCGGTATCCTGCGCGACGTGTTCACCATGGGCGCGCGGCCGATCGCCTGTCTCAACGCCTTGAGCTTCGGCGCGCCGGACCATCCCAAGACCCGCCATCTGGTGTCCGGCGTGGTCGCCGGCATCGGCGGCTACGGCAACAGCTTCGGCGTGCCGACGGTCGGCGGTTCGGTGCGCTTCCATGCGCGCTATGACGGCAACTGCCTGGTCAACGCCATGGCGGTCGGCATCGCCGAAAAGGACAAGATATTCTACGCCGCGGCGTCGGGCGTCGGCATGCCGATCGTCTATCTCGGCTCCAAGACCGGGCGCGACGGCATTCACGGCGCCTCGATGGCGTAGCGCCGAATTCGCCGACGATAGCGACGAGAAACGCCCGACCGTGCAGGTCGGCGATCCGTTTTCGGAAAAGCTGCTGCTCGAGGCCTGCCTCGAGATCATGCACAAAGGCTGCGTGATCGCGATCCAGGACATGGGCGCGGCCGGGCTGACATCGTCGGCGACCGAGATGGGCGCCAAGGGCGATCTCGGCGTCACGCTCGATCTCGACAAGGTGCCGTGCCGCGAAGAGGGCATGACGGCCTACGAGATGATGCTGTCGGAGAGCCAGGAGCGCATGCTCATGGTGCTCAAGCCGGAAAAGGAAAAAGAGGCCGAGGCGATCTTCCGCAAATGGGGGCTCGATTTCGCGGTGATCGGCGAAACCAACGCCAGCAAGCGCTTCGTCGTGCGCCACCGCGGCGAGGTGATGGCCGATCTGCCGATCAAGGAACTGGGCGACAGTGCGCCGGAATACAAGCGGCCCTTCGTCAGCGCGGCGAAATTGTCACCCGTCGATGCGGAGCGGGTGCCGGCGCCGGTCGGCCTCGCCGAAGCGCTGGAGCGGCTGCTGGCGACGCCCGATCTGTGCTCGAAGAGGTGGGTGTGGGAGCAATACGACCACATCATTCTGGGCAATACCGTGCAGCGGCCGGGCGGCGATGCCGCCGTGGTGCGGGTCGAGGACGGGCCGAAGGGGCTGGCGCTCACCACCGACGTGACGCCGCGCTATTGCGAGGCCGATCCGTTCGAAGGCGGCAAGCAGGCGGTGGCGGAATGCTGGCGCAATCTCACCGCGGTCGGCGCGCGGCCGCTGGCGATCACCGACAATCTCAATTTCGGCAATCCGGAACGCCCCGAGATCATGGGGCAATTCGTCGGCTGCATTCGCGGCATCGCCGAAGCCTGCAAGGCGCTCGACTTCCCGGTCGTGTCCGGCAACGTGTCGCTCTACAACGAGACCAATGGCCGCGCGATTCTGCCGACGCCGTCGATCGGCGGCGTCGGGCTGCTCGAGGATTTCACCAAATCGGCGTCGCTTGCGTTCAAGCGCGAAGGCGAGGCCATCCTGCTGGTCGGCGAAACCACCGGCTGGCTCGGCCAGTCGATGTATCTGCGCGAACTCTGCGTGCGGGAAGAGGGCGCCCCGCCGCCGGTCGATCTGATCGAGGAGCGCGAGAACGGCGACTTCGTGCGCGCGCTCATTCTCGACGGCACAGCGACCGCGGCGCACGATCTGTCCGATGGCGGCCTGGCGGTGGCGGTCGCCGAGATGGCGATGGCCGGCGAAATCGGCGCCAAGCTCGATGCGGCGCCGGACGACATTCCGGCGCATGCTTATTGGTTCGGCGAAGACCAGGCGCGTTACGTGATTACCGTGCCGGCGGCCAAGGCCAAGGCCGTGCTCGACCGCGCCCGCGAGGCCAGCGTGCTGGTCTCGCGCATCGGCACAACCGGCGGCGATGCGTTGACGCTCGCCGGTGAACGGCCGATCGCGGTCGCGGATCTGCGCGCCAAGTTCGATGCCTGGCTGCCGGCCTACATGGCGGGCGAAATGCCCGCTTCGGTTTAAAGCCCGCGCTCAGCGCACCGGTGCTGTGATCTTCAAGGCGGCCTTGCAAAGCGGCGCCAGCTGCGGCCCATGCGCCAGCAGGCAGGCGATCTTCTCGCCGTCGCCGATCCCGGTGCCGCGGCAGCGCCGCACCAGATCGCGCAGGCAGGCCCGTCCGATCACCGCGGTCATCACGATCGGCGCGTTGGGCCGTTGCGTCGTCGGCGGCGGCGGCGCAGCGACGGCAACGGGAACCGCGTCGCCGATATCGGCGAGCGAGGTCTTGCAGTCCGGCGTCAGCTTGGCGGCGTTACGTTGCAGACAGGCGAGGGCTTCCGGTCCGCCGGGCGCTATGCCGCGGCAACGCTGCTTGAAATCGCGGCTGCAGGTGAACTTGAGCGCGCTCAGCTGTTGCGGCGTCGGCGCGGGCGGCGCTTCGGCGGCCGAGGGCGGCGGGACCGCCGGCGGTGGCGCGGCCACGGCCTGTCGCGGCACTGCCGGTTTCGCGGCCTGTGGAGGTTTGGGCGCGGCGGGGCGCGATACGGTGCGGCGGGCGGCGGCGGCGGCGCGGCGTGATGGTCGGCTGCGATGGCGCAGCGACCGTTGGCGGAGCGGGTGCCGGGGCTGCCGCCGCAGGCGCCGGAGCGGCAGTCGCCGGCTTTGCCGCCGCCGGGGCCGGCGCCGGGATCGTCGCGCTCACCGCCGTTTTGCAGGCGGGCGCGAGGCTGGCGACGTTCTTCTGCAGGCAGAGCAGGGCATCCTTGCCGCCCGGCGTGACGCCGGAGCATTTCGACATGAAATCGGAGCGGCAGTTCGCCCGGATGGCGCTCTGCTGCTCGGCGGTCACTTGCGCTGTCGCGGTCTGCGCGAGCGCGGCGAGCGCGATCAAGGCAGCTCCCGTCGCAAGCGCCCTGCGCAACTGGTTCGGCAAAGTCATGGCTTCCCCCTTAGCCGCGCCTGCGCACCGCAAGGACGGCGGCATCACGCGAAATGTGCGTCCGATATGCTATCCAGCGGGCAGGATTTGTCACCTGGAACAATTTGGGTGCAATTTGATCCATGGGACTGCCGGATTCGCCGTCTTCGGCGTATCGTGACCGGCAAAGGAGTCTGCGAATGGCGATGGATGCCGGTGAAATCGAGCGGTTGATCAAAGCGGGCATTCCGGACGCCGAAGTGACGATCCGCGATCTCGCCGGTGACGGCAACCACTACGCCGCGACCGTGATTGCGCCGTCGTTCAAGGGCAAATCGCGGGTCCAGCAGCATCAACTGGTCTATGAGTCGCTCAAAGGCCAGATGGGCGGCGTGCTGCACGCGCTGGCGCTGCAGACCGGGACGCCCTGAGCGCGTTCCGGCCGTTTCCGGCGGTTTTGCAGGGCTGACCGGCGTCATCCCCACCCCCTCTTGGGGTAGCGGCCATTTTTGCGCTACATATATCGGCAACAAGGCGGCCTGAGACGCGAATGCCCCCTCGGCGCGCGGCGCCGCCCAACAGGACCTTAAATCCATGGCCATCGAGAAATTCATCGAGAACGAAGTGAAGGCAAACGACGTGGTGCTGTTCATGAAGGGCACGCCGCAGTTTCCGCAGTGCGGATTCTCCGGCCAGGTGGTGCAGATCCTCGACCATCTCGGCGTCAGCTACAAAGGCCTCAACGTGCTCGATAGCGCCGAGTTGCGCGACGGCATCAAGGCCTATTCGAACTGGCCGACCATTCCGCAGCTTTACGTCAAGGGCGAGTTCGTCGGCGGCTGCGACATCGTGCGCGAGATGTTCCAGGCCGGCGAGTTGCAGCAGACGCTCAAGGACAAGGGCGTCGCCGGTCAAGGCCGACGCCTAAGGCCGACGTGTCCCGGATTCGGATTTAACTCAGCGCCACGAAACGATAGGCGCCGTCCTTGCGCTCGACCGTGCCGACGCCCGGATAGGGCAGATGAAAGCCGATCAGCTTGGAGCGGTCGGTGGCGAGACGGTCGAGCAGCTTGCGGCGCGTCTCGGCCGCTTGATCCGGCACATGATCGGCGGTCGGCTTCCACTCCGGATGCTGGAACGAAATCAGCGGGTGGGTGAGCACGTCGCCGCCGACGATCAGCCCGTCGCCGCCGGCAAGCGCCAGCGAGACGTGGCCTTGGGTGTGGCCGGGCGTCGACGACGGCGCTCAGGCCGGTGACGATGTCGTCGCCCGGCTTGAACATCTTCACGCGATCCTTGATCGCCGCGTAATTGCGCCGCGCGCCGGTGACAAAGCCGGCGCGGTCGGCCGGCAGGCCGCGCACCGCGTTGTCGCCATTCCAGAAATCCCATTCCGCGGCGCCGACGTAAAACGCCGCATCCGGCGTCACCAGATCGTCGAGTTCATCGATCGCGCCCCATAGATGATCCGGGTGGCCGTGGGTGAAGATCACTTTGGTGATCTTGGCCTTGTCGATGCCGGCGGCTTTGAGATTGTCCCATAACTTGCCGGCGCTCGGCATGAAGCGGTCGCCCGAGCCCATGTCGACCAGGATCAGGTCGCTGCCGGTGCGGATCAGCGTGACGTTGGTCGGCGAATTGATATTGCTCGGCGGTTTGTCCGGCGGCCTTGAGCAGTTCGGCGCGCTCGGCGGGCGGCGCGTCGGGCGCGAGAATAGCTCACCGGCAACACCAGATGGCCGTCGCTCACCACCGTGACGTCGAAGGCGCCGTGCTTGAACGACGCCGGCGGGGCGGCGAAGGCGGGCAGGGCGCGCGCCGCAAGGGTTGCGGCGGTGGCGGCGAGCAGCGAGCGGCGGGTGAGGCGGGTCATGCGCCATACATAGCAAATTCCCTATGCTTGGCGAGGGCTTTTGTCTCAGCCCAGGCCCCGCAACGAAAAAGGCCGCCCTGCGGCGGCCTTTGACGAATTCGCTGCGCGTGAAATCAGCGCGAGTAGTATTCCACCACCAGATGCGGCTCCATCTGGACCGCATAAGGCACGTCGGTGAAGGCCGGGATGCGGGCAAGCTTGGCGGTGAGCTTCGAGGAGTCGACGTCGATATAGTCGGGCACGTCGCGCTCGGTCAGAGCCTGCGCTTCCAGCACCAGATTCATCTGGTGCGACTTTTCCTTCACTTCGACGACGTCGCCGACCTTGACCCGGAAGCTCGGGATGTTCACGCGCCGGCCGTTCACCTTGATGTGGCCGTGGTTGATGAACTGGCGCGCCGCGAACACGGTCGGCACGAACTTGGCGCGGAAGATGATGGCGTCGAGACGGCGCTCCAACAAGCCGATCATGTGGGCGCCCGAGTCGCCCTTCATGCGGATGGCTTCGTCGTAAATGCCGCGGAACTGGCGTTCGGAAATATTGCCGTAATAGCCGCGCAGTTTCTGCTTGGCCTTGAGCTGCACGCCGAAGTCGGAGAGCTTGCTCTTGCGGCGCTGGCCGTGCTGGCCGGGGCCGTATTCGCGGCGGTTAACCGGGCTTTTCGGACGGCCCCAGATATTCTGGCCCATCCGGCGGTCGAGTTTGTACTTGGATTCTTGGCGCTTGGTCATTCGCGTCCTCGTATCAGAATTGTGGGGTGAGGAACGCGCCCTCCTTTGTCCCGGGTCTCCCCGGAACCGACAGGCAAGCCCTTAAAGCGTAAGGCCTTGCCTCGGGTCGCGAAACACCGTGGCGGGCACTGAAAACCCGCAAGGTGCGCGGGTTTTAGGGGGTAGCGGCCGCAGTGTCAAACCGATACCGGCCGGTAGCCGGATACGGGCCAGCCGTATGCCGGCAGGCCTTGCCGGAACCCGCCGGAGACGCCATTTTAGCGCCCATCAGGCCGGGCCCCTCTGGCAGCCATATGGCTGCGATGTCGGACTGATTGAACCGCCTTACGGGCCCGGAGCCGACATGACCGACCTTCTCAGCCTATTCACCCGCGCCTTCGTGACCGCGTTGCTCCAGGTCATCATGATCGACCTGGTGCTGGCCGGCGACAATGCCGTTGTCATCGGCCTTGCCGCGGCCGGATTGCCCAAAGCGCAGCGCGGGCGCGCCATCCTGGTCGGCATCATCGCAGCGACCGTGCTGCGAATTGTGTTCGCCAGCGTCGCCCTCGAGCTGCTGGCGATCGTCGGCCTGCTGTTCGCGGGCGGCATTCTGCTGCTGTGGGTGTGCTGGAAGATGTGGCGCGAATTGCGCGGGCCAGGCGAGCAGGAAACCGAGGCGGCGCTGGCCGCGCGCAACGGTCACTTTCCGCGCAAGACCTTCGCGCAGGCCGCCTGGCAGATCGTGATGGCGGACATCTCGATGTCGCTCGACAATGTGCTGGCGGTGGCGGGCGCGGCGCGCGACCACCCGGCGGCGCTGGTGTTCGGGCTCGGCCTGTCGATCGTGATGATGGGCGTCGCCGCGAGTTTCATCGCCGGGCTGCTCAACCGGCATCGCTGGATCGCCTATGTCGGACTGGCGATCATCCTCTACGTGGCCGGCGACATGATCTGGCGCGGCGCGCTGGAAATCTGGCCGCACCTGCCAGGTTAGAATCCGAAACCGGCCAGCGCCTTGGCGAGCGCCGGCGACGGCGCGCGGCCCGAGGTGAAAACGATCGTCGGCGCGGCGACGGCAGCGGCCGGTGGGCGCGCGCGCAACAAATCGGCGACACGCCGCGCAATCGCCGGCGCCGGATCGAGCCACTCGACCGGCCAGGGCGCCACCGCCCGGAACCGCGCGGTCAGCAGCGGGTAGTGCGTGCAGGCCAGCACGACGGTGTCGGTGCGGCGGCCTTGCGCCTCGACGAAGCAGGACGCGATTTCGGCTTTGATGGCGTCATCGGCGACCGGCAGGCCGGCGAGTTCGGCTTCGGCGTAGCTGGCCAGATGCGACGAGCCGACCAACACGACGTCGCAGCCGGAGGCGAATTCGCGGATCAGCGCGCGGGTGTATTCGCGCGAGACGGTTGCCTGCGTGCCCAATACCGCGATGCGTTTGCTCTGCGATTGCGCGCAGGCCGGCTTGATCGCCGGCACGGTGCCGACGAAAGGCACCGGGAATTTCGCGCGCAAGTGTGCGAGCGCGAGCGTCGAGGCGGTGTTGCAGGCGACGACGACGAGATCGGGCTTGTGTTCGGCAATCGCCGCGCCGATCGACGTCGAGGATGCGCGCGATCAACGCGGCTTCGGGCTGATTGCCATAAGGGAACCCGGCGTCGTCGGCGACATAGATGTAGCGGGCGCCGGGCAGCGCCGCAGCGATCTCGCGGAACACGGTGAGACCGCCGACGCCGGAATCGAACACCAGAATGGTGGCGGGCTTAACGCTCGTCATGCGCGCGCCAGCAATTGGCCGAGCAGCAGCAGACCTTGCGGCCAAAAGCCGAGCCGCGAGGCGGAATTGATATGGCCGAGTTCGCCGGCATTTCGATGATGGCCGAGCCCCACGACTTTCGCGAACAACCTGGCGCGATCGAGTTTGACGTAAGGATCGTCGCTGGACGCAACCGACCAGAGCCGGAACCGGAAAGGGTTTAAGCGGCATCGGCGCGAAGCGGCGCACGCTGTCCGGCGTGTGTTGCGGACGCTCGACATCCGACGGCGCCACCAGGAACGCCGCCTTGACGCGGCCGGGCTGTTGGCGCGCGGCCCAGTGCGCGGCCAGCGCGCAGGACAGGCTGTGGCACACCAGGATCGCCGGCCTGCTGCCGCCTTCAATCGCGGCGTCGAGATTTTTCAGCCAAGCATCGGGATGCGGGTTGTCCCAATCGTCCTGCAGCACGCGCGTGGCGTTGCGGAACGCCAGGCACCAATAAGATTGCCAGTGGTCGACGCCGGAATTGCCGAGACCCGGCAGCACCAAAAAATCATAATCGTTGGTTGCGTCGCGCACGGCGTCACGCGGACCCAAATACCCGCTTGAAGATAGTATCGACCTGCTTGAAATGATGGGCGAGGTCGAAATTGGCGTCGAGTTCCTTGTCGGTCAGCTTGGCGTGCACGTCGGGGTCGGCCTTCAGCAGCGCCAGGAAGTCGTTGCTCTCGCCGCGCCACACCTTCATGGCGTTGCGCTGCACCAGCCGGTAGGCGTCCTCGCGCGGCACGCCTTTTTGCGTCAGCGCGATCAGCACGCGCTGCGAATGGATCAAGCCGCCGAGCTTGTCGAGATTCTTCTTCATGTTGTCGGGATAGATCAGCCACTTGTCGATCAGGCCGGCGAGCCGCGCCAGCGCGAAATCGAGCGTGACGGTGGCGTCCGGGCCGATCATGCGCTCGACCGAAGAATGCGAGATGTCGCGCTCGTGCCAGAGCGCGACGTTTTCCATCGCGGGCAGGGCATAAGACCGCACCATGCGCGCCAAACCGGTGACGTTTTCCGACAGCACCGGATTGCGCTTGTGCGGCATCGCCGAGGAGCCCTTCTGCTTTTCGGAGAAGAACTCTTCCGCCTCCAGCACCTCGGTGCGTTGCAGATGGCGGATTTCGATGGCGAGGCGTTCGATCGACGAGGCGATCACGCCGAGCGTCGCGAAATACATGGCGTGGCGGTCGCGCGGGATGACCTGGGTCGAGATCGGCTCGACGCTAAGGCCCATCGCCTTGGCGACATGGGCTTCGACGCGCGGATCGACCTGCGCGAAGGTGCCGACCGCGCCGGAAATGGCGCAGGTCGCGACTTCCTTGCGCGCGGCGACCAGGCGCTCGCGGCCGCGGGAAAATTCGGCGTAAGCCAAAGCGAGCTTGAGCCCGAACGTGGTCGGCTCGGCATGGATGCCGTGCGAGCGGCCGACCGTCGGCGTCATCTTGTGTTCGAAGGCGCGGCGCTTGAGCGCGGCGAGTAAGGCATCGAGGTCGGCGAGCAGAATATCGGCGGCGCGCACCAGCTGCACGTTGAAGCAGGTGTCGAGCACGTCCGACGAGGTCATGCCGGAATGCATGTAGCGGGCGTCCGGCCCGACGATCTCCGAGACATGGGTGAGAAATGCGATGACGTCGTGCTTGACCTCGGCCTCGATGGCGTCGATGCGGGCGACGTCGAACTTCGCGGCGTTGCCTTTGGCCCAGATGGTCTTGGCGGCTTCCTTCGGAATGACGCCGAGCTCGGCCATGGCGTCGGCGGCGTGCGCCTCGATCTCGAACCAGATGCGGAATTTGGTTTCCGGCGACCAGATCGCGACCATGTCGGGGCGGGAGTAACGGGGGATCACGCCGCTTCTCCGCGCGCCTGAGCCCCGGCCTGCCGGATCGCTTCGATGTTGGCTTTGTAGTTGCCGCCCTTGAAGACCGCCGAGCCCGCGACCAATACATTGGCGCCGGCCTGCACCACCTTGGCCGCGTTGTCGGCGGTGACGCCGCCGTCGACTTCAATGTCGATCGGCCGGCCGCCCGCCATGGCGCGCAGATCGCGGATTTTGTCGAGCGCTGCCGGAATGAAGGCCTGGCCGCCGAAGCCGGGATTGACCGACATCACCAGGATGAGATCGACCATGTCGATGACGTGCTCGACGGTGGACACCGGCGTGCCCGGGTTCATGGTGACGCCGGCCTTCTTGCCGAGCGCGCGGATCGCCTGCAGCGAGCGGTGCACGTGCGGGCCGCTTTCGACATGCACGGTGATGATATCGGAGCCGGCCTTGGCGAAGGCTTCGAGATATGGATCGCAAGGCGCGATCATCAAATGCACGTCGAAGGTCTTCTTGCTGTGCGGGCGCAGCGCCTTCACCACGTCGGGGCCGATGCGAGATATTGGGGACGAAGTGCCCGTCCATCACGTCGACATGGATCCAGTCGCAGCCGGCGGCATCGATCGCGCGCACTTCTTCGCCCAATTTGGCGAAGTCGGCCGCAAGGATCGACGGCGCGATGATCAGGGGGCGGGGCATTCGGGGTCTCCAAACGCCGTTCGCGTAACACGGGCGCGCGCGCCCGGCAACGCAGGCCCTGTGCGAAACGCGACCCGGCAAGGCGCGCCCGCGACCGGGCAAGAATTGCCGGATCGGCCGGTCGCGCGAACGCCGGCGGAGGGCCGAAGGCGTCCGAGAAATCCAATAAAATCGCGGCGTTTTTGCGCTTGGCGTGGGCTGGCAAGGCTCTTGCATCGGCTATGCGCGGGTGCGATGGCTGCCGGCGTGGCCGGCGGAGTATAGAGAGGTTAGTTATGTCCATGTCAGTGGGCGCGTCTTCACAGTGCGGCAACTTACCTGCAGATTCAACTGATGCAGCAGGTCACCGCCGGCGCCGGCGGCGCGACTGGCGTTTCGGACATCGATGTCCGCGCTGCTGAAGACGCTTTCGGGTTCCGGCGCAGACCCGTCGATCTCGCGCGGCCGGCGCGCCCCGAACGGCCAGCCATTTGGCGCCTCGATGATCGACAAATGCTCAAGGCGCAAGGCCAGACGACCGGCGGTTGCGAATGAGTCGGGCTGTTCGGTCAGTCGACACGCTGCGGCTGCGCTGAGTCGGCGCAAGGCCAGTCGACGGCGGCACCACGACGTCGCAGATGTTCGCCACCTTCGACACCAATGGCGACGGCCAGATCAGTAAATCCGAATTTGACAGCGCGTTCAGCCAGGCCGGCGTCGATAGCGCGACCACCGATGCGGCTTTCGCCAAGCTCGATGCCAATGGCGACGGCGCGATCAGCCAAGACGAGTTGGCGAAGGCGAAGCACGGCCATCGTCACAAGGTAGCTGACAACGGCGGATCGTCGGATCAGGGCGGGTTGGACGCCTTGTTGTCCGGCGCGAACGCCGCCGGGGCAACCACCAAATCAATCACCAACGCCGACGGCTCGACCACCACGACCATCTCCTATGCCGACGCACCTCGATCGATATGACCGTCGCCGCGCAATCCAAGAGTGGCGATGGCGCCTCGGGCAATGGCTCGAACGGCGGCAGCAATCAAGCAGCTCAAATCTGCTCGAGCATTGATCAGACTGCAATCGCAAATGCTGACGGCCGCGTCTTCAACGATGTCGGCGGTCGCCTGACCTCAGCCGGCGCGCTGGAGCCGCTTTGCCAGCGGCTTCAGTAGCGCCGGCAACAGATAAATCGGAAACTGCACCATCGCGAAATAGAACCAGGCGAGGTCGGGCAACGTGGTGCCGATCGCCGCCATGACCACGCCGAGATTGCGGAAAGCGGCGAGCAGGCCGATTACCAGGCCGCGATCGATCCCCGCCCGCCAGAATACCAGCATGCTGACGCCGATCAGCACGCAGGTCAGCACGACGATCAGCCCCAGAAGTTCGATCGCGAATAGCGGGTCCGCCATCACGTGGCGCGGCACGCCGTCCATCGCCGCGATGGCAAACACGAAGACCGCGAGCACGTTGAGGCCGTCGATCGGCTCGCTCTGACGTTCGATCCATTGCTGGCCGGCGGCGCGGCGGATGCCATAGGCGACCGCGCCGGAAGCGGCAAAGAAAAAGAACAGTTTGACGCCGAGCTCGACCGGCGAGAACAGCGAGGTGCCGAGGAACAGATAGCTCAAGGCGACGGTGGTGACCGGCGACATGACGTTGCAGATGATCAGCGTCACCAGCGAGAACGCCACATCGAGACCCATCAGGGCGGCGAAAGCGGCCGAGGATGTGATCGGCGCAATCGCGCATTGCAGGATCATGATGGTGTAGAGCGCCGGCATGGCGTCGCTTATGCCCGACAGCATATAGGCGGTGCCGAACAACAGCGGCGCCGCCACCATCACCCACAGCGCGCCGGCGACGGCGAGGCCCGGCGCCTTGAGATGGCGGCCGAAGGCGCTCGGGTCGGTGCGCAAATACGAAAACAGCAGCAGAACGAACACGGTCTCGCCGAGATGCGGTTTGACGTAGGCCGCCAGCGGCGGAACCGCGAGGCCGAGAAAGACCGACGCCGCCAGCGCCCGCGTGCCTTGCCGGCCTAGCCAGGCCAGCGCCGACCGCAGGCTCCCCAACAACCACATGGATATTCGTCTCCGGCATAGGCGTCGTGCGCGGCAAGGTCATAGCGCTTGGCCCCGATCCAATCCATATAAAAGGGTCCGCCGCCTGTGGCGGCTGCGGAGCAAGGCAAAGATGGCACGCACCGATGCGATCGTGCTGGGCGCCGGCATTGTCGGCACCTCGATCGCGCTGCATCTGGTCAAGCGCGGCTTGAGCGTCGCGCTGGTCGACCGCGCCGGCGTGGGCGAGCAGACCTCCTACGGCAATTCCGGCGTGATCGAGGGCAGCACGGTGCTGCCGCCGGCATTCCCGTCCAGCTTCAGCGCGCTGCTGCGTGTCGCGCTCAAGCGCGCCAGCGAGGCCAATTATCATTTGCAGTTTCTGCCGCAGGTGGCGCCCTGGCTGTGGGCGTTCCGCGCCGCGTCGCGGCCGGACCGGATCGCGCAGACCGCGCGGCTGAACCGTCCGCTGTTTGCGCGCGCCGTGGCCGAGCACGAACTGCTGATGCTGGAATCCGGCGCCGCGAAATATCTGCGCAAGACCGGCTGGCTTAAACTTTATCGCAGCGAACGCAGCTTCGCGGCATTGCAGCCGGAGTTCGAACTGGCGCGCGAATTCGGTCTGCCGCTGCAGTCGCTCGATGCCGGCGGCGTGCACGGCCTGGAGCCGTCGCTCAATCCGGTATTCGCGCGCGGAGTATTCTGGCCGCTGGCGGCGAGCGTCAGCAATCCGCTGGCGGTGACGCGCGCCTATGCCGCGCGCTTCGGCGCGCTCGGCGGCCTGACGCTGACCGGCGACGCGCGTTCGCTGCACAAGTCGGGCGCGGGCTGGCGGGTCGAGACCAACGAGGGCGGGCTGGATTCGCCGAACGTCGTGGTGGCGCTCGGGCCCTGGGCGCCCGATCTGCTGGAGCCTTTGGGCTTGAAACTGCCGATGGCGGTCAAGCGCGGCTATCACCGGCATTTCACCGCCCAAGGCAATGCGACGCTGGCGCGGCCGGTGGTCGATGTCGATTACGGCTATCTGATCACGCCGATGGAGCAGGGCATTCGCCTGACCACCGGCGCCGAATTCGCCGCGCGCGATGCCAAGCCGACGCCGGTGCAATTCGACCGGCTGATGCCGCGCGCGCGCGAACTGTTTCCGCTCGGCGCACGCGCCGACGACAAAACCTGGCTTGGCAGCCGGCCGTGCTTTCCCGACTCACGGCCGGTGATCGGGCGGGCGCCTAAGCTCGGCGGCCTGTGGCTCGCCATCGGCCATGCGCATTGGGGTCTGACATTGGGGCCGCCGACTGGGCGGCTGATCGCCGAAATGATGACCGGCGACACGCCGTTCTGCGATCCGGCGCCTTACGCGGCCGAGCGGTTCCGCTAGCGGCCGAACTTATCCTTCCAACTCGGCAGCGCGCCGGGAAACGGCAGGGCGGTCGCTTCGTAGATGCCGCGGGCAATGGCGCGCGCCATCACGTTGGCCGCCACCATGCCGAGTTCGGCCAGGCCGTAATATGGATCGGCGAGCGGCTTTACGCCGGTTGCGGCCGAGAACACGACATCGCCATCGAGCGGGGTATGCACCGGATAGATCGCGCGGGCGAAGCCGTCCTGCGCCATGACGGCGAGGCGGTTGCATTGCGCCTTGTTGAGCTTGGCGTCGGTCGCGATCACTGCGATCGTGGTGCTTTCCTGCGGGCCGCCTTTGGCGCGGATGGCGAGGTCGGCGGCGGTTATCGTCGCCGGCCAGCCGCGATTGCCGAATTCGCCGTTTTGCTCGAAGGGCGCCGCCCAGAAATGCGGACCATCGCCGATCACCGTTGTGCCGACCGCGTTGACCACGACCAGTGCGCCGACGGTGATGCCGCCGCGCATCTGCGCCGAAGCCGAACCGACGCCGCCTTTGAGATTGACCGTGGTCGCGCCTAAACCCGCGCCGACGCTGCCGAGCGCGCAATCGCTGCCGGCATTCTTGGCGGCCTCGTAGCCGAATTCGCGATAGGGCGGATAGCGCCCCCAATCCTTGTTCCCGCCATTGAGCAAGTCGAACATGATGGCGCCCGGGATGATCGGGACGACGGCGTCACGAATGCGGAAGCCACGGCCTTGCTCGCGCATATAGGCCTGGACGCCGGAGGCGGCATCGAGCCCGAAGGCGGAGCCGCCGGACAGCACGATGGCGTCGATGCCTTCCACGGTCTGCGCCGGATCGAGCAGCGCGGTCTCGCGGGTGCCGGGCCCGCCGCCGCGCACATCGACGCTGGCCACCACGGCGGCGTCGAACACGATCGACGGTGGAGCCCGAGCCGAGCCCGGCGTCGCCGGCATGGCCGACCCGCAGTCCTGGAATATCGGTGATGAGGTTGCGCAAGGGCTGTTCTCCCAGCCGCGAGCGGAAACGATTTGCGGCGGGCCGTCAATCGTCCCATCACGGCCGATCACTTCGAGGTCAGAACCGGGCCTGCCGACTTGCCATGGCCACACTTGCCGGGGCATGTAGCCGCCATGCATAGCGACGTCACGATCCTGGCCGCCCTGATCGCCGGGCTCATCAGCTTCCTCTCCCCCTGCGTATTGCCGCTGGTGCCGCCCTATCTGGTGTACCTGGCCGGCACCTCGCTGGAGCGGTTCGCCGACAAAGAGCCGGAGCCCCGGGTCAAGCGCGAGACGGTCGCGGCCGCCATGCTGTTCGTGCTCGGCTTTTCCACGGTGTTCGTGGCGCTTGGCGCCAGCGCCAGCGTGTTCGGCTCGTTGATCCGCGCCTATTCCGACATCCTCGCGACCATCGCCGGCGTGGTCATCATCGTCATGGGGCTGCATTTCCTGGGCCTGACCCGGATCGCGCTGATGTACCGGGAGAAACGCCTGACCATGCCAAAGCCGGTCGGGCTGTGGGGCGCCTATGTGATGGGGCTGGCCTTCGCCTTCGGCTGGACGCCCTGCATCGGGCCGATCCTGGCCGCGATCCTGGCGGTGGCGGCGTCCGAGCAGACGGTGACCCGGGGCGCCGGCCTGCTGGCGGTCTATTCGCATGGGGCTCGGCATTCCGTTCATCGTCGCGGCCTTCGCGATCGAGCCGTTCGCGGCGTTCCTGGCGCGCTTCAAGAAGCACATGCGCCGGGTCGAGCAGGCGATGGGCGCATTGCTGGTGCTGACCGGCATCGCCTTCCTCACCGGCAGCATCAACTTCATGAGCGTGTGGCTGCTGGACGCGTTTCCGGTGCTGGGCAAGATCGGCTGAAAAAGAAAAGCCCGCCAATTTGGCGGGCTTCCCTTCAAGGCAAACGCTTTTGCCTATTTCACCTTGGTGCAGTCGGAGCCGGGGCATTCGACGTAAGTGACCTTGCCGCTGGCGTCCTTCTTCCAGATGTACATCACGTAGTCGAGGTTGGTGCGGTCGCCCTTCTTGTCGTAGGAGATGTCGCCCAGCACGGTCTTGAACTTCATGCCGGAGTGCATCTTCTCGGCGACCTTCTTGGGATCGAGCGACTTGGCGGCTTCCGCCGCCTGCTTGATGATCTGCACCGCCGCGTAGCTGTACAGCGTGTAAGCTTGCGGCTCGAACTTGGCGGCGCGGAATTTCGCCACGGCAGCCTTGGCGGCCGGATTGTTGCGCGGGTCGGGGCCGTAGGTCATCAGCGTGCCTTCGACACCGGGACCGCCGATCGAAGCGAATTCGTCATCGGTGATGCCGTCGCCGCCCATCAGCGGCGCCTTGACGCCCTGATCGCGCATCTGCCGCACGATCAGTCCGCCTTCGGTGTAGAGGCCGCCCCAATAAACCAGATCGGCGCCCGACGACTTGATCTTGGACACCAGCGCCGAATAGTCCTTCTCGCCGGTGTTGACGCCCTCGTAGAGCACTTCCTTGACGCCGCCTTTGTTCATCGCCTTCTTGGTTTCGTCGGCGAGGCCTTTGCCGTAAGTGGTCTTGTCGTGCACCACGGCGATCTTCTTGCCCTTGAAGTGCTTGACGATATAGGCGCCGGCAACCGCGCCCTGCTGGTCATCGCGGCCGCAGACGCGGAACGTGTTCCACATCTTGCGTTCGGTGAAGGTCGGGTTGGTCGAGGCCGGCGTGATCTGCAGGATGCCGTTTTCCTGATAGACTTCCGAAGACGGGATGCTGACGCCGGAATTGTAGTTGCCGACCACGAACTTGACGCCGTCGGCGGCGAATTTATTGGCGATCGAGACGCCCTGCTTGGGATCGGATACGTCATCGCCGTAGGACACGACGATCTTCTGGCCCATGATGCCGCCGGCCGCGTTGATGTCGGCGGCGGCCTGATCGACGCCGTTTTTCATCTGTGCGCCGGTGGCGGCGCTCGGTCCGGTAATCGGACCGGCCATGCCGAGTTTGACTTGGGCTTGCGCGGTTCCCGCCACTGCGATTGCGAAACCCAGCGTAAGGCCGAGCGTAGTCATCTTGTTCATGTGTTTTCCCCTTCGACTGGAACCGGCAAATTCGAATAGGCCTAATGCTACGTCAGGGCGTTCGGCGGCGCCAGCCCAGACGGCCCGTCGGTTCGTTGATCCAGCGATATTGCGTGACCATCTGGGCCGCGCGCGCCGCCCGAAAGCCTAAGAATCCGAAGGCCATGCAGACCGCGCTGTCGACCAGATAATAGTGCAGCGACAACAGGGTGCCGCCGAACAGGCTGAAATGGAAAAACCGCACCGCGGCGCCGAGGATGAAGCTATAGGCGACGACTTGCCAGGCGGGCCGCCAGGTCTCGGCGATGGCGCGGCTGGCAAGGAATGCCGCCCCGCCGCCGAGGATGACGGTCACCAGCAGGAACACGCCGAACGAGCCTTCCTCGTAGATGAGTTCGGGGAGCATCATGCGCGGCCGCCTTCGAGATAGGCCTGCCTGATCTCCGGCCGCTCCAGCAGTTCGCGGCCCGACCCCGACAGCGTGATCAGCCCGTTGACCATGACATAGCCGCGGTGGGCGAGCTTAAGCGCGTGGTAGGCGTTCTGCTCGACCAGGAACACGGTCAGGCCGGTTTCGGCGTTGAGCATTCTGATGGCGTCGAAGATCTGCTTCACGATCAGCGGGGCGAGGCCGAGCGACGGCTCGTCGAGCAGCAGCAGCCGCGGCCGCGCCATCAGCGCGCGCGCGATCGCCAGCATCTGCTGCTCGCCGCCCGATAGCGTGCCGCCGCGTTGGCTTAAGCGCTCCTTCAGGCGTGGGAACAGCGTCAGCACGCGCGCGAGATCGGGCGCGAATTCGGCCGGCTCGCCGGTGGTCGCGCCCATTTGCAGGTTTTCCAGCACCGTCATGCGCGAGAAAATGCGGCGGCCTTCCGGCGCCTGCGCGAGTTTCAGCCGCGCGATCTCATGCGTCGGCATTTGGGTGATGTCGCGGCCGGAAAATTCAATGGTACCTTCGCGCGCGCGTGGGCTGCCGCAGATCGTCATCATCAGCGTCGACTTGCCGGCGCCGTTGGCGCCGATCAGCGTGACGATCTCGCCGTCGTTGACGTCGATGTCGACGCCGCGCAGCGCCATCACGCGGCCGTAGTAGGTCTTCACGCCGCGCACGGTGAGCAAAGGGGAGGTCATAACCCCACCTCGGCTTCGACTTGTGCGACGTCTTGGTCGGCGACGCCGAGATAGGCGGCGATCACCTTCGGGTCGTTGCGTACTTCGTCGGGCGGGCCGTCGGAAATCTTGACGCCGTAATCGAGCACGATCAGGTGGTCGGAAATCTCCATCACCACCGACATGTCGTGCTCGATCAGCAGGATCGAGATGCCGTGTTCGTCGCGGATGGCGCGCAGCAATTCGTTGAGCGCGGCGCTTTCGCGCGGATTGAGGCCGGCCGCCGGCTCGTCGAGACACAGCAGCACCGGCTCGGTGCACATGGCGCGCGCGATCTCCAGCCGCCGCTGCGCGCCGTAGGGCAGATCGCCGGCTGGATCGTCGGCGCGCTCTACCAAACCGACGCGCTCGAGCCAGAGCCGCGCCCGTTCGATAGCCGCGCGTTCGGCGGCGGCATAAGTCGGCAGACCGAGAATGCCGAGCAGCGTATAGCCCGACGCCAGCATCAGCCGGTTGTGCTGGGCGACCAGCAGGTTTTCCAGGACCGTCATGCCGGGAAACAGCCGGATGTTCTGAAAGGTGCGGGCGACGCGGGCCTGCTGGGTGACGAGATAATCCGGCATGCGCTCGAGCTGATAGAGCGCGCCGTTGCCGCGCGACACGCTGCGCTTGCCGCTGTCGGTGAGCTTTTCCAGTTCGCTCCATATCGAAGCGTCGCCATGGCGAAGCCCCAGCCGGCCTTCGCTCGGCTTGTAGAAATCCGGTGATGCAGTTGAACACGGTGGTCTTGCCGGCGCCGTTCGGCCCGATCAGCGCCGTGATCTCGCCTTGCCGCGCCGTAAACGACAGATCGTCGACCGCGACCAGTCCGCCGAACCGCATGGTCAGGTGCTCGACGCTGAGCAGGATGTCCGCGCCGGTCGCCATCAGCCGTGACCTTCGCCGACCATGTCGGCAGAAATGCTCTTGCGTTCCTTCAGGAACACCGACGGGTCGCGCGACGAGATCAGCCCGCGTGGCCGCCAGATCATGATCATGACCATGGCAAGGCCGAACAGCAGCATGCGGTATTGGGTCGGATCGAAGGTCGGGCCGAAGATCTGCTTGAGGAAGTCGAGATCGCGCATGATCTCGGTGCCGCCGATCATGACGATAGCCGCAATCGCGACGCCAATTTGGCTGCCCATGCCGCCGAGCACGACAATCGACAGAATGCTGGCCGACTCCAGGAAGGTGAAGGAGTCCGGCGAGATGAAACCCTGCCGCGCGGCAAAGAACGAGCCGGCAAAGCCCGCAAACATCGCGCCCATGCCGAAGGCGGTGAGCTTGGTGTTGGTGGTGTTGATGCCGAGCGAACGGCAGGCGATCTCGTCTTCGCGCAGCGCCTCCCAGGCGCGGCCGACCGGCAGCCGGCGCAAGCGCACCGTGACGAAGGCGGTGAGGAAGGCCAGCGCCAGGATCAGATAATACAGGAAGATGGTGCGATAGATCGGGGAAAAGGGGAGCCCGAAAACCGCGGCAAAGCCGTCATCATCGGCATTAAACGGAATGCCGAAAAAGGTCGGACGCGGAATGCTGCTGATGCCGGCATAGCCGTTGGTCAGGTCCACCCAGTTGATCAGGACGATGCGGATGATTTCGCCGAACGCCAGCGTGACGATGGCGAGATAGTCGCCGCGCAGCCGCAGCACCGGAAAGCCGAGCAGAATGCCCCAGAACGACGACAGCACGCCGGCGAGCGGCAGCAGAATCCAGAACGAGAAGCCGAACTCCTTGGCGAGCAGCGCATAGGAATAGGCGCCGACCGCATAGAAGGCGACATAGCCGAGGTCGAGCAGGCCGGCCAAGCCGACCACGATGTTGAGGCCCCAGCCGAGCATCACATAGATCAAAATCTGGATGCCGAAATTGTCGACCCATTTCACCGCGCCGCCGAGACCGACCGACGCAACGACGATGACCGGATAGGCGATGACGAAGCCGATGGCGAAGGGGATGAACCATTTGCCGACAAAGCCGCGCCAGGCCGGCTGCACGGTCTGCACCGGGCGCAAGGCGCGGCGGGCGAGCCACGGCGCCAGCGTGAGCGAATAGAACAGATGGCCAAAGCCGACGATGCCGACGATGGCAAACAGCAGCGGCAACCGCGTCGTCAGGATCAGTTCGTTGCGGATGTTCTGTTCGGTCTTGAAGCCGATCAGCGGCAGAAACAATCCGAAGGCGAGCAGGGCGGTGATGCCGGCCGCCCGGAAAGCGCGGGCGGCGTCGACGCGCCCAGTTTGCGCGCCGCCTGCCATCTCAAACCTTCTCGACGTCCGGCCGGCCGAACAGGCCCTGCGGCAGGAAGATCAGCGTGATGGCGAGCACCGAGAAGGCGGCGACGTCCTTGTAGTCGATGGAAAAATACGCCGACCACATGGTCTCGATCAGGCCGATCAGCAGTCCGCCGATCACGGCGCCCGGCAGCGAGCCGATGCCGCCCAGCACCGCGGCGGTGAAGGCCTTCACGCCCGGCACGAAGCCGTCGGAGAAACTCACCACGCCGTAATACATCAGGTACATGGTGCCGGCGACGGCGGCCAGCGCCGCCGCGATCACGAAAGTCATCGAGATGGTGCGGTCGACATCGACGCCGACCAGCGCCGCCATCTTCTGGTCCTGCTCGCAGGCGCGTTGCGCCCGGCCGAGCCTGGTCTTGGCGACCAGATACCAGAAGCAGGCCAGCAGCACGGCGGTGACGCCCCAGATGATGAGCTGCTTGAACGACAGCGTGACCGCGTAGTCGTTCTTGGTGAACAGCACGAATTCGCCCTGGATCATCGGCGGGGTCGCCTTGTTGCGCGGGCCCTGGCTGACCTGGACGAAGTTCGACAGAAAGATCGACATGCCGATCGCCGAGATCAGCGGCGCCAGCCGGAACGAGCCGCGCAGCGGCCGGTAGGCCAGCCGCTCGATGACCCAGTTGACCAGCGAGGTGAACAGCATCGCCACCACCAGGACGATCATCAGCGCCAGCGCGATCGAGGTGACGCCGAGCCAGGTGGTCAGGATCAAGAAGGCGATCAGCGCGATGAAGGCCGACACCATGAACACGTCGCCATGGGCGAAGTTGACCATGCCGATAATGCCGAACACCATGGTGTAGCCGATGGCGATCAGGCCGTAGATCGAGCCGAGCGTGATGCCGTTGATGAGCTGCTGGATGAAAACTTCCATGCGTCGCGCTCAAGCCTTTCGGTGGCCGCCCGGCAGACGGTCAATGTTTCAGTGCTAAAGGCTTAACAGGGCAGGGCGGGAGCGGCAACGCTGGAACAAAGGACGTGTTATGAAGTCCACACGTCACTGAAAGAGGCGCCGGCCAAGAACCATGTCCCCCAGCCTCGAAATCGCCGTCCGGGTCGGCTGCTACGCGGTGGTTTTCGCCGCCATGGCGCTATGGGAATGGCGGGCGCCGCGGCGGCAATTGGTCGCCGGCAGGCGGCCGCGCTGGCCGGGCAACCTCGGCGTCCTGGCGGTGGATATTGCCGCGGTCCGGCTGCTGGTTCCGGCGACCGCGGTCGGGGTGGCGCTGATCGCCGGCGAGCGCGGCTGGGGTCTGTTCAACCTGATCGGCCTGCCGTTCTGGCTTGCGATTCCGGCGGGCGTGATCGCGCTCGATCTCGTCATCTACACCCAGCATTTCGTCTTCCATCACGTTCCGCTGTTGTGGCGGCTGCACCGCATGCATCACGCCGATCTCGACATCGACGTGACCACCGGCGTGCGGTTTCATCCGTTCGAGATCCTGATCTCGCTGGCGATCAAGATCGCGGCGGTGGCGGCGCTCGGCGTGCCGGCGGTTGCGGTCTTGATCTTCGAAGTGCTGCTCAACGCCACGTCGATGTTCAATCACAGCAACGTGGCGCTGCCGCCGCGCATCGACCGGCTGGCGCGCTGGATCGTGGTGACGCCGCAAATGCATCAGGTGCATCATTCGATTGTGCGCGAAGAGACCGACAGCAATTTCGGATTTAATCTGCCGTGGTGGGACCGGCTGTTCGGGACCTATCGCGATCGGCCCGCCGCCGGCGAACAAGGTATCACCATAGGGCTGCCAAACTTTCGCGACCGTTCCGAATTAACTTTGTTGCGTTTGGTCACGCAGCCGTTCCGCAACGACGATGACACGCCGGTGTGAGCGCGCGTCGCGTGTTGCCTTGCGAAGGGAACTTCGCGCGCGGCAGTTCCATTCGCCAATGCCATTACAAACGGAACGAATGAGTTCACGCGGCGTTATTTTATTGGCCGGAGAGTCGCCAGGTCGACTTCGAGCCATACAAACCAACAACGTTGGAGGTATCACGAATGAGCCAGAACCAGAATCAAAATCCCAACCAGAAGCCGGGCCAACAGCAGCAGGGCAATCAGCCCGGCCAGCAGGGTGGCGGGCAGCAGGGCGGCGGTCAGAAGCCGGGTCAGCAGCAGCAGGGCGGCGGTCACAAGCCCGGCCAGCAGGGCGGCGGCCAGGGCCAGCAAGGCCAGAACCGCTAAGTCTCTGCAATAGAGATTAAGGAAAGCCCCGCCGCAAGGCGGGGTTTTTCGTTGCGCGGCCCGCGTTGGCGTCGGCGCCGCGCTCGCTTATGCTTTGCGCCATGGCGACCTCCGCGCTCCCCTTGTTTCATCTGTACGGCGATCCGCCGGACGATTCCGCGTTCGACTTCATTCATATCGAGACCATCGCGTCGCGCTCCGCGGTCCACGACTGGACCATTCGCGCCCATCGCCATCGCAATCTGTTTCAGGTGCTGCTGATCGAACAGGGCGGCGGCGATATGATTTTCGAAACTGCCACCGTGCCGTTTGCGGCGCCGTCAGCGATCCTGGTGCCGGCCACCACCGCGCATGGCTTTCACTTCACGCCGCGCGTCACCGACGGCTGGGTGGTGAGCTTCACCGAGGACGTCGCCGACGCGCTCGGCGATCAATCCGGCGAGGCGCTGGCGCGGCTCAAGGCGGTGGCGGTCGACCCGCTGGTGCCGCTGGCGAGCCCGTCGGAAACCAAGCGGCTGTCGGCGCTGTGCGCGGATCTGGCGGAGGAAAGTTCGCTGGCGCGCGAAGGTTATCGCCTGGCCATGCGTGGACTGCTCGCCTTGATCGTCATCGAGGTGGTGCGGCTTGCCGTCAGCCGCGCCCGCAGCGGTGCGGTGACGCTGACGCGCGCCGACGCGCGGGTCGAGCAATTGCGGGCGCTGGTGGACGCGCATTTCCGCAAGGAACGGCAGATCGGTTTTTATGCCGAGAAACTGGCGATGACGCCCGACCGGCTCAACGACCACGTCAAGCGCGCCACCGGCGTGACCGCGGGCCACATGATCCGGCAACGGGTCCTGATCGAGGCCAAGCGGCAACTGGTGTTCACCGGCCTGCCGATCCACGAGATCGCCTACGATCTGGCCTTCTCCGATCCGTCGCACTTCACGCGGTTTTTCCGCAAGCAGACCGGCATGACGCCGCAGGCGTTCCGCGAGGGCCGCGGCGGTTAAGGTTGACGCGCCTCGCCGCGGACGCGGGCAACGGGCTTAACCGGTAAGGTAAAGTTTTGGTTTCTTTTGAAATCGGCATTTGAAGGGTCTACCCCTGATTTCATGATTGGGGAGGCACGCATGCGGAAAATTTCCGGCGCTTCGATTGCCATGATCTCGGCGATCGCGCTTTATTTCACGCTGTTCTGGGGCTTCGACGCGTTGCGGATGCTGACCTCGCCGACCTACGGCCTGGAAGACGTCTGGCGCTCGCAGGCCATCTTCGGCATCGGCCGGGCCTTTGGTCTTGGGCCCATGGGCCTGATCCAGCTCGCGGCCTTTGTCGGCACGCTCAAGCTCGCGGTCGCCGGCATCTGCGCCGTGC
The DNA here is from genome assembly GCA_963825015.1 of uncultured Alphaproteobacteria bacterium. GTDB lineage: Bacteria > Pseudomonadota > Alphaproteobacteria > Rhizobiales > Xanthobacteraceae > Pseudolabrys. The sequence continues at coordinate 201,891 of CAWGRN010000007.1, read as the reverse complement.
ACATCGCCGACCGTTTCCGCAGCCTTGCCAGCGGCAAGCCGGTTTCCGACGTGCTGGAAGGCGGTCTCATACTGGTGCTGCTGATCTCGCTCGCCTCGGCGGCGCCGGCGGTCTGGTCGCACAACACCGATCTGGTGCGCGAGCAGCTGATCCAGCTGTTGCTCGCCGGCCTCGCCACCGCGCTTGGCATCATCGAGCGCAATCGCCTGGCCAAGAACCCGCAAGTGGTTGCCGATGCGGTGGCCGGCCCGCAAGCCGCGCCGTTCACGCCCTGGCGCTAGTCGCAGCCGTCCAATACTGAGAATTCCAGTAGCGCGTCCGCAAGGGCGCGCTATTTTTCTTGGGCGATCGCGGCGATCACCTCGGCGGCTTCCTTGAAGGCATGGTTGGCCGCCGGCACGCCGCAGTAGATCGCCTGCTGCAGGATGACTTCCTTGATGTCGTCCTCGGAAAAGCCGCCTTCGACCAGCGCCGCCCGCACGTGCATGCGGAATTCGTCCCACTGGCTGAGCGCGAGCATGGTGCCGATCACCAGAATGCGCCGGGTGCGTTCGTCGAAGTGCGGGCGCGTCCAGACTTCGCCCCAGGCGGCGCGGGTGATGAAGTCCTGGAATTCAGACGTGAACGGCGTCTTCTTGGCGTTGGCGCGATCGACCCAGGCATTGCCCAGCACCTTGCGGCGCTTGGCCATGCCGGCTTCGTGGCGCTGTTTCTCGTCCATGAGGTGCGCTCCTAGCCGCGCAGGAAGTCGAGCACGGCGTCGGCGAAAGCCTTGGGTTGCTCGACATTGGAGATGTGCGCAGCGTCGAGCGTGACGAGCTTGGCGCCTTTGATGGCCTTGGCAATGTCCGCGCCGTTCTGCGGCGGTGTTGCGGGATCGTTTTTACCGACGATGACAAGCGTCGGCGCGGCAATGCGCGTGTTCGAGGCGCGGAAGTCGATGTCGCGCACGGCGGCAACGCATGCGGCATAGCCCTCGGGATTGCTGGCGAGAAACGCCTTCTTCATGCGCTCGATGGTTTGCGGCGCGCGTTCGATGAAGCCTTTCGTGAACCAGCGTTGCATGTTGGCGTCGGCGAAGGAGGCGAGGCCCTTCTCGTGCACGGCGCGGATGCGGTCGGCCCATGGCGTCTGGTCGGGGTAGTGGTAATTGGTGTTGGCGAGCACCAGCTTCTCGACGCGGTCGGGCGCATTGGCGCCGAGCCATTGGCCGTCCATGCCTCCCATCGACAGGCCGCACCAGTTCATGCGCGCGATCTTGAGCGCGTCGAGAATGGCGAGAATGTCGCGGCCGAACAGGTCGAAGCTGTAAGGGCCAGGGGTCGCGCCGGACTTGCCATGGCCGCGGCGGTCGTAGCGCACGACGCGGAAATGCTTGGACCATTCCGGCATCTGGTCGTCCCACATATGCAGGTCGGTGCCGAGCGAATTGGACAGCATCAGCACCGGCGCGGCGGCCGGGCCTTCGACCTCGACATTGATCGGGCAGCCATCGGCATCGATCATCGGCATAAGAATTCCTCCCCCTGCGGCGGGTATTGGTTGTCGCTGTAGCGTTGCCGTCACCCTTAAAGCGCCCGGCGTCCGCTGCAAAGCTCTTTTCAGCAAGGCCGGGAAGGCTTATGCCACCCCCGGCGCATGATCCCGAACGGCACGCCCTCGATCCGAAAGGGTGTACCGGATTTCGGACCAGATCGTGGCTGCGTGGATTGTGACCCAAGGAGACGTAAAGCAATGGCGATGACAATGACCGGGGAGGTCCAGCTTCCAGCCAGCCGCGAGGTTGTTTATGCCAAGCTCAACGACGCCGAGGTGCTCAAGGCCTGCATTCCCGGCTGCGAGGAACTGGTCATGTCCTCGCCTACCGAGATGACGGCGGTCGCGGTCACCAAGATCGGTCCGGTCAAGGCGCGTTTCAAAGGCAAAGTGCATTTGAGCGACCTCGATCCGCCCAACGGCTACCGGATTTCGGGCGAAGGCGAGGGCGGCGTCGCCGGCTTTGCCAAAGGCGGGGCGACTGTCACGCTAGCCGAAAAAGACGGTGGCACGCTGCTGAGCTACAATGTCGAGGCCCAGATCGGCGGCAAGCTCGCCCAGCTCGGCCAGCGCCTGGTGAACGGCGCGGCCAAGAAGATCGCCGACGATTTCTTCAAGAATTTTGCCGCCAGCGTCGCCGGGCCGCCGGCGCCATAAAGAAGAACCGCCCTGTTTTGCAGGGCGGCTCCTTGTGACTGGTTGTTTCGCTTGTACGACGATCAGGGGCAGGGATGACGCAGCCCGTCATAGCCGAGATAAGTGCCGGAGCCCGGATCGTAGGACTTGAAGCGCGACAGGCAGTAATCGACCGCGTCGCCTTCGACATAGCCGGGGCCGTAGCCATAATACGGCCGCTGGGCCGCGAACGCGCCGCCGATAATGGCGCCTGCGGCCAGGCCGCCGAGCAGAGCGCCGCCGCCGCCGTGATAGCCGCGATGATATCCGCCATGATGGCGGCCACCACGCCACTGAGCGTCAGCCGGCGAAACCGCCATCAGGCTGGTGGCTGCAATCGCGAGCGCCGCAACGCCCGCCGTGAATTTGTTTCGCATAAAAAAGCTCCTTGGGTGCCAAACGATGATCTCGTTGGAATGTCAAAGCTTTTAAGCTACGGAGGTTCCGTGAAATCGCCGTAAGGTTAGGCGGTGTGCAGCGCTGTTCGTCGTTTGACTCCCTTGACCCGGCGGGCAATCGGGGTTCAGACTTATTCTTGTTCCTAGGCCCATTCGGGTCTAAATCGGCCCGGAATCGAACCTGGGACGCCGCCGCTCGGAGTGGGCGAGGCGAAAAGAGGGCTTTTGGCCCCGGATTGGGAGGAAGTCATGCCGGCTGTATCTATGACGGTGAACGGTAAAGCCGTTACCGGCAACGTTGAAGAGCGCACTCTGCTGGTGCAATTCCTGCGCGAGCATTTGCGGCTGACCGGCACGCACGTGGGTTGCGATACCTCGCAGTGCGGCGCCTGCGTGATCCATCTCGATGGCATCGCGGCCAAGTCCTGCACCTTGCTGGCGCTGCAATGCGAGGGCGCCAAGATCACCACCATCGAGGGTCTGGCGGAGCCGGGCGGCGCGCTGCATCCGATGCAGGAGGCGTTCCGCGAGCATCACGGCCTGCAATGCGGCTACTGCACGCCGGGCATGATCATGGCGGCGCTCGATATCGTGCGGCGGCGGGGCAACGACCTCGACGAGCACACCATCCGCGAGCAACTCGACGGAAACATCTGCCGTTGCACCGGCTACCACAACATCGTCAAGGCGATCGCAGCGGGAGCGAAGAATATGGCTAAAGGCGGCGGAGCGCGTCAGGCCGCCGAATAGAACTTAGAAAAGTTCAACGGGAGGAGCCGCCAATGAGCGCAACTACGAGCGCGACGGGTATCGGCGCGGCGGTGCGCCGAAAGGAAGACTTCCGCTTCATTACCGGCAAGGGCCAATACACCGACGACGTGGTGCGGCCCGGCGAAACCCGCGCGGTATTCCTGCGCTCGCCGCATGCCCACGCCAAGATCAGGAGCATCGATGCAGCGGCAGCCAAGACCATGCCGGGCGTGGTCGCGGTGCTGACCGGCGCCGATCTCGCCGGCGACAAGATCGGCAATCTGATCTGCGGCTGGATGATCCATTCCAAGGACGGCACGCCGATGAAGATGGCGCCGCATCCGGCGCTCGCTTCCGGCAAGGTCAACTGCGTCGGCGATGCCGTCGCCGTTGTGATCGCGGAGACTTATGAGCAAGGCCGCGACGCGGCCGAAAAGATCAAGGTCGATTACGACGTGCTCACCGCGGTGGTCGATCCGGCCAAGGCCCAGGCGCAGGGCGCGCCGCAGATCCACCCCGACATCGCCAACAACACGATCTATCAATGGCATCTCGGCGACGCCAAGGCGACCGCGGCAGCTTTTGCCGCGGCCAAACACGTCACCAAGCTCGACATCGTCAACAACCGGCTGGTGCCGAACGCCATGGAGCCGCGCGCGGCGCTGGCGGAATATGACGAGGGCACCGACAACCTCACTTTGTGGAACACCTCGCAGAATCCGCACGTCGCGCGGCTGGTCATTGCCGCCTTCGTCGGCATGGCGCCGGAGCACAAATTGCGGGTGATCGCGCCGGACGTCGGCGGCGGTTTCGGCTCGAAGATTTTCATCTATCCGGAAGAAGTCGTCTGCCTGTGGGCGGCGCGCAAGGTGCACCGGCCGGTGAAATGGACGTCGGATCGCTCCGAGGCCTTCCTCACCGACGCCCATGGCCGCGACCACGTCACCCACGCCGAACTCGCGCTCGACGCCAACGGCAAGATCCTCGCGCTGCGCGCCAAGACCATCGCCAATCTCGGCGCCTATATGTCGACCTTCTCGTCGTCGGTGCCGACTTATCTCTACGCCACGCTGCTGTCGGGCCAATACAACATCCCGTCGATCTATTGCGAGGTCGACGCGGTCTATACCAACACCGCGCCGGTCGACGCCTATCGCGGCGCCGGGCGGCCGGAAGCGACCTTCGTGGTCGAACGGCTGATGGAAGTGTCGGCGCGGCAGATGAGCATCGATCCGGCGGATTTGCGCCGGCGCAATTTCATCACCGCGTTCCCGCATCAGACGCCGGTGATCATGGCCTACGACGCCGGCGACTATAATGCCTCGCTGAAGAAGGCGCTGGAGCTGGCCGATGTCAAAGGCTTCGGCAAGCGCAAGCGCGAAGCCGCGCGCCACGGCAAGCTGCGCGGCATCGGCTATTCGACCTATATCGAGGCCTGCGGCATTGCGCCGTCGCAGGCGGTCGGCTCGCTCGGCGCCGGCGTCGGACTTTGGGAATCCGCCGAGGTGCGGGTCAATCCGACCGGCAGCGTCGAAGTCCTGACCGGCTGCCACGCGCACGGCCAGGGCCACGAAACCACCTTCGCGCAACTGGTGTCCGAGCGCCTCGGCATTCCGTTCGAGAACGTCTCGATCGTGCATGGCGACACCGACAAGGTGCAGTTCGGCATGGGCACTTACGGCTCGCGCTCCGGCGCTGTCGGCATGTCGGCGATCGTCAAGGCGCTCGACAAGATCGAGGCCAAGGCCAAGAAGGTCGCGGCCTATGTGCTGGAAGCGGCCGAAGGCGACATCGAATTCAAGGACGGCAAGTTCACGGTCGCCGGCACCGACAAGTCGGCGGCCTGGGGCGATGTCGCGCTCAACGCCTATATCGCGCATAAATTCGTCGGCGCCGATCTGGAGCCGGGCCTGAAGGAGACCTCGTTCTACGATCCGACCAATTTCACCTTCCCGGCCGGCTGCCACATCTGCGAAGTCGAGGTCGATACCGACACCGGCAAGACCGAGATCGTCAATTGGACCGCGATCGATGATTTCGGCACCGTGATCAATCCGATGATCGTCGAAGGCCAGGTGCACGGCGGCATCGCGCAGGGCGTCGGCCAGGCGATGATGGAGGCCGCGCTCTACGACAAGGCCGGCCAACTCGTTACCGGCTCGATGATGGACTACACCATGCCGCGCGCGCACGACCTGCCGTCGTTTCATGTCGGCCTGACCATGACCAAGTCGCCGTCCAACCCGCTCGGCATCAAAGGCTGCGGCGAGGCCGGCGCCATCGCCGCGCCCGCCGCGGTGATCAACGCCATCACCGACGCGATCGGAACCGAAGATCTGGCCATGCCGGCCACCGCCAATGCGGTATGGGCGGCGCTGCAGCGCGCTCATCCGCGCCAAGCTGCGTAAGGATTGCTGCCTAACAAGTTCACAGGAGAGACCGATGTACAATTTCACCTTCCATCGCCCGACCACGGTGCGTCAGGCCGCCGGGCTGTTGGGGCGCAATCCGGACGCCAAGCTTTTGGCCGGCGGCCACTCGCTGCTGCCGGTGATGAAGCTGCGGCTGGCGCAGCCATCGGCGCTGATCGACTTGTCGCAAGTCGAGGGCATGGTCGGCGTCGAACAGAAGGGCCGCTCCATCGTGATCGGCGCCATGACGCGCCACGCCGACGTCGCCAATTCGACGGTGTTGCAGCAGGCGCTGCCGGGTCTCGCGGCCGTGCCGGGCTCGATCGGCGATCCGCAGGTGCGCAACCGCGGCACCATCGGCGGCTCGGTCGCCAATAACGATCCGAACGCCGATTATCCGGCGGCCTGCCTCGGCTTGGGCGCCACCATCATCACCAACAAACGGCGCATCGCCGCCGACGATTTCTTCACCGGCATGTATTCGACCGCGCTGGAAGAGGGCGAAATCATCGTCAAGATCAGTTTCCCGATCGCCAAGAAGGCGGCCTACGAGAAGTTCAAGCATCCGGCTTCGGGCTTTGCCCTGGTCGGCGTGTTCGTCTCCAAGCGCGGCGCCGACATCCGCGTCGCGGTCACCGGCGCCGGCGCCAGCGGCGTGTTCCGCGTCAAGTCGTTCGAGGAAGCGCTGAAGAAGCGTTTCGCCGCCAAGTCGATCGAGGGCATGAGCATTCCGGCGACCGGCATGAACAGCGACATTCATGCCAGCCCGGAATATCGCGCGCATCTGGTCGGCGTGCTGGCGCGCCGCGCGCTGGCCAAGGCGAACGCCTGAGACCGGGCCGCCGCGGACTCGCTCGCGCCGCCCGGGTGCACTAGGGTGGCGGCGGCGGAGAATTCCAAATCCTATGGCTGAACGCATTCTTGTGACCGGCGGCGCCGGATTTGTCGGCTCGAACATCGCGCTTGCGCTCAAACGCGATCGTGCGGCGGCGACGATAATCGCATTCGACAATCTCAAACGCCGCGGTTCGGAATTCGCGGTCGAGCGGTTGCGCGCCGGCGGCGTCGAATTCGCCCATGGCGACGTGCGCGCGACGGCCGATCTCACAGCGGTCGGGCCGGTCGATCTGATCGTCGAGGCCTCCGCCGAGCCGAGCGTGCATGCCGGCTATGGCGGCGACCCGGATTATCTTATTCATACAAATCTTATCGGCGCGGTGAACTGCCTGGAGCATGCGCGCCGGCACGGCGCGGCGATGGTTTTCTTTTCCACCAGCCGCGTCTATCCGATTGCGCCGCTGCGGGCGCTGCCGCTGGAGCGAACGCCCACGCGTTTCGTTCTGCGCGCCGACGCACGTATTCCCGGCGCGACCGCGGCCGGCATCTCGGAGCAGTTCGCGCTGGCCGGCAATCGCTCGCTGTACGGCGCGACCAAGCTTGCGGCTGAACTGCTGATCGAAGAATACAAGGCGATGTATGGCCTCCGCGCGGTGGTCAACCGCTGCGGCGTGATTTCCGGGCCCTGGCAGATGGGCAAGGTCGATCAAGGCTTCATCGTCTTGTGGATGGCCCGCCATCTGTTCGGCGGTCGGCTCAGCTACATGGGCTTCGGCGGCGACGGCTTGCAGGTGCGCGACGTGCTGCACGTCGACGACCTCTACGATCTTCTGCTGAAACAACTGGCCGCGCTCGACGCCAAACCGGCGCCGGCCTTCTATAATGTCGGCGGCGGCATGGATAACAGCGTTTCGCTTGGCGAGTTGACGGCGCTGTGCCAGGAGATGTCGGGCCAAACGCATCGACATCGGCCGGGTGGCCGAGACCCGCGATGCCGATATTCCGTACTATGTCACCGACAATTCCCTGGTGACGGGCGCGACCGGCTGGCGGCCGAAACGCGACTTGCGTACGATTCTAGATGACGTTCAACGATGGCTGGTCGATAACCGGCATCAGGTTCAATCCGTTCTGAGTTGATGGCGGCAGCAATGAGCATTGTGGTGATTACGGGATCGGCCGGCCTGATTGGCGCCGAGTCGGCGCGGTTTTTCTCCGATAAGGGCATGACCGTCGTCGGCATCGACAACGACATGCGCCGGCAGTTTTTCGGCGACGACGCCAGCACGCGCTGGTCGCGCGAGGCGCTGGAGGCGAGCCTGCCGAACTACCGCCACGTCGACGCCGATATCAGGGACGAGGCGGCCATCACCAAGGTCTTTTCGACTTACGGCCGCAACATCGCGCTCGTAATTCATGCGGCGGCGCAGCCCTCGCACGACTGGGCGGCGCGCGATCCGGTCGCCGACTTCACCGTCAATGCCAATGGCACGCTGACGCTGCTGCAGGCGACCCGCCAATATTGTCCGGATGCGCCGTTTATCTATTGCAGCACCAACAAGGTCTATGGCGACACGCCCAACCGGCTGCCGCTGGTCGAGCAGGTCAGCCGCTGGGAAGTCGCGGCCAGCCATCCTTACGCCCGTCACGGCATCGACGAGACCATGTCGATCGACGCCTCGACCCACAGTCTGTTCGGCGTTTCCAAGGCTGCGGCGGATCTGATGGTGCAGGAGTTCGGCCGCTATTTCGGGCTCAAGACCGCGTGCTTTCGCGGCGGCTGTCTCACCGGGCCGGGGCATTCCGGCACCCAGCTCCATGGCTTCCTGTCGTATCTGATGAAATGCGCGGTCAGCGGCCAGCATTACAAAGTGCTTGGCTACAAGGGCAAGCAGGTGCGCGACAACATCCATAGCCTGGATCTGGTCAACGGATTTTGGCAATTCTTTCAAAAGCCGCGATCGGGCGAGGTCTACAACATCGGCGGCGGCCGCCACGCCAACTGCTCGATGCTCGAGGCGATCGCGGAGTGCGAGAAATTGACCGGCCGGCCGATGAACTGGTCCTATGTCGACGACAACCGCATCGGCGACCACATCTGGTACATCAGCGACGTCCGTAAATTTCAGTCGCATTTCCCGGAATGGCGGATCACTTACGATATTCCGGCGACGCTTGCGGAAATATTCGAGGCGACGCGCGAGCGGACCGTCAGCGCGAAAGTCGCCGGCTGATGGCGCAGCCGGCATCGACCGAGGGCTGGGTCGCGGCCGGCGCGCCGGGCGTGCTGTCGGTCGTCATTCCGGCGCACAACGAAGCCGAAAGCATCGTCGAAACCGTGACGACGCTGGTGGCAGCGCTGCAAGCGGCTGACATCGAGCACGAGATTCTGATCGTCAACGACAACAGCACCGATGATTCACGCGCGGTGCTCGACGGGCTTGCTGCGCGGTTTGGCACGGTGCGCTCGATCGACAACCGGCCGCCGAACGGTTTCGGCTTTGCCGTGCGGGCGGGCCTTGAAGCGTTTCGCGGCGACGCCGTCGCGATCGTGATGGCCGACGGCTCGGACGCGCCGGACGATCTGATCAAATGCTACCGGCTGCTCGCCGACGGCTATGATTGCGTGTTCGGCTCGCGCTTCATCGCCGGCGGCCGGGTCATCGACTATCCGGCTCACAAACTTATTCTCAACCGGATGGCCAACACCTTCATCCGGATTCTGTTTCGCCAGCGCTTCAACGACTTCACCAATGCCTTCAAGCTCTATCGCCGCGAGGTGATCGCCGGGCTGCAGCCGATCTTGTCGCATCATTTCAACTTGACCGTCGAGCTTCCGCTCAAGGCGATCATCCGCGGCTACAGCTTTGCCGTGGTGCCGATCAGCTGGCAGAATCGGAAAGCCGGCGTCTCGAAACTCAAGCTCCGCGAGATGGGCAGCCGCTATCTGTTCATCGTGCTGTATTGCTTTATCGAAAAGCAATTGTCGCGCGGCGACTACCGGCGCCGAAGTTAGCTTACTTCGCCGGCGCCTTATCCAACTCCGCCAGCAGATCGTGCAGGTCGAGCGGGTTGGTGAACATCTGCAGCGAGCCGTCCTTGTTCTGCGGCCACTGCTCCTTGGGCCGGTCCCAATAGAGCTCGACGCCGTTGTCGTCGGGGTCGCGCAGGTACAAGGCCTCGCTGACGCCGTGGTCGCTGGCGCCCTCGAGCGGGATCTTGGCGACGATCAGCCGGCGCAGCGCGTCGGCCAGCAGCGGCCGGGACGGGTACAGGATGGCGGTATGGTAAAGCCCGGTCGCGCGCGGCGGCGGCGGCGAGCCGCCTTTGCTTTCCCAGGTATTGAGCCCGATATGGTGGTGGTAACCGCCGGCCGAAATGAAGGCGGCGCCCGGCCTTGTGGTGGTGACCGTAAAGCCCAGGACGCCGCAATAGAAATCCAGCGCCCGCTGCAGATCGGCGACTTTCAGGTGCACATGGCCGATTCGGACGCCTGAATCGATGGTCGGCAGGCGCACGGCGCCCTGGGTCAGCTCGGCGACGGGGGTGGTCATGGCAGCTATCCTCAGGTGGTATTTTGGCTGGTGAGCGGCACTAACGCTGACTACATGTATGCTGCGGTTCGGATCGGTTAAAGTGTCACCGAGGATACTGACGAATGCCCATTACACCAGTCCCTGACAGCATCGACGCCACCCTCGACCTGCTGGCCAAGGCCGATTACATCGCCGACCGCTCGCTGGCGACGGTTTTGTATCTGGCGCTGCGCATGGGCCGGCCGCTGTTCCTGGAAGGCGAGGCCGGCGTCGGCAAGACCGAGATCGCCAAGGTGCTGTCGTCGGCGCTGGGCCGCCGGCTGATCCGGCTGCAATGTTACGAGGGGCTGGATATTTCGTCGGCGGTCTACGAGTGGAACTACGGCTCGCAGATGATCGCCATCCGCCTGGCCGAGGTTCAGGGCGAGGATGACCGGGCTCGGATCGAGCATGACATCTTCTCCGAGCATTACCTGATCAAGCGGCCGCTGCTTCAGGCGCTCGAACCGAGCACGCAAGGGCCGCCGGTGCTGCTGATCGACGAGATCGATCGCACCGACGAGGCCTTCGAAGCCTTTTTGCTGGAAGTCCTGAGCGACTTCCAGGTGACCATTCCGGAATTGGGCACGGTGAAGGCGGCGGCGCCACCGATAGTCGTCGTGACGTCGAACCGTACCCGCGAGGTCCACGACGCCCTCAAGCGCCGCTGCCTCTATCACTGGGTCGGCTATCCCAACGCCGCCCGCGAGTTGCAGATCCTGCGCGCCAAGGTGCCGGGCATCGCCAAGAAATTGTCCGAACAGGTCGTCGCCTTCGTGCAGGCGCTGCGCAAGGAAGATTTGTTCAAATCGCCCGGCGTCGCCGAGACGCTCGACTGGGCCGGCGCGCTCACCGAGTTGGACGTGGTCGCGCTCGATCCGGCAACGGTGTCGGATACGCTCGGCGTGCTGCTGAAATATCAGGACGACATCGCGCGCCTCGACGGCACCAAGGTGAAAGCGCTGCTCGACGAGGTGAAGTCGGAGTCTAAGGGCGGCGGAGTGACATCCATGGCCGAAGTCGAAGGCCGGCTTGTTGAAGGCCGGCTTGCCGAAAACATTCTCTACTTTGCGCGTGCGCTGCGCGCCGCCGGCATTCCGGTCGGTCCGGGCGCGGTGCTCGACGCGTTGGAGGCGGTCAACGTCGCCCGCGTCGGCGACCGTGACGACTTCTATTGGACGCTGCATGCCGTGTTCGTGAAGCGGCACGAGCACACGCTGCTGTTCGACCAGGCGTTCCGCATTTTCTTCCGCAAGCGCGGCTATATCGAAAAGCTGATTGCGTCGATGCTGCCGGAAACGAAGTCCACCGAGCCGAAGGCGCCGCCGCCGGGCGCGCAGCGCGTTCAGGAGGCGCTGTTCTCCGGCATCAACGAACGCGACCAGGACAAAACGGAAATCGAGGTCGACGCGCGTTTGACCGTCTCCGATCGCGAGGTGTTGCAGCGCAAAGATTTCGCGCAGATGAGCGCGGCCGAGATCGCGGCCGCCAAGGCTGCGATTGCGCGGCTGGCGCTGCCGCTCGACCTGGTGCGCACGCGCAGGTTGGCGCCGAGCCGCCATGGCCACATCATCGATATCCGCCGCACCTTGCGCGCCAGCATGAAGGGCGGCGGGGCGCTGATCGATCTGAAATATCTGGGCCCGCGCCTGAAGGAGCCGCCGATCGTGGCGCTGCTCGATATTTCCGGCTCGATGAGCCAGTACACCCGGCTGTTCCTGCATTTTCTGCATGCCATCACCGATGCGCGCAAGCGCGTCACGACCTTCCTGTTCGGCACGCGGCTGACCAACGTGACCCGCGCCATCCGGCAGCGCGATCCGGACGAGGCGCTCGCCGCCTGCAGCGCCAACGTGGCGGACTGGTCGGGCGGCACCCGCATTGCGACCTCGTTGCACGATTTCAACAAGCATTGGGCGCGGCGCGTGCTCGGGCAGGGCGCGGTGGTGCTTTTGATCACCGACGGGCTTGAACGCGACGGCGATGACACGCTATCTTTCGAAATGGACCGGCTGCACCGCTCGTGCCGCCGGCTGATCTGGCTCAATCCGCTTCTGCGCTTCGACGGCTTCGAGGCGCGCGCCAAGGGCGTGCGGACCATGCTGCCGCATGTTGACGAACTGCGGCCGATCCACAATCTGGACTTCGATGACCGACCTTGTGCGCGCCCTGTCGGGGGCCGCATCCAAGGGCTACGATCCGAAACTGATGCTCAGACACGTTGCCTGATGGAGAACTCCCATGCTTTCGCGCGATGAAGACATTCTCAAAGCCGCCGAGGACTGGCGCAAGGCCGGTCGCGGCGTGGCGCTGGCGACCGTGGTCGAGACCTGGGGCTCGGCGCCGCGGCCGGTCGGCTCCAATCTGGTGATCGACAATGACGGGAATTTTCTGGGTTCGGTCTCGGGCGGCTGCGTCGAAGGCGCGGTGGTGACCGAGGCCATCGACGTGATCGACAGCGGCAAACCGAAAATGCTGGAATTCGGCGTTGCCGACGAGGCCGCCTGGAATGTCGGCCTGTCCTGCGGCGGTACGATCAGGGTGTATGTTGAGAAGGTCTCATAATCGTCATTCCGGGCGCCACGAAGTGGCGAGCCCGAATCCATATTCACGAACTGGGGTTATGGATTCCGGACAGCCTCGCTTCGCTCGGCTTCCGGAATGACAGGAAAGCAAAATGAAACTCGATATCCTGCACGCGCTGAATGCCGAACGCGCCGCGCGGCGCGCGGTGGTGGTCGTCACCGATGTCGCCAGCGGCGAGCAGCGGTTGGTCAAGGCCGGCGAGATTGCCAAGGACCCGCTGAAGGACTTGCTGGAAAAGCACGTCCGCATGGCCAAAAGCGGCATGGAGGAAACCCCGCAGGGCCAGGTCTTCATCACGGTCCATGTGCCGTCGCCGCAGCTTGTCATCACCGGCGCGGTGCATATCAGCCAGACCCTGGCGCCGGTCGGGCAGTTGCTCGGCTACGACGTGACCATTGTCGATCCGCGCACGGCCTTTGCCTCGATCGAGCGCTTTCCCGATGTGAAGGTGATCGCGGAATGGCCTGATGTGGCGCTGCCGCCGCTCAACGTCGACCACTACACCGCGTTCGTCGCGCTGACCCATGATCCGAAGATCGACGACCCGGCGCTGCTGCACGCGCTCAAGCGCGATTGCTTCTATGTCGGCGCGCTCGGCTCCAAGAAGACCCACGCCAAGCGCGTGGACCGGCTGAAGGCGGCGGGGCTGACCGACGCCGATATCGCACGCATCCATGCGCCCATCGGCCTGCCGATCGGCGCGGTGTCGCCGGCGGAGATCGCGATCGCGATCATGGGCCAGATCACCGAGCGTCTGCGCAAGAAGCCGGAGGCGGCATGAAGTTCGGCCCGGTCGCTCCCGACGACGCGCTCGGCGCCACGGCGGTGCATTCGATCCGTCAGGCCGACCTGGTGCTCAAGAAGGGCACGTTGATCGGGCCGCCGGAAGTGGCGGCGCTGAAGGCCGCGGGCGTGAATGAGATTGTGGTGGCACGGCTCGAAGCCGGCGACGTATCGGAAGATCAGGCCGCCGCCGATATTGCCGCGGCGTCCGCGGGCGAGGGCGCGCGCTCCGACCGCGCCTTCACCGGCCGCTGCAATATGTTTGCCGAAACTTCCGGCGTGCTGGTGGTCGACAAGGACGCGATCGACCGGCTCAATCGCATCGACGAGGCGGTGACCTTAGCCACGCTGCCGGCGTTCAAGCCGGTGGTGGAAGGCGAGATGATCGCCACCGTGAAGATCATTCCGTTCGCGGTGGCAGGCAGCGCGCGCGACAAGGCGGTGGCGGAGGCGGCGAAAGCCAAGCCCGTCATTCGGGTCGCGCCCTACACGGTGCGCAAGATCGGCATCGTATCGACGTTGCTGCCGGGCCTGTCACCCAAGGTCGTCGAGAAGACCCTCAAGATCACCGCGACGCGTATCGCGCCCGCCGGCGCGACGATCGTTGCCGAACGCCGCGTGCCGCACGATCAGGCCGCGCTGGCGCGCGCCATCGACGACGTGCTCAAGGCCGGCGCCGAACTGGTGATCGTGTTCGGCGCATCCGCCATTGCCGACCGGCGCGACGTGATCCCGATGGCGATCGAGGCGGTCGGCGGCGAGATCGAGCATTTCGGCATGCCGGTCGATCCCGGCAATCTGATGCTGATCGGACGCTTGCGCGGCGCCGCGGTGGTCGGCGCGCCCGGCTGCGCGCGCTCGCCGAAAGAAAACGGCTTCGACTGGGTGCTGATGCGGATGCTGGCCGGCTTGCCGGTGACGCGCGAAGACATCACCGGCATGGGCGTCGGCGGCTTGCTGATGGAGATCGTGACGCGGCCGCAGCCGCGCAGCGAGCCGGCGCCGGAAAAAGGTCCAAAGAAAGCTCAAAGCATCGCCGCGGTGGTGCTGGCGGCCGGGCGTTCCACCCGCATGGGCGCGGTCAACAAGATGCTGGCCGAAATCGGCGGCAAGCCGTTGGTGCGCATCGCCGCCGAACAGGCGCTGGCGTCGCGCGCCAAGCCGGTCATTGTCGTCACCGGGCATGAGCGTGAGCAGGTCGAGGCGGCGCTGGAGGGATTGCCGGTGCGCTTCGTGCATAACCCGGATTTTGCCGACGGCCTCGGCACCTCGCTGAAAGCCGCCGTAGCCGCCGTTCCTGCCGAAGCAGACGGCGCCATCGTCTGCCTTGGCGACATGCCGCAGGTCGATAGCCAGTTGATCGATAAACTGATCGCGGCGTTCGATCCGGAGCGTGGCGGCCTGGTGGTGGTGCCGAGCATCGACGGCCGGCGCGGCAATCCGGTGGTGTGGTCGCGGCGATTCTTCCACGACCTGATGTCGATCAATGGCGATATCGGCGCCCGCCATCTGATCGGCCAATATGCCGAAGCGGTGGTCGAAGTCCCGGTCGCGGGCGACGCGGCGCTGACCGATGTCGACACGCCTGAATTGTTGTCGGCCGTGAAAGCCGAAATCGAAAGCCAGTGACGTCATCGAGCTGGGCCTGCTAGAGTTCTCATGGGAATTCACAGGGGGGGCGACGATGCGGAAATTAACAACAGTTATCTCGGCGGTTCTGACGATTTTTGGGATCGTCGCCGCGACTGACATTTCGGCGGACGCGGCCGGCGCCATGGCCATCGGCAGGTGCAACCGGGTCGGCTACGCCTACGACAATCCCACGCCGGCTGGCGCCGCTATTCGCGCGCTGGCCGAGTGCAGCAGCAACGGCGACGGCAGCTGCAAGGTCGTGGTGACCTTGCGCCGGTCCTGCGGCGCCTTCGCCGTGGCCGGGCAGGGCGGCTGTGGCGCGCGCGGTTGGGCCTATGCCGGCTCGCGTCGCGCTGCGGAGAATATTGCGCTCAATAACTGCCGCCAACTACGGCGGCCGGAATTGTCACATTCAGGCTTGGGTCTGCGACGGCGGACCTTGAGCCTCCGAGTCGCAGTCGGCCGTCAAGGCCGAAATCAGAGCCGCTTCAAGACTCGAATCGTTGATCGCCGCCGCGACTCAGCCCTTAGCTAGCGGCCAGGGTTGGGTGAGGGACGATGACGGATATCTATACGCCGGTGATGCGCGCGCTTGTGGTGGCCAGCCTGATGCTGGCGACGGCGATGTTGATGTTTGTCGCGGTCAATACGGCGCGCGCGGCAGGCGCGTTGGCGATCGGATCGTGCGGCGCGTTCGGCGAGGCCTATGATTTCGGCACCATCGACGAAGCCCGGCAGAGCGCGTTGTCGAAATGCCAGGGCGAAACCTGCCGGGTGGTGACGACCGCCAAGCGCGGTTGCGCGGCCTTCGCGGTCGATTTCGCCAACCCGTGCGGTGCCCATGGCTGGGGCAAGGGGCCGCGGCTCGGCCGCAGCCAGAACCAGGCGCTCGAGGCCTGCTACAAAGACGGCGGCAAGGAATGTGTGATCCGCACGTTCTTCTGCGACGCCAAGGGCTGACGCCGCCGGCTCGACCGCTAATCACCTGAAATAGTTGATCTATTTGTACGCCCGCGGGCGCTTGCGCGAATTCCGCCTTTGGCGTACAAATGACTGACCAGTCAGTCAGTATATCGATCCGCCGCCGATGGCCGCAAACCGCACCGCTCCCGCCAAGAAAACGCCGCGTAAAGGCAAGGCCGCGCGGCGCGGGCGATATGGCGCGTCGCGAAACCGCCGGCAGCCGAAAGGCGCGCGGCGAAGGCCGCCGCGAGGAAATCCTCGCCGCCGCGCTCGAGGAGTTTTCCGCCCGCGGTTTCGAGGCGACACGGCTCGACGACGTGGCCAAGCGCGCCGGTGTCGCCAAGGGCACGATCTATCTTTATTTCCGCGATAAAGAGAGCCTGTTCCAGGAACTGATCCGCGCCATGCTGACGCCGCTGGTCGGCACCATCGAGGCGATGGGCGCGGTCGACCTGCCGGTGGGCGTGCTGGCGGAGCGGATCGTCGATCTGTTCGTGCGCGAGGTGTTCGAGACCCGCCGCAAAGACGTCATCCGCCTGATGATCTCGGAAGGCCGGCGCTTCCCGAAGCTCGCCGAGTTCTACTATCGCGAAGTGCTGTCGCGCATCATTGCCTCGATGCGCGAAGTTCTGCGCCGCGCCGCTGCGCGCGGTGAGGTGCCCGAGGGGCTGGTCGAATTCCCGCAGATCATCGCGGCGCCCGGACTGGTCGCGATCATCTGGAGCGGATTGTTCGAGCGCTTCGAGCCGCTCGACGTTCGCAAAATGATGAAGACCTACATCGATCTATTATTGGTTCCGAGGAGAGCCGCATGAGGATGAATTTTGCCGGTCTGGCGGCAGCGGCGCTGGCGACGCTCGCGCTCGCGGGCTGCGACAATGCCAAACCGGCGATGCTGCAAGGCTGGGTCGAGGCCGAACTGGTCTTCGTCAGCGCCGACGAACAAGGCCGTGTCGAAACGCTGAAAGTGAGTGAAGGCGACCGGGTCGATAAGGGCGCCTTGCTGTTCACCGTCGACGACGATTTGCAAGAGGCCGACGTGGTAATCAAGAAGGCCACCGTGACCAATACGAAGCAGGCCTTCGATCGCGCCAAGGAATTGTTGAAGACCTCCGCCGGCACGCAAAAGACGTATGACGATGCCGAAGCCGCGCTGCGGTCGGCCGATGCCAATCTGGCCTGGTCGCAAACGCGGTTGGCGCGCCGCAGCGCCAAAAGTCCCGCCGACGGCACCATTCAGCAGATCTATTTCCGGCCCGGCGAAACCGTGCCGGCCGGGCGGCCGGTGGTGGCGCTGCTGCCGCCCGGCAATCTGAAAATCCGGTTTTTCGCGCCGCAGGCGGAATTGCCGGCGATCAAATTCGGCGAGACCGTGAACGTCACCTGCGACGGCTGCGAAAAAGGGCTGACCGCCAAGGTGAGTTTCATCTCGCGCAGCGCCGAATTCACGCCGCCGGTGATCTACAGCATGGATGAGCGCGCCAAGCTCGTGTTCCTGATCGAGGCGCGGCCCGAGCAACCGGAAAAATTCCGCGTCGGGCAGCCGGTCGCCGTCAGTCTTGCGAAGGCGGCGCCGCAATGAACGGCCAAACCGGCGCGCAAAACGAAATGCAAAACGGCGCGCATGACATCGTCATCGATGTCCATCATCTGACCAAGAAGTTCGACGGCCGGGCGGTGGTGCGCGACCTGTCGATGCAGGTCAAGCGCGGCACCATTTACGGCTTCCTCGGGCCGAACGGCTCCGGCAAGACCACGACCATCCGGATGCTGTGCGGGCTGCTGACGCCCGACGAAGGCACCGGCACGTGTCTGGGTTACGACATTCTCACGCAGACCGACATGATCAAACGTCAGGTCGGCTATATGACGCAGCGCTTCAGTCTTTATCAGGACCTCTCGGTGCGCGAGAACCTGGAATTCATCGCGCGCATTTACGGCCTGGAGAAGCCGCGCGCCGCCGCGCGTGCGGCCATCGCGCGTCTCGGTCTCACCGGCCGTGAAGAGCAGATCGCCGGCGAGTTATCGGGCGGCTGGAAGCAGCGGCTGGCGCTCGGCGCCTGCACGTTGTCGGGCCCGCAATTGCTGCTGCTCGATGAGCCGACCGCGGGCGTCGATCCCAAGGCGCGGCGCGAATTCTGGAACGAGATCCACGCGCTCGCCGCCAACGGGCTCACCGTGCTGGTTTCCACCCATTACATGGACGAGGCCGAGCGTTGCCATGAGATCGCTTACATTGCCTACGGCGAATTGATGGTCCACGGCACGGTCGAACAAGTGGTCGCGTCCGCGCACCTGACAACTTACGTCGTGAGTGCCGCCGGCGGCGAGGGTCTAAGCCAATTATCCGGCGAACTCACCGGCAAGCCGGGCATTGCCATGGTGGCGCCGTTCGGCACCAGTTTGCATGTGTCCGGGCGCGACGCTGACGCGCTCGAGGCGGCGATCGCGCCCTACCGCGCGCGCAAGGAGCTCGACTGGAAGCGCTCCGAGCCCTCGCTCGAGGATGTGTTCATCGATCTGATGAGCAAGGCGCAGGATAATTTCCAATGACGCATGTTCTGCCGACCCAGGCGCCGTCCCACAGCCGCGGCAATGGCTTTTTTCGCAAGACCTGGGCGGTGCTGGTGAAGGAGTTCATCCAGCTCCGGCGCGACCGGGTGTCGTTTGCCATGATCATCATGATCCCGCTGATCCAGCTTTTGCTGTTCGGCTACGCCATCAATACCAATCCGCGGCATTTGCCGACCGCGGTGCTGCTGCAGGAGCATAGCGATCTCGGCCGCTCGATCCTCGCCGCGCTCAAGAACACCGAATATTTCCGCGTCACCGAACTGCCGCGCAACGAGGCCGAGCTCGACGAACTGCTGGCGGCCGGCAAGGTGCTGTTCGGGGTCGAGGTTCCGGCCAATTTCGAACGCTCCGTGCGTCGTGGCGACAAGCCGACGATGCTGATCGTCGCGGACGCCACCGATCCGGTCGCGGCCGGCTCGGCGCTCGGCGCGCTCAACCAGGTGGTGTTGACGGCGCTCGCCCACGATCGCGCTATTCCCGACAGTGCGCCGTTGCCGTTCGAAATCCGCACCCATGCGCGCTACAACCCGGCCGGCGTGACCCAGCTCAATATCGTGCCCGGGCTGGTCGGCACCATCCTCACCATGACCATGTTGATTTTCACCGCGCTTTCGGTGACGCGCGAGATCGAGCGCGGCACCATGGAAAGCCTGCTGTCGATGCCGATCACGCCGGTCGAGATCATGCTCGGCAAGATCGTGCCCTACATCATGGTCGGCTTCGTGCAGGCATCGCTGATCATCGGCATCGGGGTGCTGCTATTCGGCGTGCCGATTATCGGCAGTCTGGCGGTGCTCGCTTCTTTGAGCACGCTGTTCATCGCCACCAATCTGTCGATCGGCTACACCTTCTCGACCGTCGCGCAGAACCAGCTGCAGGCGATGCAGATGTCGCTGATGTTCTTTTTGCCGAACATCCTGTTGTCCGGCTTCATGTTTCCCTTCGCCGGCATGCCGGTCTGGGCGCAATGGATCGGCGAGGCGCTGCCGCTCACGCATTATCTGCGCATCGTGCGTTCGATCATGTTGAAGGGTTCTTCCATCTCGGATTTGCACTACGATGCAGTGGCGATGCTGGTGCTGATGTTGATCGCCATGACGATCGCGGTCACGCGTTTCCGCCGCACGCTCGACTAAGGTCAGGACTCATCGCCAAGGGGGAGCCTCACGATGACCATCACCATTACCGCCTTTGAGCGGTCACCCGATGGCGGCAAGGGACTGGCGCGTGATACGCGCGTTCGCTGGGCGCTTGAAGAAGTGGGCCAACCCTACGAGGTTCGCCTTGTTTCGTTCCGTGCGATGAAGGAACCCGCGCATCTGGCGCTTCATCCTTTCGGGCAAATTCCGACCTATGAAGAAGGCGATCTCGCTTTGTTCGAGACGGGGGCGATCGTGTTGCATATCGCCGAGCGCCATGCGGGCCTGTTGCCGGACGATGCGAATGCCCGGGCGCGCGCGATCACATGGATGTTTGCCGCGCTCAACACGGTGGAGCCGCCGATCCTTGAACTCGTAACCGCCAAGCTTCTGGAGGGCGATAAGCCCTGGAGTAAGGAGCGCCTGCCTCTGGTCGAGGATCGCGTCCGCGACCGGCTAAAGCAACTTTCCGCTCGCCTTGGCAATGCCGACTGGCTCGATGGTGGGTTCAGCGCGGGCGACCTGATGATGGTGTCGGTGCTGCTCAGGCTGAGATCATCGGGCATTCTGGACGAATATCCGAACCTGGCCGCCTATGTCGCCCGCGGCGAAGCGCGGCCCGCCTACAAGCGGGCTTTCGACGCGCAATTGGCGATTAACACCGGCAAGCCACCGACCGGCTGATTGAGGTCAGATAGATATTGCTTAAGCAAAAACGCTACAGGCGCTGCATCACGCCGAGCCGCACGTAAGGGCTGGAGCGGCCGTCGGAATCCCGCGCCCAGCCGCCGGCTGCCGACCATTCGTATTGTCCGGTCTTCATGCTGGTCAGATGGCCGCCGATCCGTAAATGCCGGTAGCCGTCGGAGGCGAAGACCGCAATTTCGGGACCGAAATAAAACTGGTCGTCGATCACGCGCCAGCCAAAAGCGGCGCGTGCCGAATGATTGGTCGAAATCGTGGAGATCGAACCGTCCATCGCAGCCATAGTATTGGCCGTCGGCTCCCACCAGAGATCGACGGCCATGGTGAGACCGAGCGCGCGGCCGCGCAGATTGTTCCCAGGATCGTCCGGCCAGAGCCGATGCTCCTCGTAGTCGAGGCCGAAGTAGAACTTGGCCTCCAAATCGCCGCGCTTGATGCGCACGCCCGGCAGGACTTGCGCTTTTCCTTCGGCGCCGATCACTTGCTCGCCGCCCAATCCGCCGGAGACGTAGCGATAAAGACCGCCCGATAGCAGCAGCTTCAGGAGAAAGCCGTCTTGCTCGAAACCGCCGGGCGCGAGCAGCAGGCCGCCATAGGCGAAGACTCCGTTGCGCCAAAGATCGCGGCCGGAAAACAGAATGACGCGCGATTCGTCATCGTCGGCGGCCCGACTGGGGCCGGCCGACAGACAAAACCAGCAAACAACGAAGGCCGCGGCGAAAGCCAACGCCGCGTGTACGCGCCTCATCGAGGCCCCCCAGCCTCAGCATCAATCCGGCAGGTAGCTTTCGGAATATCGCCACAACTAAAGCGCGACGTGTGGTTGTTGTCTAATGCAATCGGTTATGATCGCGTAATGGTTGCAATGACTTAGCCATACACTCAGCGTTTGGCCGGATGCCGCGGCGCGTTGTCATGGGCGGTGGCTCATCGCGGAGAATGGGCTCGGGCTGGCACTAAATGGTATGGTCATGGTTTGGCCCGCTGGCGACGAAAATCGACCGAACATCGCAAATGGCAAGGGCTATAGTGTGATTCTCAGCGCTTATCAGGCCGCAAAGTAAGCCCAAATGACGCCACTCCAGAGCCCTGCCGCGTTCGACGAGGTGGCCCGCCGCCGCTCCATCGGCTTCCTCAATTGGGCGCATGCGCTCGATCATTTCGTGCTGCTGATCTATCCGACGGTCGTGATCGGCCTGGAGGTGGTGTACGGCCTGCCGTACAGCGAGCTGATCGCGCTCTCGAGCACGGCCTTCCTGGCGTTCGGGATTTTCTCGCTGCCGGCCGGCTGGCTCGCCGACCGCTGGAGCCGCCGCAACATGATGGCGGCGTTCTTTCTCGGCTGCGGCGTTTCGCTCGCCGCCATCGGGCTGGCGCCGAACTTGGTTATGCTGGGCGTCGCAATGTTTGCGCTCGGCGTCTTTGCCGCGATCTATCATCCGGTCGGCATGGCGATGCTGATCGAGGCATCGGGCGCCAAGGGGCGCACGCTGGCGTTCAACGGCGTATGCGGCAATCTCGGCGTGTCGCTCGCCGCCGGCATCAGCGCGGCGCTGGCCTACTGGATCAGCTGGCGGGCGGCGTTCTTTGCGCCGGCGGCGGTCTCGTTCGCGACCGGCATCGTCTATCTGTGGCTGACGCCCGCCGATCTGCACCACGCCAAGACGCGCAAATCGGTGCCGGCGGTGCCGCTGACGCCGCGGCTGGCCTTCATGCTGTTCGGCCTGTTCATCGTCATCGCGCTGAGCGCCGGTTTGACCTTCAACGTCCTGACCATCGCGCTGCCGAAAATCGTCGACGAGCGGCTGTCCAACGACCTGCCGCTGGTGCTGGTCGGCGGCATCGCGACCGCGGTGCTGGTGTGCGGCGCGCTCGCGCAACTCATCGTCGGGCGTGCCGTGGAATGGGTGGCGCCGCATACGATCTTCGCCACCGTGACGGGGATCGGCTTCCTCGGCAATTTGTGGGCGGCCTATGCCAATGGCGTCAGCCTGTTGATCGCGCTCGCCATCGCGGTTGCCGCGATTTACGGGCAGGTCACCGTCAACGACATGATCATGGCGCGCTATACCGCCGACGCCTGGCGCGGCCGGGTCTATGCGGTGCGATATTTCCTGCTGTTCATCAGCGCCGGCGCCGCGATCGGCATGATCTCGCTGCTGCATCAGAGCGGCGGCTTCACGCTGGTTCTTGAGCGTGAATGCGATGATCGCGCTGCTGCTGTTCCTGACGACGCTCGGCCTGGTCGCCATGATCGTCAGCGTCGAGGGCAAGCACCGCGCCACCCAGCCGGCGGAATAAGCGGCTATCGCAGGCGCTCGATCAGCGCCATGGCCGCCGCCGGCGCGCGCAGCTTGGCTTCGTGGATGAAATAGATGAAGACGTCGCGCGGCTGTTTCGGCGCGTGCGTCTTGTCGATGCGCGGCAGATCGGCCGGCGCACCGCCTTTCGCCCAGGTCTTGGCGCGCGCGGCCCAGGCATCGAGCGCCTTCGGTGCGTAGCCGGCTTTGAGCTTCTCGTCGCCCTTTCTGCAGGCGGGCATAGACGAAATCGGCGGTGATGTCGGCGATCTCGGCGTAGCTGTCGTGTTCGGCGTAGCAGACGGCGACGCCAGCTTTGCGCGCCAAGGCGATGAAAGCGGGTGTCTTGAAGGTCTCGCTGCGGACCTCGACGACATGGCGCAGCGCATGGCCGTCGTGTTTCTTCGGCAGCAATTCGAGAAATGCGCCGAAATCTTTTTCGTCGAATTTCTTGTGCGGCGCGAACTGCCAGAGCAGGGGGCCGAGCTTGGGGCCGAGCTCGGTGATGCCGGAATCGAGAAAGCGATTGATGGAGTCGCCGGCCTCGGCCAGCACGCGGCGATTGACGGCGTAGCGCGGACCTTTGAGCGCGAAAACGAATCCGTCCGGCACTTCGGCGGCCCATTTGCGGAAGGTCTTCGGTGACTGCGTCGCTGTAAAACGTGCCGTTGACCTCGATCGAGGTCAGATGCTGGCCGGCATATTCCAGCTCGCGCGCCTGCGGCAGGCCCTTGGGATAAAACACGCCGCGCCACGGCTCGTAGGTCCAGCCGCCGACCCCGGTGTAAATCTTCGTTAAGGTTTTGGTCACGATACAGTCACACTCTAAGGTTAGTTTATGCGCAAGTGGTGATGGGATTGCGTATGCGTAAGGTCCCTTCGCCCGACGGCCACGATGAGATTTATAGGCGACGGCGGATGTAACCGCGCCTTCTCATTTGTGGTCGTTTTCATTTTCACGCCACCCGAAACCTGATCGGTACATAGCAAAAGGCCCGGGATTTCTCCCGGGCCTCTGCTTGTTTTGCGCTGTCGACGTGGATGGACTAGAAGTCCATTCCGCCGCCGCCGCCGCCCATGCCGCCGGGCATACCGCCGCCGGCGGCACCCTTCTTCTGCGGGGTCTCGGCGACCATCGCTTCGGTGGTGATCAAGAGACCGGCAACCGACGCCGCGCCCTGGATCGCCGAACGCACGACCTTGGCCGGATCGATGACGCCCTTGCTCATCAGGTTGCCGTATTCGCCGGCCTGGGCGTCGAAGCCCCAGTTGTACTGATCCTTCTCGAGGATCTTGCCGACGATGACCGAGCCGTCTTCACCGGCGTTGGTCGCAATCTGACGGGCCGGGGCCTGGATCGCCTTGCGGACGATCTCGACGCCGACTTTCTGGTCGTCATTCTGGGTCTTGACCTTCTTGAGGGCCTCGGTGGCGCGCAACAGCGCGACGCCGCCGCCCGGCAGAATGCCTTCCTCGACCGCGGCGCGGGTCGCATGCATCGCGTCGTCGACGCGGTCCTTGCGTTCCTTGACCTCGATCTCGGTGGCGCCGCCGACGCGGATCACCGCAACGCCGCCGGCCAACTTGGCCAGACGTTCCTGCAGCTTCTCCTTGTCGTAGTCCGAGGTGGTTTCCTCGATCTGCGCCTTGATCTGCGCCACCCGCGCTTCGATGTCGGCCTTCTTGCCGGCGCCGTTGACGATGGTGGTGTTTTCCTTGTCGATCATCACCTTCTTGGTGCGGCCCAGCATCTGGATGGTGACGTTCTCGAGCTTGATGCCGAGATCTTCCGAGATCGCCTGGCCGCCGGTCAGGACGGCGATGTCCTGCAGCATGGCCTTGCGGCGATCGCCGAAGCCCGGCGCCTTGACGGCGGCAACCTTGAGGCCGCCGCGCAGCTTGTTGACGACGAGGGTGGCAAGCGCTTCGCCTTCCACGTCCTCAGCCACGATCAGCAGCGGCTTGCCGGACTGCACCACCGCTTCGAGCAGCGGCAGCAGTTCCTGCAGACCCGACAGCTTCTTCTCGTAGATCAGGATGTAGGGGTCTTCCATCTCAACGCGCATCTTGTCGGCGTTGGTGATGAAGTAGGGCGAGATGTAGCCGCGATCGAACTGCATGCCCTCGACGATGTCGAGTTCGGTCTCGAGCGACTTGGCTTCTTCGACCGTGATCACGCCTTCGTTGCCGACTTTCTGCATGGCCTTGGCCAGGAAGTCGCCGATCTCGCGATCGCCGTTGGCGGAGATGGTGCCAACCTGCGCGATCTCTTCGTTCGACGTGACCTTCTTGGAATTGGCCTTGAGATGCTCGACGACGGCTTCGACCGCGAGGTCGATGCCGCGCTTGAGGTCCATCGGGTTCATGCCGGCGGCAACCGACTTGGCGCCCTCACGGACAATCGCCGCGGCCAGAACGGTCGCGGTGGTGGTGCCGTCGCCGGCCACATCGGAGGCCTTCGAGGCTACTTCGCGCACCATCTGTGCGCCCATGTTCTCGAACTTGTCCTCGAGCTCGATTTCCTTGGCGACCGTGACACCGTCCTTGGTGATGCGCGGGGCGCCGAACGACTTGTCGAGCACGACGTTGCGGCCTTTCGGGCCGAGCGTCACTTTCACAGCGTTGGCAAGGATGTCGACACCGCGCAGCATGCGGTCGCGAGCATCGACGCCGAATTTAACGTCTTTGGCAGCCATTTGTATTCGCTCCTGTGCGTCACCCTGAGGAGCGAGCCGTGTCTACGGCGAGCCTCGAAGGGTGACTTGAAGTCAGTGGATGTCATCCTTCGACGCGCGCTTTGAAGCGCGCACCGCGGAATGACGGGTTTTGCGCTTAGGCGGCTTTCTTCTTGGCGGCAGCGCCGCCTTCGATCACGCCCATGATGTCGGATTCCTTCATGATCAGGAGATCCTGACCGTCGATTTTCACTTCGGTGCCCGACCACTTGCCGAACAGCACGGTGTCGCCGACCTTGAGATCGATCGGGATCAATTTGCCGGCTTCGTCGCGGCCACCAGGGCCGACGGCGACGATTTCGCCCTGCGAGGGCTTCTCTTGCGCAGTGTCGGGAATGATGATGCCACCGGCAGTCTTTTCCTCGGCATCGATGCGCTTGACGACGACGCGGTCGTGAAGCGGGCGGAACTTCATGGCAGTCCTCCTAAATTATTGAACGGTTTTGCTTTTTTGGTCGCCGCCGATCCGATCAGCCAGCGCCAAGCTGGAGATGGGTGACGGATTTTTCACCCGCAAGGGCTATCGGGGATTTTTTTAGCACTCATTCGTGGCGAGTGCCAACAGTTAGTGAAACCTCAGCATATTCAATGGTTAACGCGGCCGCCGGAACCGCGTCGCGGCGTCGGGAATTATTGGGCGCGGCGCGCATAAGGCCCGCCGCCAACGCTGTTAGCAGACTTTTTGACTGCTGCTAACGCCTTGATTTTAAACAGTTTGTTTATCTTTTCGGCTTGCAATGCCTAGTGCCGGAAATGGAAACTTGTGTCCGACTCGGAATGGAGGGCGCGAATGGGTTCTGTCTCTGAGGACTTCCGTAAACAGGCCAACGGCTTTGGCCTGACCACCGCACACATCCTGTATCGGCGTCCCGATCACCAATGGCTGCTGCAATCCTATGTGTGGCAGGCCTACGACCTGTTTCCGAAATTTCCCGAGCTGCAGAAATTCCTGGCGTTCTGGCAGGAGAAGCTGGAGGGGCCGCTGCACTCCGTGCAGGTCGCTCATTCGCGGCTGATCAAGCCGGCCGAGCTCAAGGCAATCGACGGCGAGTTTCGGTTGCATTAGAGGTGAGGCGTATCGCCTATTCTTCGGCTGTCATGCCCGCGAAGGCGGGCATCCAGTAATCACTGAGGGATCTGTGTGTACTGGGCCCCCGCCTGCGCGGGGACGAGCTTCAATTCAACACACCTACGATCGCCCCCATCAGGCAGGTCGTCAGCGTGCCCGACACGATCGATTTGCCGCCGAGCGACAGGATGTCGGCGCGGCGCTCGGGCGCCATCACCGACAGGCCGGCGATCATGATGCCGAGCGAGCCGAAATTGGCAAAGCCGCACATGGCGTAAAGCATGATCAGCCGCGAGCGGTCGTCGAGCGCACCCGCCGGCAGCTTGGCGAGTTCGAGATAGGCGATCAGTTCGTTGAGCACGGTCTTGATGCCCATCAGCGCGCCTGCCGTCATCGCCTGATCCCACGGCACGCCCATCAGCCAGCACACCGGCGCCATGACGATGCCGAGCACGCG
This sequence comes from uncultured Alphaproteobacteria bacterium, assembly GCA_963825015.1. Classification (GTDB taxonomy): domain Bacteria; phylum Pseudomonadota; class Alphaproteobacteria; order Rhizobiales; family Xanthobacteraceae; genus Pseudolabrys. The sequence goes on along the minus strand of CAWGRN010000007.1, from coordinate 174,766 downwards.
TTGCATGGTGATCGGCGCGCCGGCGATGTCCGGCAGCAGGTTCAGAATGGCGTTGGTCAGGTGCACCAGCGCCACCAGCACGATCAGCATGGCGATGATGTTGAGCAGCAGTTCGAGGCCGGCGCTGGTGCCGCGCACGATGGCATCCATGGTCGAGTCGGCGACGCGGCCGATTTCGATCTTGCCGATATCGCTGCGCTCGTCGCGCGGCACCGGCACCATCAATTGGCTGATCAAGAGCGCCGCCGGCGCGCCGAGGATCGAGGCGACCAGAATGTGGCCCGCGACGTCGGGAATGGCGTTGCGCAGGATGGTGGCGTAGAGCACGAACACGGTGCCGGCGATGCCGGCCATGCCGCCGGTCATCACCATGAACAATTCGCCGCGCGTCAGCTTGGCGAGATAGGGCCGGATGAACAGCGGCGCTTCGACCATGCCGAGGAAGATATTGGCCGCGGTCGACAGGCCGACGGCGCCGCCGATGCCCATGGTGCGTTCCAGGATCCATGAGAAGCCGCGCACGATCGGCGGCAGGATGCGCCAGTAGAACAGCAGCGTGGTCAAGACGCTCATCACCAGCACGATCGGCAGCGCCTGGAACGCCAGCACGAATTCGGCGCCCGGCACTTTCAGTTCGAAGGGCAGCGGGCCGCCGCCGATAAAGCCGAACACGAAGGAAGTGCCGGCCTGGGTCGCTGCGCTGACGGCGTCGACCGCGCGGTTGACGCCGGCGAAGGCGGCTTTGATGGCCGGCACCTTGAGCAGCAGCAGCGCGGTGGCAAAGGTCACCAGCAGCGCGACGCCGGCGCTTTTCCAGGCGACCGCGCGGCGGTTCTCGCTGATCGCCCAGGCAAAGCCGATGAGGGCCACCACCCCCAGCGCCGATTGCAGCTGTTGCATGTCATAATCCCCCAACGCGGCGGTGGTTTAAGTCGCCGCGCGCCTTGCCAAAACATCCCCGCTCACGAAAATGCGCAATTGCCGGGGCTAAAGCAACGGGAACTGGAACACCGATGGCCCGCATTCGCTTCGATTTCGGCGTGCTGACGCTGGACGCCGAGCTGCTCGACACGCCGACCGCCAAGGCGGTGGCGGCCGCGCTGCCGATTTCGTCGTCGGTGCTGACCTGGGGCGAGGAGGTCTATTTCGACGTGCCGCTTGAGGTTAAGCGCGAGGCCGATGCCCGCGCCGTCATCGTGCCGGGCGAGATCGCGTTCTGGCCGCAAGGCCCGGCGATCGCCATCGGCTTCGGCCGCACGCCGATCTCCAAGGGCAACGAGACGCGGCTCGCCAGCCCCTGCAACGTGTTCGCCAAGGCGATCGGCAACGTCAAGGCGCTGGCCAAGGTCAAGACCGGCGCCAAGGTCGAAGTGACGGCGGTCGAATAGCAGCGCGCGGGAAACTTCTGTGCTAGGTCCACGTCATCGAACCACGCAGCGTTAGGATTTACGATGGCCAGCGACGACAAGAAAGCAAAGCGACGCCCGCGCCGAAAGCCGAGGCGGTCGCGCCGAAAAAAGCCGAGGGCGCCGCGAAGGGCAAAACCGCTGCCGCCGCCGAGCCCGCCAAGGCTGAGGCGGGCGAGACTCCGGCCGCCGCGCCGTCATCTTACAGTCGCGGCGAGGGCCAGAAGCCGGTGTCGCAAGCCTACAAGGATAATTGGAACGCGATCTACGGCAAGAAAGCCAAAAACGCCGGAAAGAAAAAGGCGAGCAAGAAAAAGACTGCCAAGAAAAAAGCCCAGCAAGAAAAAGAAACGATAACCACGCGTTGCGCAGCCGCCGTCACCCCCGCCCGACGAACGGCATGGTGTTGGCCATCACCGTCATGAACAGCACGTTGGTGTCGAGCGGCAGGCTGGCCATGTAGACCACGGCATTGCCGACGTGTTCGGCATCCATGCGCGGCTCGATCATCTTGCTGCCGTTCGGCTGCAGCACGCCGTCGCCGGTCACCATGCGGTCGGTGAGCGGGGTCGCGGCGTTGCCGATGTCGACCTGGCCGGCGCAGATGTCGTATTGCCGGCAGTCGAGCGAGGTCGATTTGGTCAGGCCGGTGACCGCGTGCTTGGTCGAGGTATAGGCGACCGAAAACGGCCGCGGCGCATGCGCCGAGATCGAACCGTTATTGATGATGCGGCCGCCGCGCGGCTTCTGGTCCTTCATGATCTTGATGGCTTCCTGGGTGCACAGGAACATGCCGGTCAGATTGGTGGCGACCACGTTCTGCCAGGTCTCGAACGGCAGATCCTCCAGCGGCACCGGCGGCGCGCCGATGCCGGCATTGTTGAACAGCACGTCGAGGCGGCCGAAGCTCGATTTCACGGTGGCAAACAGCGCCAGGATCGAGTCGCGCTTCGACACGTCGGTCGGCACGGCGAGCGCCTGGGAGCCTGCGGCGTTGACCTCGGCCGCGACCTTGTCGAGCATGTCCTTGCGGCGGCCGGCGAGCACCAGGCTGTAGCCGGCTTTCGCCAGCGCCAGCGCCACCGCCCGGCCGACGCCCGTTCCGGCTCCGGTCACCAGCGCAATCTTTGCGGACGCAGTCATTGAATTTCCTTCCCTGACGCTATTCTTCGAGCAGACGCCATATCACAAAGGCGTCCGCGCGTCATAGACAGGCCAGGCGTCTCACATCTGGCGGGCGGGAAGTCTTGGATCGAGAACCCTGCGGGCGCTTTCGGCGCCCACCACCGGCAGGCCCTTGGGATCGATGAGCCCGATCTGAACCAGAACCGAGGCCTGATCCCAATAAATATGCTCATGGGAAATCTTGCCGTCCTTGAAGCCGACGACGACGGCGAAGGCCACTTCGACCGGCTTTCCGGTGGGCGCGACACCGGGCAACATCCAATCGATCGCCGTCGTATGGGTGAAGCTGATAACAAGCTCATCGACAATTTGCGTGTCGCCGACGGTGGTCGAAACGCTTGTCATCTTGACGTCGGGGGGAAAGAACTTTCCGACCAAATGGTTCTTGTAGAAACTGCGCACACCGTCACGGCCGGCGCCGCCGACCATGCTCGGGATGTTATGCAGATGCGGATTGGCCGTCATCGTGGCCATCGTCGTGTCCAAGTCGCCGGCAAGCTCCGCGTCCACATGCTTTTTGAAAGTGTCGAGCATCGCTTGTTTTGACATCGGCCTGTTTCCTCGGTGCCCCGCCCTTGGCTGGTCTCGGCCGATAGGAAAACGAAGTGTGAAGCCTAGCCGGCCTTCGGCTGCGGCCAATGCCACATCCTTACTCGCGCACCATCGGCGGCGCGGCCCGGAAATTGCCTGTTGCCGGCCTGCCTGCATTTCGATCGGGAGGTCCTGTACGATACGGAGTTGATCGTCGTCGGCGGACAATCGGTCAATCGCGCCTGTGCCGCGATCGCGCGATCTCGTATCGCTCCCGCAACGACAAATTCCTGTACTTCTGCGCGGCGTTCCACGTGTCTCGGATCCATGCGCGCCGGTTTCGGCGCCGGCCGCGCTTTTTCGGGGGGCGGTGTCGGTTCATATCTGGTTATCCGCGGCGCGATCGGCGGGGTCGGCGTCTCTGCCGGCTGGCTTGGCTGAGCCAGACTGGCGGTCGCATTGCCAATCATAGCCTTCGCCCCGTATTTGCTAATTTCCTTGTTATCGTCTGCGACGGATCTGTCGGCCTCGGCTTTCGCGCCGGTATACTTTTCGGCCGCGGCTACATCGATGACGGTTTTGGCGGCAAGTTCACGTGCGGCCGCTTTGTCGGCGGCGGCCTTGGCGGCGAACTTCTCAGCTTCGGCTTTTTCAGCGGCAGCCTTCGAGGACATTTTCTCCGTTTCGGCCTTGATGGATGCGGTGGTGGTACCGGCTTCGTTTGCGGCGGCGAGCGCCGCGCGTCGCTCGGCTTTGGCCTTAGCGGCGGCAGCCTTGGCTGCGGCTTTGTCGAGCGCGGCCTGCGCCGCATATCTTTCGGATTCGGACTTATCCATTGAGAACTTGGCGGCCTCCTTGTCGGTGGCGTTTATCTCGCTGGACAGTTTGTCGATAGCCGCCCGATCGGCAGCCGTCTTGGCGGTGAGCTGGCTAGCTGCGGCTTTGTCGGCTGCGGCTTGCGTTGTGTATCGTTTGGCAGCAGCCTTGTCCGCTTCGATCTGGGCGGCAAGTTTTTCAGCGACGATTTTCTGTCGCGCCAATCTTGTTGCGGCGGCCAATTCGGCAGATTTGTCGGCGGCGGCCTTAGAGGCGCGTCGATCCGCGGCGGCCTTGTCAGCCGCAGCCTGCGCGGCACGTCTTTCGGCTGCGGCCTTTTCAGCCTCGCTTTTGAGGAGGAGTTTTTCAGCGGCCGCTTTAGCTTCGGATTGGCGAGCCGCGGCGCTGTCTTCTGCAATTTTTGCGGCAATTTTGTCCGCGGCGGCTTTCTCTAACGCCAGCTTTTGGGCGGCGGCATTATCGGCGGCCGCTTTGGCAGCCAGCATTTCGGCGGCGGCTCGGTCGGCCGCAGCCTGAGCCGCATATCGCTCGGCTTCGGCCTTGAAACCCACAGTTTTAGCGGCGGATTTTTCAGCGGCGGCCTTGCTTGCGTTTCTTTCTGCTTCGGCTTTCTCGGCGGCAATCGTGGCGGCAGCTCGCTCCGCGGCGGCCTGCCTTGCGGACTGTTCGGCCTCGGCCTTTTCCGCAGCAGCTTTTTTTGCGATGGCGGCTACAGCTTCCTCGGTTCCAAAGTCAGCCGTCGCCATTGCGGCCGACGAATTGTTTGCTCTGTCCCCCGCGGAATTGTCGGCGATTTTTTTATCGGCGCCGGTTTTGTCGGCGATGGGCGCAGCGGTTACTGGTTTGCCGAACGTGCGGGGGTCGCCGGTATAGATTACGGAACGCCATTGCGTCGTCTGTGCGTGCGCAACTCCGCCGCACTGAAGCAGCCACGTCGCTGCTGCTATGGTTAACATTTTGGAAGCCATCATAGCCCACCCGAATTAACATCCCCCAGGCGTTCAATTGTAGGCAATGAGATAGTGGGCAACTAGGACGACTGCCTCGGTTGGTTAACTCGATAACTCGATAGGCAACTTGAACCGCCACGCGGCAGCCGAAATCGTCGAGCGCGAACCGATTGAGTGCGAATACGAATTTATCCGGTGAATGGAGAGCTATTGAAATGGCACGCGTGCGCCCGCGCGTAGCAGACATGTTATGCAACCGTGCCGGTGAAGGTCGGTAAAGTCTAACTCGCCAAAGCGGCGGGCACGTCGATCGGCTGGATCGGTTCGTTCGAGCGCAGCCGGGCGGTGATGTCGGCGGCGGGCATCGCCTTGCCGAAGCGGTAGCCCTGCATGCAATGCACGCCGGCCGCGCGCAGGAACAGTTGCTGGTCGGCGGTCTCGACGCCTTCCGCGGTCACCTTCATGCCGAGGCCGCGGCCGAGGCTCACCACCGCATGCACGATGGCCGCGGCGTCGGCGGCCTTTTCGATCGAGAGCACGAAGCTGCGGTCGATCTTGAGCTTGTCGAACGGGAAGCGGCGCAGATAGAGCAGGCTCGAATAGCCGGTGCCGAAATCGTCGAGCGCAAGCCGCACGCCGAGCGCCTTGAGCCGCAGCATGCCGGCTTCGGCGGTCTCGACATTGCCGAGCAGCACGCTTTCGGTGAGTTCGAGTTCGAGCCGGGCCGGATCGAATTCGGTTTCGGCCAGCGTGCGTTCCACCAGGTCGGCGAAATCGGTGCGGCGGAATTGCAGCGGCGAGACGTTGACCGCGACCGTCAGCTCCGGCCAGGCCATGCCGTCGAGGCAGGCGCGGCGCAGCACCCAGGCGCCGAGTTCGATGATCAGGCCGCTGTGCTCGGCGGCGGCGATGAATTCGACCGGCGGAATCTCGCCGCGCGTCGGATGGGTCCAGCGGCACAACGCCTCGACGCCGACCATGGTCTCGCCGCTCTTGTTGACGATCGGCTGATACAACAGCTTCAGCCGGTCGTTCTCGATGGCTTCGCGCAGATCGGCTTCGAGCAGCTTGCGGCTGGACAGGTCGGCGTCCATCGCCGCGTCATAGATGCAGCCGCGGTTGCGGCCTTCGTTCTTGGCGCGGTAGAGCGCCATGTCGGCATAGCGCATGATGTCGGCGGCGCCGGCGCAATCGCGGTCGATGACGGCGATGCCGATCGAGGCGCCGATGACGATATTCTGGCCGCCGATGGAGTAGGGCGCGCAGATCGCCGCGATGATGCGCTGGGCCAGCGCCATCATCTTCGCGGTGTCGTCGCCGATCGAGGAGATCACCGCGAACTCGTCGCCGCCGAGCCGCGCCACCAGGTCGCCGCCGCGCAGCGTGCGCGACAGCCGCAGCGTCACGTTGCGGATCAGTTCGTCGCCGACCGGATGACCGAGCGTGTCGTTGACGTCCTTGAAATGGTCGAGGTCGATGTAGAACACGGCCGCCGGCGATGAGCCGGCCCGCACCTCGTCGATCACCGCTTCCAGCCGCTCGCCGAAGAAGATGCGGTTGGGCAGGCCGCACAGCGGGTCGTGCATGGCGAGATGGCGCAGCCGCGATTCGCCGGCGGCGATCGCCACCGCGGTGCGGCGCATGTAGCGCAGCACGAAGGCCGCGAGCAGGGCAAAGCCGGCCAGCGCGACGGCGATGAACGGCACCACGCTGTGAACGATCTCGGCGCCGGGCTGTTTCGGCGTCCAGGCGAATCGGGCGATCATGTCGCCGGCGGGACTCGCCAGCTCAAAGTCGATATCGCCGTCCGGCACCGGGCCGTCGTCGATGCCGCGCAAATTCGCCAGCTGCAATTGCTGCGCGATAGCGGAGAGCACGTCGCCGTCGATGAATTTGACCGACATGATGATCGGCGCGGCAGTGTCGAGTGCGGGCGGAATGCCATCGACCGGCCCGACGGCGACCGCGGCGATGATCGCGGGCCGGCCCATCAGGCGGCGGATCACCGCGGCCTGCGGGTGCGCGCCGCCTTCGGTCAGGCTCAGATGGCTGAGGCGGATCGCATTCGGCAAGCTCGGCTCGCGTCCGCGCATGTAGCCGAGCACCGTGTTCAATTCGGGCTGCACCGATTGAAACCAGCTCGGGTCGGCGGAGCGGCGGCCCAGCATCGAATAGAGCGGCGTGTCCTGGCCGTCGAAGACGAAGACGTAGTCGTGGTTGTAATAGGTTTCCAGCCAGGTCCCGACGCGCTGCTTGGTCCAGTCCGGATCGAACTTGCCGCGGATATTGCGGATCGCCGTCTCCGAGGACGCCGATGCTTTCGACTTCGCGCAGCACGCCCGCGCCGAAATTGTTCGAGCGCCGTCGAGAACATCTTGATTTCGTGGTCGATGGCAACTTCGTCGGCACGCTGCGCGGACGACAGGACCGCGACCACGATGCAAACGATGGCCACGGCGACAATGACGCCAATCGGGACCACCACGCTCAAGCGGGCGCGATCCCAACTGGTGTATTGCCGCTGCTCAGAATTGGTTGAGCGCGCCACGGTCGGCAAAGCGGGGTCCCCTAAAGTGTCATTCCCATTGGACTTTTCGGGGCCGAAGCTAGGGGCGAAAGCTTGCCATTGGCTTTCCATTTGCGCATCCGCGGGGCGACTGGCGCTTTGGACGCGCAATTCGCCCAGCGGTGTTAACCGGAGGTAAAAGCGCAATCTCAGAAATTTACAACCGGCTGGGGCGATTTGGCCGCCCCGCTTTGCCGATTCAGCCGGCGCTGCGATAGGGCGGCCGCGGTATCGCGATATGGGCGGCGCGCAAAGCGGTCGACCAGCGCTCCCGCAGGTCCTGGAAATAGGGCTCGCCCGGCTCGATGCGATAATTCACCTCTGGCGTGCAAGTGTCGCGACGGACAACCAAAAGATCGATCGGCAACCCGACCCCGAGATTGGAGCGCATGGTGGAATCCATCGAAATCAGCCCGATTTTCAGCCCGTCATAGAGATCGGTGTCGAAACTGATGGCGCGGTCGAGCACCGGCTTGCCGTATTTGTGCTCGCCGATCTGCAGATAGGGGGTGTCGGTGGTGCATTCGATGAAATTGCCCGCCGAATAGATCATGAACAGCCGCAAGCGCCCGCCCTTGATCTGGCCGCCGAACAGGAAGGCGACGGCGTGATCGACCTCGGCTTCTTCCAAAGCCTTGCCTTCGACGTTCTGAATATTGCGGATGGCGCGGCCGATGCGCTGCGCGGCCTGGAACATGGTCGGCGCGTTCATCAAGGTCTCGCGCTCGCCGGTTTCCGGATTGTCGATGCCTTCGGTGAGCATCGAGCGCACGGTCTGGCTCAACGACAGATTGCCGGAGGAGGCCAGCGCCATGATGCGTTCGCCGGGCTCGGAATAGACGTGCAGCTTGCGGAAGGTCGATACGTTGTCGAGCCCGGCATTGGTCCGCGTGTCGGCGATCATGACCAGCCCGTCGCGCACCAGAATTCCGCAGCAATATGTCATGTGTTCCGACTTTTTCTTGAGACGCGAGCGTTTGTTGTCGTGGGCTGACCCGGCCGATTGGTTATAGCGGCGTGCGGTCATGGCGGGCAATGTTCAGGCGCATGTTCCGCAACCTTAACTTTGGGTCTGCTGGCGCGCCTGGTCGACATTGACCGCCACTTGCAGGGTTTCGCCGCTGCCGCCAAAGCGGGTGCCGCGCACCGGCGAAGCCCCGAGATAATCCAGCCCCACCGCAACCCGCACATGGGCGTCGGTGGTGGAGATGCCATTGGTCGGGTCGAAGCCGACCCAGCCGAGATCCTCGACATAGGCTTCCGCCCAGGCATGGCCGGCGTCCTGCGCGGTGACGCCATCGGCGCGGTAGAAGTGCCCGCCGATATAGCGCGCCGGAATGCCGAGCTGGCGCGCCGCGGCGATGAAGATGTGGGTGAGATCCTGGCAGACGCCGCGCCGAAGCTTGAAGGCTTCCGCCGCGGTGGTCGCGGTCTGCGTCGGCGTGGTGTCGAAGGTGATCTCGCCGTGAACGTTGGCCAGCAACTGGTGCAGCAACGCCAGCGTGCTGGTGCCTTCGCCGGATTCGGCGCGTGTGGTTTCGGCGAATTCGGCAATCGCGGCGTCGGGCAGCGTCAGGTCGGTTTCGCGCAGGAACAGCGCCGGCGGGAACCGCTCGACCGCGCCTTTGACCAGGCCGTGGGTGTCCTGCATCTCGACTTCGCCGTTGACGTTGATGGCCAACCGGTCGAACGGGCCGTCGGCGGTGAACGAGTGCGTGATGTTGCCGAATGCATCCTCATGCTGGTGCAGCAGGCAATCCTCGGACAAATCGATCCGCCAGGCCACCACATATTGCCCCTCGTGATTGCGCGGCGTCAGGCGCAATAACTGCGTCACGCCGTTCGGCGGCGTATCGTAGTGATAGGTCGTTGCGTGAGAAATGCGGATTCGCATGGATTGCTTGGCACATTCTGGCACGAGCCGGGGCTTGCGAGTCGGCATCCACTTATATCAGGAACTGCTCGGTGATAGCGCCGCCGAGGTTCATTGGTCTCGGTGATGAATTCACCGATAAATTCATGCAGGCCGCGCTGGAAAATGCTGTCCATGCGGGCGTTCTGCAGCCTGGTGCGGATGCCGCGCGCCTGGCGCTGCGCCGGGCCCTGGCGGCCATAGGCGCCGGCGATCTGGTCGAGATTGCGCACGATCGCCTCGTAGCAGGAGGCCAGCGAGCGCGGCAGTTCCTCTTTCAGGATCAGCAGATCGGCGACCAGCCAGGGCTTGAGGCTGTCGTGATAGACCCAGTGATAGGCACTGAGCGCGGATACCGAGCGCAAAATCGCCGCCCATTGGAAATAGTCGAGCGGGCCGCCGACGCGTTCATTGTCGGGCAGCAGCAGGTGATATTTGACGTCGAGAATGCGCGCGGTGTTGTCGGCGCGCTCGATATAGACGCCGAGCCGCGAGAACCAGTAGGCGTCGTTGCGCAGCATGGTGCGGTAGGCCGAGCCGTCATAGCGCAGCGAGGATTCCTGCACCCAGCGCAGGAAGCGCGAGAATTCCTCGCGCGAGGTCGGGCCGTTGCCGTAGCGCTGCAGCTCGAGCCAGGTGCCGTTGATCGAATCCCACATTTCCATGGTGAGCGCGGTGCGAACGCTGCGCGCATTGCTGCGCGCCATTTCGAAGCAAGAGCGGATCGAGGACGAATTGGCGGTGGAGAAGGCCAGAAAGTCGGTGACGTTTTCTTCGTTGGCTTCGTCGTAGACCTTGAAGAAGGCGTTGGCGCAGCCGGCGGTCAGGACCGCCGACTCCCATTCGTTGCTGGTGCCGACATAAGCCAGCGGCAGCGCGGAGAGACGCTGCGTCGCGTCGAGAATGCGCGCCAAATATTCCGCGCGCTCGACGTAGCGCGAAAGCCAATAGAGATTGTCCGCTGTGCGTGAGAGCATGGCTTAAATTTCGCGCCTCATCCGTCCAACACCCAGGTATCCTTGGTGCCGCCGCCCTGGCTGGAATTGACCACCAGCGATCCTTGCTTGAGCGCGACGCGCGTCAATCCGCCCGGCACGATGCGGATGCGGTCGCGGCCGGTCAGCACGAACGGCCGCAAGTCGACGTGGCGCGGCGCCACGCCGGCCTCGACGCAAGTCGGGCAGGTGGACAGCGCAAGCGTCGGCTGGGCGATGAAATTTTTCGGCGAGGTCTTGAGCTTGGCGCGGAACTGCTCGATCGCGATCTTGCTCGCGGTCGGCCCGATCAGCATGCCGTAGCCGCCGGAGCCGTGCACTTCCTTGACCACAAGTTCGGGCAAATGATCGAGCACATAAGCGAGGTGCTCGGGCTCGCGGCAACGCCAGGTCGGCACGTTTTTCAGGATCGGCTCCTCGTCCAGATAGAACTGCACGATCGCCGGCATGTAGCTGTAGACCGCCTTGTCGTCGGCGATGCCGGTGCCGACCGCGTTGGCCAGCGTGACGTTGCCGGCCTGGTAGGCCGACATCAATCCGGGCAGGCCGAGGATGGAATCGGGCCGGAAGGTGAGCGGGTCGATGAAATCGTCATCGATGCGGCGGTAGATCACGTCCACCCGCTTCAGGCCTTGCGTGGTGCGCATGTAGACGATTTCATTCTTGACCAGCAGATCGCGGCCTTCGACCAGTTCGACGCCGAGCTTGTCGGCCAGGAACGAATGTTCGTAATAGGCCGAATTGTAAACGCCGGGCGTCAGCAGCGCCACGTTCGGCTCGCGCACGGCGCTCAGCGGCGCCACCGACTTCAGCGTGGCGAGCAGTTCGTCGGGATAATTCTCCACCGGCGCGATGCGGTGGCGCGCGAACAATTCCGGAAACAGCCGCATCATGATTTCGCGGTTCTCCAGCATGTAGGAAACGCCGGAGGGCGTGCGCGCATTGTCTTCCAGCACATAGAAGGTGTCGGCATCGACGCGGACGATGTCGATGCCGGCGATATGGACGTAGATGTCGTGCGGGACGCTTTGACCGCTCATCTCGGGGCGGAAGGCCGGGTTACGAAACACCAGATCGTCCGGCACGATGCCGGCCTGCAGGATATCGCGCGCGCCGTAGATATCCTTGATGAACATGTTGAGGGCCGTGACGCGCTGCTTCAAGCCCTTCTCAAGCAGCCGCCATTCGGGTCCGGAGATGATGCGCGGGATGACGTCGAACGGGATCAGCCGCTCCTGGGCGTCGGCTTCGCCATAAACCGCGAAGGTAATGCCGATGCGGCGGAACAGAAGTTCGGCCTCGCGCCGGCGGTAGTCGAGCACGTCCGGCGGGATTTCCTTGAGCCAGCGCGAGATCTCGTCGTAGGCCGGGCGCACGCCGCCGTCATGGCCTTTCATCTCATCGAAGGCGGCATTCATCCAGAACCCCCAGCAGCCGGCACAGCAATCCTCGTCCCCAGGACCGAATGCCCGCCCCCCTCATCGGGAGCGGTCAAACCCGTCCCCAGCCACTAAGCTGCAAGCTTCAGGCCAAGAGAACAGAAGAAAAACCCAGGAAAACCACCTATTTGCATGGGCCAAGACCTATGCGGCGCGTCGATTGCTGCCTAAATTTTGGGCGTCGGCGGCTGCGAATACAAGGCCGGCGGCGCCGAATGGTTCCGTCGTAACTTGAGTGGTGCGCGGTGCCACGCTAGGTGATTGGCTTGCTTGCGCATGATCTAATCCGAAAACCGGTTCCCACTTTTCGGGATCATGCGCCGTCCAACAAGGAAATCATGACCGTCATGCCGAGTGCGTCGTCCGAGATCGTCAGCGCGGCAGTCCTTGTGATCGGCGACGAGATCCTGTCCGGCCGGACCAAGGACAAGAACATCGGCTATATCGCCGATTATCTCACCGCCATCGGCATCGACCTGAAAGAAGTCCGGGTCGTCTCCGACGACGAGGCGGCGATCGTGGAAGCGCTCAACGCGCTGCGCGCCAAGTACACTTACGTCTTCACCACCGGCGGCATCGGGCCGACCCATGACGACATCACCGCCGACTGCATCGCCAAAGCCTTCGGCGTGCCGATCGATTATCACCCGCGCGCGATCGAGATCCTCAAGGAGCGCATGGCCAAGATCGGCGGCGAGCTGAACGAGGCGCGCATGCGCATGGCGCGCATTCCGCAGGGCGCCGAACTGGTGGCCAACAAGGTATCGGGCGCGCCCGGCTTCTGGATCGGCAATGTGATCGTGATGGCGGGCGTGCCGTCGATCATGCAGGCGATGCTCGACGAGGTGGCGCCGAAATTGAAGACCGGCACCAAGCTGTTGTCGGAGACCATCCGCGCCGACGCCAAGGAAGGCGACGTCGGCACCGAACTCGGCGCCGTCGCCAAGGCGCACCCGGACGCGATCATCGGCAGCTACCCGTTCTTCGACGAAAAGCTCGGGCCCAACACCAACATCGTGGTGCGCTCGCGCAACGCCGCGACGCTGACCCAAGCCAAGGCCGCGGTCGAAGCCATGCTCAAGACCGTGAAAGCGCAACTGCGCCCCTAAAGCGAGAAATACCGCATGCCCAAAGCCGACGCGCCGCGCCCGGATAAAATCTTTCCGGTGTCATGGGACCAATTCCACCGCGACTCGCGCGCGCTGGCGTGGCGCCTGCACGAGGCCGGGCCGTTCGACGCCATCGTCTGCATCACCCGCGGCGGCCTGGTGCCGGCGGCGATCGTGGCGCGCGAACTCAATGTCCGCATTATCGAGACCGTCTGCATCGCGAGTTATCACGACTACAAGAACCAGGGCGAGGCCAAGGTGATGAAGGGCGTCGGCCCTGAGATCACTTCGATGCGGGCGCAAGGCAAGGGCGTGCTGATCGTCGACGACCTGGTCGATACCGGCAAGACCGCGCGCATGGTGCGCGAAATTCTGCCGGCGGCGCATTTTGCCACCGTCTACGCCAAGCCGATGGGCCGGCCGCAGGTCGACACCTTCATTACCGAAGTGTCGCAGGACACCTGGATCTATTTCCCCTGGGATACCGCGCTTTCCTATGCGCCGCCGATCCGCGAGGGCGGCGACTGAACGAGCAGACCGACAACAACAATAAATTTCGAGGGAGGATGCCATGCTGACGCGAAGGAATTTCCTGACGACGGCCGCTTCGGTTGCGGCGGCCGGCGCTACCAGCCCGGTATTCGCCCAAGCCAGCTATCCCGACCATCCGATCCGCATCATCGTCGGCTATGCCGCCGGCGGCGGCGTCGACATCGTGGCGCGGCTTTTGAGCGAGCCGATGAAGCAGGCGCTCGGGCAGACCGTCATCGTCGAGAACCGGACCGGCGCCAGCGCCATGATCGCCAGCAACACCGTCGCCAAGGCTGCGCCCGATGGCTACAGCCTGCTGATGGCCGCCTCCGGCGAGGTCGCGATCAATCAGCATCTGTTCAAAGACAAAATGACTTACGACGCCAGCCGCGAACTGGTGCCGGTGGCGCTGGTCGGGATCGTGCCCTGTGTGGTGGTGGTGGCGGAAGCGACGCCCGTGCACAACCCCAAGGAACTGATCGCCTACGCCAAGGCCAATCCCGGAAAATTGTCGTTCTCGTCGTCCGGCGTCGGCAATCCGCAGCAATTGGCCGGCGAACTGATGAACAGCATGGCCGGCATCAATGTGCTGCACGTGCCTTATCGCGGCTCCGCCCCGGCGGTGACCGACGTCGCGACCGGCGCCGTCACCATGAGTTTCTCGAGCCTTGCGGCCGCGCTGCCGCTGATCCAGGCCGGCAAACTGCGCGCGGTCGCCGTCACCTCCAAGGAGCGGATGCCGCAATTGCCGGACGTTCCGCCGCTCAGCGAAGGCGCGCCGGGCCTGGCGGGCTACGAGCTGCTCAACTGGTTCGGCATGTTTGCGACCGCCGGGACGCCGCAGCCCATCGTCGAACGCCTCAACGGCATCGTGAACAAGGCGCTCAAGGATCCGGCGATTTCTGGCAAGCTGCTGCCGCAGGGCATTGTGCCGAAGCCGATGACGGCGACGGAATACAAAGCCTTCGTGACGTCGGAGACCGCCAAATTCGGCAAGATCGTGCAACAGGCCAATATTAAGTTGAGCAACTAGGCGCGGTTTCGATTATTATCGCTGTCGTCGAACGGTCAGCCGGGAGAATGCCGATGAACGTCAAGCCGAATACGCAGAAGGCAGCACCTGCCGATCTGCACTCGCAAGTGGTGCGCGCCAAGGATATGCCGTGGCAGAAGACACGGTTTCCCGGTTGCGAGATGAAGACCTTGCTGTTCGATCCGGCCAGCGGGCTGGCGACCTTGATGATGCGGATGGAGCCCGGTGCGATCTTGCCCGACCACGAGCATGTGCTGATCGAGCAGACTTTTGTGCTGGAAGGCTCGCTGGTGGACAAGGAAGGTCCCGACGCCGGCATCGAAGTCGGCCCCGGCGAATTCGTCTGGCGTCCGGCCGGCAGCAGGCATTCGGCCTGGAGCCCGAAGGGCGGCACCTTCATCGGCATGTTCCAGATTCCCAACAAGTTCTTCGAAGCCGACGGCCGGGTGACCGACGCCAGCGGCAAGGAATGGGACCCGGCCTGGGCGCATTTATTACCGGCATGAGTTGACCCGCCGCCGCGTGGATGTCACCGCGCGTCGGCGCGGTGAGTGAAGCCTCACGCGGACGTGGTGGAATGGTAGACACAAGGGACTTAAAATCCCTTGGGAGTAATCCCGTCCGGGTTCGAGTCCCGGCGTCCGCACCAAGGCAACCAAACGGCTTGAAACGAATTGTGGTGGCATGAACGATTATGGAAAAATTCGGCATCTGATCGTGGCGGTATTGTCGGCCGCGTCGCTGTCGGCTTGCGCATCGGGCGGCAGCACGGAGGACAAACTCGGCAGACTGCTGGCCGCGCCGAACAAATACGTGCTGTACAACTGCGCCCAACTCGCGGTCGCGGCGACCGGCACGCTCGCGCGCGAAAAGCAGCTCGAGGCGCTGATGGCGAAGGCCGGGACGGGCGCGGGCGGCCAATTCGTCAGCGCGGTCGCTTATCAGCCCGAATATCTGCAACTGCGCGGCGATATGACTGAAATACGCCGGTACTCGGCCGAAAAGGACTGCAAGCCTGCGCCGGCCGCGGCAAAACCCGCCACGCCCGCCGCGGCGAAACCCGCCAAACGCGCGACCGGCCGTAAGGCGCGTTGACGATTTGCGGGCGCCGGCGTTGCGGCCACGCCGGCGAACCCACTTGGAACTTTATTCGCGCCGCGCCATTATCGCTGCACGTGTTGGCCGCACGGGGCGCAGAAACTGCGCCGCGCAGGCGGCATTAACCGGGGGCGGCCATGAGCCTATTAATCAGTATTCTGATTACGTTTCTTGTCATTATCCTGGTGCTTTACCTGATCAACATGCTGCCGATCGACGGCCGCGCCAAACAGATCGCGCGCATCGTCGTCATCATCATCGGCGTATTGTCGCTGCTGAAATATCTCGCGATCTACTAGACCGCGCGCCGCTAGTCGCGGCGGACCACCACCAGCGAACCATCGGCCAAGCCAACCGCGATGGCGGGCGGGCCCGATTCAATCGCCACCAGCCCGGCATTGGTGACGGCTTTGGCCGGCAGCGCCACACCGGCGATCTCGTGCGGTCCGGGCGCAAACGAAACGATGCGCAGGCGGCTGCGATCGAGCGAAGGCACTGCGATATCGGCGACGCCGTCGCCGTCGAAATCGGCGGCTGACGCTCATGTGCAGCGCGCGCGTGCCGGCGATGTGATTGGCGGTATCGGCAAGCTCGGCGGTCTTGTGCAAGGCGCCGCCATTCCAGGTCCATAGTTCAAGCGATCCGATCACGTGCGGCTGGCGCACCAGCGCGATGTCGATCTTGCCGTCGCCGTTGAAATCGCCGATGCCGGCGGGGTTGAGCCAGCGATGCGGGGCGCCCAACGGCGGCGTCTCGGCGACGATTTCGTATTTGCCCTTGCGCTCGGCGATCACCGCCAAAGCCGAGCCGCGCTTGAGATAGGATTTCACCACAATGATTTCGTCGTGGCCGTCGCCGTCGAGATCGGCGAGCCTCGGCTCGAGATCCTCGAACACGGCATCGCCGCCGAGTTGCACCATCTGGCGCTTGCCGTCGCGCAGTTCGATCACCACGGATCCGGCTTCGATCTTGTCGCCGAGAATGCCGTGATCGTAGCGGGTGGTCGGCTCGGCGAGCCAGACGCGGGCGATGTCGCGGCTGCCGGTGGCGACACGGCTATCGGGCAGGGCGCCTTCCGGCGGCTTGGGGATTGCCGGCTTGTCGAGAAAATCCAGCTTGGCCTGCTGGCCGTAAAGACGATCCGATACCACAGCCCGCCGGAATTGACGCGGACCTGGCCGTCAATCGTTTCGACCGCATTGACGCGGGCCGGCGTATCGACGCGCTGCACGCGCCATTCGGCCGGCTTGGCGCGGCGCCGGTCGCGGCGCAAACGGATAGAGCGAAGCAGGCAAGCAAGGCGCGATGCATATTGTTTCCTAGAGTTCGATGCGGCGCAGCCGCAGGGCATTGCCGACGACGCTGACGGACGAAAGCGCCATCGCCGCGGCCGCGATGATCGGCGACAGCAACAGCCCGAAGGTCGGATAGAGCACGCCGGCCGCGATCGGCACGCCGGCGGAATTGTAGATGAAGGCGAAGAACAGGTTCTGCCGGATATTGCTCATACGGCGGCCGACAGCGCGCGCGCCTTGACGATGCCGTTGAGGTCGCCCTTGAGCAGCGTGATGCCGGCGCTTTCGATCGCCACATCCGAGCCGGTGCCCATGGCGATGCCGACTTCGGCTGCGGCCAGCGCCGGCGCATCGTTGACGCCGTCGCCGGCCATGGCGACCACGCGGCCTTCGCCGCGCAGCTTCTCGATCACGGCGCTCTTCTGATCGGGCAGCACCTCGGCCTCGACCTCTTTGATGCCGAGGCGCTTGGCGACCGCTTGCGCGGTGGTCTTGTTGTCGCCGGTGAGCATGACGACGCGAATGCCGGCGGCTGCGAGCGCCTTGAGCGCTTCCGGCGTGGTGGCTTTGACCGGGTCGGCGATGGCGATGACGCCGGCCGCTTTGCCGTTGACGGCAAGGAAGATCGCGGTGGCGCCGTCGGAGCGCAGGCGCTCGGCTTCGTCGGTCAGCGCCGCGGTGTCGATATTGAGCTCGGTCAGGAATTTGGCGGTGCCGAGCGCGAGGCGTTTGCCGGCGACCATGCCGATCACGCCTTTGCCGGCCGGCGCATCGAAGCCGCGCACCGGCGCCAGTTCGATCTTGCGCTCGGCGGCCGCTTTGACGATCGCCGCCGCCAGCGGATGTTCGCTGCCGCGTTCGACGCTGGCCGCAAAGTGCAGCACGGACGTTTCGTCGAAGCCGGGCAGCGGCGACGACCGCCACCACCTTCGGCTTGCCTTCGGTCAGCGTGCCGGTCTTGTCCACCACCAGCGTGTCGATCTTTTCCATCCGCTCCAACGCCTCGGCATTCTTGATCAGCACGCCGGCCTGTGCGCCGCGGCCGACGCCGACCATGATCGACATCGGCGTCGCCAGCCCCAATGCGCAGGGGCAAGCGATAATCAGCACGCTCACCGCCGCCACCAGGCCAAAGGCGAAGCGCGGTTCCGGCCCGAACGTCGCCCAGGCGGCAAACGCGATCAGCGCCACCGCGATCACCGCCGGCACGAACCAGCCGGCGACCTGATCGGCCAGCCGCTGTATCGGCGCGCGGCTGCGCTGGGCCTTGGCCACCATCTGCACGATTTGGGACAGAAGTGTGTCGCGGCCGACTTTGTCGGCGCGCATCACAAAACTTCCCGCGATGTTGATGGTGCCGCCGATGACGCGTGCGTCCTTCTCCTTGGTCACCGGCATGGATTCGCCGGTCACCATCGATTCATCGAGCGAGGAGTGGCCCTTCGAGCAAAACGCCGTCGACCGGGACCTTGTCGCCGGGGCGCACGCGCAAACTGTCGCCGACCTGGACGGCGTCGAGCGACACTTCTTCATCGCTGCCATCGGCCTTGACGCGGCGCGCGGTCTTCGGCGCGAGATCGAGCAGCGCCTTGATGGCGCCGGAGGTCGCCTCGCGCGCGCGCAATTCGAGCACCTGGCCGATCAGCACCAGCACGGTGATCATGGCGGCGGCTTCGAAATAGACCGCCGGCGCGCCGCCGTGGCCGCGGAACGCTTCCGGGAAAATGCCGGGCGCGAAGGTGGCGACGACGCTGTAGACGTAAGCGACGCCGGTGCCCATGCGCGATCAGCGTGAACATGTTGAGATTGCGGGTGAGCAGCGATTGATAGCCGCGCACGAAGAACGGCCAGCCCGCCCACAGCACCACCGGCGTGGCGAAGGCGAATTGGATGTAGTTGGATAGCGTCGGATCGACCCAGTTGTGCGGTCCGACGAAATGGCCGCCCATTTCGAGCACCATGACCGGCAATGCGAGCACGAGGCCGATCCAGAACCGGCGCGTCATGTCGGCGAGTTCGGGATTGGGGCCTGAATCGGCGGTGGCGATTTCCGGCTCGAGCGCCATGCCGCAGATCGGGCAGGCGCCGGGGCCCTCCTGCCGGATCTGGGGGTGCATCGGGCAGGTGTAGATCGCGCCTTCGACGACCGGCTCGGGCGCGCGCGCGCCGAGATATTTCTGCGGATCGGCGATGAACTTGGTTTTGCAGCCGGCGGCGCAGAAATAATAAGTGTGGCCCTGGTAGTCGGCGCGGTGCTTGGCGGTGTGCGGATCGACCGTCATGCCGCAGACCGGATCGAGCACGCCGCCTTCGGCGGGGCGCGGCGTGGTCGTGATGATGGTGCTCGTGCGCTCATGGTCATGTCGGACATTGGCTTCGACCCGTCTTGTCTTAAATACCCCTAGGGGGTATATAGAGGCTATGGCGAAAGACAGCAAGGCATCGACGCTCAAGCGGCTCAAACGCATCGAAGGCCAAATTCGCGGCCTGGCGCGCATGGTCGAGGACGAGCGCTACTGCATCGATATCGTCACGCAAATCTCGGCGGCGCGCGCGGCGTTGCGGCGGGTCGAGGAGGAAATCCTGCGCGAGCACGTCGCCCATTGCGTGCAGCACGCGATTACCTCCGGCGACAAGGCCGACCAGCGGCGCAAGGTCGCCGAACTCATGGACGTGATGGGCCGCGCGTGCGCTGGCTACTTCCAGGTAGGTCGCTAACGCGTCGAGCAGCCGCACATGCTGTAGGCCGGGCAAGTGCCGAAGACGGCGGTGAGAATCGGCACCACGCCGATCCAGCCGACCCAGCTCCAGCTCGTTCCCGGCGCGATATAGCCCAGTGCGAAGGCGATCAGCGCGATGCCGACGACGATGCGCGCGATACGGTCGAAAGTCCCGACATTGGCGGTCATAGGCGTCTCCCTCTAGCGAAGCCTTGCGCGCAATCTAGGCGCGCGGCCCGGGAGGGCGTTGATCGAGATCAAGGGCGGGAACGCGACGGCGTCAGCCGAACTTCTTCCTTGCCAGCGCGGCGCCGGCGCCGAGCGCCACGAGCTTGGCCTCGGCGATATCGCGGTGCATCGGCGCCATGCCGCAATTGGTGCAGGCGACGATGCGCTCCTTCGGCACGAACTTCATGACGTCGCCGATCACGCTTGGCGATCTGCTCGGGCGTCTCGATCGCATCGCTGGCGACGTCGATGACGCCGACCAGCACGTCCTTGCCGTCGAGCAGCGACAACAGCTTCAGCGGCACGCGCGAATTGATCGCTTCGACCGAAACCTGATTGATGCGGCTCTTGGCCAGCGCCGGGAAGATATCTTCGTATTGCTTCCACTCGGTGCCGAGCGAATTCTTCCAGTCGATATTGGCCTTGATGCCGTAGCCGTAGCAGATGTGCACGGCGGTGGTGCATTTGAGCCCGTCGATGGCGCGATGCAGCGCGTCGATGCCCCAGCCCGAACTTCGGTCCATGAACACGTTGAAAGCCGGCTCGTCGAACTGGATGACGTCGACGCCGTCGGCTTCGAGCGCGCGCGCTTCCTGGTTCAAGAGGTCGGCGAAGGCCATCGCCATCTTCACCTTGTCGCCGTAATGCGCGTCGGCGATGGTGTCGGAAATCGTCATCGGGCCCGGCAGCGTGATCTTCAATTTGCGTTTGGTGTGGGCGCGGGCGTGGCGCGCCTCCGGCCCATGGACGCGGCCTTTCAACGTCAGTTCGCCGCGCACCACCGGCACCATGGCTTTGTAGCGATCGGCGCGGATGCCCATCTCGACCTTGTGGGCGAAATCGATGCCGTCGACGAATTCGAGAAAGCCGTGCACGAAATGCTGGCGCGACTGTTCGCCGTCGCCGACGATGTCGATGCCGGCGTCTTCCTGCAATTTGATCGCGAGCAGCGTGGCGTCGAGCTTGCCCTGCGCGAGGTCGTCGCCTTGCAGCCGCCATTGCGGCCACAGCTTGTCGGGCTCGGCGAGCCAGGACGGCTTCGGCAGGCTGCCGGCGATGGTGGCGGGAAACAACATGGCGGTGGCCCGGTCAGGTCTGAGGCAATCGATCGTGAGCTGGCGCGGCGGCGAGCTCCGGCGGCCGCCAAGTATAGAGCCAATCGTAGCGCGCGCGCAGTTTTTCTCCGCCCATCGCCTTCATGGCGAGATTGCGGACCAGGGCTTCGGGCCCGGTCAGCCCATAGATGCGGGCCTGGCGATGCGAGGCCTGTTGGGCGCGCATCGTGCGGTGGCGTCGCGCGCCTTCATAGCCGCGCAAGGCATCGGCCGGATCGTCGATGTATTTGCCGAGGAAACTGGCCAGCACCGCGGCATCCTCGATCGCCATGCCGGCGCCTTGCGCGAGGAACGGCAGCATCGGGTGGGCGGCATCCCCGATCAGCGTGACCGGGCCGGCGCCGGGGCGCGGCGCGCTGTTGCGTTCGTAGAGCGCCCACTTCAGCCAGCGGTCGGGAATCGCGATCAGGTCGCGCGCCTTGTCGGCCCAGGACCAGCGCGCGAAGTGGCGCAGGATCTCGGCGCGCTGGCCCGCGGCCGACCAGCCGGTCTCGTTCCATTCGTCATGCACGATGCCGACGATGTTGATGAGACGGCCGCCCTTGACCGGATAGTGCACGAGGTGGGCGTCGAGCCCGAGCCACAGATGCACGAAGGGCGCGCGGAATTCCGGCGGCACGGCGTCGGCCGGCACCAGTCGCGCGCCAGGCGGTGCGATGGGCAAATCGCGGCTTGCGTTGCTGGCGCGACTGCGCGCCGACGCTCGACCAGATGCCGTCGGCGCCGATCAGGGCGATGCCGCGCTCGTCGACGACCTGGCGGCCGCTGCGGCCCTGCACGGTGACGCCGTTGACGTGGGCGACGAAATCGTCGACCTGGATGCCGAGCTTGAGCGTGATGTCGATCGTGGTCTTGCGCGGCGGCGGCCAGCGCCGCCTGCAGATCGCCGCGATGGATCGTCCAGAACGGCGCGCCATAGCGGCGCTCGGCGTCGGCCAAACGGAATGCGCACGATCTCGCGGCCCGAGCCGCCGGCCATGACGCGGATGGCGTGCGGCGCGACCACCAACGGCGCCAGCCGGTCGCGCAGGCCGAGCTCGATCAGGACGCGGGTGGCGTTGGGCGAAAGCTGGATGCCGGCGCCGGTCTCTTCGAGCCGCGCGGCCTGCTCGAGCACGGTCACGCGCAAGCCGGCGCGCGCCAGCGCCAGCGCCGCAGTCAGACCCGCGATGCCGGCGCCGGCGACGATGACGTGACGCGCGGACGCCAAGGCTCAGGCTCCGA
The DNA here is from genome assembly GCA_963825015.1 of uncultured Alphaproteobacteria bacterium. Taxonomy (GTDB): domain Bacteria; phylum Pseudomonadota; class Alphaproteobacteria; order Rhizobiales; family Xanthobacteraceae; genus Pseudolabrys. Next base: position 152,592 of record CAWGRN010000007.1, on the reverse strand, counting down.
GACTTGAATCAGGCGGCTGCGGTCAGCGGCAGCGCGCATTCCGGCGGCCGGGCCGCATGCGGAATCGAGCGAGGCATCGTGGCGGTAGAGCGTCGAGCAATAGGGGCAGATGATCTCGTTGTCGTCGCCCATGTCGAGGAAGACGTGCGGATGGTCGAATGGCGGCGTGGCGCCGACGCACATGAATTCCCTGGCGCCGATCTCGATCACCGGCACGCCCGGATCGTTCTGGAAATGGGGGACGACGTGTTCCGCCATGGCAAGTCCTTTTGGCAGTTGCGGCTTGAGGTCGGCGCACCATAGCGAGGCCAATGCGGGATGTCACCGTTGGTAAACCTTAGCCGCGAAATAGCCACGGAACATCGTTGAATCGGCTGCGTTTTCGTTTGGCAGCGAAGAATCGCGCTAGGGTTATCCCCAACGAGGATCGAGGCAGAACATGCGGGACGCGCAAGGATTTGCGCCACAGGAGCGATGGTTATCCGGCGCCATCGCGCGCGTCGCGCCGGCATTGGCGGTAGCCGCCCTGTTGCTGGGCGCTGGCTGCTATGTGGTGCCGCGCGGGCTCGAGGCGCAGGCACTGCTGGCGATCGAAGACGATCCGGCGGAGATCGCCGACCGCGCGCTCGACCAGACATTCGACGCCGCGCTCGCGCAGCGCGAAATCGAGGCGGCGCTCGCCGCCAAGGACGCCGATCTCGCCAAGAGCTTTGTCGATCTTTCGGCCGACGCGCCATGTCGCGCTCGATCCGGCGCTGACCGAAAAGGTGAATGTCGCGGTGGCGGAAGCCGCCTCCGCCAAGCACGCGGCCGAGAGCTTCGCGCTCGGGCTGGTCACCGGCGAGCCGAACGACATGGCGGGCCTTGCCGGCACCGCGCTCGGCGACCTGTTCGTGTTCGGCGACATTCGCGACGCGGTGCGCGAGGGCACCCGGCTGGCGACCGGGCAGCAGGCCGACGAACTGATGCTGGGCCTGGCCTGCGTCGGTCTGGCGATCACCGCCGGCACCTATGCCACGCTCGGCGCGGCGGCGCCGGCGCGCGTCGGCCTGTCGGTGGCGAAGGTCGCGCGCAAGACCGGCCAGCTCGGCGCCGATCTCGCCGCCAGCATCGGCGCGGCTGTTGCGCGGCGTGGTCGATTGGGGCCGGCTGAAGCAGGCGATCGTCGGCGCCTCGATCGCGGAGCCGGCGCTGGCGATCCGTGCCGCGCGCGAGGCGGTCAAGGTCGAGCGCGCCGGCGGGCTCGTGCATCTGGCGCAGCGACGTCGGCCGGGTGCAGGCCAAGGCCGGCACGCAGGCCGCGCTCGACGGCCTGAAGATCGCCGAGACGCCGCGCGAAGTGTCGCGGGTCGCCAAGCTCGCCGAAAAAGAAGGCGGCAAGACCCGCGCCATTCTGAAAGTCGCCGGCCGCGGCGCGATTGCGCTGACGCTCGCCACCTTCGATCTCGGTATCTGGATCTTGGGCGCGTTGTTCACCGCCTTCATGTTTGTCTCTGCGCTCAAGAGCGCGACCGAACGCGGCACACAGCGCGTCGCTGCAACTGGCGCAAGAACGTGCGGCGGCGGCGCTATGCGGCCCTGACGGCACGCGCGTGTAGAACATCCCGCATGGCAAGCTTTCAAACATGGCGAGGTCGAGATCGCTTATCTCGACGAAGGCCAGAGCGAACGCCGATCCGATCGTCCTGGTGCACGGCTTTGCCTCGACCAAGGAAATGAACTGGGTCAATCCCGGCTGGGTGACGACGCTGACGCGCGCGGGACGGCGCGTGATCGCGCTCGACAATCGCGGCCACGGCGCATCGAGCAAGCTCTACGATCCAGCCGACTATCACACCGCGAAGATGGCGGACGACGTGCGGGCGCTGCTCGATCATCTCGTCATCGAGCGCGCCGATGTCATGGGCTATTCGATGGGCGCGCGCATTACGGCCTTTCTCGCGGTGGAGCATCCGGCGCGCGTGCGCTCGGCGGTGCTCGGCGGGCTCGGCATCCGGCTGGTCGACGGCGTCGGCCTGCCCGATGAGCATCGCCGACGCGCTGGAGGCGCCGTCGCTCGCCGACGTCACCGATCCGACCGGGCCGCGTATTCCGCGCCTTCGCCGAGCAGACCAGGTCCGACCTCAAGGCGCTGGCCGCCTGCATCCGCGGCTCGCGTGCAGGTGCTCAGCCGCGAGCAGGTCGGCGCTATTGGTATCCCGGTATTGGTTGCGGTCGGGACCAAGGACGACGTCGCCGGCTCCGGCCCGGCGCTGGCCGCGCTGATCCCAGGCGCCCAGGCGCTCGATATCCCCGGACCGCGACCATATGCTGGCGGTCGGCGATAAAGCCTATAAAACCGGGGTTCTCGACTTCCTTAACCGGCGCGCATGAGCCATGCGGATCGCAGCGCCCAAGGCGCTTCTTGGCCCCTGAAATTGTGTGATAAAAGGCCTATGTAGGGGTCCGAGAGGCACGCGGAGAACGAACCTATGGCTCAATATCAGACGAAGGCCTCCAAAGGCCTCGACAAGGTCGATCCGGTCTGGACGCGCATCCGCCAGGAGGCGGAGGACGTCGCCCGCCGCGAGCCGGAGCTGGCGACGCTTCATCTACGAGAACGTCCTGCACCACGACTCGCTGGAGGGCGCGGTCATTCATCGCGTCAGCGAGCGGCTCGGCAACATGCCGACGTTTCGGGCGATCTGATCCGCCAGGCCTATGGCGATGCGCTCGACGACCAGCCGGCGATCGGCGAGGCCTTCCGCGCCGACATCGTCGCGACCATCGACCGCGATCCGGCGACCACGCGCTTCATCGAGCCGGTGCTTTATTACAAAGGCTTCCACGCCATCCAGACGCACCGTCTGGCGCATTGGCTGCTCGGCAAGGGCCGCAAGGATTTCGCGCTCTATCTGCAAAGCCGGTCGTCGGCGGTTTTCCAATGCGACATCAATCCGGCGGCGAAAATCGGCCGCGGCATTTTCCTCGATCACGCCACCGGTCTGGTGGTCGGCGAGACCGCGGTGATCGACGACGACGTCTCGATCCTGCACGACGTCACGCTCGGCGGCACCGGCAAGGAGCACGAGGACCGTCATCCGAAAATCCGCCGCGGCGTGATGATCGGCGCCGGCGCCAAGATTCTCGGCAATATCGAAGTCGGGCATTGCGCGCGCATCGCCGCGGGCTCGGTCGTGATCAAGCCGGTGCCCAATAACGTCACCGTCGCCGGCGTTCCGGCCAAGGTGGTCGGCGAAGCCGGCTGCCCCGAACCGTCGCGCGCCATGGATCAGATGCTGTACGGCGTCATGCTCGACGGCTGAATGTTGCGTTTGCTGCAGCGCTTGCGCCGGCGCCGTCCAATCGGGCAACTAGCGCATCATATAAGATAAAAGGAGCGGCCCGGTGGACGTGCAGGAAGTCAGAAAGCTCGACGCTTATCTCAAGAAGCTTTTCGGCAATGCGCATATCCGCGTGGTGCCGAAGACCTACGATACCGCCAAGGTTGTCATCGGCGACGACGAGGTCGGCGACCTGACGCTTGACGACGAGGATGGCGACAAGTCGTATAATTTCCGCATGGTCATTCAGGTCGGCCAGGACCCAACCATGCAGCCGGTGCCGACGCTCAACGCGTTTCTGCGGCGCAAGTTCGAGAACGACAAGATCCGCGTGGTGACGCGGCCGAAGAAGACGGATTCGCTGGAAGCCTATCTCGGCGACGAATTTATCGGCGTGCTGTTTCTGGAAAACGAAAAGGGCCGCAAGTCCTATATTTTCGAAGTGCCGATCCTCGACATCGATCTGGTCGACGCGGGCGTCCAGCTTTAACTGTTCGGATGCAGCCGCGCGATCAGGCGATCGACGCCGCTCGCGACGGATTTCCAATCGCCAAGCCAGTCGCGCGGAAACCGGATGGTGATGTCGGCGTTGCCGATGCGCCGCTCCAACAGGCAGTTGCCGGAGTTGATGACGCCGCGGCGCGAGCAACGCGCCAGGAAATGTTCCGGCGCGCTCGAACTCGAACACCAGTTCCTCGCCCTGATACGGCGTGTCGTTGCGGAAGCCGCGCAGCGTTAAGCCTGCGGGTCCGGCGGTTGGCTCTGCCACCAAGTAGCGCGGATAGATGGTCTGCACGCGCTCGAGCAGCGGCAGCGTGCCGTCGCTGGCCTGAATGGTCACGAACAGCCGCTCGTTGGGATCGATCGGGGCGCCGACGGTGGCTTTACGCGCCGGATCCGGCGGCATCAGCGACGGCCAGAGATAAGCCAGATCGACGCGCTCCTGCGTGCCCGGGCGGCGCTGGACGCCCTGGCGGATCGCCGCCGGCTCGATATTGAAAAACGTGCCGGCGACAATGATCGGCAGCGACGGGGCGTCGAGCGCAACCGGCGCTTCGGGCCAGCGCGGCCACAGCACATAGGCGACATAAAGCGCGGCGGTGACGCAGACCGCGGCGAACAGCAGCACCGGCGCTGCAAGCGGGCCGGTCCCGGCGCGGCGTTTAGGATGGCGGGGCCGGGCGGCCCGGGGCGGCTGTTGCGCGATGATAGGCCATGGCATTTCCATTTGCGTTCGAGCGGTCTCGCGCCCGAAACGAATTGACCTTCAGTATGCCACGGCGTCGGCTAAGACCCTGAATTCTTGACGGTTCCGGCGTTTACCATTTGTTAAGGATTGGCTGGCGTGGCCGAGGCCGGCTTGTAACAATTGGGCCGGCGCTGCGTTTGTCAGTGAGTGTGGCCCGAATGACCCCGGAATCTTTGCAGAATCTGCTGTCGCTGGCGCTCGGCTTTGCCGCCGCGGGCCTGTTCAGTTCCGGCTATCAACTGGCCACCAGCCGTCTGCCGAGCTTCAGCCTGCTCAATTCCGGCCCGAGCCCGCAGACCTTCGCGGCCGTGCCGTTGCTGATGGTGGCGGCGCCGTTCCTGATCATGCGCAACACGCTGCTCGGCCGTCAGCAGGAAGGCCGCCGTTTCGAATTCGTGTTTCTGGCCACCCTGATCGCCGGCTTCTGGAGCCTGATGTCGGGCATGGTGCTGGTGACGACCTTGCAGGCCGCCAGCCACCTGTTCGCCTAATCCTTCTTTTCCAGCCGGACTTCCAATTTTCGCCATTCATTGCGATGGTCGCCGCTTCAAATTCAAGCGGAGACGCGAATGCCGATCTATGAACTCGACGGCCAGGCGCCGGAATTTCCGGGCGAGGGCGAATACTGGGTCGCCGACACCGCGGTGCTGATCGGCCGCGTGCGGCTCAAGCGCGACGCCAGCGTCTGGTTCGGCGCGGTGCTGCGCGGCGACAACGAATGGATCGAACTCGGCGAGCGCTCGCAGATCCAGGACAACGCCACGCTGCACACCGATCCGGGATTTCCGATGGTGATCGGCAGCAATTGCGTGATCGGCCACAAGGTGATGCTGCACGGCTGCACCATCGGCGACAATTCGCTGATCGGCATGGGCGCGATCGTGCTCAACGGCGCCAAGATCGGAAACAATTCGCTGGTCGGCGCCGGCGCGCTGGTGACCGAGGGCAAGAGCTTTCCCGACAATTCGCTGATCGTCGGCGCGCCGGCGCGCGCCATCCGCACGCTCGACGAAAAAGCCTTCGCCATGATCCGCGGCGGCGCCGACATTTACGTGAAGCGCTGGAAACAATACGCCAAGGGATTGAAGAAGATCGGCTGAAATCCTCCGCACCCCTAAACGAGGTGCGGCCGGTTTTGGGGCGAGGGCGACGCCCCGCTTTTCGTTGGCGCTATGGCTCGAGCTTAATGCCGACCTTGCGAACCAACTCGCCCATGCGGGCGGATTCGGAATCAATCAGCGTCTTGAATTCCGCGATGCTGCCGCCCACCGGGGTGATGTAGATCTTCTCCATCTTCTCGCGATAGGCCGGCTGCTGGCTGATCAGCTTCGCTTCGGCATTCAGCTTGTCGAGAACGGCTTGCGGCGTGCCGGTGGGCGCGAACAGGCCGAACCAGCCGACAAAGGTCAGATCGTCGTATCCCAGTTCCTTCATGGTCGGGACATCCGGCAGCGCGGCGACGCGCTTGGGACCCGTCACCACCAGCGCCTTGAGCTTCTTGGCGGCGAGCAAGCTGACGATGGGCGGCACGCCGGACACCACCATGTCGACACGGCCGGCCATCACGTCCTGGAAGGCGGTCGGGAAGGCCCGATAGGGCACATGCGTGAAGTTGAGGTTTTCCCGCAGCTTCACCAACTCGCCCAGCAGATGGAGATTGGTGCCGACGCCGGGCGAAGCAAAGGTGAAGGTGCGGCCTTTTTTCGAGGCTTCGATCAGTTCCTTCAACGAATTGATGCCGAGGTCGGGGCCGACCACGATGGCGTTGTCGATTGTTCCGAGCAGCGAGATCGGCGTCAGCGCGGTGTTCGGGTCGAACCGCTTCTTGGCGTAGAGATGGCCGAGGACGGCATTGGTGTCTTTGGAGCCCAGAAACAGCGTGTAGCCGTCCGGCTTGGCATTGGCGGCGTATTCCGTGCCGATCAGCCCGCCGGCGCCGAGCTTGCTGTCGACCACCACCGCTTGGCCGACACGCTGCGACAGCGCATCGGCGAACTGGCGCGCGATGAAGTCCGGCGCCGTTCCGGCGGCATAAGGCACGACGATCGTGATGGTGCGAGACGGCCAGGTTTCCTGCGCATTCGCCGCAGCGACGAGCCCGAGCAGAATGGCGAAAATCATTCGGACCAAGACAGCCTCCCCTATGTTTTTCTTTTAATTACGCCCGGGCAAAATTTTTCATATCTATAATCGAAAGTCCATACTTATGTCTCTTCAAGGCTGCGGTCGACGGCCGCAAGCCGGAGGGAGGCGCCTTGCGCGACGCGTCATGATAGGCCGCGACCAAATCGCAGACCCGGCCGTCGCTATTGCTAGTCCCAAATAGGTGCGGCCGGCCCTTGGGGGAGGGCCGGCCGCTCGCAAACCCGGTCTGGGGACGGGGAGGGGTGGGGACGTGACCGAGCTTGCGAATTCCTTGTTAGCGTTGGCGCGTAATGCGCATCAGCGTGCCGATACGGCGGCCGGTGCATGCGGTTCGCCGAGCCCGACCCACATATTCGGATCGGACTGCGACTGACGCTTCACGAAGCGGTAGCCGGTTTTGTTCCAGGCCAGGATTTGCGCCTCCTGGTTATCGAGAATGTATTCGCCGCGATTGGTCTTGACCGTGAGCACGGCATGGCCGTCGCCCTTCTTGTCGCGCACCACGGTGATCAGCAGCGCCTCGCGCGGCCAGCCGGCCTGCATCAGCATGCGCCGCTTGAGCAGCACATAGTCCTCGCAGTCGCCGTAGCCGTCGTCGGGATAATTCCAGCGCTCGACCACGCCCCAATGTTCGACGTCGGTGATCGGCTTGATGTTGTCGTTGGCCCAGCTGTTGACCTTGACCATGTCGGCCCAGGCCTTGGGCGTGAGCACGACGTCACGCGGCGCCGACGGCTTGGTCACGCATTCCGATTTGTATTCGACGCAGAACTCGACCCAACCGATCGGGGCGCGCGTCGGCTCACCGACCGCCACGTAAACAACGCGCTCGTTCGAGACGCCGCCGCCGCTGCCATTGCCAAGCGATCCAGTCCGCTCGGTGGCCGTGGCGCCGCCCACGCCGACCGCCAAAGCCATCGTGCACGCAAGGACCAGCGCGCTGCTGGTCCGCAGTGTTTGTTTGAAACGCCAGCCCATTTTGTGGCCCCTTCCCGTCTTGTTGGGACCACAATTCGCATAAAGTTTTTGCAGCGCCGCTAAGTCTAGTCAGCAGTTTTGAAGAGAAGCAGACTAAATAGAGAGGCGAATACTGTATAAGTTAAAATATAAATCGACTAAAATCTTATCTATTCAAATTTATCTAAAATTCTATCGATTAATATACTTAAGTCAACAACGGCGGGTTTTCTACGTCCGCCAGGCGCGCGGCGTTTACTTTACGGTGATGGGAATTCCGGCACGGCAATACCGGCAGCGTGCGGCGGGCGGCTTGGGTTGGCCGCCAAAAAAGCGCGCAGTTTTAACGGGTCCGTTAACGGCGCGGTGACGCTGCCGTGTTGTCGCCGAATATGCGGCGACGTTTTCGCAAAAAAGACGGAGCCGAGGAGGTGGGCGAGGCAGACGATCGCGTCAGCCGGAACGGGTCAGGTCTGATCGCCGGTGACGTTGTCTTCGATGGCGTCGGGGTGCTGCAGGCGGGTGAATTCGATGGCAAAGCCATCTTCAATATGACGGACCACCCGGCCCATGGTCTTGCCGATGGTGACGGCGGCGCCGACTATCCGGCCGCAGTTCGGGAGCGATCGCCACCGCGGCGCCCGAGGCGGAAAGATCGATGACCCGGCAGGTCACATTGGTGCCGTTCGGCAGGATCAGCCGCGCCATCGTATTGCGCGGCGTAAAGCGGCCATGGCGGCGGTCTTCCGGCAGGTTAAGGATCTGCCGGTTGGCGAGCCAGGTGAGCTGGGCGGCGAGCTTGTCGCGCTTACGCGAAGTCGCCGAGATGGTCATGGCAAAGCCATTGTCGAGCAGTCGCGCGATTTTGCCTTCAAGCCGGCCGAGGTGGTCGACATAGGCGATCACGCGTTCGCCTGGAGTGCCCAAGACCGGCGCGGCGACCGCCATGCCGCCCGGCGACATGTCGATGACCTGGCACGGGTATTCGCGCCGGTCGGCCAGCATGTAGCGTCCGAGCAGGTTGACCTTCACACGCTGATGCCGGCGGCGCTCTTCGGCCCGCGGCACAGTTCTTGGCTTGATCAATGGTAGCGCCATGGCGTCTGGCATATTGGGACGCGTTCTCCCGCAGCCAACGACCCTAGGAGGCTATCGTTAACGGCGCGTTAGCCGGTCCGTTTGCCCGAAGGGGTCTCGCGGCCGCCACTATAGACCACGAAACCATGCCGCAGGCGGACGTCCTCGGTGGACGGCGCGAACCGGGGAGCGATCGGGTTGTCGATTTCCGCCCCGAGATGACGCAGGGCGCCAAATTCAAGCTCGACCAGCGGCTTTTCGCCCAGCCAATAGGGCGGAACGATCGGGACCATCACGCCCATCGCACGAATGCGGGCATGGCCGGTGTGGGCAAGCGGCAGCAGCAGGAATTCGAGGTCGAGTTCGGCACCGTCCGCGGTGCGCCCGGTGAGGCCGGCCACGGCGCCGATCGATTCATTGTTCACGACCAGGCAGCAGGTCATCGATCAGCTTGCGGCTTTTCTCGTCCCACAGCGAGATGAATTCCTCGCCTTTGATCTCGCGGCAAAACAGCGCGCAGACGCGGGTGCCGGCCAGGCGGAACCGCAACTGATCGACGAAATCGGCCGCCAGCATGAAGGTGTCGCCGAGCGCATGGCGAATTGCGGCCGGATCGATGTCGGCGCGTTCCGGGGCCGGACGCGTGCCGCGCTTTTCATTCCAATAGTCGAACAGCGCTCGCGTGGATTCGTGTTTCATGGCCGCCACCTGTTCCGTCGCGAGACGGTGCCGGCGTCTGGATGTCCCGGGTCGGGACAACCGCGCCGGCTTTTCGCCGCGACATCACAGGAAGAGCAGGCGGCGTGCCGCCGGCGCGGTTTGGCGCCGCCAAGCCCGGTTAATGTTAAGACGCCGGCGAATTACCCGGCCGTCGCGGCTTGCCGGCCAAGGCTTGCGGCAAGGCTTGCGGGCTTGCGGCCAAGGGGTTAACTGAGTTTCTCAACGGAAGCTCATCGTGCAACGCGAACCGCTGTTCAATATTCCTCCGGTGATCGTCGCGTTGCTGGCAGTGCTGGCGCTCGTGCACGGCGTGCGCACCGAATTGCTCAGCGACGAGCAGAACATCGAGTTCCTGTTCACCTTCGCATTTATCCCCGCGCGCTATGACACGTCGGTCGTGCTCGGCGGCGTGCTGCCGGGCGGCTTTGGCGCCGAGGTTTGGACCTTCGTCACATATTCGCTGATCCATGCCGATTGGACCCATTTCGGCGTCAATGCCGTGTGGCTGCTGCCGTTCGGCAGCGCGGTGGCGCGGCGGTTCGGGACGATACGGTTTCTCGCTTTTTTTGCGGTGACGGCGGCGGCCGGCGCGGCGTTGCATCTTGCGACCCATGCGGGCGAACAATTCCCGATGATCGGCGCGTCCGCGGCGATTTCCGGTTTTATGGCGGCGGCGATGCGGTTTGCGTTCCAGCGTGGCGGTCCGCTCTCCATGTTGCGTGGCGGCGACGACGATGAAGCCTATCGCGTGCCGGCGATCCCGCTGACCGGCGTGTTGAGCGATGCGCGCGTTCTGATTTTTCTCGCGGTCTGGTTCGGCATCAACATCGTGTTCGGCATCGGGTCGTTGCCGATTACCGGCAGCGACAATCCGGTTGCCTGGCAGGCGCATATCGGCGGCTTTCTCGCCGGACTTTTGTTGTTTTCCTGGTTCGATCCGGCCCCCGCCGGCCGACAAAATGACGACATTGGTGCAACGCGACATTAGCCACAGCCGAGTTCCGGCGGAACTTTGCCGTCACGATTGTGCTTGACTGTAACAGTACAACGGCAGGATCGTTTACGTGAACCCGGGACTCGCGGGTCTTTAAGCCGCAGCCCGCCTATTCTGCATCTGCGCATGATCTGTTCCGAAAACAGGCATCCACTTTTCGGGATCATGCGCTAGGGAGGCTGCCATGAACGTCAAGGCAATTTTGGCCGCCAAGGGCGGCGAAATCGTGTGTATCGAGCCGACCGCAGATCTCGCGGCCGCTTCGCAATTGCTGAGTGCCAATCGGATCGGCGCCGTGCTGATCCGCGGGGCCGGCGGACATATCGCCGGCATTTTATCGGAGCGCGACATCGTGCGGGCCTTGTCCGAACACGGCGCTGCCGCGCTTTCGCTTCCGGTCGGACAGGTGATGACCCGCGAAGTTGCGACCTGCGCCGAGGACGAAACCATTGCCAGCATCATGGAGCGGATGACGGCGGGAAAATTCCGCCACATGCCGGTGGTGACCAAAGGCAAGCTGATCGGCCTGGTGTCGATCGGCGACGTGGTCAAGCAGCGCGTCGAGGAGATCGAACGCGAGTCCGATGCCTTGCGCGATTACATCCGCACCGCTTAAGCGAAAGTGCCGCGTAAAACTCGCCGGCTATTTCGCAGCGCCGTTGGCGGCGTAAGGCTGCGACAGCGCGGTGATCGCTTCGGTGATCGAGTTCGACCGCCTTTTCTGCGGCCTCGGCGCCGATCTCGATGGCTTCGGCGGCGCGATGAAAGTCGAACATGCCGATGGTGCCGAGGCGCGGGCTGATCAGCACGTCGGCCGGGTCGCCTGCAAGCCGCGCGCGGGTAATGCGGTCCTGCATCACGTTGAACGCTTCCATCATGACGGTCGGAATGCCCGGGCTGTTTTTCCGGCCGAGAATTTGCCGGCGCAGTTTGCGTTCGCCACTGAACAGGCCGCGGAGCCCCGCGAAAGGCGTTGCTTCTTCAGCGGTCGGCTCGTCGCTCTCATCGGAGCCGTGACTGGCGATGATGGTGCCACGGCCGAACAGATCGGAATTGAGATTGACCGCGATCACGAGGCGTGCGTCGAGCGCGCGGGCGGCGGAGACCGGCACCGGATTGACCAGCGCGCCGTCCACCAGCCAGCGTCCGCCGATTTTCACCGGCGGGAAAATTCCCGGCAGTGCATAAGAGGCGCGCAGCGCGTCCGCGAGCCGGCCGCGGGTCAGCCAGATTTCATGGCCGGTGTTGAATTCGGTGGCGATGGCGGCAAAGCGGATCGGCAGGTCGTCGATGCGCCGGTCGGTGAGGCTTTGTCCGAGCACCTTCGCAAGGTGGCCGCCGCGGATCAGGCCGGATCCGGAAAGATTGATGTCGAGATAGCCGAGGACGTTGCGCACGGTGAGCCTGCGCGACCATTCCTCAAGATTGTCGAGTTGCCCGGCGGCATAACAACCTGCGACCACGGCGCCGATCGAAGTCCCGACGATGACGTCGGGCACGATGCCGTGCGCGACGAGGGTGCGCATCACGCCGATATGGGCAAAGCCACGCGCCGCGCCGCCGCCAAGCGCGAGCCCGATGCTGGGCCGCGTCGCGGCCGGCTGCAATGGCGGTTCTATCGTGGCATCGGCGGAACGGTCGCCGTTGCGCACGCGTGTGAAGAGACCTTCAAACACCAATCGATATCTCCCAACGTCCCGACGCAATGGTCGAACCGCTGCTGCCCCCGTGACAAGTATTTCAGTCCAACATGGTGAAAGCTGCTGCCGGAGTCTTGTGACGGAAAGGTGACGCTAAGCCTGCGCCGCGGTGATTACATTAAGGTAAATGCCCCAGCGCGGCTTGGTTCCATGCGGGAAACCCATGGCCGGCCGTCGAAAACAGGCTCTTAGAACATCACTTGCTCGGCCCCGTATACCGGGTGACGATGGCCGAAAGCGCCGGCCGGTCGCGTTCCTCGGGCGGCCTGGCGGGCCGGCCGATATGGACGAAGCCGGCGATACGCTCGCCAACCGCCAGACCCAGCGCTTCGAGCACGTTGCGGTCGTAGGCGTACCACTCGGTGATCCAGCTTGCGGCATAGCCCATGGCGTGGGCGGCCAAGACCAGGCTCATGGCCGCGGCGCCGGCCGACAATTCCTGCTCCCATTCCGGGATTTTCACGTGCGGGGCAGCGCTGCTGACCACGGCAATCACCAGCGGCGCACGGGCGAGCCGTTTGCCTTCGAACTCGATCTGGTCGGGCGTGGCGTCGGCGCGGTTGGCGCGAAACGCCCGCGCGATGATCTCGCCGGCGGCGAGCCGCGCCTCGCCGGCAAAAACGATGAAGCGCCACGGCGTCAGCTTGCCGTGGTCCGGCACCCGCGAGGCGATGGCCAGCATGGCGTCGATCTCGGCCTCGCTCGGGGCAGGGCCGGTCAATTCCATCGGCTTCACCGAACGGCGGGTTTTGAGAAGCTGCAAAGCGTCGGGCATTTCATTTCCTTCGAATTGAACCTGCGGCCGTAGTGGATAAAGGCAGACGCAATAATCCCTATAGGGGCTCGCGCGGGCCTTAGCTATTGGGCCGACTTTGGCACATCGCCGCCAAAATATGGAAATTCAGGCGAGCGAAATCCCGATAATTTTGATCTCGATCAATCGGTTGCCGCCCTGCAACGCCGATTGTTGCGCCCTCGAGTACGATGGCTCGCAAAGGGTGCAGCATGTTCTCCGCGGCACGCCGACTTCCTCTTATCGCATTGACGGCAACGGGCTTGCTGTTGATTTCGCCGCCTGGGTCGCAGGCGCAGGAGCCGCCATCGCTGCGCGCGGCGCCGCCACCGGAGCCCGACGTGCTGCGGGCGGCGCCCGACGCGGGCGCTGTCGCGCAGGAGAACCGCGACATCGCGGGACGCTGGATTGGCGCCGGCGACGCGGCGATGCAGAGCCTCGCCAAATCCGGCGGCACGCTGACCAATATCGTCACCGGTAAATTCGACGGCCTGTCCAAAACCATTGCGATCGCCGATGCGGCATCCACGCTCGGCGCGGCGAGCGCCGCGATGTGCGCGGTACGGTGAGCGGCGCGGCAGCCATCGCCGTCGGCGGCAAGGTCACCGCAGGCGGCGCGGCCTTGTTCGGCGAGATCGGCGCCGTCGCGGGCGGTGCGGTCGGCTCGTTCTTCCCGGTCGATCGGCAACATCGCCGGCAGCATCGTCGGCGGCGCGGTCGGCACGGCGGCCGGCGGCTTCATCTGCGCCTTCGGCTACGACAAATACGTCAAGGATTACGTCGCCAAGGGCGTCACCGGCATCGTCGTCGGTGTTCGATACGACGCCGCTGACGGAGGCGATGCAGGCGAAGCGCGCCTTCCTATGGGCGACGATGGCGCCGGAGCAGCAGGCCCAGTTGCAGGGCTTCAATCCCGAAGAGGTGGCGCTGCTCGACTTCGGCACGCTGCCCTACATCGTAGTGCCGAAGGCCTCGGAGGCATCGCAGCAGCAAACGAACGTCGTCGGCGGGATAGCCGGGGCCATTACATTTGCCCTCGTGCAGAATTCGGAAATTGGTCATTCCATGGTTTGCACGATTGCTGGTGGGAAGGTCAGTTGCTCGGGTCGGCACACCGTGAACGGTCCCCAGTTCACGTCTCATTTCACGTATTCGTCAGTTGGCGCCGTCGATGGCGACACGATGGATGTGCAAGCGCGCACCATCGTTGAATTCAGGGGAACAGGGAAGGGCGGCTGCAACGCTACCGAAGAGCATCTGGCCCGAGAGCAAATTGTTCTTGAGCAGAGTGGGCGGGCGCTCACGGTCGGACACTCCACTGGGAAACATTTGGGTGCATCGACATGCGGCGGGCCAGCGGCTTGGTCCAACGACTACAGTGTTGTCGGCACGTGGCGGGTGGTGCAATGAAACGCCTCCTTATTCTGATCATGCTCGCAATGTTGGGCGCCTTGCCTTCAATCGCATCGGCGCAGGAGCCGCCATCGCTGCGCGCTGCGCCGCCACCGGAGCCCGACGTGCTGCGGGCGGCGACCGACGCGGGCGCCGTCGCGCAGGAAAGCCGCGACATCGCGGGACGCTGGACCGGCGGTTTCGACGCTGCGGTGCAGAGCCTCGCCAAGTCCGGCGGCACGCTGACCAACATCGTCACCGGTAAATTCGATGGCCTGTCCAAGAGCATTGCGATCGCCGATGCAGCATCCACGCTCGGCGCGGCGAGTGCCGGCGATGTGCGCGGCACGGTGAGCGGGGCGGCGGCTATCGCCGTCGGCGGTAACGTCACGGCAGGCGGTGCGGCCTTGTTCGGTGAGATCGGCACCGTCGCGGGCGGGGCGATCGGCTCGTTCTTCCCGGTGATCGGCAACATCGCCGGCAGCATCGTCGGCGGCGCGGTCGGCACCGCGGCCGGCGGCTTCATCTGCGCCTTCGGCTACGACAAATACGTCAAGGACTACGTCGCCAAGGGCGTCACCGGCATTGTCTCGGTGTTCGACACGGCGCCGCTGACGCAGGCGATGGAGGCCAAGCGCGCCTTCCTGTGGGCGACGATGGCGCCGGAGGAACGGGCGCAGTTGCAGGGCCTTCAAACCGGAAGAGGTGACGCTGCTCGACTTCGGTACGCTGCCTTATGTCCTGGTGCCGAAGCAGCCGGCGCCACCAACGTCAGCTGCAACGCCATCGCCGCAAGACCAAGCCGCGCTCACCACCGGCAATGTGCTGGCCGGCGTGCGCAAGTTCAGCATTGGGAAGATGGAGTGGGAGATCAACGGAGGGATTGCGACCTCTCGGCAAGTTTACCCTGGCGCAGCAACCAGCGTCGTCACAGCGCGCGGGACCGTCTCTCCCAATCGCATCGAGGGAACGATGGTATGGACGTTTCCCGGCGACCCCTGCCATATCCGGGAAAGCGAACACTTCGTGTACGTGTTCGATGCTGAAAACGTCTCTGCGCGAAATCAGCCCGGCCCTGTCGAGGTGCGAGCGTCCTGCAGGGGCTGGGATAAGATGACTCGCGGCTCAAGTTTCACCGCGCCGTGGCAGAAGCTGGAATAGCAGCAATGCGACGCATCCAAACATCAACATTTGGTATAGCGGTCACGTTGGCGCTGCTGCTGGCATCGTCGTTCGCATCGGCGCAGGAGCCGCCGTCGTTGCGCGCGGCGCCGCCGGCGCAGCCCGACGTGCTGCGGGCGGCGCCCGACGCGGGTGCTGCCGCGCAGGAGAGCCGCGACATCGCGGGACGTTGGATTGGCGCCACCGACGCGGCGATACAGGAGCTTCGGCAAGGCCGGCGGCTCGCTGACCAATGTCGGCACCGGCAAGTTCACCGGCCTGTCAACGACCATTGCGGTTGCCGATGCGTCGGCCACGCTCGGCGCGGCGAGCGCCGGCGATGTGCGCGGCGCGGTGAGCGGGGCGGCTGCTATCGCCGTCGGCGGCAAGGTCACCGCGGGCGGTGCGGCCTTGTTCGGCGAGATCGGCGACCGTCGACGGGCGGTGCGGTCGGCTCGTTCTTTCCGGTCCCGTGATCGGCAACATCGCCGGCAGCATCGTCGGCGGCGCGGTCGGCACCGCGGCCGGCGGCTTCATCTGCGCCTTCGGCTACGACAAATACGTCAAGGATTACGTCGCCAAGGGCGTCACCGGCATTGTCTCGGTGTTCGACACGGCGCCGCTGACGGAGGCGATGGAGGCCAAGCGCGCCTTCCTGTGGGCGACGATGGCGCCGGAGGAACGGGCGCAGCTGCAGGGCCTTCAATCCGGAAGAGGTGACGCTGCTCGACTTCGGCACGCTGCCTTATGTCCTGGTGCCGAAGCAACCGGTGCCTGGCGTCCCGGCGCCGGACGCGCAGCAGCAGGTGGCGCTGCCGCCGCTGCGGTCGGTGACCTTCTAGTCGGGGTCAAAAAGATCGTGCTCGACGGGCCGACGATCTGTACGATTGGTAACGGGCAGGTCGACTGCACTCAGCCTCCAGCCAACATCGGGTCGGCGGTCCGCCAAATCTCTCGCTCGCTGTCAGGTGTCGTTAGGGGTAACACCTTGGAGCTAGCGCTTCGGGACGTGTTTGAGGCTCGCGACGCGAAGTGCACCGTTACGACCGTATATCACGGACCCTATCAGGTCGTTCTCGAAGCGGGCGGGCGAGCCCTTGGCAAGCAATCCATCACAATGTCAGTCACGGGGTGCTCTGCGCCGATGACGACTACCAATAACTATAGTGGCGTCGGCACTTGGCGGGTGCTCGAATGAAACTCGGGCTCACGCCGCTCATGTTTGCGATGCTGCATGCATCGCTGTCGATTGCATCGGCGCAGGAACCGCCGTCGCTGCGGGCAGCGCCCGATGCGGGCGCTGCCGCGCAGGAGAGCCGCGATATCGGGGGCGCTGGATTGGCGCCGGCGACGCGGCGTGCAGAGCCTCGCCAAGTCCGGCGGCACGCTGACCAATATCGTCACCGGCAAATTCGACGGCCTGTCCAAGTCCATTGCGATCGCCGATGCAGCATCCACGCTCGGCGCGGCGAGCGCCGTCGATGTGCGCGGCACGGTGAGCGGCGCGGCGGCCATTGCCGTCGGCGGCAAGGTCACCGCGGGCGGCGCGGCTTTGTTCGGCGAGATTGGTGCTGTGACGGGCGGCGCGGTCGGTTCGTTCTTTCCGGTGATCGGCAACATCGCCGGCAGCATCGTCGGCGGTGCGGTCGGCACGGCGGCCGGCGGCTTCATCGCCGCGTTCGGCTACGACAAATACGTCAAGGACTACGTCGCCAAGGGCGTCACCGGCATCGTCGTCGGTGTTCGATACGGCGCCGCTGACGGAGGCGATGCAGGCCAAGCGCGCCTTCCTGTGGGCGACGATGGCGCCGGAGCAGCAGGCGCAGTTGCAGGGTTTCAATCCCGAAGAGGTGGCGCTGCTCGACTTCGGCACGCTGCCTTATGTCCTGGTGCCGAAGCAGCCGGCGCCGGATACGCAACAGCAGGCGGCGCTGCCGCCCGCAGTAGTTGGCAATCTTCTGACTGGTGTCAAAAAGATCGTGTTCGACGACGGGCGGCCGACGACCTGCACGATCGACAATGGGCGGGTCACTTGTACCATGCCTCCAGCCGACATTGGACCTGCGGTCCGCATCGTCTCCCGCTCGCTGGCTGGTGTCGTTGCCGGCAATATTTTGGAATTGGAGTGGAGGGATGTGTTCGAGTTCTCACTACGACAACGGTTGCGCCAGTCGAACCCTGTATCAGGGACCCCGGCAGGTCGTTCTCGAAGCCGATGGGCGCGCTCTCGCCAAGGGATCCGTCACAATGACCGTGTCCGTGTCGGGAAATCCGGGAATTTGCGGCAAGTCGATGACGAGGACCGGCAGCGGCACGAGCGTCGGCACATGGCGGGTACTGCAATGAACCGCCTCGTTGTTCCGATCGCAGTCGCGATTTTTTCCGCCACGGCTTTTGTCGTGTCGGCGCAGGCGCAGGAACTGCGCGCGGCGCCCGACCCGGGTGCGCTGGCGCAGGAGAGCCGCGACATCGCGGGCCGTTGGCTCGGCGCCACTGACGCGGCGATACAGAGCGCCGGCAAGGCCGGTGGCACGCTGACCAATATCGTCACCGGTAAATTCGATGGCCTGTCCAAGACCATTGCGATCGCCGATGCAGCATCCACGCTCGGCGCGGCGAGCGCCGGCGATGTGCGCGGCACGGTGAGCGGGGCGGCTGCTATCGCCGTCGGCGGCAAGGTCACCGCGGGCGGTGCGGCTTTGTTCGGCGAGATCGGCACCGTCGCGGGCGGGGCGATCGGCTCGTTCTTCCCGGTGATCGGCAACATTGCCGGCAGCATCGTCGGCGGCGCGGTCGGCACCGCGGCCGGCGGTTTCATCTGCGCCTTCGGCTACGACAAATACGTCAAGGATTACGTCGCCAAGGGCGTCACCGGCATTGTGTCGGTGTTCGATACGGCGCCGCTGACGGAGGCGATGGAGGCCAAGCGCGCCTTCCTGTGGGCGACGATGGCGCCGGAGGAACGGGCGCAGTTGCAGGGCTTCAATCCCGAAGAGGTGACGCTGCTCGACTTCGGCACGCTGCCCTACGTCCTGGTGCCGAAACAGCCGCTGTCGCAAGCACCGGCTGCGCCGCCGCAGCAGGAGGCCGCACTCGGCGACTCTGTGCCTGGATCATTCTTGATTACCTGGGATACTATGCCCGACCATTCCTTTCCCTGCACCATCACCGGGACCAAGGTTTCTTGCACCGATGAGATGAGCCGTGGCGGCGGGCATTTGACGTCGTCTTCGACAGGTACCGTCAGCGGCAACACGCTCGACGCAACGCTTGACGTTCAAACTAGGTCGATATGGCGCACGACCGGTGTATGTCCTTCGACGACTGAATTCGTTGGCCACGAAAAAATGACGCTCGAAAAGGGCGGCAGGGTCGTCACCAGCGGGTCGGTAGTGGGCACAGTCGTGTCGCAATCAGGGCCTTGCACGGGTGGGCCGAAAACCTGGACCGCAAGTCACAACAACGTCACCGGCAAATGGCGGCCGAATTGAAGGAGACGATGACCATGAGAACACGTTCGATCATCCCTACGATCGTTGCTGCGGCGTTGATCTGTGCCGCGGCCTTGACGGCGCCTCCGCTGCGCGCCGACCCAGCGCATCCGACCGCCAAGGAAGTCAACAGCGTGGTCGACATGCTGCGTTTCCGCAGCGGCATGCTGGTCAATCCCGCCAAGAGCGTATCGGCCTACGCCATCGGCACGGCGCGGCGGCAATTCGCCGCCATCGACAAGCAAATGACCACGGCCAGCGGCGGCCCCGCCGGCTGGCGATATCTGCTGGGGACGTCGGTGTTCACCGCGGCCGGGCTGAACGAGCCGCGCGCGCTGATCGTGTTCTACAATCCCTTGATCGACACCGCTGTCTTTACGGTCTGGGAGGCGCGCAAGGAGGGCCGGCGCATCGTCGACATCGACTGGGTGCCCGGCGATCTGGTGCGCCAGGCCAATGGCGCAATCGAGCCGCGTCCGCTCTGGCTGCGCGGCGAAGTCTACCGGCCGCAGGCGCTGGTGGACGAGGTGGTGGCCACCGTGAAGGCGGTCGAGACGCGCTTCGGCGACACCGCGCGGATTGCGAACTGGCGCGACACGCTCGGCATCAAGGACGCCAGGAGCTACAACAAGAACGTGACGCCGATGCTGGCGACACGTCTGTTCGAGGCGCAGTTGCGCATCAACGCACTGGCCAATCCGGCGAAAGGCGAAGATCAGCGCCTGACGCCGCTGCGCACGGCCGTCGTGGCTCTGTCAAGACGATCGGCAGCGAGGGTTTCGCCAAGCCGCTGGCGGAAGCCAAGGACACCTCCGCGCCGATGAAGCAAATGCTGGGCAAGATCAATCCCAAGACGATGCAAGGGCTTGGCGCCGGTCGCATTTGTCGCCGGCGAGGGTCATGCCACCGTGTTCCTGGCCTCGACCCTGACCGCGGACTACATCCTGTCGGCGCGTTTCGCCGAGCGTGTCTCCGGCTATGCGCTCCAGCAGTTGGAGTTCATTCCCTACGCGGCGGCATATCAGGCGACGATCAGCCAACGTTGAAGTCCGTTCCCGGCTCTTCAAGCGTCAGATTTCGGGTCGCGTCATTTGGCTGACAAACCTCCGCCCATTGGCTTGAAATCGCCGCGATTTGGGCCGAAAACGCCCAAGTCATGAGGATTCCACCCGCAAACGCCGCCACCCGCGGCCGGCTTTGGCCGGCCGTTACGCTTGGCGTGGCGTTTTTCGTGGCGCTTATCGCAACGTTTGCGCTTCCCACCATCGCCTCGGCGCAGAGCTCGCTGTTTTCCGCGTCGCCTTCGACCGGATTGATCGCGCCGGAGCGCGCGCCGCGCGGCGACGGCTTCGGTCCCGGCAGCGTGCTGGCGCCGCCATCGCCATCGGCGCCGACGGCGCTGGCGATGCCGATGGTGCCGGCCGGCCAGGTCGCGCTCGCGCTGTCGGCGCGTTTCGGCAAGGAAGCGCCTGCGATCGGCGGCGGTCTCACCTGGCGCGTCTACGCCGCCAAAGCCGAGCCGGGCGGCAGCTTCAAGCTGCATCAAAGAAGACAAATCGCCGTCGCCCACGCTGGTGCTGCCGCCCGGCGCTTATATCGTGCATGTCGGCTTCGGGCTGGCCACCGCGGTCAAGCCGGTCACCTTGCGCAGCCAGACCGTGCGCGAGGAGTTCGACCTTCCCGCCGGCGGCCTGCGCATGGAAGGCCGCGTCGGCGACGTGCGCATTCCGGCCGGGCAGATTTCATTCGACGTCTACAAGGGCAGCCAGTTCGAAGCCGGCGACCGGCGGCCGATCGCCGAGCACGTGATGACCGGCGAGACGGTGATGGTGCCGGAGGGCACTTATTACATCGTGTCGAACTACGGCGACGCCAATTCGGTGGTGCGCTCCGACATCCGCGTCGCGGCCGGCAAGCTCACCGATATCACCGTCACGCATCGCGCCGCCGCGATCACGCTCAAGTTGGTGGGCCAGAAGGGCGGCGAGGCGCTCGCCAATACCGCCTGGTCGGTGCTCACGCCCGGCGGCGACGTGATCAAGGAATTGATCGGCGCGTTTCCGCGCGTGATCCTGGCCGAAGGCGAATACCGCGCCATCGCGCGCAACGAGGGCAAAGTCTACGAACGCGAATTCAAAGTCGTCACCGGCGTCGACGGCGATGTGGAGGTGCAGACGCAGCTAGCGGGTCCAAAAACGGGAACTTTTCCGTGTCTATTGAGTTGGTATCGATATAATGACGCAGCTTATTGCCAATGACGCAGCGGTGGATGTTTTCGCCGGTCTCGATCCGAAATCGCACGCGCTGCTGCTCGATGTCGACGGCACCCTGATCGATATCGGGCCGTCGCCGTCACGAAGTCCATGTGTCCGACGAATTGAAGGCGTCGCTTGCGCGGCTGTCCGAACTGACCGGCGGCGCGCTGGCTTTGGTCAGCGGCCGGCCGATAAAAGATCTCGACAAACTGTTCGCGCCATTAGCGCTGCCGGCGATCGGCGGCCATGGCGCAGAGATGCGCCTGCGCGGCGGCGGTGCGGCGACCCGCATCGACGATTTGCCGGCGGCCATGCGCAAGCATCTGACCGACGTAGCGACCGCAGGCTCCGGCATCGTCGCCGAAGACAAGGGCTATTCGGTCGCGCTGCATTACCGCAAGGCGCCGCAGCACGAGCAGCGATTGCGGGAGCATGTCGCGGCCGGCCGCGCGGCGTTTCCGGCCGAAGCCACCGAGGTCCTGCCCGGCAAGGCGATGTTCGAGGTGATGCGGCCGGGCATCAGTAAAGGCGACGCCGTGCGCGCGCTGTTGGCCGAACCGCCATTCGCCGGCCGCGTGCCGGTTTTCATCGGCGACGACGTCACCGATGAATCGGTGTTCGCGGTGTTGCCGGCGTTGGGCGGCAAGGGGTTCTCCGTCAGCCGGCAGTTCGACGGGCTCGCAGGAATATTCGAATCGCCGGCGCACGTGCGCCGCGCGCTGCGTCAACTGGCGGCCCGCGGCATGGCGAAGCCGTGACATTCGGCGCAAGTTCCACGTTATGCGTTATGTCGCCGTGGGCGATTTCGGATTGCTGAAGGAAGATTTTTAATTTGCCGCGTGACGCCGATCGGGGCAAGCTGGCATCCCCGGGTGGGCAATAAGGCGGAGGTTGTTTGTTGCCGTGCGCCGATTGCGAGATCGCCACAAAGTCTTATCTAAAGATGCACGCGTCTGAAGATGATTGAAGAGTTTGCTGCGTAATATTCGGAGTCCGGAATAATTTCGAGCGCGGTGAGGCTGTCGCGAAGTTGGGGAGACAAGATATTGGCGCGGCTTGTCGTAGTTTCCAATCGGGTCGGCATTCCCGACAGTGGCGCGCGGGCCGGCGGGCTCGAAGTCGCGATTCGGCCGGTCTTGCGCAAGCGCGGCGGCATCTGGTTCGGCTGGAGCGGCAAGGTCACCGACGAGGCGCCGGCGCCGGCCAAAACCGTCGAAAAAGACAATGTTTCCTACGTCACGATCGATCTGCAGAAGGACGATTACGACGAGTTCTACAACGGCTTCGCCAACCGCGTGCTGTGGCCGATCCTGCACTACCGGCTCGACCTCGCCGAATTCACGCGCCGCGATCTCGGCGGCTATATGCGCGTCAACGAATTCTTCGCCACCAATCTCGAGAAGCTGCTGCGCCCCGACGACGTCGTGTGGGTACATGACTACCATTTGATTCCGCTGGCCAAGGCGCTGCGCGAGCGCGGCCACAAGAACAAGATCGGCTTCTTCATCCATATTCCGTTTCCGCCGCCGGAAATGCTGACCGCGCTGCCCAATCACGAGCGGCTGATCCCGGCGCTCGGACATTACGACCTGGTCGGATTCCAGACCGAGGTCGACGCCACCAATTTCTCGCGCTATCTCGCCAACGAAGCCGACCTCAAGCGCATCGATTCCGAAACTTTCGACTTCGACGGCCGCGCGGTGCGGGTCGGCGTCTTCCCGGTCGGCGTCGAGACCGAACCGTTCTCGCGGCTGGCGCGGCGCGCCATCGAATCGAACTTTGTCCGGGGTGTGCTTGGCAGCCTGTCCGGCCGCGCCATGATCATCGGCGTCGATCGGCTCGACTACAGCAAGGGCATTCCGGAGCGCATGAACGCGTTCGAACGCTTTCTGACGATTTTCCCGGACTGGCACGGCAACGTCACTTACTTGCAGATCACGCCGCACAGCCGCAGCGGCATTCCGGAATATTCCGACATCGCGCGGCTGGTGGGCGAGGCGGTCGGGCGCATCAACGGCAATTTCGGCGAGGCGTCGTGGACGCCGCTGCGCTACATCAACAAGGCGCATAGCCGCACCGCCCTGGCCGGGCTCTATCGCGCGGCGCGGGCAGGGCTGGTGACGCCGCTGCGCGACGGCATGAACCTGGTGGCCAAGGAATTCGTCGCCGCGCAAAACGCCGAGGATCCCGGCGTCTTGATCCTGTCGCGCTTTGCCGGCGCCGCGCGCGAGTGCACCGCCTCGCTGCTGGTCAACCCGTACGATCCCGAAGGCGTCGCGATCGCCATCAACCGCGCGCTGTCGATGCCGCTGCAAGAGCGGCGCCAGCGCCATGCGGTGAATTATGCGGCACTGGTCAAGAATGATCTCAGCCATTGGGCCGAACATTTCCTGGACCGCCTCGAACATCCGCCGGTGGCGGTCGATGCGCGGCTGCCGTTCCGCGCCGCGTCGGCGCGCTGATGGCGTTCGATTGATCTAGGTCACGGCGGCGGCGGCCTCGGCCGCTAACATGCAAAGCGAAACTGGAGCTGCTTCCATGACCAGACTATTTGCCGGGCTGCTGTCGCTGATTGTGGCGGCAAGCCTGTCCCAGGCGGCGGCCGCCGCCGATACAGCCAAGGGCGAAACGCTCGCCAAGCGCTGGTGCGCGGCATGTCATGTCGTCGCCGCCGATCAGCAGACCGCGCACGGCCAGGCGGCGCCATTCTCCGCCATCGGCAAGATGCCCGACCTGGATCCGGCCAAGCTTGCGTTGTTCCTGCTGCTGCCGCATCCGAGAATGCCGGACATGAACCTGTCGCGCGCCGAGGCGGCGGATCTGGCGGCCTATATCGTCAGCCAGGGCAAGTAGCGATGTCATCATCCGCGAAAGCGGATGATCCACTAACCCCGGTATTGCCGATTCACCCTTGGCAATGTGAATACTGGATGCCCCGCCATCGCGGGGCATGACCGGTGCGGCATCAGTTCGTCTTCGCCCGACCGCTTTTTCTTCGACCCGTCCGGCGGCAAACGGGCGATTTTTCGTATAACTATCTTCGGGAAAACTGGTCTGGGAATCATGACGGAAAGTGCCGAGCTCACTCTGACGCCGCCGTTGCCGACGCGGGAAGCGATCGCGGCGGTGCGGCGTGAGCCGCACTTCAAGCTGGCCCTCGCCTCCGTTCTGGTCAGCAGCATCGAATTTTACCAGCGCCGTTGGCTGGCCGACCGCCTGCTCAACGACCGGGCGCGCTTTGGCATGTCGGCGCACATCATGTTTCTGCATTTCAGTTATCGGGCCGAGATTGCGGACTCCGGACTCACGGCCGCCAGGCTGCGTGAGATCTGCGTCGCGGCCGGCGTGTGTAGTGAGGGACGCGTCGAGAGCATGCTGCTGATGATGCGGGCCGGGGGCTTTCTGGAACGCGCCGCGGAAAGCGACCGCCACGTGCGCCGCTACGTTCCGACCGCCAAACTGATCGAACTGCATCGTAATCGGCACCGGCAGGTGCTGTCGGCGTTGGACATTTTGCGCGGCCACAAAGACGATCTGACCCGCATCTGCGGCAGCCATGAAGACGCCTGTTATGCGCGCTATGTCGTGGCCTCGGGACGCGCCTTTGTCGCCGGGTATCGGATCGTCGACGCGGCGCCTGAATTACAAAAGATCGTCGACCGCGACGCCGGCTTGCCTCTGATGATCTGCGTCCTGCTGGCCAGCCCGGGCTACGCAGCGCTGGTGCCCGAGGAGATGCGTCCGGTCTGTGTCGCCGGGCTGGCGCGCCGCTTCAGCGTGTCCCGCATTCACGTACGGTCGGTGCTGCGTGAAGCCGAATCCACCGGCTTTCTCATTCGCCATGGCGATACTGAGCCGGTGACGGCCCTGCCGGCCCTGATCGGCGCGATGGAGAATTTCTTTGCCAGCGCTTTCGTCATGGGCGAAACATGCGCGCATATCGCGATGGCGCCAGAGGTCTAGCGGCCATTGGCGCCAATCCGGGGACTTTTGGTATACTATCTTCGGGAAAAATTGGTCCGCAGACGCCGCCGGCTCTCCCTTTATCGGCTCATGTGCGCAATGGAAAACCCAATCGATCTGGCGCGGCAAGGCCCGATGCCTCCTATACCGACGGCGGGCGCCATCGCAGCGCTGCGCGCCGAGGCGCGATTTCGACAAGCCGTCGCTACGATTGTCGCGGACAATGTCGAATATTACCGGGGCCGCTGGCTGGCGCATCGGGTGCTCAATGACCGTGCGCGCTTCCTCCTGGCGTCCATCATGCTTTATTTGCACTTCGACCGGCGCGGCGACGTCGCGTATAGCGGGCTGACCGCGCCGCGGCTGCGCGAGATTTGCGTCGGCGTGGATCTGTGCGGCGTTGGGCGGGTGGAGGCTGTGTTGCTGATGATGCGCGCGTCAGGGTACCTGGAGCGGGCCGAAGGCGCGAGCGATCCGCACGTGCGCCGCTATGTGCCGACAGCCAAGCTCATCAACCTGACCCGTAACCGTCAGCGGCGCGCGCTGGAAGCCATCGATACCGTGCGTGGCGGGACGACCTACGCTGCGAGGATATGCGGCGAAAACGAACTGGAAGTCTACGGCCGTTTCGTGTCCGTCATGGCGCGCGGTTTTCTCGCCGGATTTCGGATTGCTCATTCCGCGCCGGAGCTCAACCCGATCATCGACCGCGACGTCGGACTGCCGTTGATGATGGGCGTATTCCTCACCAGTACGGAATATTCCGAATTGTGCCCGGAGAGATTACAGCAACGCCAGCGTCGCCGAGCTGGCGCGGCGCTTCAACGTGTCTCGCGCGCATGTCCGTTCGGTGCTGCGTGCCGCGGAATCCTTGGGCTTCGTGCTGCGCAACGAGGAAACGGCGCAGGTGCGGGTCTTGCCGCCGCTGGTCGACGCGATAGAAAATTTCTTCGCCAATGCCTTACTCTACGCGGAGGCGTCCGCGCAGGTAACGCTGGCGGAAACGGCGTGACGCCGGTCAGGCCTGCGCGCGCTTCACGTCCGGCGGCGTCGCTTCGGCGGCCAGTGTCTTGAGCGCTTCGTCGAGCGGCATGACCTGCTGGCCTTCGCTGCCGAGGCGGCGGATCGAGACCAGCCGTTCGGCGGCTTCCTTCTTGCCGACCACCAGCAAAGCAGGGACCTTGGCGAGCGAGTGCTCGCGCACTTTGTAATTGATCTTCTCGTTGCGCAGATCGCCTTCGACGCGCAGGCCGGCCTTGCGCGCGGCCGCAACCGCCTCGCGGCCGTAATCGTCGGCATCTTGCGTGATGGTGGCTACCACCACCTGCAGCGGCGACAGCCACAACGGCAGATGTCCGGCGTAATGTTCGATCAGCATGCCGGTGAAGCGCTCGAGCGAGCCGAACATGGCGCGGTGCAGCATCACCGGCGTCACCTTGTTGGAACTTTCGTCGATGTAGAATGCGCCGAGGCGGCCGGGCAAATTGAGATCGACCTGCACGGTGCCGCATTGCCATTCGCGGCCGATGGCGTCACGCAGGACGTATTCGAGCTTCGGGCCGTAGAACGCGCCTTCGCCCTTATTGAGGGTCCACGGCCGGCCGGAGGCTTCCAGCGCCGCCATCAGCGCGGCTTCCGCCTTGTCCCAGACGGCGTCGTCGCCGATGCGTTTGTCGGGCCGGTCGGAGAACTTGATGCTGACGTCGTTGAAGCCGAAGTCGGAATAGATCTCCAGGATCTGGTTGTTGACCTTGAGCACTTCCTCGGCGATCTGGCTTTCCATGATGAAGATGTGCGCGTCGTCCTGGGTGAAGGCGCGCACGCGCAACAGCCCGTGCAGGGCGCCCGACGGTTCGAAGCGGTGCACTTTGCCGAATTCGGCGATCTTCATCGGCAGGTCGCGATACGACTTCAGGCCGTTCTTGAAGATCTGCACGTGGCCCGGGCAATTCATCGGCTTGATGGCGTAGACGCGCTCGTCCTCCTCGCGCTTGGCGGTGAGGAACATCATGTCCGAGTAGGTCGGAATATGGCCGGTGGTGACCCACAATTCGCGGTCCATCAACTGCGGCGAGTTGACCTCGACGAAGCCCGATTCCTGCTGGCGGCGGCGGATGTAATTCTCCAGCGCCTGGAACAGCGTCCAGCCTTTCGGATGCCAGAACACCGAACCCGGCGCTTCCTCCTGGAAGTGGAACAGGTCCATCTCGCGGCCGACGCGGCGATGGTCGCGCTTCTCGGCTTCCTCGAGCTGCTTCAGGTAGACGTCGAGTTCTTCCTGCTTGGCGAAAGCGGTGCCGTAGATGCGGGTCAGCATCGGATTGTTCGAGTTGCCGCGCCAGTAGGCGCCGGCCACCTTCATCAGCTTGAAGGCGTTGCCGATCTTGCCGGTCGACGTCATATGCGGGCCGCGGCACAGATCGAACCAATCGCCCTGCTTGTAGATCTTGAGCGACTGATCTTCCGGAATGGCGTCGATCAGCTCGACTTTGAAATTCTCGCCTTTGTCGGCGAATACTTTCTTGGCCTGGTCGCGCGACCATATCTCCTTGGTGAAGGGCCGATCGCGCGCGATGATCTCCTTCATCTTCTTTTCGATGACGGGAAGGTCTTCCGGCACGAAGGGCTGGTTGCGCGCGAAGTCGTAATAAAATCCGTTGTCGATCACCGGGCCGATGGTGACCTGCGTGCCCGGCCACAGGTCCTGCACCGCTTCGGCGAGCACATGCGCGGCGTCGTGCCGGATCAGCTCCAGCGCGCGCGGGTCGTCGCGCGAGACGAATTCGATTTTGGCGTCATGCTCGATCGGGTCGGCGAGGTCGACGACCGTGCCGTCGAGCGCCATGGCCACGGTGCGTTTGGCCAAAGAGGGCGAAATGCCCTTGGCGATATCGAGCCCGGTGGTGCCTTGGGGGTAGTCCCGGCGTGCGCCGTCGGGAAAGGTCAGCGCGACCATGTCTTGTTCTCCTGTGGCTCACTCCCACGAACGAGCGTGGGTAAGCGGTATTGGATTCGGCAAGGGATATAGCAGGCTGTTTCCTGGATGCAACTGGGGCCGTGTTTGATCCAACGCAATGCCGGCAAAAGCTAAATGCCGTAGCCACGTGCCATGCCAACTATCGGTTTGCGCGCTCTAGTGCTGGCCGGATTATTGGCGCTGGCGGCGCCTGCCTTGGCCCAACAGCGTCCTGCGCCCGGCGAGGTCATCGACCAGGTGGCGCAATATATGGGCCTCACCAACGACGCCGTAAGCCTCGCGCTCAAGGACAATGCGAAGGCGCTCGGCCGCCTGACCGACGCGGTTCTCGCCGTGCAGATCGCGCAGCGTTTCCTCGATGCGCGCGACGCCGAGATCGCCGCCGACGTGCTGGCCAGCGCGACCGACACCGCCGCCGAAGCCTTGTTGCCGCCGCCCTTGATGACCGCCATCAAGGCGATGCGCCTCTACAAGAGCGTTCTGGTATTGGTGCGCGACAAGGTCGTCATCCCGGCGCTTGATCGCGACATCTATGCCCGGTACCGCGCCCAGCGCGCGGACCCGAAGACCAACGTGGATCCGGCGATGGCCTTCGACATTGCGACGCACCGGGGGCGGCTATTGGCCGGTCCGGGTGCAGATGGTCGAGGAGTACATCAAGAACAAGAACTGGAATCCGGAGATTGCCGCGAACCCGATGTGGCAGAAAAGCCTCGCAGAGGGCGACATCAACCACTTCTGGCAAGAACGCCTCGAAGCGACCTTCCAGCAGGAGAAGGTCAAGCCACAGAAGGAAGCAATCCTCGCCACGATCTGGGCCAGCGTGAAGGACATCACCGATCAGCTCAAAGCGCCGGCTGGGATCAATGCCGGGCTGTTTCCCGATCCGGGTGCGGACCTTCCGGCGGGCTGGTGGTGGGCGCGAAGCGCCGGCGCGGAATACAAGGCGCCCGAAGCTTACGCGCCAAGCCACACGCCGATGTGGATGCAGACCGTCGAACTGAGCACCGTGCAGGGATACATCTTCAAGCCTAACAAGGGCGGCGGCGGATCTTGGTGCCGGCCGGAACGCAACGGCAAATGCGACCTGCCATTTCAAAGAATTAGTATAACGATTTCGGACTGGACGATGCATGGCGGCGAAAAGCCATGCGTCCTGTCGCTGCAATCCACGCTGAAGGATTTCCCGGGCGTCTACAAACGGCTATCGGACCGCGCGGTGAGTTCCGTGGGACAAAATCCGCAGCAGAATGGCATACAGTTCTGCCTCAAGAACTTCTCCGTTTCCCTGAACGACACCGCGCTCAATGGCGCGTCGCCCGATCCGGCGATCACGCGTCATTTCGCCAACGTCATCGTGCGCAAGATCAACGCGCAGACCAAGGGTCAGGCAAGCGTCGGCACCGAGTGATGCGATAAGCGGGCTTCAGCGCGTCGGGGCAATTTCGTTCGTTCCGCGCCAACGCCCGTAGCGCCACGGCTGCCACCAGGTCGCGCCCTCCGGCAACTCCGCCGGCACGAAGTCGAGGCCGTGCGTGCCCCAGGGCTGGCAGCGCAGGATGCGCGCCAGTGCCATCCAGCCGCCGGCCCACAGCCCGAAGCGTTGAATCGATTCATCGGCATATTCCGAGCAGCTCGGCAGGTGACGGCAGCGCGGGCCGATCAGCGGCGCCAGCGTGTAACGGTAGAGCGTGACCAGTCCGCGGCCGATGAGCCGCGGCAGCCGCGCCAGAACTGAGGCAGTGCGCTGTTCCGTCATGTCCGGCATCGTTGACACAAAAGTTCCACTTTAGGGAACTGCTCAGTTTCTCAACAAATTTGCTCGTCGATAGCGACCTTTTTACACTGGTCCGAATCCCGCGGTTGTTTTAAATTTGACATGTTCGGGGTTCTTAAAAGCCGCCTAGCGCAATCAGAAACGCGATCAATCGCGACAAAACCTGCGCATCGGGGCGGCGAGAAGGGGGAAGGATGAGTCGCTCCCTTGGCTATGCTGTTGCGCTGGCTTTGTCGGCGCCGGTGATGTTTTTGCCGGCGCTGGTTTCGCCGGGGCCGGCGCATGCCGACGACCGCTCTTTGCCGATGCGCTTTGAACTGCGCCAGCAGGGGCCGGCGGAGGCCTGCGGCGGGCTTTGTCGAACCTGGATTTCGGCAACGGGTGCCATCACCCCCGACACCGCGCGCGATTTCCAGCTGTTCGCGCAATCACACGATCTTGCGCATGATCTCGGCCACGGCAATGCCACCATCGCGCTCGATTCCGACGGCGGCTCGGTGATCGGCGCTATTGCGCTCGGCCGGGAAATCCGCCGCCTCGCCCTCAACACCACGGTCGGCCGCACCGTCGACCTGACGCCGTCGCCGCATGCGCCGGCCCGCGCCATGCTGTCGCCGCGCGCCGATTGCGAGTCGATGTGCGCCTTCGTGTTGCTCGCCGGCGTGCACCGGTTCGTGCCGCCGGAAGCGCGCGTGATGGTGCACCAGATTTGGCTCGGCGACCGCCGCGAAGATCCGACCGCGGCCAATTATTCGGCCGAAGACCTGGTGCTGGTGCAACGCGACATCGGACGCCTCGCGCAATACGCCGCCGAGATGGGCGCCTCGATCGATCTGCTCGATCTGTCGCTGCGGATTCCGCCCTGGGAGCCGATGCACGCCCTGACGCGCGACGAATTGCGCAGCACGCGGCTTGCGACCGATGAGACGGTCGCGCCGGCCGTGGCAGCCGTTGCCGCTCCGCCGCTGCCGGCGGCAACGCAAACCGTGCCGCGTCTGACCAACGGATCGCGCGCCTCCGCGATCAGCGAACAGCGCTGGGCCATGGTCGATCGCGCCGGCGTCGCGGCGCTGGCGCGGCATCATCCGCTCACCTTCGAGGGCGAGGATATCGGCAGCTTCGATCTGGTGGTGTCGTGCGGCGCCGGCGGCAACAGCTTCGACGTCAGCTATGTCGAGCACCGCCACGGCGGCGAACACACGCAGCTGCCGGAAAAACTGGCCGCGGTTTCGCTGCAGGTCGGCGCCAACGCGGCGCAGCTCAAGGTCGCCGCGTCGGAACGCCGCAACGGGCCGGACGAACTCGTCAGCTACGCCGCCGGGCCGGTGCCGATCGCGCTGATCGGCGCCTTCGCCGCACCCGGCAGCCATTCGATGATGATCGTGACCAAAAGCGACGGCGCCGCCACCGTCATCCGCCTCGGCAATACCGGCGCGCAGCAGAATCTGCCGCGGCTGGCCGCGAGCTGCAGCAAGGGCATCGGCGAACGGGCGGAATTGCCGGTGCGCAAGACCGGCGGGCTGGCGGCGGCGCAATAGCTACTCCGCCGCCTGCTTCTGCTTGGCTTCTATCTGATTGACCGCGTCGACCACCGCATCGAAGGTCAGCAAAGTCGAGGCATGGCGCGCCTTGTAGTCGCGCACCGGTTCGAGCACCGCGATGTCGGCCCATTTGCCGGACGGCGGCGGGCCGTTTTCCTTCAGCATCTTGCGCACGGTCTCGCGCAATTCGCGCAATTCGCCGGGGCTGGAACCCAGCACGTGGCGGGCCATGATCGAGGACGAAGCCTGGCCGAGCGCGCAGGCCTTCACGTCATGGGCAAAATCGGTCACCACCGGGCCGTTCATTTTAAGGTCGACGGTGACGGTCGAACCGCACAACTTGGAATGGGCGGTGGCGCTGGCGTCGGGCGCCTCGAGGCGTCCCAGCCGGGGTATATTGCCCGCCAAGTCGAGGATTTTGGCGTTATAGACGTCATTGAGCATCGAAATTGACCCGTCCGGCCGGGATCCGGCACATTGCTTCACTCGTACAAAGCAATATATAGGGATCACCCCGCCGGTACGAGAAGGGGTTCTCGCAGCTGGGGCATGGGTTTGAAGTCCATGCTTGATGGGAATGCGGCGTCCAAGCGCCCTTTATCGGACCGCACGGTTCGAAAGGGGCACCAGACGCGGCCACCCCGGTGACACTCCGGCACAGCCCTTATGGGGCCGATGGCCGGTCGAACGGAGAGACCGTATGGACGCCAAGAATTCGATCATAAAGCCGTGGCCGAAGCAGGGCCTTTCCGAGCACGTGCGCGCGGCGCCGGTGCCGGGCGAACCGCGCCCGTCGCGCGAAGAGGCGGAAGCCGCGGTGCGCACCCTGATCGCCTTTACCGGCGACGACCCGAAGCGCGAAGGCGTGCTGGAGACGCCGAAGCGCGTCATCGACGCCTATGAAGAAATCTATCAGGGCTATCGTGAATGCCCGGCCGAAGTGCTCGACCGCACTTTCAGCGAAACCGGCGGCTACGACGACTTCGTGCTGGTCAAGGACATCGGCTTCAACTCGCATTGCGAGCACCACATGATGCCGTTCTTCGGCAAGGCGCACATCGCCTATATGCCGACCGACCGCGTGGTTGGGCTGTCGAAGCTGGCGCGTCTGCTCGACGTCTATGCGCTGCGGCTGCAGACGCAGGAGCATCTGACCTCGCAGGTGGCGACCGCGATCGAGGAAGTCCTCAAGCCGCGCGGTGTCGCGGTGATGATCGAGGCCGAGCATATGTGCATGTCGATCCGCGGGGTGAGCAAGCCTGGCGCGCTGACCGTGACCACGCATTTCACCGGCGCCTTCCGCGAAGACCCCAACGAACTGGTCCGCTTCATGACCATGCTGCGCGGACAGCGGTAACAGCAGTTGTCGTGCGCGGGCTTGTCCCGCGCATTCATGCGGTGTTTCAGCGTTTGATTTTTTAAATGGATTGCCGGGTCAAGCCCGGCAATGATGGTGATTGCCATGACCTCCACAGCCGACATCGAGGAAGGCCTGGCCTTCGCTCCCAAGTTCGACGCCGACGGGCTGATCACCGCGGTCGTGACCGATGCGGCGTCGGGCGACGTGCTGATGGTCGCGCACATGAACGACGAAGCCTTGCGCAACACCATCGAAAGCGGCGAGGCCTGGTACTACAGCCGCTCGCGCAAACGGCTGTGGAAGAAGGGCGAGAGCTCCGGCCACGTCCAGCGCCTGGTCGAATTGCGCGTCGACTGCGATCAGGATTCGCTCTGGCTCAAGGTCGAGCAGGTCGGGCCCGGCGCCTGCCACACCGGGCGGCGCTCGTGTTTCTATCGCGAGGTTCCACTCGGCAAAGATACCGCCAAGGGAACCGGTCGTGGCGGGCCGGTCACGCTTGAATTCCGCAATGCGGACAAGACCTTCGACCCGCACGCGGTCTACGCGGTTCCGCCCACTAAGCCACGCGGCTAAGCCGCAATAAGGTTTCCACGGCGTGCGGATTTCCTATAGGAATATGCCTATGGGAGCGACGATGACCAAGCCGGCCGCCGCATGCAGGCAGTTCTGTCTGCTGCTTGTGAAGCCGTCGCATTACGACGACAACGGCTATGTCATCCAATGGGTTCGCTCGCCGATCCCGTCGAACTCGCTGGCCTCGCTTTTCGGTTTGGCGCAGGATTGCGCCCAGCGGCGAATTCTCGGCGACGACGTCGATATCGAGATTCACGCTTTCGACGAAACCAATGCCCGCATCCGCCCCGAACGCCTGGCGGCGATGATCGAGGCCGCCGGCGCCGGCATGGTGATGCTGACCGGCGTGCAGTCGAACCAGTTCCCGCGCGCGCTCGATCTGGCGAAGCCTTTGCGCGAGCGCGGTATCCAGGTCGGCATCGGCGGCTTCCATGTGTCGGGCGTGCTGTCGATGCTCAATGGCGTGGATCCGGATCTTGACCGCGCCAAGGCGATGGGCGTGTCGCTGTTTGCCGGCGAGGCCGAAGGCCGGCTCGACGAAGTCCTGCATGACGCGGCGGCGGGCACGCTCAAGCCGCTGTACAATTTCATGGCCGACCTGCCGGGCATCGACGGCACGCCGATCCCGCTGATGGCGGTCGAGCGCGCGCAACGCACCGCCGGCGGCACCACCAGTTTCGACGCCGGCCGCGGCTGCCCCTATCAGTGCTCGTTCTGCACCATCATCAACGTGCAGGGCCGCAAGTCGCGCCGCCGCTCGCCGGACGACGTCGAGAAGCATCGTGCGCGTGAACTACGCGCAAGGCCTGCGCGCCTTCTTCATCACCGACGACAATTTCGCCCGCAACAAGGACTGGGAGCCGATCCTCGACCGCATCATCCAGCTGCGCGAAGTCGAGAAGTTCAACATCAGCTTCATCATCCAGGTCGACACGCTCTGCTACAAGCTGCCGAATTTCATCGACAAATGCGCGCGCGCCGGCGTCAAACGCGTGTTCATCGGGCTGGAGAACATCAACCCGGATAATCTTGCCGGCGCCAAGAAGAAGCAGAACAAGATCACCGAATACCGCGACATGCTGCTGGGCTGGAAGAACGCCGGCGTCATCACCTATGCCGGCTATATCCTCGGCTTCCCGAACGACACCTACAACTCGATCATGCACGACATCGACGTGATCAAGCGCGAGCTGCCGGTCGATCTTCTGGAGTTCTTCTATCTGACGCCGCTGCCGGGCTCGGAAGATCATCTCAAGCTGCATCGCGCCGGCGCGCCGCTCGATCCGGACCTCAACAAATACGACCTCAACCACATCTGCACCACGCATCCGAAAATGTCGCGCGAGGAGTGGGACCGCGCCTACAAGGCGGCGTGGCAGCGTTATTACACCATCGAACACATCGAGACGGTGCTGCGGCGGGTAGCGATGACCAAGGCCAATGCCAGCAACGCGCTGTTCCTGATCACCTGGTTCACCGGCAGCATCAATATCGAGCACATTCATCCGCTCGAAGGCGGCTTCCTGCGGCTGAAATTCCGCCGCGACCGGCGGCCGGGCTTCCCGATCGAGCCGATCTGGTCGTTCTATCCGAAATATTTCGCCGAGGTCGCCGGCAAGCTGGTGCGCTGGACGTCGCTGTACTTCAAGCTGCGCCGCATCTACCTGCGCATCAAATCCGATCCGAACCGCTACCGCTACACCGACATGGCGATGACCGCGGTCGCCGGCGACGAGGCGGCGACGCACGAATTGTTCAACTCGGACGCGGCGCGCGCCTATGTGGCGCAGACCAACCGGGTGAAGCATATTCAAGAGCACGCCCACGAACACGTCGCGGTGCCGGCCGACGCGGCGGAGTAGTTACTTCGTCCGCGCCAGCAGGTTTTGCGCCCTTATCAGATGCGGGCGGTCGAACATCTTGCCGTCGATGCCGACGGCGCCGGCGCCGGGCTTGGCGGCAAAGGCGGCAACCACCATCCTGGCTTTTTCGATCTGCTCCGGCGACGGCGTGAACACCTCGTTGATCACCGCCACCTGAGCGGGATGGATGGCGAGGCGCCCGGTGAAGCCGTCGCGGCGCGCCTCGATGGTATCGCGGCGCAGGCCGTCGGAATTGCGGAAATCGACATAGACGGTTTCGATCGCCGGCAGCTTGGCCGCCGCGGCGCCGTAGAGGCAGATGTTGCGGGCGAGGCGATAGGGCTCGGTCAGCAGCCCATGCTCGTCGCGGTTGGATTCGGCGCCGAGCTCGGCGGAAATATCCTCCGGCCCCCAGGTCATGCCGATCAGCCGCCGGCTCGCGTCGCGATAAGTGCCGGCGGCGAATAGTCCGGCGGCCGATTCCACCGCCTGCGCCAGGATCTTGATCGAACCCTCGGGCAGGCCGGCGATGGCCTCGCGCGCGGTCAGCTTGGCGTCGAGATGCACGACGGTTGCGCCGCCTTCGGCTTTCGGAAACACGATGGCG
This sequence comes from uncultured Alphaproteobacteria bacterium, assembly GCA_963825015.1. Classification (GTDB taxonomy): domain Bacteria; phylum Pseudomonadota; class Alphaproteobacteria; order Rhizobiales; family Xanthobacteraceae; genus Pseudolabrys. Next base: position 116,675 of record CAWGRN010000007.1, on the reverse strand, counting down.
TCGGGCTTGCCGGCCACCACCGCGTCGAGATCGGCATCGGTCATGCCGGTGTCGAGGCCGTTGATGCGCACCAGCAGGCGCGGACGATCCTTTTTGTCAGCGGTCGCTTTCAGAAATTCGAGGCACGCCGCGCGCGCGTTTTCCTTGCGCTCGGGCGTGATCGAATCCTCGAGATCGATGATGACGCCATCGGCGCCGCTCGCCATCGCCTTGTCGAGCTTGGACCCGCCGTCGGCGGGGACGAACGAGGAAGGAGAGCGCATCGAGCAGTGGTCGCTTGCGCGGGATACGGCATCTTCGGCCGCATGATGATGAAGACGTTGCGGTGGCATTCGGCGACCAGCGTGCCGTCCTGCTTGAAGGCCTTGTGATGGAATTCGACGATGCCGGCGCCGGGGCGCGATTTCGAGGCGCGCTTGCTGACCACCATCGGTGGTGCAGTTGACGGTGTCGCCCTCGAACAGCGGGTTGGGGAATTTCACGTCCGTCATGCCGAGATTGGCGATGGTGGTGCCGACCGTCATGTCCGAGACCTGGATGCCGATCATCAGGCCGAGCGTGAACAGCGAGTTCATCAGCGGCTGGCCCCACTCGGTCTCGGTCTCGCAGAAGTGGCGGTCGATGTGCAGCGGCTGCGGATTGAGCGTCATGTTGGAGAACAACATGTTGTCCATCTGCGTCACGGTGCGGGTGAGGGGGTGCTCGTAGAGCTTGCCCACCTCCATATCCTCGAAATAGAGGCCGCCGCGCTTGTGCCGCTGGATTGTCTCAGCCATCGCATCCTCCCGCTAGATTCCGGCGCCGGGCGGCGGCTCAGAGCCGCCGTTTACCTTTCGTTTACCATAATTCCGCATGGTCGACAGGCCGCCCAGTCGTGTGACGCCATAGCAGCCGGCACCGTCCAAGGGCAACCCGATGGCCGTCCTATCCGCAACCGCCAATACCGCACCGCAGATCACCGGCGCCATCCAGCAGGCGGCGCGGTCGAGCGGCATCAGCTTCGAATATCTGCTGACCACCGCCCAGATCGAATCGAACCTCAATCCGGCGGCGCAGGCTTCGACCTCGTCGGCCAAGGGGCTTTATCAGTTCATCGAGCAGACCTGGCTCGGCACCTTGAAGGGCGCGGGACCCGCGGCAGGCCTCGGCCGCTATGCCGACGCCATTTCGCATAGGCGCGGACGGGCGCTTCGAGGTGGCCGATCCGGCCATGCGCACCGCGATCATGCAGCTGCGCAGCGATCCGGCCGCCAGTGCGATGATGGCCGGGGCTTTCACCCGCGCCAATTCCGATCAGCTCAGAAGCGCGATCGGCCGCCAGCCGACCGAAGGCGAACTCTACATCGCGCATTTCCTCGGGCCCGACGGCGCCGGGAAACTGATCAGCGCCGCGACCACGCTGCCGCAGGCGAACGCGGCGGCGATGTTTCCGCAGGCGGCGGCGGCAAACCAAAGCATTTTCTACGACGGCGCCGGCCGGGCGCGCAGCGCGCTCGACGTCTACGGCAAATTGGCCGGCCGGTTCGAGACCGCGCGCGCCAACAGCTTTACGGCCGGGGCGCGCACGGCTGCCGCCGTCCCGCTTACGGTACCGGATACCGCCGGCGTCACGCAGGCCTTCGCCGACGCCAACAACAACCTGCCGCCGCTGCCGGACACCAAGCCGCTGTTCCAGGCCATGTTCACCGATCGCGCGCGCAAGGCGGTGACGCAGACCGTCAGCAGCCTGTGGGCGCCGGCCGAGCACCGCGGCTGCGCCTGCGGCCGAACCTGCGCAGCTGCACGATCTGTTCAGCGATACCAAGACCGATGGCCGCAAGCTGTTCGGCGGCGGGGCGACTTAAACGCGCCGCGTCCCGGCGGCCAATCGTCGTTAACAGCGCTTCAATATCTATGGTGAACCGTTTGTTAAGCCTCCTCGGCTAGGCTTTGCCCGCGCCGTCAGTATGGGCGGCAGTTTCGTAGCGTCTGGTCGTGTCATGATTGTTCGTCAGTTCCTGCAATGGGTCCGCCATGCGCCGCCCGGCGAACGGGCCGAGGCCACTTCCGCGCTGGCGCGGGCCTACCTCCATTCCGATTTATCGCCCGACGATCTCGCCGCCGCCGAAGGCGCGATGATCATGTTGCTGGACGATCCGTCGCCGCTGGTGCGGCGCGCGCTCGCCGACGTGTTCGCCAATTCGCAGAAGGCGCCGCTGGTCGTGGTGCATGCGCTCGCCGCCGATCAGCCGGACATCGCGGTGCCGGTGCTGTCGCGCTCGCCGCTGCTGCTGGAAGACGATCTGGTCGACCTGATTGCCACCGGTCATTCCGATACCCAGGTCGCGATCGCCGGCCGCGTCATGCTGTCGCGCCCGCTCGCCGCCGCCATTTCCGAAGTCGGCTCGGCCGAGGCCTGCCTTGCGCTCCTGGAAAACGACGACGCCGATATCGCGGTGTTCTCGATCGACCGCATCGTCGAGCGGTTCGGCCATCTCAGCGCGATCCGCGAGAGCCTGGTGGCGCGCGACGATCTGCCGATGGCGACCCGCCAGGCGCTGCTCAGCAAATTGTCGCAGACGCTGGCCGGCTTTGTCACCGCGCGGCAATGGCTCGGCCCGGAGCATGCCGAATACGCGGCCAGAGAAGCCTGCGAGAAGGCGACCCTCGCGCTTGCCGCCGAGACGCCCTACGACGAGGTCGCCCGAGTTGATGCATCATCTGCGCCAGAGCGGGCAACTGACCGCCGGCATGATTCTGCGCGCGCTGCTGTCCGGCAATATCGTGCTGTTCGAGGAGGCGCTGGCGGAATTGTCCGACGTGCCGCTCGACCGCGTCTCCAGCTATATCCACGACAAGAATATTTCCGGCTTCCATGCGCTGTACCGCAAGGCCGGCCTGCCGGATGTCGCTTACCCGGCGTTCCGCGAAGCGATCACGGCGATGCGCGACGGCATTCTGGTCGGCGAGCAGGGCGGGGTGGCGCGGCTCAAGCGGCGGATGGTCGAACGCGTGCTGGCGCGTTGCTCCAACGAGCGCGGGCCCGAGATGGCCTCGCTCTTGGCCCTGCTGCGGCGCTTCGCGGTCGAGGCCGCGCGCGAGGAAGCCCGCCTGTTCTGCGACGATCTGGTCGCCGACGATTATGTGCCGGCCATGGCTCAGATCGACGACGCGCGGCTGGTGGCCTAGGCGGCCTGGCGCTCGCGTTTTGATCGAAGCGCCCGCGCTTCCGTGCAACGCAAAATTGCTGTTGTCACGTCCGCGTAAATCGCCCTAACTGGATTGCTCCGTGCAACGCCCGTTGCACGCCCTGTTTGCATTTCCAGCGGTTTACCAGCTCATGCACGCACCTTTGAATGAATGGACCGCGAGCGAGATCGCTGCGGCGGTCAATCGCGGCGAACTGACCTGCGAGGCCGTCACCCGTGCCTGTCTCGAGCGGATCGCCGCGCGCGAGAGCGACGTGCGTGCCTGGGCCTATTGCGATGCCGACCGCGCCATCGCCGCGGCGCGCGAACTCGACCGCCAAGGCGCGTCGGGTCCGCTCGCCGGCGTGCCGTTCGGCGTCAAGGACATCGTCGACAGTGCCGACATGCCGACCGAGTGGGGCACGCCGATCCATCGCGGCCGGCAGCCGGAACGCGACGCGGCCTGCATCGCCTTGTCGCGCAAGGCCGGCGGCCTGCTGCTCGGCAAAACCGTGACGACGGAATTCGCCAATCTGCATCCCGGCCCGACGCGCAATCCGCATGATCTCACGCGCACGCCCGGCGGCTCCTCGAGCGGCTCGGCCGCCGCGGTCGCCGACTTCATGGTGCCGATCGCCATCGGCTCGCAGACCACAGGCTCGACGACGCGGCCGGCCTCGTTCTGCGGCGTTTTAGGTTACCGGCCGACCTACGGCGATTTGCGGCTTCATGGCGTGATGGAAGCTTCCGCTTCGGTTGATACACTCGGCATCCTGGCACGCTCGGTCGATGACGTGGCGCTGTTTCGCGACGTCATGCTGGGCGTGCCGCCGGTCGCGGTCGAGACCCTGGCGCGGCCGCCGCGTATCGGCTTTTGCCGCACGCATAATTGGGACGCGCTCGAACCCTCGACGCAAAAACTTCTCGAGGACGCGGCGCAAACGCTGGCGCGCGCCGGCGCCAAGGTCAGCGATGTGCAGATGCCGGCGGAATTCGTCCGCCTCAACGAGGCGCACCGCTGGATCACCAGCTTCGAATTCGCGCGCACCTTCACCTGGGAGATCGAGCATCATTGGGACGAGATCAGCGAAACGCTGCGCAAAGGCCGCATCGCCGACGGCCTCGGCTGTTCGCCCGAAACTTATATGGAGATGAAGGCGCTGGCGGAGCGTTGCCGCGTGGCCCTCGATCCAGTGATCGCAGATTACGACGTGCTGCTCACCGCGGCGGCATTCGGCGAAGCGCCGGTGGGCTGGAATGCGTTTGTCGGCGCGCCGGTCTTCATGATGTGGACGGTGCTGCACGTGCCGTCGATCACGCTTCCGGTGTTCAAGGGGCCGAACGGCATGCCGGTCGGCGCGCAACTGGTGGCGAAACGGCAGAGACGACCGCGGCCTGTTCGCGGCTTCGCGCTGGGTGCAGGAACGGCTGACGGCTTAAGCGGCGGCCGGCTTATTCCGGCACGATCGAGGGGCCGGCGATCTGTTCCAGCACGTCCGGCCGGTCGCGGTTCTCGAATATCAGGAATTCGTCGGTGACTTCGCGCAGCCGCCCGTTCAGCGCCGCGGCCAAGTCCTTGGCGTCGGAGTTTGCATATTCGCGATAGATCGCGCGCACCGCGTCGACGTGCTGCTCGACCAGCTTGATCGGAATTCTGGTCGAGTCGGCGGTGTATTCGATCAGCCGGCACAGGCTGTCGGCGGCCGGAGCCACCAGCGGAAAGCCGAAACGTCGCGGCTTCGCCCTTGATGTCGTGGGCGGAGTGGAAAAGCGCTTCCTTGTTGGCCTTGGTGAAGCCGCCCTTGGTCACCATGTGGCGCGCCTTGTCGAGGCGTTCGCATTCGGAATCCATCCAGGAGCCGAATTCCGCGGACAGCTCGGCCAGCGCCTTTTCCGCACGGGCCACCGGATCTTCGTCGCCGGGCAAAAACGGTTCGGCGGAAACCGCCTTGCGCAGCTTGTTTTCCGGCATGATCACTTCGTGATCGCCGTAAGTGGCGCTCGCCGCCGTGTCTTTCGGAGGAGCCATTAGGTCTGCCTTTTTCAGCCTGGGGTGCGAACTTTTTCGAGCAACGGAGCCTGCCGGATGACGTCGGCCTTGCCGCCCTTGCGGCGCTCGGTGCCGACATAGTTCGGGTTGACGTTCCTGCGGCGATCGGGACCGAAATAGGTCTTGGTCTTGATGAACGGGCGCGGATTGGCGACCACGTTGACGATGCGCTGATAGAGGCCTTTGGCCGAGATCGGCTTGGCGAGGAATTCGGTGACGCCGGCGTCGCGCGCTTCCATCACCCGCTTTTTTTCGGAATGGCCGGTCAGCATGATGATCGCCACGTAAGGATTGGCGTTGGCGCCGGGCTGGCGGACCATCTGCGTCAGTTCAAGTCCGTCGAAGATCGGCATGGCCCAGTCGGTGATCACGATGTCGGGGATGTAGTGGGTGAAGGACTCCAATCCGGCCGCGCCGTCTTCCGCTTCATAGACCTCGCGCGCGCCGAAGCCGTGCAGCAGCGTGCGCAAAATCCGGCGCATATGGGCGTTATCGTCAATGACGAGGAAACGCAGACGGTTGAAATCGATGCGGACCATGGTGCCCCGGGCCTCGGGCGACGCCGCCCGATACCGGTGGTCAAACTACTGGGGTGCCGTTAACGAAGGGTTTAGGATATGGGGATCGGGTTCAAGTGGGCTGCCGCCCGCCCAATCCCGTTGGATATTCGTTCAATACCGACCATTGTCGCCATAACGTGCGTTTTTCCGAAACCCAAGGCCTGCGCAGCGGCAGGCTCGACCGGACCGGTGCCGCCATGAAAACCATTCTGATTCCGACCGAGGACCACGACGCCATGCCGGCGGTGCTTGAGGCCGCCCGGCTGATTGCGCGCCAATTCGACAGCTATATGGAGGGGTTCGCGGTCCGCCCGACGCTCGGGACCTATGTCACGGTCGAGCCGGTCAGCAGCCTGGCGATTTCGGGCGCGTTCGAGGGCGACACCGCCAATCAGGCCCGCATCGAGTTCGAAGCCTTCATGCAGAGCCATGCGGTGCCGAAAGGCCCGCAGGAGCCGGCCATGTTCTCCTATGGCTGGCCGCGCGAGACGGCGGCGGAGGACAGCTTCATCGGCAACCGCGGCCGCGTGTTCGATCTGATCGTCCTCGGCCGGCCCGGACCTGCGCCGCAAAATCCCAGGATGGCGCCATTGGAAGCCGCGCTGTTCGAGAGCGGCCGCCCGGTGCTGATCGTTCCGCAGAAAGTTCCGCAGAGCATCGGCCGCCACGTGCTGGTCGCCTGGAACGACAGCACCGAGCAGGCCCACACCAATGCCTTCGCGATCCCGCTGCTGCGTCTCGCCGACAAGGTGACCGTGCTGACGGTGGAGGGCGGTCCTGCCACGGCTGCGTCATGCGAGGCGGCCGCCCGCCATCTGCGCCAGAACGGCGTCAAGGCAACCGCCTTGCTGGTCAAGCCCGGCGCGCGTTCGGGCGGCGAGGCGACCGGCGAAGTCATTCTCGAACACGCGGGCAAGCTCGGCTGCGACCTCTTGGTCAAGAGCGCCTACACCCAGAGCCGTTTGCGTCAGATGATTTTCGGCGGCGCGACGCGCCACGTTCTGGCCAACGCGACCTTGCCGATCCTGATGGCGCACTGATAAGGCATTCGAAGCGCCGGAGCACGCGCAGCAGGACTCGTTTCATTGTCGACCCCTCCCGATCAAGGCCAAAGTTCCGTCAGCCCCGGAAGCAAGTATCCGGCGTTTCTGACCGTCTTTCCCTCGATCATGCTGCCGATGTTTTTGGCGGTGGTGGACCAGACCATCGTCGCGACCGCCTTGCCGGCGATCGCGGCGTCAACCGGTCAGGTCGAGCGGGCGTCGTGGATCGTGGTGTCGTATCTGATCGCGGCCACGATCGCTGCGCCGATCTACGGCCGGCTGGGCGATGCGTTCGGCCGGCGCAACCTGATGTTTGCTGCGCTCGCCGTGTTCATCGTGGCGTCGCTTTTGTGCGCGCTGTCGCCGACCATCGAGTTGCTGGCGCTGGCCCGCGTGCTGCAGGGCCTCGGCGGCGGCGGCTTGATGACGCTGTCGCAGGCGCTGGTCGGCGAGGCGATCCCGCCGCGCGAGCGGGCGCGCTATCAGGGCTACCTCGCCGCGGTCGCGGTCTGCGCCAATACATTTGGGCCGGTGGCCGGCGGCTATCTGACCGAGCATTTCGGCTGGCAGTCGATCTTCCTGGTCAATCTGCCGATCGGGCTTGGCGCGGTCGCGCTGACCATGCGTCTGCCGAAGCCGACCAAAGAACGGCTGCCATGGCGAGCCGACCCGGGCGGGCTGATATTTTTCACGGTGTTCGTGGCGACCACTTTGCTCGCGCTGGAGCAGGTGCAGCATGTCGAACTCAGCGCCTTGCCGCTCGGCGGCATTCTATTCGCGGTCGGTCTGATCGCGCTGGGTCTGTTGATCCGCCACGAAAACCGCACGGCGTCGCCGCTCATTCCGCTGCGCCTGCTGCGCCAGCCGGCGATCTGGCGCAGCGACGCGACCGCCGCCTGCCATGGCGCGGCGCTGGTATCGCTGATCACGTTTCTGCCGGTCTATCTGGAAGTCGTGCGCGGCGCTTCGCCGTCGGAAACCGGCCTGATGCTGGTGCCGCTCACCATCGGCATCGGCACCGGCTCGCTGGTGACGGGCCGGCTGGTCAGCAAGACCGGATTGACCACGCTGTTTCCGATCGTCGGGCTGGTCTTGGTCACCGCTCAATCTCGTGGTTCTGGCGTTTTGGGCGACCGCATCTCAGCAACGCCATGCTCGCGGTCGTGCTGCTGCTGATCGGCGCCTTCATGGGCACGGTGATGGGTGTCGTGCAGGTCAGCGTGCAAAGCGCGGCCGGGCCGTTGCGCTTGGGCGAAGCGGCGGCGTCCGTGCAGTTTTCCCGTTCGATCGGCGCGGCGTTCGGCACCGCGCTGGTGGCCACGGTGTTGTTCGCCATGCTGGCGATCAGTAATCCGGAAGCCGCGCACGTCTTTGCCGCGATGGTCGAACACGTCCCGCGCGCCGGGCCGGTTCTGACCGCGGTACAGCGGGCCGCAATTCAAGACGATATCGTCATGGCGTTTCGCGCCGCGTTCCTGATGATGGCGGCGTTCACGCACCGCGGGCTTTTTCCTCGTGCTCACCAATCCGCTGCGGCGGATTTGATGGCTATTCCTTCAGCAGCGTCGCCATGATCCGGTCGCGGGTCATCGGCAGGTCGCGGATGCGCGCGCCCAGCGCATGCGACACCGCATTGCCGATCGCGGCGGCGGTGGGGCCGGCGGTGGCTTCGCCGACGCCGAGCGGGACTTCGTCCTTGGTATTGATCAGCGCGATGGCGATTTCAGGCACTTCGCTGAATTTCAGCACCGGATAGGTGTCCCAATCGAATGAACTCACTCCATCGTCGAAGCTGACCTGCTCCTTGAGCACCCAGCTCGCCGACTGGATGATGCCGCCTTCGAGCTGGTTGATGACGCCGTCCGGATTGATGACCAGGCCGGCATCGGTCGCGCACCAGACATGGCGCAGGCTGATGGTTTCCTCGACGTCGAGCTCGACCACCACGGCGGCATAGGCGGCGCGGTTTTTGTAGCGCGAGAAGGCAATGCCGCGGCCGCGGCCTGTGCCGCCGGCTGCGCCGGCCTGCCAATTCGCCATGGCGGCGACCTTTTCGATCACGGCGCGCGCGCGTTTGTCGGCGATGATCGACAGCCGGTAGGCGACCGGGTCTTGCCCGGCGCGCTCGGCCAGTTCATCGATGCAGCATTCCATCGCGAACACGTTCGGCATGGCGCCGAGGCCGCGCAGCGCCGAGGTGCGCACCGGCGTTTCGGTCACCAGATGGTGGATGATGCGCTTGGCCGGAATATCGTAGAGCGGCTCGCCGTTGCGGGTGGCGCCGCCGCCGCCGGCTTCCGGCACGTCGGACGGCGCAGGCTGAGGCGGCGGATTGGGCAGAGCTTCGGCGCCCAGCAGATTGCCGCCGCCGCCCGGCCGCGTGCTGTGCGTGCCGCTCCAGATTTCCTGCGGTCCAGTCGGCGGGCTTGCCGGCGTCGTCGAGCAGCGCGCGAACCTTCACCAGCATCGCCGGGCTCTTCGGCTCGTAGACGAATTCTTCCTCGCGGCGCCAGCGCACCCGGATCGGCTTGCCGGGCATCTGCATGGCGATGATGGCGGCATCGGCGGCGGCGTCGTCGGCGCCGTTATGGCCATAGCAGCCCGAGCCCTGCACGTGATGCACGGTGATCGCGGCAGCCGCGAGCCCGAGCGTCTTCACCAGCGCGGCGCGCAGCGGGAAAACGCCCTGGCAATGAGTCCACACCGTCAGATGGCCGTCGCGATACTCCGCCAGGCCGCATGACGGCGAAATCGATGCATGGGCCAGATGGCCGCGGCTATAGGTGGCCTCGAAGCGCTGCTTGCCTTGGCTGTCGGCCGGTTCCGGCGCGCCGATGATGCGGTCGATCGCCGGCCGTTGCAGCAGCCAGGTCGCTTCCTGCTGCAGCGGCGTCGGCGCCTCGACGTTCTGCCAGGTGACGTGATTGACCGCGGCGGCGCCCGCCAGATCGACGGCGGTCTCATCGTCGCCGACGATGGCGAGGAAGTTGCCGTTGCGCACGAATTCGATTGCGGCCCTTGGCGGCGCGTTTGATCGCGGCTTCGTCGACTGCGCCGATGGTGGCGCCGTAGTTCGGCTGGCGCACGACGCGGGCATGCACCATGCCGTCGAGCACCATGTCGTGGATGAAGACGGCGTCGCCGAAAATCTTGGCCGGCAGATCGAGCCGCGCGCTGCTCTGGCCGATGGTCTTGAAATCCGCGACCGCCTTGCGGGCGCCGCTGCCGGTCGCCTTGACCGCGAGATTTACAGCGCCGGCGAGCGTCCAGTAGTCCTGACCGGTCGCCGCGCCGTTGCGCAGCACGCTGCCGTCGCGAATGGCGAGTTCGCTCGCATTGCAGCCGATCACGGTGGCCGCGGCATCGAGAAACAGCGCGCGCACATCGGCGCAGGCTTGCCGCATGGCGATGCCGCCGGATTGGATCGACTGGCTGCCGGCGGTGTAGCCTTCGTTCGGCGTCAGTTCGGTGTCGCCCGAGCTGATGGTGATGCGCGCCATGTCGACATCGAGTTCGTCGGCGGCGATCTGCGCCATCGCGGTCAGCACGCCCTGGCCGATTTCGACGCGGCCGGTTTTGATCGTGACTTTGCCGGACGCCGGAAACGCCACCCAGCGATCGAGCATCGGGTTGTCGTTGAGCGTGCCGGGCAGGACGTTCGCGTTCACGATGACACTCCCGCGCGCATGACGGCGGCGGCTTTTTCCACCGCGCGCATGATCCGGTTATGCGAGCCGCAGCGGCAGATATTGCCGTCGAGCGCCAGCGCGATTTCCTTGCGCGTCGGCTTCGGATTCTTGTCGAGCAGGGCCTTGGCCGCAATCAGGATGCCGGCGAGGCAGTAGCCGCATTGGCCGGCCTGCTCGTCGATGAAGGCCTGTTGCAGCGGGTGAGGGCGCGCCGGTGTGCCGATGCCCTCGATCGTGGTGACGGCCTTGCCGGCGATCGCCGATATCGGTTTGGCGCAGCATTTTTCCGGCACGCCGTCGATCAGCACCATGCAGCAGCCGCATTGTTCGAGCCCGCAGCCGAACCGCGTGCCCATCAGGCCCAGTTCGTTGCGCAGCACATTCAGCAGCGGCGTGTCTTCGTTGTCGAGCGACACGCTGACGGCTTTGCCGTTCACGGTGAAGTCGTATTTCATGACTTAGAAGCCAAACTGCTCGCTCAGAATTCTCTCGTCGAGATTGTGACCCGGATCGAACAGCATGTTGAGCGAGATGCCGTGGTCCATGCTGATGTCGACGCTGCGCACCGAGCGCACTTCGTCATGGTCGGCGACCGCGGCGACCGGCCGCTTGTCGGGATCGCGCACTTCGATGGTGACTTTGGCCTTGTCCGGCAGCAGCGCGCCGCGCCAGCGCCGCGGCCGGAACGGGCTGATGGCGGTGAGCGCGAGCAGGGGGGCGTTGATCGGGATGATCGGGCCTTGCACCGACAAATTATAGGCCGTGGAGCCGGCAGGCGTCGCCACCAGCACGCCATCGGCGATCAGCTCCGCGAGCCGTTCCCGCCCGTCGATCAGGATGCGCAGATTGGCGGCCTGGGCGCTTTGGCGGAACAGCGACACCTCGTTGATGGCGCGGTGCTCGTGGTCGCGGCCCTGAGTGTCGCGAGCACGCATCACCAGCGGATGGATCACGGTCCGTTGCGCGGCGGTGAGCCGTTCGGTCAGGCCGTCGACGGCGAAGTCGTTCATCAGGAAGCCGACGGTGCCGCGGTGCATGCCGTAGATCGGCTTGCCGGAATTCATGTGCTTGTGCAGGGTCTGCAGCATCAGCCCGTCGCCGCCCAACGCCACGATCACATCGGCCTTGGCCGGATCGGCATTGCCGTAGCGCGCCGCCAACTGGGCGCAGGCGTCGCGGGCCTCCGGCGTCTGGCTGGCGACGAAGGCAATATGCTCAAAACGCTGGGCCGGACCGCTCATGGATAAGGACTTCCCAATGGGACGCGCGGTGCTCGTCTATACGACCTGGCCCTCGGTTGTCGAGGCGGAGACAGGCGGGCGCGCCATCGTTAAGCGCCGGCTGGCGGCTCGCGCCGCCCCGGCCCATCAGGTTATCAGATTTGGATTATGCAGGGCCGCTAATGGCCGGCATGGCCGGGCTTGACCCGGCCATCCCGCTTAGGAAGCCATGATATTCGTGGCGTCGTTACTTGGCCGCTCACCTGGCGGCGTCAGTAACTCGCCTTGCCGTCAATGACTGCCTTGAGCTCTTTATATTCGACGCAACTGGTGTTGCCGCAGATGAGCTTGACCTTCTGGAGGTCTTCCTCGGCCTTGAGCCGGTTGCCCTGTTCCATCTGCCACATGCCGTAATAGGACCAGGTGCGCACGTGGACGGGGTCGGCTGCGAGCGCCTTCTCGTACCAGACTTTGGACTGCTCGTAGTTGCCCATCTTGCGGTTGGCGTAGCCGATATAATTGGCGACGTCCGGATGATCGTCGCGGCCGAGCGCATGCATGGCGGCGATGCCGGCTTTGTAGTCGCCCGCGAGAATCTCCTGCCGCGCGGCACGGTAGTCGCGCAGGAATTTCTGGTCGGCGAGCTTCTGCTCCTGCTGCTCGATCGCGCTGCCCTCTTTTTCTTCTTTTTCTTGCCGCTATCGGTCGGCGGGTCGTCAGTGCCCACGGCATAGACCGTGACCGGCTTGAAGCTGACGGCGGTGACCAGCAATGCGGCGGCGGCGAGCAGGCCGAAACGACGAAGCGCTTGGGTCAGCGGCAAAGCGCTAGAAGACTTGGCATTGAATGTCATGGCCGAACCTTTCTGAAAGTGGCACCCGACGTTGGCTTAACGATACGTCGAATTGGGGCGTCGTGTGAAAAACATTTCGTGAGCGCCCCCTAGTCCCGTCGCCTGAAAAAATATTCTCCGCCACGATCCCGCCCGGTTTCCAACACCGCGGGGCCGGGTGTTTGAACGCGCGGTAACGACCCGCTTCAGAACGGGTTCAGTGGGTTGCGGGCATTCTGCGGGCAACGATCGGCGGCAAAGCCGGTCGGCCGAATAACCCCAAGGGCTCCGGCAACCCAGTTGAGCAAAGGATTAATACCATGTTTAGCAAACTCGCAGCCGCCGTCATCGCAGTCAGCCTGATCGCCGGCCCGGCGCTGGCGCAGAACGGCGCGAACCCGCCGGTCACCACCCACCAGCGCAGCGCGGATGTCGGCACCACCGGCGTCAAGAAGGTTGCGCACGTCAAGCGTCATGCCGCCAAGCGCCATATCGCCAAGCACCATGTGGCCAAGGCGCACCGCCACGTCAAGCACGTGAAGGCCGTCAAGCACGTCAAACACGTGAAGCATCTCAAGCAGGTGAAGCGGATCAACCACCCGGTCAAGCACAAGACCGCCGGCTGAATTCCGCTGTAACGGCCGATAAAACGCGATGAGCAGGCGCCGCCCGCGCAATGAACAGCGGGCGGCGCTTGACTCGTCGTTGCGTTCAAGCGAAATTTTAACCGTGCTGGTTCCCCGGGTCGCTCCGGGGACGAAAGAGGGAACACGGATCGTTTGAATTCGCGCGTTGCGGTTTCGAATCGATCAGTGGCTGCCCCCGCAACTGTAAGCGGCGAGCCCGCGTCCATACGGCCACTGGGAAACTGGGAAGGCCGGACGCAACTGAGCATTGACCCGCGAGCCAGGAAACCTGCCAGCGCAGTCACCCAACCGGTGGACGGGAGGTCCATACGGAGCGCGCTTTCGCAGCGGTGACGTCAATGCCGGTGCGTTGGCCGTGAGGGTTCTACCTCCCACGACTTCGACTCGGTGAACGTTGCGCGAGAGTGTTTGTCGTGTTGCGGTCACTTGTCCTTCGCATCGGAATTTGTCTCACCCGATGGGCTCAAGCCATAGCGCTTGGTCCAAACGAAGGATTGTTGCGACATGGGTACCAAGCTAACGCTCTGCGGCGCGTTGTTCGCGCTGGCAGGTTTCACCGTTTCCCCCGTATACGCGCAAAGCAATACGCAGGTTTTGCCCACCGTCGATGTCTGGGCAAGCCGCACCGGCGCCGGGATCACCGGCGCATCGACCAGCGTCATCACCGGCGCAAGACATTGCCCGCTCGCCGGGGACAACCCTGCAAGATTTGCTGTCGCAGGAAGTCGGCGTGCAGACCAACAGCACCTCCGGCGGCAAAAATGGCGCCGGCACCACGGTCGACTTGCGCGGCTTCGGCGCCACCGCGGCGTCGAACACGCTTGTGCTCATCAACGGACGCCGGCTGACCGACATCGATCTGTCCGGCGTCGATTTCAGCACCATCCCGCGCGACAGCATCGAGCGCATCGAGATCACCCGCGGCAATAGCGGCGCGGTGCTTTACGGCGATGGCGCGGTCGGCGGCGTCATCAACATCATCACCAAGACCGGCACTGCTAAGTCGACAACGGCGCGGGTCGAAGCGGGCTTCGGCTCGTTCAACCAGAAGGAGCTCAATGCGCTCGGCCGCGACGTCGCACGGGCCGTTCGCGGTGTCGGTGGCCGGCAACGCGGTCAATTCGGACGGCTACCGCGTCAACGACTATGTGCGCCAGCGCAACGGCATCGGCGACCTGCGCTACACCGGCGACCAGGGTAGCGTCTGGCTCAATGTCAGCGGCGACGACCAGCATCTCGGTCTGCCGGGCGCACGGCTGGTAACGACGACCTCCAGCGAACTCGACACCGATCGCCGGGGCGCCACCACGCCGAATGCGTTCTCGAGCAAGACCGGCGGCAGCGCCACGTTCGGCGTGTCGCGGCAGCTCACGCCGGGGATCGAATTGATCGTCGACGGCAACTTGCGGCGCAAGGACCAGACGGTGTTTTCGTCGCTGTTCGGCTTCGATACATCGGACATTCGCACGCTCAACACCGGCTCGGTGACGCCGCGCGCCAATATCGACGGCCAGTTTCTCGGGTTGCCGACCAAGATCACCACCGGCTTCGATTATCTGGATTCCAGTCTCGACGCCACGCGCAGCGTTGCGCTGAACGATCCGCCGTACCACAGCTACACGCTCAAGCAGCAATCCACGGCGGCCTATTGGCAACAGACCGTCAGCGTAACGCCGTCAACCGACATCTCCGGCGGCGCGCGGCTGCAGCAGACCAAGGTATCGGCGCGCGACGTCTACGACGCGACCGCGCCCGGCGCCTTCGACGCGCAGGCGACGCCGCTCGATTCGACCGAGACCCAACACGCGCTGCACCTCGGCTTCGAGCATCGCTTCTCGCCGGCGATTGCCGTGTTCGGCCGCATCGCCCGTAGCTTCCGCACCCCGAACGTCGACGAGCGCATCGGCGTCAATGCCTTTCCGGTCGACTTCAACCTAAAGACCCAGACCTCGCGCGATATCGAAGGCGGCGTCCGCGGCCATTTCGGCACGCTGGATTGGCAGTCGAGCGTCTACGACATGGAGTTGAACAACGAGATTCTGTTCATCCCGTTTCCGCCGATCGGCGCCAACATCAACCTCGATCCGACGCGCCGCGTCGGCGTCGAGAACAGCGCGACCTTGCGGCTGTCGGACGACCTGCGCCTGAAAGGCGGCCTGACCTATACGCAGGCCACCTTCCGCGAGGGCATCTATGCCGGCAACGACGTGCCGCTGGTGTCGCGCTGGACCGGCAACGTCGGCTTGTCCTGGAACGTCTACCAGAAATACGCAGTATTCGACGCCGTGGTCCGCTACGTGGGCGAGCGGCGCATGGACAACGACCAGGCCAATTTCCAGCCGACGATCCCGGCGCACGCGACCGTCGATCTGCGGATCGGCGGCGAGATGCAGAACTTGTTCTGGTCGGTGTCGGTGCAGAATTTGTTCGACGTTCAATATTTCGACTATGCGGTGGCGAGCTCGGCCACCTACGGCCGCTACAACGCCTATCCGCTGCCCGGCCGCACCTTCATGGTGAAAGGCGGCGCCACGTTCTGATGCTGCGCGCGGCCGGCCCAAGCCGGCAACCCAGTCGGCAATTGCCGGCTTGGGTGGCGCGCCAGTTTCCGCGAATCCTGTTAGGATGTGGCCTCGCAGGACTCCAGGGGGCGACCATGTCGATATTGCGAATACTGTTGAGCGCGGCCGTGCTTGCCGCTTTGGCGATGCCGGCGCAGGCCGCTGACGACATTCTCGATGCCATCGATGGTGCGCGCAAAGCCTATCAGGCGGGCGACATGGGCGGCGCCAAGCAGTCGCTCGACCTTGCCTCGCAACTGATCGCCCAGAAAAACGCCGAAGCCTATTCGGCCTTGCTGCCGGCGCCGCTGTCCGGCTGGACGGCGGAGAAGGCGGAGGCGACCGCGGTCGGCGCGGCCCTGTTCGGCGGCGCCTCGGCCGCATCCCGCAGGTACCACAATCGCCAAAGGCGACAATGTCGAGGTGTCGATCAGCGGCGACTCCGCCATGATCATGCAGTTCGGGCCGATGCTGAACAATCCGGCTATGGCCGGCGCAATGGGCAAGCTGGTGCGCGTCGGCAACCAGCGCGCAATCCAGACCAACGACGGCGACGTGATGATGCTGGTCGCCAACAAATTCCTGGTGCACGTGCAGGGTTCGGCCGACGCGGCCGTCAAGCTCAGCTATGCCCAGGCGGTCGACGTCGCCAAGCTGTCGAAGATGTGAGCGGGCGCCGCGGCAAAACCGCTAGGCCGGACGCCGCATGATCTGATCGGCAATCCAGTTGGCCGACTCGTTTTTGATCCAGGTCAGCGCGCGGTATTGGTTCTCAAACCCGGTCAAGACATCTCTCTTGCCCGAGGCCCAGGCGACGTGAACGCACCAGTCATTGCCAAACTGGCTGTTGGGCCTTGCTTCGATTTTCGGATCGCGATCGGCCATCTGCGCAACCTCATGCAATTATGAAGTGCATATCTACATCATTGATTCGCTAATTGATTGCAACGGGGTATGCCGCCTACAGCGGCTGCCACATCAGCGGCACCAGCTCGTAGCCGGCGCCGCGCTTGACCATGTGGCCGGTCGCCGGGAACGGGAAGTGATAGGCTTCCACCAGCATGCGGTCGGCCACCGCGCGGTCGAGCATTCTCCGGCGCGTCTTCACCGCCAGCGGGCCGTCCATGTCGAAGATCGGCTGCCAATCCGGGTGGCGCGCGAACAGATACGGATTGCGCACCGTGTCGCTCATGACCAGCATCGATTGATTGCCGGAATGGATGGCGAAAGCGGTGTGGCCGGGCGTGTGGCCATAGGCCGGGATCGAGACGATGCCGGGTGCGACTTCGGCGCCCGGCTTGAATTGCCGCACCTCTTTGGCGATGTCCTTGAAGATGCGCCGTGCGTTGAGGAAATAGCGCTCGATCGATTTCGGCACGCCGGCCATATGCGCGTCATTCATCCAGTAGGCCCACTCCGGCTCCGGCACCCAGATTTCGGCATTGGCGAAAACCTTGTCGCCGTCCTTGGTCTTGATGCCGTCGATGTGGTCGGGATGGAAATGCGAAATCAGGATGATGTCGATTGCGGTAGGCGCGACGCCGGCGGCCGCGAGATTGGCCATCATGGCGCCGGCCGTGTCGGTGATCTGGCCGGCGGTGCCGGTGTCGATCAGGATCAACTTGGCGCCGGTGTTCACCAGCAGCGCAGTGAACGTGATCGGCAGAATGCTGGGCGGCAGGAATGCCGGCCGCCAGCGCCCGGTTGACGTCGGCGCCGCTGGCATTGCGCACGAATTTGTCGTCGATCGGCAAAAACCAGGTGCCGTCATAGAGCGCGGTGATCTGATAGTTGCCGAGCTTGCTGCGGTAGACGCCGGGGCCTTGCGTGGCGGCGAGCGGGCCGACGGCGCCCGCGGCGCTGGGCAGGGCGAGGGAGCCGGCGGCGAGGGCGGATCCAGTCAGGAACGAGCGGCGGGAGAGCATGGCCATGGTGTCCAGTCTGTCATGCGAACAAGGCGCATTTTCGAGCAGGCGCTGCCAATTGTAACACCGCAGGCAGCATTTCATGACATCCCTGTCCGGGCCGCGACAAGTCGCTATGATCGCAGCGGCGGGCGAGCCACAGCTGGATTCGGAGAATGCGGATGAGAAGGTTGACGCTTCTGATCGGCGTCTTTGGCGGCGCTCGCGCTCGGCGGCTGCGCCACCGAGGTCGGGCCCAGTCCGGCGGAACTGAAGGCCAACTGGGAGGCGCAGAATGTCTTCCCGCAAGGCTACAAGAACGACCTGCTGGCCTTCATGCGCACTTATCTCAACGACCCGAGCCATGTCCGCGGCGCAGCGGTCGCGCAGCCGGTGCTCAAGGACTTCGGTCCCGGTCAACGATATATGGCTTGCGTGCGCTACAACGAGCGCAAGAGCGACGGCAAATATGCCGGCGCCAAAGGACGGCGTTGCGATGTACGTGTCGGGCAAGCTCGACCGCTTCTTCGACGAACCGCGTCAGGTGCGCGAGCTATGCAAGGACGCCGTGTTGCGCGCCGTTCCCCGAACTGGAAAAGCTATCGCGGTAGCTCACGCGCAAGCGCATGGTCGTAGGCGCGCGTAAAATCCGCCGTGCCAAATGCTCGGCGGCTCCAGGTCACGTCAGAAAGGCCGAAAGCAGCCTCGGGCTACGAGGTCACTTAACCTTGAGGTTCTCCGCGGAAGTCTTTCCGCGGTTCTCGACGAGTTCAAACTGAACGGTCTGACCTTCGTTCAGCGTGCTAAGTCCGGCGCGTTCGACCGCCGAGATGTGCACGAACACATCCTTCCCGCCTTCTTGGGGCTGGATGAAGCCATAGCCCTTCGTCGGATTGAACCACTTTACGGTGCCCTGAGGCATGCTAGATCTCCGAAGTATTACGAGTAACGCCCACAGTTTGGCACACTCGGCAACCGGCGAACAAGGTCTCGGATGCCCCGCAGGGCGCGACTTTGGAGGTATATTTTCATGACCCCGCGCCGGGGTTCCGGGCGCCGGCAGGGGCTTCTGATCTCCAATACCATCAACATTTCAGCCAGTTGTGGCCGGCACGGCTGATCCCTCGGCCGTTCGATTGGGGCGGACGACGGTCACCGTGCAGGACGCCTCCGCTGCAACCTTGGCCGAGACGCTGCCAAGCAGCGTGCGCACCAGCGAGCTTTGACGGGCGCCGATCAGAATGTGATCGACCTGGTTGGCTTGCGCGAATTCAAGAATTGCCGCGGCCGGATCGACGCCTTCGAGCACGTGGGCGGTGAGCCGATGTTCATCCAGCTTGATCGGCGCGGCCCAGTGCCGCAGCGCGACCAGGCGGTCGATCTGCTTGTTGTGGCCCTGTTCGTCGAGGGTGAAATCGATGGTGATGCGGCCAACCTTCAGCACGTTGAGGCAGGCCAGCCGCGCCGAAGGCAGCGTCGCCAGCATGCGCGCGGCGGTGAGGCGGAGCGCGTCATTGAGCGGCGCGGATGTTTCCGATAGATCGATCGCGACGGCGATGATGGGCGCGGAGGCAAGCCGCGCGACAAGCGCGGTTTTATCGCGTGGTCTGGTCAAATCTTTGTTGAACCGCCGCCTCAGGACGGTGGTCAGCGGATCGCGCCGCAAACGTTCGGATCGCGCGGTCAGCTTGACCTCGGCCGGATGGCTCAGATCGAAGGCCAGTTGCGCCGCGGTCGGGTAACGCCAGGCCGGTTCGATCTCGAGGCAGCGCAGCACGATTTCCTGCAGCCATGGCGGATAGTCCGGCCGCAACAGTCGCGGCGGCACCGGATCGCGCCACAGCCGCCGGCGCATGCCGCGCAGGCTCTCGCTTTCGCCGAACGGCCGGATGCCGGTCGAAAAGAAATAGAGCAGGACGCCGAGCGCAAACAGATCGCTGCGCGGATCGTTGCGGATGCCGCGCAATTGCTCGGGCGACATGTAGGGCGCCGTCCCGAACGGCAGCCGGAATTCTTCCTGCATGAGGTCCGGCATCTGGTCGTGATGCGACAGGCCGAAATCAACCAGCACGGCTTCGCCGGTCGGCCGGAACATGATGTTGCTCGGCTTGATGTCGAGATGCACGACATGCTGGCGGTGCAGATCGTCGAGCGCCTGGGCAATTTTCACGCCGATGTCCGCCACTTCCGCGTAAGGCAGCGGCAGATCGGCGAGCCGCGGCAGCAAAGACTTGCCGTCGATCTGTTCAATCGCGATGTAAGGCTGCACCGCAAAATCGCCGGCCGCGATGAATTTCGGGACGTGCACGCCCGACAGCCGCGGCAGGATCATCTGCTCCATTTCGAAACTGACGATGGCCGCAGGATCGGCGCCTTCGCCGATGCGCGGCACCTTCATCAGCATCGGCATCGTGGTGTCGGGGCGCGAGACGCGCCAGAGCGTCGCCATGCCGCCCTGATGTTTCAACTCTTCCAGCCGGAAACCGTCGACGATCACGCCGGGCTGGTGCAACGGCTTAGCCACGGGTCATTTCCCCACGAACAGGCGGTCGGCAAGCCAGGTCGGCAGACCCTTTTTTCCGGATCGCCGCGGCGGCCGCTTCGATGTCGTAGGGCGCGCGGCAGAATGTCAGTTCGCGCCGTTCGGTATCCAGCATGGCGTAGGCGGCGGCCGGATTGCCGTCGCGCGGTTGGCCGACCGAACCGAGCACCGCCAGCCAGCGCCGTCCCTGCAGCAATTGAATCGGAATGCCGGTGACCGGCGTGAACGCCGTCATCTTGGCCGTGGCCGACATCGTATAGATCGCCGGCTGGTGGATATGGCCGCAGAAGCTGAGATGGGCCGTCGTGGCGCTGATGCTGGTGGCGGCCTCGGTGACGCTCGCGACATAGATCCAGCTCTTGGGATTGCTGGCATTCGGCATGCACGTAGAGGCGGTCGTCGTCGTTTCGCGTCAGCGGCAGGTTCGCCAAAAATTGCCGTTGCGCCGCGCCGAGTTCGCCGCGCGTCCATTCGATGACCACCTTGGCTTCGACGTTGAGCTGTTCGCGCGGATTGCCGATCGCGCTGTCGTGATTGCCGAGCACGGCCATGGCGCCTTGCCCGACCAGGTCCATGACGGTCGTCACCGTCCAGTCGGGATCGGCGCCATAGCCGACATAGTCGCCGAGCAGCACGAACCGTTGCGCGCCTTGCTCGCGCGCCTGCGCCAGGCAGGCGCTGAACGCCTGCCGGTTAGCGTGAATATCGGCGAAGAGTGCAATCAGCACGGCCCGGCCCCACTGGTGCGTCCGCGTGGCGTAACGGTGACCCGATTAGGTCACCGGGCGTTGATCCTAGTCAATTGCGGTTTGCCGATCGCGCCAGGAGGCTGGTGCCGGGTGAGAGGATTGAACCCCCGACCTCTGGTTTACAAAACCATTGCTCTACCGCTGAGCTAACCCGGCTTTAGGGCAGAGAGCTACCAGCGTCGCCACGCGCCGACAAGCACTGGGAAGGCCGCAGTTTACGCCGAGCCGTATAAAAAACGCCCCACACCGTGAGGTGCGGGGCGTCAGTTTGGCTCAATGGCGGGCGGCCTTGGCCGTCCGCCGTTCGATTACATCGTGGTGATGTCGCGATCCTTGGTCTCGGGCAGGAAGATCAGCGCCGACGACGAAGCTCATCGCCGCGACCACGATCGGGTACCAGAGGCCGGAGTAGATGTTGCCGGTGGCCGCCACGATGGCGAACACGGTGGCCGGCAGGAAGCCGCCGAACCAGCCGTTGCCGATGTGATACGGCAGCGACAGCCCGCTGTAGCGGATGCGGGTCGGGAACAGCTCAACCAGCCAGGCGGCGATCGGCCCGTACACCATGGTCACGTAGATCGACCAGGATGGTCAGCAGCAGCACCGTCATCGGGTAGTTGATCTCGGCCGGATCGGCGCTGGCCGGATAGCCGTGCGTCTTCATCGCCGCGGCGATCGCCGCGGGCGAAGTCCGGCGTGCCGGTCGTGAGATGACGTATCGCCGATCTTCACGCTCGCCTTGGTGCCGGTCGGCGCCGTCTCGTTCTCATAGTTCACCGACAGGCTCACCAGCGCCGACTTGATGATGTCGCAGGACGGTGGTGAACTTCTCGGTGCCGGTCGCCTTGAACTGGAACGAGCACTCGCTCGGATCGGCGGTCACGATCACCGGCGCCGCCGCCAGCGCCGCTTCCAGCTTCGGATTGGCGAAGTGGGTGAGGCCCTGGAAGATCGGGAAGTAGGTGACCGCCGCCAGCGCGAAGCCCGCCAGCATGATCGGCTTGCGGCCGATCTTGTCCGACAGCCAGCCGAACAGGATGAAGCACGGCGTGCCGATCGCGAGCGAGATCAGCGATCATGATCTGCGCGTGTGACCGCGGGAACCTTCGACGTCTGGGTGAGGAAGAACAGCGCGTAGAACTGTCCGCCGTACCACACCACCGCTTCGCCGGCGGTGGCGCCGAACAGCGCGAGGATCGCGATCTTGGCGTTCGTCCACTGGCCGAAGGCTTCCGTCAGCGGACGCTTCGACTCCTTGCCTTCCTCCTTCATCTTCTGGAACAGCGGCAATTCATTGCAGCTTGAGCCGGATCCAGATCGAGACCGCGAGCAGGATCGGCCGACAGCAGGAACGGAATGCGCCAGCCCCAGTCGCCGAACGCCGCTTCGCCCATCGCGGTGCGGATGCCGAGGATCAGCAGCAGCGCCATGAACAGGCCGAGCGTCGCGGTGGTCTGGATCCACGAGGTGTAGTAGCCGCGCTTGTTCCTGGGCGCATGTTCGGCGACGTAAATCGCCGCGCCGCCATATTCGCCGCCGAGCGCGAGGCCCTGCACCAGACGCAGGCGCGATCAGCACGACCGGCGCGATGATGCCCCAGCTCGCATAGCCCGGCAGCACGCCGATGAAGAACGTGCCGACGCCCATCAGCGACATGGTGACGAGGAAGGTGTATTTGCGGCCGATGATGTCGCCGAGACGGCCGAAGATCAGCGCGCCGAACGGGCGCACCGCGAAGCCGGCGGCGAAGGCCAGCAGCGCGAAGATGAAGCCGACATTCGGCGGCACGTTGGAGAAGAAGTACTTCGCCAGAGAACGCGCCGAGCGTGCCGTAGATGTAGAAGTCGTACCACTCGAACACGGTGCCGAGCGAAGAGGCGAAGATGACCATCCGTTGCTCGGAGGTCATTCCTGCGCGACGTGATGCCTGTTGGCAGTCATTGTGGTCATAGGCGTTTCCCCAATTTTGCGTGTTAGCTTTGTTCTTGTTGGGGGCAGCCGCGCGCGTTCTTAAGTTTGCTAAAGTCGTCCCCGCATCACGGATACGCCGCGTCGGGATGGTGCCGTCTGTGCATCTCAGGTCTTACAACGAAAGTTGTAGCTAGCTAGGTCATAAGCTATTGAAATAATTAGATAAAATAGGCACAAAGACGGGTCCCGGCCGAGTTCCGGCAGCTGGCCGCTTATCACAGCTGGATCGTGAGCCGTTCGAGAATATCGATCAGCCAGGTGGCGGCCTGCAGCACCGCCAGACGTTGCGCCAATCGCGACTTGCGGAACGTGTCGTTGAGCAAAGTCAGCGCCCGCTTATAGCCGGGATGCGGCTTGCGCCATGTCGCCCAGCATGCGAAGCCGCGCGACCAGTTTGGCGCGCTGCGGCTTCGAGTTCATCGTAGCGGTTGCGGAAATTGCCGCGCGCGGGCGGCGATGCATTGTTGCGAGAGGCGAGGAAGTCGGCGGTTGGGCATTGCCGATTAACTTTAATAGAGAGCGGGTTTGACCGGGAAGCCTTTTGTCATTCGGAATCAACATCGTGACGATTACCGGCTATTGCAAGGCTTTCCAACGCCTTCGGCGCGATTAATGTTACCTCGCGAATGGACGCGGCAGCGTAAAGCGTTCGTATAAAATGCACCCGAATTCAGGCGCATCGGAGTTGCATTGATATGCGCGTCGTCCACGCGATCGTCCTTACCGCTCTCTGTATCGCAGGCCGCCAGCGCCGCGAGCGCGGCGGATCTGCCGGTCGGCCGCTCGGCACATTATTATTCCGCCGGCGGTTTCGCGGAAGGGCAACGCATCGCGCCGCTCATGGTCTACAGCTATCGAGCCCGGTGTCGTCGTGCGCGCCTATTGGCGCGCGCCCTGGCGCAATCACCACTACTTCCCGGCGACGGGTCAGCGGCCTGAATTCGGCCGCGACGAGAATTTGTCGGCGCCGCGCCAGCGCTCCGCGCCGCCCGCGACATTCAAGCGCACTTGGTCGAACGCATCGGCCTATCAGCCGGCCTTGCCGCGCCGCCGCGCGCCGGCCAGAGCGCCATCGCCGCAGTTCGACCCATCGCTGCCCCCGTTGAAATGAAATCTTGAAAGCAAGTTCTCGTGTCGAGACCAATGACCAATCATTCGCGCAGCTTCGCAGGGTTTGCCGTGCTTGCCGCCAGCTTGCTGCCGGTGACCGCCGCGCAGGCGCAGTATTACGCCGGCACCGCCGCCGCCGCTTTATCCCTATGTCATGCAAAATTCCAATGGCGTCCAAACCGCCCAGCCCTATGCAGTGCAGGTCGCGCCGAACACTTATGTGATCCAGCGGCCGGCGCCGCAGCGCGCTTATCCTTATGTGCGCAGCGTCCACGCCAACAAAGCGGCGCCGGCGCCAAAGGCCCAGCGATTCGATCGTCCGCATAAGCCCGTCGACCGCGCGCTGGTCGAGGAATTGCGCAAGCGTTCGAAGGCCAAACAAGACGCCAAACGCGACGACGCCGATCGTCCGCAGCGCAACCGTTCGGTGATCAACACCACCAAGATCGTGCGCGATCCGCCGATCGTGGTCGAGACCCAGCGCGTGGTCGACGATCCGCCGCGCATCATCGAGCGCCATGTGGTGGCGGACGAGCCGGTGAGTTCGCGCGGCATTATCAATACCAACCGGAGCGCCAGCCGCGATGCCGGCGAAAGCCGCGACGATACCAAACGGCGCGTCATCGAAGCCGATGCCGAGGTGACAATTCTCGGGCCGGATCGCATGAGCATCCGGCTGTTCCGCAAAGGCCACGGCTCGAAGGCCAGGACGCGCGCCAATTAGTTTTTCAAGCGATCGCGGGACGCGGGCGGCGGGCGGGGGCCCGCCGTTCGCATTTTAGGCTGATCCAAAAGTGACCATTTTCCAAGACTGCGCTGCTCACGATATACAGCGACACCGCCGCCGCATTCGACACGTTGAGGCTGGTGATCGCGCCGGGCAGATCGATGCGCGCGACGTGATCGCAGGTTTCCTTGGTCAGTTGCCGCAAGCCCTTGCCTTCGGCGCCGAGCACCAGCGCCAGCGGCGCACGCAAGGGCAGGGCGGCGAGGTCGGTATCGCCGCTCGAGTCGAGCCCGACGACGAGAAAGCCGCTGTCCTTGAGCGCGGCGAGCCCGCGCGCCAGATTCTGCACGCTGACCAGCGGCACCAGTTCGAGCGCGCCCGATGCGGCCTTGGCCAGCGCGCCGGTGGCTTCCGGTGAGTGCCGCTGCGTCGTCACGATGGCGGTCGCCGCGAAGGCCGCGGCCGAGCGGAAGATGGCGCCGACATTTTGCGGATCGGTGATCTGGTCGAGCACCAGCACGATGCCTTTCGCCGGCAGTTCCTCGACCGCGGGCGAGGGCAGCGCATCGGCCTCGAGATAGAGACCTTGATGCACGGCGTCGGGCAGCAGCCGTTCGGCGATCGCCGAGGGCCGCACGATTTCCGGCTCAATGGCGGATTTGACGCCTTCGTCGGTCAAGCGCCGCGCCGCGTTCTCGGTCGCCAGCAGCTTGCGCAGGCGCCGCGCCGGGTTTTGCAGCGCCGCCGTCACCGTGTGCCAGCCATACATCACCACCGGGCCGTCGGCGTCGGGGCGCAGGCTGTCGCGGCGGGCGCGCTCGAAGCGTTCGCGCCGCTCGACCTGCTCGCGGGTGGCGCCCGGTTTGGCCCCGGAATGCGGCCGGCCGGCGGGGGGACGTGACATTGCTGTTCTTTCTCGTGTTGCCAATGCTCGGATGGATGCAAATCCGGCGGTGGAACCGGTCTGTGCCTTAACCGATCCGCCGGGGGGCGAACAGCCTCCATTGACTTAACGGGGGTGGCTGCCCATAAAACCCGCGAATCCCGACAATCTGCGTTTGTCTTTCGAGATCAATGTGGTGCGGCGGCTTTCAGGGAGAGTGTCCCGAGCGGCAAAGGGGGAGGACTGTAAATCCTCTGGCTATGCCTTCGTAGGTTCGAGTCCTACCTCTCCCACCACTTTTTATCCGCCGCGGCGGGGTTATCGCGAAGGCGGGCCGGGTTTCTGGTAAATTGGGTCGTGTTCCGCGGGTGTAGCTCAATGGTAGAGCAACAGCCTTCCAAGCTGATGACGACGGTTCGATTCCGTTCACCCGCTCCAGCCCTTCATTGCGCCGGCAGCCGTCAGTGCGGGAAACCGACATAGTCGGGCGTGATCCGGACATCGATGAAATAGCGCTCGCCGCGCTTTACGGCGGCAACGCCCTGGCGGACGACCTCCGGCAGGCCGGCCAGCTTTTTCACCGGCGGCGGCGCGTCAAAGCCCTGCGCTTTGGCGATCGCGACCAGATCGACTTCCGGCGCGTCCATGCGCTGGCCGACGCCGGCGGTCTCTTTGGTCCGGTTTCGCGCCGTCGACGTCACCGCCTGATGCTGCTCATCGATATAGTATCCGCGGTTGTTGGCGATGATGACGAGCATCGGCACATCCATGTTCGATGCCGTCCACAGCGCCGTCGGCGCCATGAGAAACTCGCCGTCGCCGAACACCGCGACCGGAATGCGCCCGCTGCCTTTGAGCGCCAAGGCCGAGCCGACCGACATGCCGGGCGCGCCGCCGATGCCGGCGGCGCCGTCGGCCCCGAGATAATCCAACGGATGGGAAATCGGCAGCGAACTCGCCTGCCATCCGAGCGGCGCGCGCAGCAATGAGAACGGCTCGCCCTGCAAGGCGTCCTTCAGCGCTGCGCCGATGTCCCACAGCCCGATGGCATCAGCGTCGCCGCTGAGCGGCCGTTTGCGGACGATGTGCCGCCCTTGCTTTTGCCGCGCCGACAGCCGTTCGCGCGCCCGCGTTGCCAGCGGCTCGCCGCCGAATTCCTTGACACCGTCGAGCAGCAGCGGAACCGCGCGATCCGGCGCGCCGAGAATGTCGATGTCGACCGGCGATAGCCCGAGGTGATCGCGGGTCCAGCCGCGGTGCAGGTAACTGTCGAGCGAGCAGCGAATGACTTTGGCCGGCACCGGACCGTCGGGCCAGCACTGCTTGAACAGCGTGGCCTGATCCCACCAGTCCAGGCTCAGGATGACATCGGCTTGCTTGAGCAATTCAACGCCGTCAGGACCGGTGAACACCACCGATGGATCGGGGCCGTGCAGCGGGTGGTCGGTCGGGAACGAAGCGGCGACCTTGAAGTCGGAGAACACGACGCAGCCGAGCGCCTCGGCCAATTCGATCCGCCGCGCCCAATCGTCGGTGCTGCGCGACACGCGTCCGCACAGCATGACCGGGAATTTGGCCTGCGCCAGAAGCCGCGCCGCCGCTTCGACCGCGGCGCCGTCCGGCATCGGCGCTACGCCGGGCCGGAACCGCTCGACGTCGGGAATGTCGAAGGCGTCGTGCTGATCTTCCTGCAAGCGCTGGTCGAGCGTGATGTAGACCGGCGCTTTTGGCGCCGATGTCGCAAGCTGAAATCCACGCAACATGGATTCCACCGTACCTTTGATCGACAGCGGCGCGTCGTCCCATTTGGTGAAATTGCGCACGATCGAACCCTGATCGACCGAGGCGTGCAGCCAATCCACCGGCGTGCGCCGCCGTTCCGAATCGAGCGGTCCGGTGCCGCCCAAGATCAACATGGGTGCGCGATCGCACCACGCGTTATAGACGGCCATGCTGGCATGCATGACCCCGACATTGCAGTGCACGATGACCGCGAGCGGCTGTTCCGTTACGCGCGCATAGCCATGGGCGATCGCGACCGCGTGCTCTTCGTGCAAGGCGAGAACCATCTTGGGCGCGGTGTCGCCAAGGTGATTGACCAGGCTCTCGTGCAATCCCCGGAAGCTCGAGCCGGGCGCCACCACCGCGTAGCGCATGCCGAGCCGGCGCAATACGTCAGCCATAACGTCGCTATTGTATGCCACCGGCGCCATCGCTCCCCGTTTTTCTGTTATCTTCAGTCAATAGTATGGACTTTTGAATATGTAAACTCTAGCCTGACCGCCGGCTGAGAACGCGCCCACTAAAAGACGCGCGAACCAATCAGAGAATGGGGAGAGACATGCGCCTGTTGTGCCTGATCGCTGTTGCGCTGTTCGGAATGCTCAATCCTTTGGCCGCGCAATCATGGCCCGACCGTCCGATCCATTGGATCGTGCCTTATCCGCCGGGCGGCGGAACCGACGTCGCGGCCCGCCTGGTCGCGGACAAGCTCAACCAGCAATTGGGTCAGCCGGTGATCATCGACAACCGGCCCGGCGGCAATACCATCATCGGTACCGCGGTCGTGGCTCAGGCCGCCGCGGACGGGTACACGATCGGGCTGGTGACCGACGCGTTTTCGGCCAACATCGCGCTCGATCGGAAAATGCCCTACAATTCGCTCAAAGATCTCGTGCCGGTGGCGCAGCTTCTCGACGTGCCCTTCGTGCTGATCGTCAATCCCGACCTCGTGCCGATGCACACGCTTCCCGAGCTGATTGCCTATGCCAAGGCCCATCCAGGCTGGCTGACGCTGGCGTCGCTCGGCCCCGGCAGCCCGCACGAATCGGCCCTGTCATGGTTTGCGGCGATGGCGGGCATTGACGCGCTGATCGTGCCGTACCGCGGCGGCGGCCCGGCGATGCAGGATCTTTTGTCCGGTCAGGTCAAAGGCATGATGTACGGGACGTCGTCGGCGGCGGCGATGATCAAGGCCGGCAAGGTGCGCGCGATTGCGGTGACCAGCGCAACACGCCTCGACAGCATGCCGGATGTGCCGACCATCAAGGAGCAGGGCTTTCCCGACTATGAGTTTGCATCCTGGTTCGGCGTGGTCGCGCCAGCCAAGACGCCGGCCGCTGTGCGTCGACCGGCTCAACCGCGAGATCAACATCGCGCTCAAGACGCCGCAGGTTCGCGACAAGATCGTGTCGACCGGTGGTGTGGTCGCCGAAGGGCCGGCTGCCGGGTTTGGCGGTCTGATCGGCCGGAGCGTCGATCGCTACCGCAAGATTTACAGCCTGCCCGGGGTCAAGCCGCCCCAGTAGCGGGCTAGCGGGGGCGGCGCGGCCGGTTTAGCCAGAAAAAGCCGTCAATTCCGGGTCCCGGCGGCCTTGCATTGGCCGCTTCTATAATGCATGACATCGCCGCGGCGGGCCTTTATGGTCCGCCGCATCCGCTTCCGGAGGAGTGTAGCTCAATTGGTAGAGCACCGGTCTCCAAAACCGGGGGTTGCAGGTTCGAGTCCTGCCACTCCTGCCAGGCGGGGATCCGGGCAAAGCCGCCGGCCGTAACTAGATAGTGATGCTTGAATCAGATTGATCGAGATCAGGACTTAAGTGAATGGCAACGTCTCCGTTCAAGTTTCTTCAGGAGGTCCGCGAAGAGACCCGTAAAGTGACGTGGCCTTCGCGCAAGGAGACCATGATCACGACCGCCATGGTGTTCGTCATGGTGGCGATCGCCTCGATATTCTTCCTGGTCGCGGATCAATTCATCCGCATTGCCGTCACCTTCGTGCTCGGCATCGGAAGCTAAGGCTAAAAGAGATGAGCGATACTGCCGCAACCACCACGACCACCCGGCCGAAGCGCTGGTACATCGTGCATGCCTATTCGAATTTCGAGAAGAAGGTCGCCGAATCGATCCGCGAGCAGGCCAAGCAGCGCGGCCTCGAAGATCATTTCGACGAAGTCATGGTGCCGACCGAAACCGTCACCGAAGTGCGCCGCGGCCGCAAGGTGAACGCCGAGCGCAAGTTTTTTCCCGGCTACGTGCTGGTGAAGATGAACCTGACCGACGAGGTCTACCATCTCATCAAGAACACGCCGAAAGTCACCGGCTTCCTCGGCTCGCGACAACAAGCCGATGCCGATCTCGGAAGCCGAAGCCAATCGCATCCTGCACCAGGTGCAGGAAGGCATCGAGCGGCCCAAGCCCTCGGTGTCGTTCGAAGTCGGCGAACAAGTGCGCGTGTCGGACGGACCGTTCGCCTCGTTCAACGGCACGGTCGAGGAAGTCGACGAAGCCCGTTCGCGCGTCAAGGTGGCGGTGTCGATCTTCGGCCGCGCCACGCCGGTCGAACTGGAATTCGGTCAGGTGGAGAAGCTTTGAGCGCATGTCCCGAAGCGAGGTACCGGTTTTCGGACAGATCATGCGCAATGAGAGCGAGGTGGCCGAGACGAGCTTGGCCATAACAGTTTCATAAGGCGTGGGAGGTGAGGCGGTGAAGCCAACCGTCAAGATCCGCACCACTAACGGAGTGAGAGATGGCTAAAAAAGTCACTGGATTCCTCAAACTGCAAGTGCCGGCTGGCGCTGCCAACCCGTCGCCCCCGATCGGGCCGGCGCTGGGTCAGCGCGGTCTGAACATCATGGAGTTCTGCAAGGCGTTCAACGCGCAGACCCAGAAGATGGAAAAGAACACGCCGATCCCGGTGGTCATCACCACCTATCAGGATCGCTCGTTCACCTTCGAGCTGAAGACGCCGCCGGTGTCCTACTTCCTCAAGAAGGCGGCCAAGCTCGAAAGCGGCTCGAAGACCCCGGGCCGCGACATCGCCGGCAAGGTGACCAAGGCGCAGGTCAAGGAGATCGCCGAGCAGAAGATGAAGGATCTCAACTGCGACACGATCGAAGCGGCGATGAAGATGATCGAAGGCTCGGCCCGCTCGATGGGCCTCACGGTGGCGGAGTAACGGTCATGACCATTGGAAAACGCACCAAAGCCATCCGCGAAGGCGTCGATCGCGAAAAGTCCTACACGATCGCGGAAGCGGTCAAGCTGGTGAAGGAACGCGCCAAGGCGAAGTTCGACGAGACCATCGAAATCGCGATGAACCTCGGCGTCGATCCCAAGCATGCCGACCAGATGGTCCGCGGCGTCGTCCTGCTGCCGAACGGCTCCGGCCGCACCGTGCGCGTCGGCGTATTCGCGCGCGGCGCCAAGGCCGAGGAGGCCAAGGCCGCCGGTGCCGACGTCGTCGGCGCGGAGGACCTGGTCGAGATGGTCAATGGCGGCAAGATCGACTTCGACCGCTGCATCGCCACGCCGGACATGATGCCGCTGGTCGGACGCCTCGGTAAGGTGCTCGGTCCGCGCGGCATGATGCCGAACCCGAAGGTCGGCACCGTCACCATGGACATCACCAATGCGGTGAAGGCCTCCAAGGGCGGCTCGGTCGAGTTCCGCGTCGAAAAGGCCGGCATCGTCCAGGCCGGCGTCGGCAAGGCCTCGTTCACCGAGGACAAGCTGGTCGAGAACATCAAGGCGTTCGCCGACGCGGTGCAGAAGGCCAAGCCCCCCGGGGCCAAGGGCCACTACATCAACCGGGTCGCGATCTCCTCGACCATGGGTCCGGGCGTCAAGGTCGAGCCGTCGACGTTGTTCTGAGCCAATGCTGGGCCTATTTTCGCGGTGATTTCCGCGAAAATAGGGCTTGGCAAAGGCCTTCGGACCCTCTAAATGACCCCCATCGGGCGTGCCGGCCCTGTTTGTCGGCACGCCTTTGCGCGTCTCTACAAACACAATGGTGATCGGAACTCATTCCTTTTGGATATCCCGGCGGGAGCTCTGAAAGGAAGAAGAGGCTGATTTCATTGCGATTGTAGCGCCGCGCAAGACCGCTTCCCGGGCTTCCCGCAAGGGAAACAGGGGAACGGGCGACCTGTCCAAGACTGCAGGTGCCGAGACCTTCGGGTCGAGGCTTAATCCCTCGCTTGGGGGCCAGCATAGACGGGGAAGAGACCCGAATTTGCGCCGCCGAAAGGCTGCGCCAAGTCGGTTCGAACCTCGGATACCCGGTTCATGACCGAAGGTCATGTTTCGGGGGGCAGGCTTACTGAAACGTCGTCCTGCCCGGTTCGCTTCGCGTGAATCTTAAAGCGGGACGGCTGGTAGCAACCCGGCGGCTCCCGCGACACGCGGGCAAGCCGTCATAACCGGAAAGAGCTTGCAGTGGATCGAGCGGCTAAAGCGGAGTCCATCACCGAACTGAGCGGGGTCTTCAAGACCTCGAACGTCGTGGTGGTGGCTCACTATTCCGGCCTCACTGTCGCCCAGATGCAGACTCTGCGTATGCAGATGAAGCAGGCGGGCGCGCAGGTGAAGGTCGCGAAAAACCGTCTCGCCAAGATCGCACTCAAGGACACCGACGTTGCCTCCATTGGTTCCCTGCTCAAGGGACCGACCGTGCTCGCCTATTCAGGCGACCCGGTGGCGGCGCCGAAGGTGGCCGTCGACTTCGCCAAGGCGAACGAACAGTTCGTCATTCTCGGCGGATCGATGGGCAAAACCGCTCTGGATCTGAACGGCGTCAAGGCTCTGGCCGCGCTGCCGTCTCTGGATGAACTGCGTGCCAAGATCCTCGGCCTCCTCGTGGCGCCGGCGACCAAGATTGCGCAGCTCACCAACGCTCCCGCGGCCAAGGTCGCGCGCGTTATCCAAGCTTATGCCTCCAAGAGCGCTGCGGCCTGACGGCTCAAAGCAATCTCGTAACTGGTTCGAACCAATAGGAACTGAAAATGGCTGACCTGCAGAAGATCGTCGACGAATTGTCGACCCTGACCGTCCTGGAAGCGGCGGATCTGGCGAAGATGTTGGAAGAAAAGTGGGGCGTTTCCGCTGCTGCTGCTGTTGCTGTGGCTGCTGGTCCCGCTGGCGCCGGCGCTGCCGCTGCCGAAGAAAAGACCGAGTTCTCCGTGATCCTTGCCGCCGTCGGCGACAAGAAGATCGAGGTGATCAAGGAAGTGCGTGCGCTCACCGGTCTCGGCCTCAAGGAAGCCAAGGACCTGGTCGAGGGCGCGCCCAAGCCGGTCAAGGAAGGCGTGAATAAGGAAGAAGCCGACAAGATCAAAACGACCCTCGAAAAGGTCGGCGCCAAGGTTGAGCTTAAGTAGTCGAATGACTACTTAAGCGAAATCCCGGCTTGGCGAAGCCAAAGCCGGGGTCCAGCTCAATAGCGATATCCCCGGGGTCTAAAGCCCCGGGGGTCTCGAACTGAAAAAGCACGGTGGCCGGTTACCCGGAGCCGGTCGCAAAGCCGGTTTTTAAGTCCGGCGGCGATGAAATGTGAAGTGTGCGGCGGTTCGGGCGCGGCCCGAATCACATAGAAGAAGTCGGTTGGCCCCGACGCCTGTCCCGATGGTCGCGATGGATTGCGGCTGTTAGGAGAGGCGCCCGCGCTGCCGCTCAAATCGAATCGAGAGAGAAACGATGGCGCAGACGTTTACCGGTCGCAAGCGCGTAAGGAAATTTTTCGGATCAATCAAAGAAGTCGCGGAGATGCCGAACCTGATTGAGGTTCAAAAGGCATCTTACGATCAGTTCCTGATGGTGAAAGAGCCGGCCGGCGGACGTCCCGATGAGGGCCTGCAGGCGGTGTTCCGGTCGGTATTTCCGATCTCGGATTTCTCCAATTCCTCGATGCTCGAATTCGTCAAATACGAATTCGAACCGCCGAAATACGACGTCGACGAGTGCCGCCAGCGCGGCATGACCTATGCCGCGCCGCTCAAGGTGACGCTGCGGCTGATCGTGTTCGATATCGATGAAGAGACGGGCGCGCGTTCGGTCAAGGACATCAAAGAACAGGATGTCTACATGGGCGACATTCCGCTCATGACCATGAACGGCACCTTCGTGGTCAACGGCACCGAGCGCGTCATCGTCTCGCAGATGCATCGTTCGCCCGGCGTGTTCTTCGATCACGACAAGGGCAAGACCCATTCCTCGGGCAAGCTGTTGTTCGCCGCCCGCATCATCCCGTACCGCGGCTCCTGGCTCGACATCGAATTCGACGCCAAGGACATCGTGTTCGCGCGCATCGATCGCCGCCGCAAGATTCCGGTGACGTCGCTGCTGCATGCGCTCGGCCTCGACGGCGAGGAAATCCTGCGCACCTTCTACAAGCACGTCGCCTACAAGCGCGCCAAAGAAGGCTGGCGCGTGCCGTTCGATGCCAACCGCTTGAAGGGCTACAAGGCGATCAACGATCTGGTCGACGCCGACACCGGCAAGGTCGTGGTCGAAGCCGGCAAGAAGCTTTCCGTGCGCCAGGCCCGCCAGTTGCAGGAGAAGGGCCTCAAGCATCTGCGCATGACCGACGAGGAGTTGATCGGTCACTACATCGCGGAAGATCTCGTCAATCCGAAGACCGGCGAGATCTACATCGAAGCCGGCGAAGAGATCACCGAGAAGAACCTCAAGGTTCTGATCGAGGCCGGCTACAAGGAATTGCCGCTGCTCGACATCGATCATGTCAACGTCGGCGCCTATATCCGCAACACGCTGGTCGCCGACAAGAACATGACGCGCGAGGACGCGCTGTTCGACATCTATCGCGTCATGCGCCCGGGTGAGCCGCCGACCGTGGACACCGCGGAAGCGATGTTCCGTTCGCTGTTCTTCGACTCGGAGCGCTACGACCTTTCGGCCGTCGGCCGCGTCAAGATGAACATGCGCCTCGAACTCGACGCGCCCGACACCATGCGCGTGCTGCGCAAGGACGACATCCTGTCGGTCATCAAGACGCTGGTCGATCTGCGCGACGGCAAGGGCGAGATCGACGACATCGACAATCTCGGCAATCGCCGGGTGCGTTCGGTCGGCGAGTTGATGGAAAACCAGTACCGCATCGGTCTGTTGCGCATGGAGCGCGCGATCAAGGAGCGCATGTCGTCGGTCGATATCGACACCGTCATGCCGCAGGACCTGATCAACGCCAAGCCTGCGGCCGCCGCGGTGCGCGAGTTCTTCGGCTCGTCGCAGCTCTCGCAGTTCATGGATCAGACCAATCCGCTGTCGGAAATCACCCACAAGCGCCGTCTCTCGGCGCTTGGCCCGGGCGGTCTGACGCGCGAGCGCGCCGGCTTCGAAGTGCGCGACGTGCACCCGACGCATTACGGCCGCATCTGCCCGATCGAGACGCCGGAAGGCCCGAACATCGGTCTGATCAACTCGCTCGCGACCTTCGCGCGCGTCAACAAATACGGCTTCGTCGAAACGCCGTATCGCAAGGTGAAGGACGGCCGCGTCACCGACGAGGTCATCTATCTCTCGGCGATGGAAGAGAGCCGTCACGCGGTGGCGCAAGCCAACGCGCAGATGGACGCGCGCGGCCGCTTCACCGAAGACCTGATCATCTGCCGCCAGGCCGGCGACGTGCATCTGGTGCCGCGCGACAAGGTCGACTTCATGGACGTGTCGCCGAAGCAGCTCGTTTCGGTGGCCGCGGCGCTTGATCCCGTTCCTTGAGAACGACGACGCCAACCGCGCGCTGATGGGCTCGAACATGCAGCGCCAGGCGGTGCCGCTGGTTCGCGCCGAAGCGCCGTTCGTCGGCACCGGCATGGAAGGCGTGGTCGCCCGCGATTCGGGCGCCTCGATTTCCGCGCGCCGCACCGGCGTCGTCGATCAGGTCGACGCCACCCGTATCGTCGTTCGCGCCACCGGCGAAACCGACCCGACCAAGCCGGGCGTCGATATCTACCGGCTGATGAAGTACCAGCGCTCGAACCAGAACACCTGCATCAACCAGCGTCCGCTGGTGAAGGTGGGCGACAAGGTCGAGAAGGCCGACATCATCGCCGACGGTCCCTCGACCGATCTCGGCGAACTCGCGCTCGGCCGCAACGTGCTGGTCGCGTTCATGCCGTGGAATGGCTACAACTTCGAGGACTCGATCCTGCTCTCCGAGCGGATCGTGAAAGACGACGTGTTCACCTCCATCCACATCGAAGAATTCGAAGTGATGGCGCGCGACACCAAGTTGGGCCCCGAGGAAATCACCCGCGACATCCCGAACGTCTCGGAAGAGGCGCTCAAGAATCTCGACGAAGCGGGCATCGTCTATATCGGCGCCGAAGTTCACGCCGGCGACATCCTGGTCGGCAAGATCACGCCGAAGGGTGAAAGCCCGATGACGCCGGAAGAAAAACTTCTGCGCGCCATCTTCGGCGAAAAGGCCTCCGACGTTCGCGACACCTCGTTGCGGGTGCCGCCGGGCGTGCAGGGCACCGTCGTCGAAGTGCGCGTGTTCAACCGGCACGGCGTCGAGAAGGACGAGCGCGCGCTCGCCATCGAGCGCGAGGAAATCGAACGGCTCGCCAAGGACCGCGACGACGAACAGGCGATCCTCGACCGCAACGTCTATGGCCGTCTGGCCGAGTTGCTCGAAGGCCGCCAGGGCATCGCCGGTCCGAAGGGCTTCAAGAAAGACTCCAAGATCACCAAGACGATCCTGGATGAGTATCCGCGCTCGCAGTGGTGGCTGTTTGCCTCGCCCAACGACAAGCTGATGGCCGAGATCGAAGCCATCCGTAAGCAGTACGACGAGTCGAAGAAGTTGCTCGAACAGCGCTTCCTCAACAAGGTCGAGAAGCTGCAGCGTGGCGACGAACTTCCGCCCGGCGTGATGAAGATGGTCAAGGTCTTCGTCGCGGTGAAGCGCAAGATCCAGCCCGGCGACAAGATGGCCGGCCGCCACGGCAACAAGGGCGTGGTGTCGCGCATCGTGCCGATCGAGGACATGCCGTTCCTCGAAGACGGCACCCATGCCGACATCGTGCTCAATCCGCTCGGCGTGCCGAGCCGGATGAACGTCGGTCAGATTCTCGAAACCCATCTCGGCTGGGCTTGCGCCGGCCTGGGGATCAAGATCGGGCAGGCGGTCGACGCCTATAACCTCAAGCACGACGCGCGTCCGCTCAAGGACATGCTCAAGAAGGTCTATGGCGACGACGAGACCATCAAGTCGCTGAGCGAAGACGAACTGATCGAGCTCGGCGGCAACCTGCGGCACGGCGTGCCGATCGCGACCCCGGTGTTCGACGGCGCCAAGGAAAAAGACATCGAGACGATGCTCGACCTTGCCGGCCTCGATAAATCCGGCCAGTCGTCGGTCTATGACGGCCGCACCGGCGAGAAGTTCGATCGTCAGGTGACGGTGGGCTACATCTACATGCTCAAGCTGCACCACTTGGTGGACGACAAGATCCACGCCCGTTCGATCGGCCCGTACTCGCTGGTCACCCAGCAGCCGCTCGGCGGCAAGGCGCAGTTCGGCGGCCAGCGTTTCGGCGAAATGGAAGTGTGGGCGCTCGAAGCCTACGGCGCCGCTTACACCCTGCAGGAAATGCTCACCGTCAAGTCGGACGACGTCGCCGGCCGTACCAAGGTGTACGAGGCGATCGTGCGTGGCGACGACACGTTCGAAGCGGGCATCCCGGAAAGCTTCAACGTGCTGGTCAAGGAAATGCGGTCGCTCGGCCTTAACGTCGACCTCTACAATTCCAAGGCTCAGGGCCGCGGCGATACGGCGGAAGCCGCCGAATAAAACAAGCGTCATGGCCGGGCGGTTACGCCCGGCCGCTCACGCGTCGTGATGAGACATAGCGAAAGCAGCCGGCATCGGTCGGCGTAGCGGAGATGGCAATGAACCAAGAAATTATGAATCTTTTCAGCCCGCAAGCGCCGGCTCAGGTCTTCGACCAGATCCGGATTTCGATCGCGAGCCCGGAAAAGATTCTGTCCTGGTCGTACGGCGAAATCAAAAAGCCGGAAACGATCAACTACCGCACCTTCAAGCCCGAGCGCGACGGCCTGTTCTGCGCCCGCATCTTCGGGCCGATCAAGGATTACGAGTGCTTGTGCGGCAAGTACAAGCGCATGAAGTACAAGGGCATCATCTGCGAAAAGTGCTCGGTCGAAGTGACGCTCAGCCGCGTGCGGCGCGAGCGCATGGGCCATATCGAATTGGCCGCGCCCGTCGCCCACATCTGGTTCCTGAAGTCGCTGCCGAGCCGCATCGGTCTGCTGCTCGACATGACGCTGAAGGATCTCGAGCGGATTCTCTATTTCGAATATTACGTCGTGCTTGAGCCGGGTCTGACCCCGCTCAAGGACCGCCAGTTGCTGTCCGAAGACGAGTACCTCAAGGCGCAGGAAGAGTTCGGTCCTGACAGCTTCACCGCCACCATCGGCGCCGAAGCCATCCGCGAGATGCTCAAGGCGCTCGATCTCGACAAGATGCAGGCCGACCTGCGCGTCGAACTGGGCGAGACCGACAGCGACATCAAGAAGAAGAAATACGCCAAGCGGCTCAAGCTGATCGAGGCCTTCATCGCCTCCGGCAACAAGCCGGAATGGATGATCCTGACGGTCGTGCCGGTGATCCCGCCCGATCTGCGGCCGCTGGTGCCGCTCGACGGCGGCCGCTTCGCCACGTCCGATCTCAACGATCTCTATCGCCGCGTCATCAACCGCAACAACCGTCTGAAGCGGCTGATCGAACTGCGCGCGCCGGACATCATCATCCGCAACGAAAAGCGCATGCTGCAGGAAGCGGTCGATGCGCTGTTCGACAACGGCCGCCGCGGCCGCGTCATCACCGGCGCCAACAAGCGTCCGCTGAAGTCGCTCGCCGACATGCTCAAGGGCAAGCAGGGCCGGTTCCGCCAGAACCTGCTCGGCAAGCGTGTCGATTATTCCGGCCGTTCGGTGATCGTGGTCGGTCCTGAGCTCAAGCTGCACCAGTGCGGCCTGCCGAAGAAGATGGCGCTCGAACTGTTCAAGCCGTTCATCTATTCGCGGCTCGACGCCAAGGGTCTGTCCACCACCGTGAAGCAGGCCAAGAAGCTCGTCGAAAAGGAGAAGCCCGAAGTCTGGGATATCCTCGACGAGGTGATCCGCGAGCATCCGGTGCTGCTGAACCGCGCGCCGACGCTGCATCGCCTGGGCATCCAGGCGTTCGAGCCGGTGCTGATCGAAGGCAAGGCGATCCAGCTGCATCCGCTGGTCTGCGCCGCGTTCAACGCCGACTTCGACGGCGACCAGATGGCCGTGCACGTTCCGCTGTCGCTGGAAGCGCAGCTGGAAGCGCGCGTGCTGATGATGTCGACCAACAACATCCTGCATCCGGCAAACGGCCAGCCGATCATCGTGCCGTCGCAGGACATCGTGCTCGGCCTGTATTACCTGTCGCTGATGAGCGAAGGCATGCCCGGCGAAGGCAAGGGTTTCGGCGACATCGCCGCGATCGACCATGCGCTGCACGCCAAGGTCATCACCCTGCACAGCAAGATCCGCTACCGCTGGACCGGCGTCGACGAAAAGGGCGAGGAATACACCAAGTGGTACGACACCACGCCCGGCCGCGTCATCCTCGGCAACGTGCTGCCGCGCAGCGTCAAGGCGCCGTTCGACATCGTCAACAAGCTGATGACCAAGCGCGAAATCTCCGCGATGATCGATCAGGTCTACCGGCATTGCGGACAGAAAGAGACGGTCATCTTCTGCGACCGCATCATGTCGCTCGGCTTCTATCACGCCTTCAAGGCCGGCATTTCGTTCGGCAAGGACGACATGGTGGTGCCGGCGTCGAAATGGAAAATCGTCGAGACCACGCGCGAACTCGCCAAGGAATTCGAGCAGCAATACAACGACGGCCTGATCACCCAGGGTGAGAAGTACAACAAGGTCGTCGATGCCTGGTCGAAGTCCACCGACAAGATCGCCGAAGAGATGATGCGCGAGATCTCGACCACCAAGAAGGACGCCAATGGCCGCGACATGCAGGTCAACTCGATCTACATGATGGCGCATTCGGGCGCGCGCGGTTCGCCGGCCCAGATGCGCCAGCTCGCCGGCATGCGCGGCCTGATGGCCAAGCCGTCGGGCGAAATCATCGAGAGCCCGATCATCTCGAACTTCAAGGAAGGCCTCTCGGTGCTCGAGTACTTCAACTCGACCCACGGCGCCCGTAAGGGTCTTGCCGACACCGCCTTGAAGACCGCGAACTCCGGCTACCTGACGCGGCGTCTGGTCGACGTGGCGCAGGATTGCATCATCACGATCGAGGATTGCGGCACCAAGGACGGCATCAAGGTGCGCGCCATCATCGACGCCGGCACCGTGGTCGCGCCGCTGGCGATCCGCATCCTCGGCCGCACCACGGCGGAGGACGTCAAGGATCCGGCCAGCAACAAGGTCGTGGTCAAGCGCGGCACGCTGCTGACCGAGCCGGAAGTCGAACTGATCACCAATGCCGGCGTGCAGGAGATGAAGATCCGCTCCGTGCTCACCTGCGAGTCCAAGAACGGCGTCTGCGGCGCCTGCTACGGGCGCGATCTGGCCCGCGGCACACCGGTCAACATGGGCGAGGCGGTGGGCGTCATCGCCGCCCAGTCGATCGGCGAGCCGGGCACCCAGCTCACCATGCGTACGTTCCACATCGGCGGCGCGGCGCAGATCTCCGAGCAGTCGTTCATCGAGTTCGAACTTCGACGGCAAGCTCAAGTTCAAGGGCAAGAACATCGCCAAGAATACCGACGGCGATGTGGTGGCGATGGTGCGCAACATGGTGGTGGCGGTGGTGGACCCCGACGGCACCGAGCGCGCGCATCACCGCATTCCGTACGGCGCGCGCATGCGCGTCGAGGACGGCGACAAGATCAAGCGCGGCCAGCGTATCGCGGAATGGGATCCTTACACCCGTCCGATCCTCACCGAAGTCGAAGGCACCATCGCCTTCGAGGACATGGTGGACGGCCTGTCGATGTCGGAAGCGGTCGACGAGTTGACCGGCATCGCCAAGCGCGTGGTGATCGACTGGCGCACGGGCTCGTCCCGTAACCAGGCCGACCTGCGGCCGGCGATGATCATCAAGGGCAAGGACGGCAAGATCCTCAAGCTCGCCCGTGGCGGCGAGGCGCGCTATCTGCTCGCGGTCGATGCCGTTATCTCGGTCGATCCGGATGCGCACGTGAAGGCGGGCGACGTCATCGCGCGTATCCCGACCGAAAGCGCCAAGACGCGCGACATCACCGGCGGTCTGCCGCGGGTGGCGGAACTGTTCGAGGCGCGCAAGCCGAAGGATGCGGCGATCATCGCCGAAATCGGCGGCACCGTGCGGTTCGGCAAGGACTACAAGAACAAGCGCCGCATCACGATCGAGCCGACGGCCAAGGATGACGAGCCGAAGGAATATCTGATTCCGAAGGGCAAGCACATCCATCTGCAGGATGGCGACATCATCGAGAAGGGCGACTACATCGTCGAAGGCAATCCCGCGCCGCACGACATTCTCGCCATCAAGGGCGTCGAGGAACTCGCGTCGTATCTGACGAACGAGATCCAGGAGGTCTATCGCCTGCAAGGCGTCAATATCAACGACAAGCACATCGAGGTGATCGTTCGCCAGATGCTGCAGAAGGTTGAGATCGACGACGCCGGCGAAACCGAGCTGCTGGCGAGCGAGCAGATCGACCGTTCGGAGATGGACGAGATCAACGTCCGCGCCGAAGCCGAAGGCAAGAAGCCGGCAAGCGGGACACCCCGTTCTGCTCGGCATCACCAAGGCGAGCCTGCAGACCCGTTCGTTCATCTCGGCGGCGTCGTTCCAGGAGACCACCCGCGTGCTCACCGAAGCCGCCGTCAACGGCAAGGCGGATACGCTCGACGGCCTCAAGGAAAACGTCATCGTCGGCCGCCTGATCCCGGCGGGCACCGGCGCGATGATGAACCAGCTGCGCGAAGTTGCGGTCAAGCGCGACGCCCTCATCCTCGAGGAGCGCGAGAAGGATGCAGCCAAGGCCGCGGCCAAAGCCGAGGCGGAAGCCGCACCCGCGCTGCCGCCGGCGGAATAAGGCTCGGCATCTTCGTCACAGCAATCAAAAGGGCCGCCTTCGGGCGGCCCTTTTTCGTTGTCCGGCGGCCGCGCTCGGGGCGTCACACGGCCGTTACGAATCGGCTCAGTGCACATGCAGGCGCTAGCGACGCCGGCGGGGCTCATGCACTGGTGGCAGTCGGCGGTCCTCTACCAGATCTATCCGCGCTCGTTTCAGGATTCGAACGGCGACGGCGTCGGCGATCTGCGCGGCATCACCGCGCGCCTGCCGTATCTCGCCGAGCTCGGCGTCGATGCGCTCTGGCTGTCGCCGATCTTCCCTCGCCGATGGCCGATTTCGGCTACGACATTTCCGACTACACCGGCGATCGATCCGCTGTTCGGCACGCTGGCGCGATTTCGACGCGCTGCTGGCGCGCGGCGCATGCGCTGGGCTGAAGGTGATGCTCGACTTCGTGCCCAACCACACCTCCGACCGGCATCCGTGGTTCGTGGAAAGCCGGGCGTCGCGCGAGAACGCCAAGCGCGACTGGTATATCTGGCGCGACGCCGCGCCCGGCGGCGGGCCGCCCAACAACTGGCTGTCGGAATTCGGCGGCTCGGCCTGGGCCTTCGATGCGGCGACCGGCCAATATTATTATCACGCGTTCCTGCGCGGCGCAGCCGGACCTGAACTGGCGCAACCGCGCAAGTGCGCGCGGCGATGCACGATGTGATGCGCTTCTGGCTGCGACCGCGGCGTCGACGGTTTTCGCGTCGACGTGATCTGGCATCTGATCAAGGACGAAGCCTTCCGCGACAATCCGCCGAATCCGGACTTTCGCGACGGCGAGCCGCCGTACCGGCGCCTGCTGCCGCTCTATTCGACCGACCGGCCGGAGGTGCACGACGTCATCCGCGGCTTGCGCGCGCGTGATCGACGAATTTCCCGACCGCGTGCTGATCGGCGAGATCTATCTGCCGGTCGAGCGGCTGGTGGCCTATTACGGCCGCGATCTGGCCGGCGCGCATCTGCCGTTCAATTTCAGCCTGATCGAGACGCCGTGGCAGCCGCGCGCGATCGCCGCAGGCGATCGAGCGCTACGAGGCGGCGCTGCCGCGACGGCGCCTGGCCGAACTGGGTGCTCGGCAATCACGACCGGCCGCGGCTGGCGAGCCGGGTCGGCGCCGAGCAGGCGCGGGTGGCGGCGATGCTGCTGCTGACGCTGCGCGGCACGCCGACGCTCTATTACGGCGACGAGATCGGCATGCGCCAGGTCGCGATCGCCGCCGGAGCGCGTGCGCGATCCGTGGGAGAAGAACGTGCCCGGGCGGCTCGGCCGCGACGGCTGCCGCACGCCGATGCAGTGGGACGCGCAGCCGATTCGCCGGGTTTTCGGCCGTCGAGCCTTGGCTGCCGCTGGCCGGATGATTATCTAAGCGTTAACGTCGACCGGCGAACGGGCCGACCCGGCATCGCTCTATAATCTCTACCGGCGGCTGATCGGCGCTGCGCCGCGCCTGTCCGGCGCTGACGCACGGGGACCTATCGGCCGGTCGCCGGCGAGCGACGACTTGCTGGCCTTACGAGCGAGCGGCGGATGGCGAGCGGCTGCTGGTTGCGCTGAATTTCGGCG
This sequence comes from uncultured Alphaproteobacteria bacterium, assembly GCA_963825015.1. Lineage (GTDB taxonomy): Bacteria > Pseudomonadota > Alphaproteobacteria > Rhizobiales > Xanthobacteraceae > Pseudolabrys. The sequence continues at coordinate 73,520 of CAWGRN010000007.1, read as the reverse complement.
CTTTGCCGGTGGTTTTGACGTTCCGGACGATGCGCGCGGCGGAACTGTGCTGGTTTCGTCGGCCGGCCGCGACTGGCGAGGCTGTCGCCGGGCTCGCTCGCCTTGCGGGCCCACGAGGGGGCTGTTATCGAGCTTGCGCCGTAGGCTGAGCTAGGCTCAAACGGCGAGCGCCTGAACGCTCCAAAATCCCCGATTTTCCGGGCTTTTTCGCCTTGACTTGGGGGAATGTGGCCGATACATACGCCTCACTTTACGGCAGGCGGTGAGCTTCGCTTGTTCGGAACGGCCGCACGGCCAACCCTTTGAGAATGCTTGATATTTCTCAGAGAGTCTGGCTGGCGCATCGCCTCGACGGATGAAGCTCAAACGCTGCCTCTGACAGCCACTGTCAGGTTTTAGGAGAACGGCTGCGTGGCGTTAACCGCGTCGCGGTCGTCCAGAACGGAAAGAGCGCCCCCGCGATTCGAGCGGATGGCGCGATTTCGTTTTGCGCGTGAGTAAGCGCGCAAACAACCGCGCGCGGACGCTAATGCGCGCAAACGATGCCGGGGCCGATAGCCCCAACTGATTCCGGGCGCTAGTGCCCAGACGAAGGTACGAAGGCGAACGATGCCGACGATTAACCAGCTGATTGCCAATCCGCGGCGGCCGCTCAAGACCCGCAACAAGGTGCCGGCGCTGCAGTCGAGCCCGCAGAAGCGCGGCGTCTGCACGCGCGTCTATACGACGACGCCGAAGAAGCCGAACTCGGCGCTGCGCAAGGTCGCCAAGGTTCGTCTCACCAACGGCTTCGAAGTGATCGGCTACATCCCGGGCGAGGGCCACAATCTTCAGGAACATTCGGTGGTGATGATCCGCGGCGGTCGCGTCAAGGATCTGCCGGGCGTTCGCTATCACATCCTGCGCGGCGTGCTCGACACGCAGGGCGTCAAGAACCGCAAGCAGCGCCGTTCGAAGTACGGCGCCAAGCGTCCGAAATAAGGGTAAGCGTCATGTCCCGCCGTCACGCCGCAGAAAAACGCGAAATCATTCCGGACCCGAAGTTCGGAAATATTGTCGTGAGCAAATTCATGAATGCCGTCATGTATGACGGCAAGAAGTCGGTCGCCGAAGGCATCGTCTACGGCGCGCTCGAGATGATCGAGGGCAAGACCAAGCTGAACCCGCTCTCGGTGTTCCAGCAGGCGCTCGACAACGTGATGCCCTCGATCGAAGTGCGCTCACGGCGCGTCGGCGGCGCCACCTACCAGGTGCCGGTGGAAGTGCGCACGTCGCGCCGCCAGGCGCTCGGCATTCGCTGGATCATCATCGCCGCGCGCGACCGCAACGAAAAAACAATGACCGAGCGGCTCTCGGCCGAGCTGCTCGACGCATCCAACAACAGGGGAAACGCCGTCAAGAAGCGCGAGGACACCCACAAGATGGCGGAAGCCAACCGTGCGTTCTCGCATTATCGCTGGTGACGACGAACAACCTATAGGAATCGAATTCAATGCCCCGCGTCCACGCAATCGAGGACTACCGTAATTTCGGCATCATGGCTCACATTGATGCCGGGAAAACCACGACTACGGAACGGATCCTCTATTATACCGGCAAGAGCCATAAAATCGGCGAGGTGCATGAAGGCGCCGCGACGATGGATTGGATGGAGCAGGAGCAGGAACGCGGCATCACCATCACCTCGGCCGCGACCACCGCGTTCTGGCACGGCAAGCGTCTGAACATCATCGACACCCCCGGCCACGTCGACTTCACCATCGAAGTCGAGCGCTCGCTGCGCGTGCTCGACGGCGCCGTCGTCGTGCTCGATTCCAACCAGGGCGTTGAGCCGCAGACCGAGACGGTCTGGCGTCAGGGCGACAAGTACAAAGTTCCGCGCATCGTGTTCGCCAACAAGATGGACAAGATCGGCGCCGACTTCTTCAAGTGCATCGACGACATCAAGACCCGCCTCGGCGCCAAGCCGATCGCGATCCAGCTCCCGATCGGCTCCGAGCAGCAACTACAAAGGCCTGATCGACCTGGTGCGCATGAAGGGCGTGATCTGGGAAGACGAGGCGCTCGGCGCCAACTACAAAGACATCGACATTCCCGCCGACCTGCTCGAGCAGGCGCAGGAATATCGCGACCTCATGATCGAAGCGGTCTGCGAACTCGATGACGATGCGGCGACCGCCTACCTCGAAGGCAAGATGCCGGACGAGGCGACCGTCAAGAAGCTGCTGCGCAAGGCCGTGATCACCGGCGCCTTCTTCCCGGTGCTGTGCGGCTCGGCGTTCAAGAACAAGGGCGTGCAGCCGCTGCTCGACGCCGTGGTCGACTATCTGCCGTCGCCGCTCGACGTGCCGCCGATCATGGGCATCAACCCGGACAACGGCGAAGAAGTCGTGCGCAAGCCCGGCGACAGCGAGCCGCTGGCGCTGCTCGGCTTCAAGATCATGGACGACCCCTTCGTCGGCACCATCACCTTCTGCCGCATCTATTCCGGCACGCTCACCAGCGGCACCGGCGTCATCAACTCGACCAAAGAGCGCAAAGAGCGCATCGGCCGCATGTTGCTGATGCATGCCAATAACCGCGAAGACATCAAGGAAGCCTATGCCGGCGACATCGTCGCGCTGGCGGGCCTCAAGGAAGTGCGCACCGGCGACACGCTGTGCGACCCCAAGCATCCGGTCATCCTGGAAAAGATGGAATTCCCGGAGCCGGTGATCGAAATCGCGATCGAGCCGAAGTCGAAGGCCGACCAGGAAAAGCTCGGCGTCGCGCTGGCCAAGCTGGTGGCGGAAGATCCGTCGTTCCGCGTCCACACCGATCAAGAGTCCGGCCAGACCATCATCAAGGGCATGGGCGAACTGCATCTCGACATCAAAGTCGACATCCTTCGCCGCACCTATAAGGTCGACGCCAATATCGGCGCGCCGCAGGTGGCCTATCGCGAGCGCATCACCAAGCCGGTCACGGTCGACTACCAGCACAAGAAGCAGACCGGCGGCACCGGCCAGTTCGCCCAGATCAAGATCACCGTCGAGCCCTTGCCGGCCGGCAGCGGCTTCATTTTCGAAAACGAAGTCGTCGGCGGCGCGGTGCCGAAAGAATTCATCCCCGGCGTCGAGAAGGGTCTCGAATCGGTTCTGGGCGCCGGCCTGCTCGCCGGCTTCCCGGTGGTCGATCTCAAGGTGACGCTGATCGACGGCCGCTATCACGAAGTCGATTCGTCGGCGCTGGCCTTCGAAATCTGCGCGCGCGGCGCCTTGCGCGAAGCGCTGCAGAAGGGCGGCTCGGTGTTGCTCGAGCCGATCATGAAGGTCGAGGTGGTGACGGTGGCGGAATATACCGGCTCGGTCATCGGCGATCTCAACTCGCGGCGCGGCCACATCCAGGGCCAGGACGTGCGCGGCAACGCCAACGTCATCAACGCGATGGTGCCGCTCGCCAACATGTTCAGCTACGTCAACAATCTGCGTTCCATGTCACAGGGGCGCGCCACCTTCACCATGCAATTCGATCACTACGAACAGGTTCCGCAGAATGTCGCGCTGGAGGTTCAGGCGAAATACGCCTGACCTTCGACGCGGAAAGATTAACCGGCACTGACCAGAGACCCGACAGGGAGAGTTCCATGGCTAAAGAGAAATTCCTGCGCAATAAGCCGCACTGCAACATCGGCACCATTGGTCACGTCGATCACGGCAAGACCACGCTGACGGCGGCGATCACCAAGGTGCTCGCCGAGACCGGCGGCGCGACCTTCACGGCCTATGATCAGATCGACAAGGCGCCGGAAGAGAAAGCGCGCGGCATCACGATCTCGACCGCCCACGTCGAATACGAGACCAAGAATCGCCACTACGCCCACGTCGATTGCCCGGGCCACGCCGACTACGTGAAGAACATGATCACCGGCGCCGCGCAGATGGACGGCGCGATCCTGGTGGTCTCCGCCGCCGACGGCCCGATGCCGCAGACCCGCGAGCACATCCTGCTCGCCCGTCAGGTCGGCGTGCCGGCGCTGGTGGTGTTCATGAACAAGGTCGACATGGTCGACGATCCGGAACTGCTCGAGCTGGTCGAGCTCGAAGTTCGCGAACTGCTCTCCAAGTACAATTTCCCGGGCGACAAGATCCCGATCATCAAGGGCTCGGCGCTGATGGCGCTCGAGGACAAGGATCCCAAGCTCGGCCATGACGCCATTCTCGAGCTGATGAAGGCGGTCGACGAGTACATTCCGCAGCCGGAACGTCCGATCGATCAGCCGTTCCTGATGCCGGTGGAAGACGTGTTCTCGATCTCCGGCCGCGGCACGGTCTGCACCGGCCGTGTCGAGCGCGGCATCGTCAAGGTCGGCGAGGAAGTCGAGATCGTCGGCATCAAGCCGACCGTCAAGACCGTCGTCACCGGCGTCGAAATGTTCCGCAAGCTGCTCGATCAGGGCCAGGCCGGCGACAACATCGGCGCGCTGCTGCGCGGCACCAAGCGTGAGGAAGTCGAGCGCGGCCAAGTGCTCTGCAAGCCCGGCTCGGTCAAGCCGCACACCAAGTTCAAGGCCGAAGCCTACATCCTCACCAAGGAAGAGGGCGGCCGTCATACCCCGTTCTTCACCAACTATCGTCCGCAGTTCTACTTCCGCACCACCGACGTGACCGGTGTGGTGCATCTGCCGGCCGGCACCGAAATGGTGATGCCGGGCGACAACGTGGCGATGGAAGTGCATCTGATTGTGCCGATCGCCATGGAAGAAAAGCTTCGCTTCGCCATTCGCGAAGGCGGCCGCACCGTCGGCGCCGGCGTGGTGGCGAGCATCATCGAGTAATCAGCCAAGTGTCATGGCCGGGCATGTCCCGGCCATCCACGTCTTAGTCGAGAGATTTAGTGTCGTGGATGTTCGGTGTGACAGCCGGATGTGACGGACGAGAGAAACAAAAATGAACGGCCAGAATATCCGGATCCGGCTCAAGGCGTTCGATCACCGCATCCTCGATGCGTCGACGCGCGAGATCGTGAACACGGCCAAGCGCACAGGCGCTCAGGTGCGTGGACCGATTCCGCTGCCGACGCGCATCGAGAAGTTCACGGTGAACCGTTCGCCGCACGTCGATAAGAAGAGCCGCGAACAGTTCGAAATGCGCACCCATAAGCGCCTTTTGGATATCGTCGATCCGACGCCGCAGACCGTGGACGCGCTGATGAAGCTCGACCTGGCCGCCGGCGTCGACGTCGAGATCAAGCTCTAAAGCTGCAATGAGGACTTGAAGATGCGTTCGGGAGTGGTGGCTAAAAAGGTCGGAATGACCCGGGTGTTCTCCGAGACCGGAGAACACGTGCCGGTCACGGTGCTGCAACTTGAGCAGTGCCAGGTCATTGCCCATCGCACCAAGGATAAGAATGGCTACGTCGCGCTGCAGCTCGGTTCCGGGCTGCGCCGCACCAACAACATGAGCAAGGCCGACCGCGGTTATTTCGGTAAGGCCAACGTCGAGCCGCGCCGCAAGCTTGCGGAATTCCGCGTCACCGAGGATGCCTTGATCCCGGTCGGCGCCGAAATCACCGCCGATCATTTCGTCGAAGGTCAGTTCGTCGATGTCTGCGGCATCTCGATCGGCAAGGGCTTTGCCGGCGGCATGAAGCGCTGGAACTTCGGCGGCTTGCGCGCCTCGCACGGCGTGTCGGTCTCGCACCGTTCGATCGGTTCGACCGGCGGCCGTCAGGATCCGGGCAAGACCTTCAAGAACAAGAAGATGCCCGGTCACATGGGCGTCGACCGCATCACCACGCTCAATCTCAAAGTGGTCAAGACCGACGTCGAGCGCGGCCTGATCCTGGTCGAGGGCGCGGTGCCTGGCGCCAAGGGCGGCTGGATCACCGTGCGCGATGCCGTGAAAAAGAAGGCGCATAAGGATTCGCCGAAGCCCGGCAAGTTCCGCGTCAGCGAGACCGCCAAATCCGACACCAAGCCGGCCGAAGCGCCGGCTGCCGATGCCGCCCCGACCGAGAAGGAGGGCGCATAACATGGACATGAAAATCACCACGCTTGAAGGCAAGGAAGCCGGTTCGGTCAGCCTGCCGGATGCGATTTTCGGCCTCGAGCCGCGCGTCGACATCGTGCAGCGCTGCGTCAACTGGCAGCTCGCCAAGCGCCAGCGCGGCACGCACAAGACCAAGGATCGCAGCGAGATCTGGCGCACCGGCAAGAAGATGTATGCGCAGAAGGGCACCGGCGGCGCCCGTCACGGCTCGGCGCGCGTGCCGCAGTTCCGCGGCGGCGGTCGCGCCTTCGGTCCGGTCGTGCGCAGCCATGCCACCGACCTGCCGAAGAAGGTTCGCGCGCTCGCGCTCAAGCACGCTCTGTCGTCCAAGGCCAAGGATGGCGGCATCGTCGTCATCGACAAGGCGACGCTGAAGGATTCCAAGACCAAGACGCTGGCCGCGCAGTTCGGCAAGCTCAGCCTGATCAACGCGCTGATCATCGACGGCGCCGAGATCGAACTGAACTTCCGCAACGCCGCGCGCAACATTCCCAATATCGACGTGCTGCCGATTCAAGGCATCAACGTCTACGACATCATGCGGCGTAAGACCCTGGTGCTGACCAAGGCCGCGCTCGATGCGCTGGAGGCGCAATTCAAATGAGCACCAAGGATCCGCGCCATTACGACGTCATTCTGTCCCCGGTGATCACCGAAAAGGCGACCATGGGGTCGGAGTTCAACAAGGTTACGTTCAAGGTGGCGCGCAACGCCACCAAGCCGCAGATCAAGGAAGCGGTCGAGAAGCTGTTCGACGTCAAGGTCAAGAACGTCAACACGCTCATCCGCCAAGGCAAAGTGAAGATGTTCAAGAACAAAGTCGGGCAGCAGTCCGATGTGAAGCGCGCGATCGTGACCCTCGAAGAGGGCCACCGGATCGACGTGACCACCGGACTGTAGGGGAGCGGATCGATGGCGTTAAAGACCTACAATCCGACCACCCCGAGCCAGCGTCAGCTGGTGAACATCGACCGTTCGTCGCTGTACAAGGGTCCGCCGGTCAAGGCGCTGACCGAGGGTCAGCATTCCAGCGGCGGCCGTAACAACAACGGCCGCATCACCTCGCGTTTCCGCGGCGGCGGCCACAAGCAGGCCTATCGCCGCATCGACTTCCGCCGCACCAAGTTCGATATGCCGGCGACCGTCGAACGGCTGGAATACGATCCGAACCGCACCGCGTTCATCGCGCTGATCAAGTATCAGGACGGCGAGCTGTCCTACATCCTGGCGCCGCAGCGCTTGGGCGTCGGCGACCAGGTGGTTGCCGCCGAGAAGGCCGACGTGAAGCCGGGCAATGCCATGCCGATCGCCAGCATTCCGGTCGGCACCATCGTCCACAACGTCGAACTCAAGATCGGCAAGGGCGGGCAGCTCGCGCGTTCGGCCGGCTCTTACGTTCAGATCGTCGGCCGCGACCAGGATTACGTCATTCTGCGCCTGTCGACGACCGAGCAGCGCCTGGTGCATGGCCGCTGCATGGCGACGGTCGGCGCGGTGTCGAACCCCGACAACATGAACACGACGATCGGCAAGGCCGGCCGTCAGCGTTGGAAGGGCCGCATGCCGCACAACCGCGGCATCACCATGAACCCGGTCGATCATCCGCACGGCGGACGCACCAAGGGCGGCGGCCATTGGGTCACGCCGTGGGGCTTCCCGACCAAGGGCAAGAAGACCCGCAAGAACAAGCGCACCACCAAATTCATCGTGGTCAGCCGTCACGACCGCAAGAAGAAGCAGCAGTAGGGAAATAGGTAATGACTCGTTCCGCATGGAAGGGCCCGTTCGTCGACGGTTATCTGCTGCGCAAGGCTGAGGCCGGGCGCGCATCGGGCCGTCACGACATGATCAAGATCTGGAGCCGGCGCTCGACCATTCTGCCGCAGTTCGTCGGCTTGAATTTCGGCGTCTATAACGGCCAGAAGCACATTCCGGTGATGGTGACCGAGGAAATGGTCGGTCACAAGTTCGGCGAGTTCGCGCCGACCCGGATGTTCTACGGCCACACCGCCGATCGTAAAGCCAAGCGCAGCAGCGCTCCCGCTGCAGCGCCTGCTGCTGCCGCCGCACCGGCGGCAAGCTAAGGATTTAGAGAGACGTCATGGGCAAGCGCAAACGCGATCGGGATCTTCCCGACAACGAAGCCAAGGCCATCAGCAAGATGCTGCGGGTATCGCCGCAGAAGCTTAATCTTGTGGCGCAGATGATCCGTGGCAAAAAGGCCGCGACCGCGCTCGCCGATCTGGAGTTTTCGCGCAAGCGCATCTCCACCGAAGTGCGCAAGTGCCTGGAATCGGCAATCGCCAATGCCGAGAATAATCACGACCTCGACGTCGACGATCTCGTCGTCGCCGAGGCCCATGTCGGCAAGGCGCTGGTGATCAAGCGCTTCAGCCCGCGTGGTCGCGGCCGGGTCGGCCAGATTTTGAAACCGTTCTCCCACCTGACCATCATCGTGCGTCAGGTCGAGGCGCCAGCTGAAGCGAAAGCCTGAGGAGGAGTTTAATGGGTCAAAAAGTCAATCCGATTGGGCTGCGTCTCGGGATCAACCGCACCTGGGATTCGCGCTGGTTCGCCGGCAAGGCCGAATACGGCACGCTGTTGCATGAAGACATCAAGATCCGCGCCGAGCTGATGAAGCAGCTCAAGCAGGCGGCGGTGTCCAAGATCATCATCGAGCGCCCGCACAAGAAGTGCCGCGTCACCATCCACTCGGCGCGTCCGGGCGTGGTGATCGGCAAGAAGGGCGCCGACATCGAGAAGCTGCGCAAGTCGGTGGCCAAGCTCACCGACAGCGACGTGGTCATCAACATCGTCGAAATCCGCAAGCCGGAACTCGACGCGCAGTTGGTCGCCGAGTCGATCAGCCAGCAGCTCGAGCGCCGCGTCGCGTTCCGCCGCGCCATGAAGCGCGCCGTGCAGTCGGCCATGCGTCTGGGCGCCGAAGGCATCCGTATCAACTGCTCCGGCCGCCTCGGCGGCGCGGAAATCGCCCGCATGGAATGGTACCGCGAGGGGCGGGTGCCGCTGCATACCTTGCGCGCCGACGTCGACTACGGCGTCTCCACCGCATTCACCACCTACGGCACCTGCGGCGTCAAAGTCTGGATCTTCAAGGGCGAGATCCTCGAACACGATCCGATGGCACAGGACAAGAAGCTCGCCGAGGGCGATGCCGGCCGTCCGCGCCGCGAAAACGCTTAAGGGCTAGAGCTAGATCATGCTGCAACCAAAGCGCACCAAGTTCCGCAAGGCGTTCAAGGGCCGTATCCACGGCATCGCCACCTCAGGCGCCACGCTCGCCTTCGGCCAATTCGGCCTGAAGGCGCTGGAGCCCGAGCGCGTCACCGCGCGCCAGATCGAAGCGGCGCGCCGCGCGCTGACCCGCTTCATGAAGCGGTCGGGCCGCGTCTGGATCCGCGTCTATCCCGACGTGCCGGTGTCCAAGAAGCCGATCGAAATCCGCATGGGCAAAGGCAAGGGCACGCCCGAGCTTTGGGTCGTGCGGGTCAAGCCGGGCCGCATCTTGTTCGAAGTCGACGGCGTTCCGATCGCCATCGCCAAGGAAGCGCTGACGCTCGCCGCCGCCAAGCTGCCGGTCAAGACCCGGTTCATCGAACGTATTGCTGAGTGATGACCATGAAATCCGCCGACGTAAGAGCGATGACGCTCGATCAACTCGATGACGAAGTGCTCAAGCTGAAGAAGGAGCAGTTCAATCTGCGCTTCCAGCGGGCCACCGGTCAGCTCGAGAACACCTCGCGCGTGCGCGTTATCCGCCGCGACATCGCGCGCATGAAGACCATTGCCGGCCAGAAGCGCGCCGGCGCCGAGCCCGTGATCAAGGCCGACGCCGCGAGCAAGCCTGCAAAGAAGACCAAGACGAAATCCGCCAAGCCCAGATCTGACAGGCCGAAGGGCGCTGCGACCACGACGGCGCGCGCCAAGGCACGGGCTAAGTCTAACAAACCGAATAAGTCGAAGAAGTAAGGGGTCATAGATGCCGAAACGTACGCTCCAGGGCGTCGTCGTCAGCGACAAGCAGGCCAAGACCGTGGTCGTGCGGGTTGACCGGCGTTTCACCCACGCGACGATGAAGAAGACCGTTCGTACCTCGAAGAAATACCACGCGCATGACGAGACCAACGCGTACTCGGTCGGCGACTTGGTGTGGATCGAAGAGCGCCGTCCGCTGTCCAAGCTGAAGTGCTGGGAAGTGGTTCGCGGCGAGAAGAAACAGAAAGCACAGTAGACGCCATGTTTGGCACACATAAGAGAGCCGCATCATGATCCAGATGCAAACCAACCTCGACGTGGCGGACAATTCCGGCGCGCGCCGCGTCATGTGCATCAAGGTGCTGGGCGGCTCGAAGCGGAAATACGCCACCATCGGCGACGTCATCGTCGTCTCGGTGAAGGAAGCCATCCCGCGCGGCCGCGTCAAAAAAGGCGAGGTGATGAAGGCCGTCGTGGTGCGCATCCGCAAGGACATCAAGCGCGCCGACGGTTCGGTCATCCGTTTCGACCGCAACGCGGCGGTGCTGATCACCGCGCAGATGGAGCCGGTCGGCACCCGCATCTTCGGGCCGGTGCCGCGCGAACTGCGCGCCAAGAATCACATGAAGATCATCTCGCTCGCCCCGGAGGTGCTGTAATGGCTGCCAAAATCCGTAAAGGCGACAAGGTCATCGTGCTGACCGGCCGCGACAAGGGCCGCACCGGCGAAGTCGTCGAAGTGCGTCCGGCCGACGCCCGCGCCATCGTGCGCGGCGTCAACATGGTCAAGCGCCACCAGCGCCAGACCGCGCAGCAGGAAGGCGGGATCATCTCGAAAGAGAGCACGATCCATTTGTCCAACTTGGCTGTTGCCGACCCTAAGGACGGCAAGCCGACCCGCATCGGGTTTAAATTCGTCGGCGAAGGCGGTGACCGCAAAAAAGTGCGCATCGCCAAGCGTTCCGGAGCAGAGATCGATGGCTGAGACACAGCAGAATACCGAGCCGAAAAAGGCCAAGAAGCCGCCGGCGTCCAAGGACGCCGCGCCGAAGGTCAAGAAGCCGCGCGTGGCGTCTGACTATAAGGCACGGCTGCGCGACCATTTCGAGCAGGTCATCCGCCCCGAGCTCACCAAGCAGTTCGGCTACAAGAACGTCATGCAGGTGCCGGCGATCACCAAAGTGGTGCTCAACATGGGCATCGGCGAGGGCGTGGCCGACCGCAAGAAGGTCGACCAGGCTGCCGGCGATCTGTCGCTGATCGCGGGCCAGAAGGCCGTGATCACCATGTCGCGCAAGTCGATCGCGAACTACAAGCTGCGCGACGGCCAGGCCATCGGCTGCAAGGTCACGCTGCGCAAGCAGCGCATGTACGACTTCCTCGACCGCCTGGTGAACATCGCGCTGCCCCGTATCCGCGACTTCCGCGGGCTCAACCCGAAGAGCTTCGACGGCCGCGGCAACTACAGCCTGGGCATCAAGGAACACATCGTGTTTCCGGAAATCGACTTCGACAAGGTCGTCGATGCCTGGGGCATGGACATCACCGTTTGCACAAGCGCACGCACCGACGAAGAAGCGCGCGCGCTACTGGCTGCATTCCAATTCCCGTTCCGGCAGTGAGGGGCGTTTCGGCCACCTCAAACGCGGAAATAAGGAGCTAACGTAATGGCGAAGAAGAGTTCGATCGAGAAGAACAACCGGCGGCGCAGGATGACGAAAACCTTCGCGCCGCGCCGGGCGAAGCTCAAGGCGATCGCCCGCGACAAGTCGCTGCCGATGGAGGAGCGCTTCGCCGCGACCCTCAAGCTTGCCGAATTGCCGCGCAATTCGTCGGCCACCCGCATTCGCAACCGCTGCGAACTGACCGGCCGTCCGCGCGCCTACTACCGCAAGCATAAGCTTAGCCGTATCGCGCTGCGCGAGCTCGGTTCCAAGGGCCTGATTCCCGGCCTCGTGAAGTCGAGCTGGTGAGGGCACAGAGATGGTAAACGATCCGATCGGCGACATGATTACCCGCATCCGCAATGCGCAGATGCGTGCGAAATCCAAGGTCTCCATGCCCGGCTCCAAGCATCGCGAACGCGTTTGCGAAGTGCTCAAGACCGAGGGCTATATCCGCGGCTACGCCAGCGTGGCGCATGCCAACGGACGCAGCGAGCTCGAGATCGAGCTGAAATATTTCGACGGCGCACCGGTGATCCGCGAAATCGAACGCGTCTCCAAGCCCGGCCGGCGCGTCTATGCCTCGGTCAAGGCGCTGCCGCGCATCAATAACGGTCTGGGTGTTGCGATCCTTTCGACGCCGAAGGGCGTGATGGCCGACCACGACGCTCGCGAAGCCAATGTTGGCGGCGAAATCATCTGCACGGTGTTCTAATGTCGCGCATCGGAAACAAATCGGTCCCGGTCCCCACTGGCGTCACCGCCAATCTGGAAGGCCAGACCGTCAAGGTGAAGGGCCCGAAGGGTGCTCTTCAGCTTGTCCTGCATGACGACGTCATCGTCACCATGGACAAAGGCGCGTTCAAGATCGAACCGCGCGGCGAGAGCAAACGCGCGCGCTCGCTGTGGGGCACCTCGCGCACGCTGGTCGCCAACCTGATCAACGGCGTGACCAAGGGCTTCGAAGAGCGGCTGGAGATCAACGGCGTCGGCTATCGCGCGGCGGTGCAGGGCAAGAGCCTGAACCTGCAGCTCGGTTTTTCCCACGACGTCAACTTCAAGATCCCGGAAGGCATCGCGATCGTGACCCCGAAGCCGACCGAGATCGTGATCACCGGCATCGACAAACAGAAGGTCGGCCAGGTGGCCGCCGAAATCCGCGGCTACCGTCCGCCCGAGCCGTACAAGGGCAAGGGCGTGAAATACGCCGGCGAATACATCTTCCGCAAGGAAGGCAAGAAGAAGTAGAGGGCGAAAGCCATGTCGAGATTAAGTGACCGAACCGCACGGCGGACGGCGACGGTGCGACGCAGGGTCAAGCTTGCGGCGCGCGGGCGTACGCGGCTTTCCGTGTTCCGTTCGTCCAAGCATATCCACGCGCAACTGATCGACGACGAGAAGGGCGTGACCGTGGTCGCTGCCTCCTCGCTGGAGAAGACCATGCGCGAAGGCGCCAAGACCGGCGCCAACATCGCAGCCGCCAAGGCGGTCGGCAAATTGATCGCCGAACGCGCCAAGGAAAAGGGCATCAAGGACGTGGTGTTCGATCGCGGCGGCTATCTCTATCACGGCCGCATCAAGGCGCTGGCCGATGCTGCGCGCGAAGCTGGACTTAACTTCTAGAATTAACGGAGCGCATGATCCCGAAAAGTGGGTACCGGTTTTCGGACAAGATCAGGCGCAAACAAAGAACGACTAGATCGAACGGGTTGAACAGATATGGCAAGTGAACCACGACGAGAGCCCCGACGCGACCGTGAACGTGGCGGCCGTGAAGAGCGCGACAGCGAGTTCACCGACAAGCTGGTCCACATCAATCGTGTGGCCAAGGTGGTGAAGGGCGGACGGCGTTTCGCTTTCGCCGCGCTCGTCATCGTCGGCGACCAGAAAGGCCGCGCCGGTTTCGGCCACGGCAAGGCGCGCGAAGTGCCGGAAGCCATCCGCAAGGCGACCGACGCCGCCAAGCGCGCTTTGACGCGCGTGCCGCTGCGCGAAGGCCGCACGCTGCATCATGACGTGTTCGGCCGTCACGGCGCCGGCAAGGTCATCCTGCGCGCGGCGCCTCCCGGCACCGGCATCATCGCCGGCGGCCCGATGCGCGCGGTGTTCGAGACGCTCGGCATCCAGGACGTGGTGGCCAAGTCGCTCGGCTCGTCCAACCCGTACAATGTGGTGCGCGCGACATTCGACGCGCTCAAGCACCAGGATTCGCCGCGTTCGGTCGCATCCCGCCGCAGTCTCAAGGTGTCCACGCTGCAGTCGCGCCGCCGTGAAGGCGCCGACGAAGTCGCGGTAGATTAAGGAACTGGGTTATGGCCGGCTAAGAAGACGATCAAGATCGAACAGGTGGCGAGCCCGTCGCGGCGTCATCACGACCAGCGCGAGACGCTGATCGGGCTCAAGCTGAACAAGATCGGCCGCACCAGCGAACTGCCGGACACCCCGGAAGTTCACGGCATGATCCGCAAGCTCAATCATCTGGTGCGCGTCGTCGACGCCAAATAGTTGGCGAAGCAGGAAGTTTAGAGGACTACGGCAATGAAACTGAACCAGATCGCCGACAATCCGGGTGCGCGCAAGAATCGCATGCGCATCGGCCGCGGCATCGGCTCCGGCATGGGCAAGACCGGCGGCCGCGGCGGCAAGGGCCAGACCGCGCGTTCCGGCGTGCGCATCAAGGGCTTCGAAGGCGGCCAGATGCCGCTGCATCGTCGTTTGCCCAAGCGCGGCTTCCGCAACACCCCGTTCGCGGTCAAGCTCAACGAGACCAATCTCGGCAAGCTGCAGGCGGCGATCGATGCCGGCCTGATCGACATCAAGGCGCCGATTGACGCTGCGGCCATGGTCAAGGCCGGGCTGATGCGGCGCGCCAAGGGCGGCGTCAAGCTGCTCGGCGGCGGCGAGCTCAAGAGCAAGGTCGACATCGCGGTTTTCGGGGCTTCGAAGTCCGCCATCGAGGCGGTCGAGAAGGCCGGCGGCTCGGTCAAGATCCTGGCGCCGAAGAAGGAAGCCGACGAAGAGCCGCGCGGCAAGAACAAGCGCATGGCGCTGGATGCCGCAAAGCCGAAGAAAGCCAAGCCGGAAGCCAAGGCTGAGGAAGCCAAGGCCGAAGAATAAGGCCGAGTAATAACGCGCCCGTCCCACGGGCGTGTTGGCAGCTACAAGTTCGAGACGCAGTGCCTATCTAAGCTTGCGGAACCCGGCTGCGGCCGGGTGGACCACGGGACGGGGCGGGGGCCAGGAGCGACAGATGGTTTCGGCAGCAGAACAACTAGCAGCCAATCTCAACTTCGGTGCGCTGGCGAAAGCCGACGAACTCAAGAAACGCATCTGGTTTACCGTCGGCGCGCTGCTGGTCTATCGGCTCGGCACCTATATCCCGCTGCCCGGCATCGATCCGGCCGCCTGGGAACAGATTTTCAATACCCAGGCCGGCGGCATCCTCGGCATGTTCAACATGTTCTCCGGTGGCGGCATCCACCGGATGGCGATCTTTGCGCTCAACATCATGCCCTACATCTCGGCCTCGATCATCATCCAGTTGATGACGACGGTTTCGCCGACGCTTGAAGCGCTCAAGAAGGAAGGCGAGTCGGGCCGCAAGATCATGAACCAGTACACCCGGTATCTCACCGTGGTGCTTGCTGCGTTCCAGTCCTACGGCATCGCGGTCGGTTTGCAGGGCACCGGCAGCGTCGTGACCAGCCCGGGCTTCTTCTTCCTGATGTCGACCACGATCACGCTGACCGGCGGCACCATGTTCCTGATGTGGCTGGGCGAGCAGATCACCGCGCGCGGCATCGGCAACGGCATCTCGCTCATCATTCTGGCGGGCATCGTGGCGCAACTGCCGGCGGCGATCGCCGGCACCCTCGAACTCGGTCGCCAGGGCGCGCTCTCCACCGGGCTCATTCTGGTGGTGATGGTGATGGTGGTGGCCGTGATTGCCTTCATCGTCTTCATGGAACGCGCGCAACGCCGCCTGCTGATCCAGTATCCCAAACGCCAGGTCGGCAACCGCATGTTCGAGGGCCAGTCCTCGCATCTGCCGCTCAAGCTCAACACCTCGGGCGTGATCCCGCCGATCTTTGCCTCGTCGCTGTTGCTGCTGCCGACCACGGTCGCCAATTTCAACGCCGGCAGCGGACCGGAATGGCTCACCACCGTCACCACGCTGCTCGGCCACGGGCGGCCGCTGTTTCTGTTCCTCTACATCGCGCTGATCGTGTTCTTCGCGTTCTTCTATACCGCGGTCGTGTTCAATCCGACCGAGACCGCGGATAACCTGAAGAAGCACGGCGGCTTCGTGCCGGGCATCCGTCCGGGCGAACGCACCGCCGAGTACATCGACTACGTGCTGTCGCGCATCACCGTCGTTGGCGCGCTCTATCTCGCCATCGTCTGCCTGATTCCGGAAATCCTGATCTCCTACGCCGCGGTGCCGTTCTACTTCGGCGGCACGTCGCTCTTGATCGTGGTCAGCGTCACCATGGATACCGTGGCGCAGATCCAGGGCTATCTGCTGGCGCATCAATATGAAGGTTTGATCAAGCGGTCGAAATTGCGGGGGCGCAATCGATGAGATTAATCCTGCTCGGACCCCCGGGGGCGGGGAAGGGCACGCAAGCGCAGCGTCTGATCGCCAAACACGGGATCGTTCAGCTCTCGACTGGCGACATGCTGCGCGCTGCGGTCGCTGCCGGCTCGGAAGTCGGCCAGCGTGCCAAGAGCATCATGGACGCCGGCCAGCTGGTGCCCGACGAGGTGGTGGTGGCGATCATCGCCGACCGCATCGGCCAGCCGGACGCCAAACGCGGCTTCGTGCTCGATGGTTTTCCGCGCACGGTGGCCGCAGGCCGAAGCGCTCGAGCGGCTTTTGACCGAACGCGGCCTCAGTCTCGACGGCGTGATCGAACTCAAAGTCGACGAAGGCATTTTGCTCAAGCGCATCGAGAATCGCGTGGCGGAAATGACCGCCCGCGGCGAGCCGCTGCGCAAGGACGACAATCCGGAAGTGCTCAAGGACCGGCTTGCCGCCTACCGGGCGCAGACCGCGCCGCTCGCTGGCCATTACGCCCGTAAGGGCATGCTCAAGACTGTGGACGGCATGGCGCCGGTCGATGCTGTCACCGTAGCGATCGACCGGATTCTGAGCCCCACCGGGGCTGCCAAGAAGCCGCGCCGAAAAAGGCCGCCCCAGAAGGCCGCCAAGAAGCCGGCCAAGAAGCCTAGCCAAGACCAAAAAGAAGGCCAAAAAGGCCACAAAGCCAAATCCGCCAGCAAGAGTTCCGCCCGCAAGGCGGCCTCGGCCGGCGCCAAAAGGCGCAAATCCGGCCGCAAGCCCGTGGCCAAGGCCGGACGCGCCAAAAACAAGCCTGGACAGGCCAAATCCCTTACCAGGCGGAGGTTGACGAAGGCGCGATAAATCCCTTAATACACTGCCTATTCAGAAGTTTGGCGCGATGCCGGGCCCCGGACAGGCGGGGACAGGTGTCGTGTTACGCTTTGGGCTATCCCCTTCCAGGGAAACAAGAATTCGGCGCATCAAGCGCGGCCGGCCGAGCCGGCCAATAACAGGAGAGACCATTCGTGGCTCGTATCGCGGGCGTGAATTTGCCCACCAACAAGCGCGTCGTCATCGCGCTGCAGTATATCCATGGCGTCGGGCAGAAAATTGCCAAGGAAATCATGGAGAAGGTTAACCTCCCGGCCGAACGGCGGGTGTCACAGCTCACCGACGCCGAGGTGTTGCAGATTCGCGAAATGATCGACCGCGACTACATGGTCGAGGGCGATCTGCGCCGCGAAGTCTCGATGAACATCAAGCGATTGATGGATCTCGGTTGCTACCGGGGCCTGCGCCACCGCAAGGGCCTGCCGGTGCGCGGCCAGCGCACCCACACCAATGCGCGCACCCGCAAGGGTCCGGCCAAGACCATCGCCGGCAAGAAGAAGACCGCGACCTGATTTTAGGAATTGCCCGCGCCTCTTAAAGGCTGGCGGACTGCAAAAGGACAAAAGGGATTTACGAGAATGGGTAAGGAAGCCACCCGCGTCCGCCGGCGCGAACGCAAGAACATCGCGTCGGGCGTGGCGCATGTGAATGCGTCGTTCAACAACACGATGATCACCATCACCGACGCGCAGGGCAACACCATCGCCTGGTCGTCGTCGGGGACCATGGGTTTCAAAGGCTCGCGCAAATCGACGCCCTATGCCGCGCAGGTCGCCGCCGAAGACGCCGCCAAGAAGGCGCAGGAACACGGCATGCGCACCCTCGAGGTCGAGGTGTCGGGTCCGGGTTCGGGCCGTGAATCGGCGCTTCGCGCATTGCAGGCGACGGGCTTCACCATCACGTCGATCCGCGACGTGACCACGATCCCGCACAATGGCTGCCGTCCGCGTAAGCGTCGTCGCGTATGAACATTCCATCGAGCGGACCTGAGTCCGCTACCGCTGAACTTTCCCCCACAACGGCGGTGGGGTGCGCGAGCAAGCCCCGCGCCGCTCAACAGGTGAAGACGTGATCCAAAAGAATTGGCAGGAATTGATCAGGCCGAACAAGCTCCAGGTGACCGCGGGGGCCGACCCCGCGCGCCACGCCACCGTGGTGGCCGAGCCGCTGGAACGCGGCTTCGGCGTGACGCTCGGTAACGCGCTGCGCCGCATTCTGCTGTCCTCGCTGCAAGGCGCGGCGGTGCAGTCGGTGCATATCGACGGCGTGTTGCACGAATTCTCCTCGATCGCCGGCGTGCGCGAGGACGTCACCGACATGGTGCTCAACATCAAGGACATCGCCATCAAGATGCAGGGCGAAGGCCCCAAGCGCATGGTGGTGAAGAAACAGGGACCGGGTACGGTCACGGCCGGCGACATTCAGACCGTCGGCGACGTGGTGGTGCTCAATCCGGACCTCGTGCTGTGCACCCTCGACGAGGGCGCCGAAATCCGCATGGAATTCACCGTCAACACCGGCAAGGGCTATGTCGCCGGCCGAGCGCAACCGTCCGGAAGACGCGCCGATCGGTCTGATCCCGGTCGACAGCCTGTATTCGCCGGTGCGCAAGGTTTCCTACAAGGTCGAGAATACCCGCGAGGGCCAGATCCTCGACTACGACAAGCTCACGCTGACCATCGAGACCAACGGCGCGGTTTCGCCGGACGACTCGCTGGCTTACGCGGCGCGCATTCTGCAAGACCAGCTCAACGTGTTCGTGAACTTCGAAGAGCCCCGCAAGGAACAGGCCACCGAGACCATTCCGGACCTGGCCTTCAACCCGGCCTTCCTCAAGAAGGTCGACGAGCTCGAGCTGTCGGTGCGTTCGGCCAACTGTCTCAAGAACGACAACATCGTCTATATCGGCGATCTGGTTCAGAAGACCGAAGCCGAAATGCTGCGCACGCCGAACTTCGGGCGCAAGTCGCTCAACGAGATCAAGGAAGTGCTGGCGCAAATGGGCCTGCATCTCGGCATGGAAGTGCCGGGCTGGCCGCCGGAAAACATCGAAGAGCTCGCCAAGCGCTTCGAGGATCATTACTAGGCCGCGGATAGCGGCGGCGTCGGAAGACGTTTTAGGGAGCTAAGCGATGCGTCACGGAAAAGTTCACCGCAAACTGGGCAGGCACTCGGCTCACCGCACTGCCATGTTCGCCAATATGTGCGCGTCGCTGATCAAGCACGAGCAGATCGTCACCACCTTGCCGAAGGCCAAAGAGTTGCGGCCGATCGTCGAGAAACTGGTGACGCTGGCCAAGAAGGGCGGGCTCGCCGCCCGCCGCCAGGCGATCTCGGAAATGCGCGATCTCTTGATGGTCCGCAAATTGTTCGCGGTGATCGGTCCGCGCTACAAGGATCGCGACGGCGGCTATACCCGCGTGCTCAAGGCCGGCTTCCGTCAGGGCGACAATGCGCCGGTGGCGGTGATCGAGTTCGTCGACCGCGACGTCGATGCCAAGGGCAAGGATTCAGGCCCGGTGCAGGCCAAGAAGGTCAACGAAGACGAGACCGTCGCGGCCTGATTGAGCGACAGCCTGACGACAATTCACAGGGCGGCCTTGGGGCCGCCCTTTTTTGTTGTTGGCGGGAATAGCGGGCGGTAACCGGCTATCTATACTCCCCGGCGTGCGAATGGGGAGGACGACATGATTAGGTTCGTAACGATTTGCTTTGCGCTGAGCGCGGCAATGGCCGGTACGGCCAGCGCCCAATCCGATCTGGTCAAGCGTGGCGACTATCTGGTCAACACCATCATGACCTGCGGCAACTGCCACACGCCGAAGGGCCCGACCGGCGACATCATGGACAAGGCGTTTTCCGGCGGACTGTCCTGGGACGAGCCGCCGTTCAAGGTCACCGCGCCAAACATCACGCAGGACAAGGCGACCGGCATCGGCTCCTGGACCGACGCCCAGATCAAGACGCTGCTGCGCACCGGCAAGCGGCCGAACGGCGTGCAGATCGCCGAGGTGATGCCGACCGCTTTCTACGGCATCATCACCGACAACGACATGAATGCGATCGTCGCCTATCTGCGCACGCTCAAGCCGATCGCGAACAAGGTGCCGGACCCGATCTACAAGATGCAGATTCCGCATCATGCCTTCCCCGGCTGCGGAGAAGCCCTACACCGAAGCCATGCTGAGCGACCCGGTGAAGAAGGGTTTCTACCTCGTCACCATCGGCCACTGCATGGAGTGCCACACGCCGTTCGGTCCGCGCGGGCAAGGACTTCGTCGGCGATCTCGGCAAGGGCGGCATCGAATTCCCCGGCCCCTGGGGCAAGTCGGTGTCGCGCAACATCACCCCGAAGGGCATCGGCGTCTTGGACCGACGCCGAGATCAAGCGCGCCGTCACGACCGGCGTCAGCAAGGACGGCAGCCACCTCAAGCCGCCGATGGGCTTTCCGTACTACGCCCACATGACCGACGCCGACCTCAACGCCGTTGTGGCCTATCTGCGCACGGTGCCGGCGAAGTAGGGGGTACGACTGTCATCCCGAGGTGCGAGGCGCGATGGCGCCGAGCCTCGAAGGA
Organism: uncultured Alphaproteobacteria bacterium; assembly: GCA_963825015.1. GTDB lineage: Bacteria > Pseudomonadota > Alphaproteobacteria > Rhizobiales > Xanthobacteraceae > Pseudolabrys. The sequence continues at coordinate 52,797 of CAWGRN010000007.1, read as the reverse complement.
TTGCGTGGCCGTCGCCCTTCGAGGTCTGGCATTGCCCGGCCTTCGCGGGCAATGACGGCCTGGCGGCCTTCATTTAGCCCGCCAGGGGGCCTATATCTCGGCCACTTCGCCGGGATTCGGAATCCATGCGCCTTTAAGCGCTGCCAACTGACCGCCGCTTTGATCGCCGTGGCCTCGCTTTGGCCGGCCTTGCCGCTTCCGGCTGCCGCCGCGCAGGAGCGGCGCGTGCCGAATGCGGCCGAGCTGCGGCTGTCCTATGCGCCGGTGGTGCAGCACGTGGCGCCGGCGGTGGTCAATGTCTATGCCGCCAAGACCGTGCAGACCCGCAACCCGCTGTTCGAAGATCCGATCTTCCGCCGTTTCTTCGGCGTCCCGGGCGGCGGCCAGGGAACCCAGGTGCAGCGCTCGCTCGGCTCCGGCGTGATCGTCGATGCCTCGGGGCTGGTCGTCACCAATGTGCACGTCATCGAAGGCGCCGACGACATCAAGGTGTCGCTCGCCGATAAGCGCGAGTTCGAGGCGACGCTGGTGCTCAAGGACCCGCGCAGCGATCTTGCGGTGCTGCGCATCAAGGACGCGCATGAGCGCTTTCCGACCCTCGACTTCGCCAATTCCGATGCGCTGGAAGTCGGCGACGTCGTGCTCGCCGTCGGCAATCCGTTCGGCGTCGGCCAGACCGTGACCCACGGCATCGTCTCGGCGCTGGCGCGCACGCAGGTCGGCGTTTCCGACTACCAGTTCTTCATCCAGACCGACGCCGCCATCAATCCCGGCAATTCCGGCGGCGCGCTGGTCGATCTTACCGGCAAGCTGGTCGGCATCAACACCGCGATCTTCTCGCGCTCGGGCGGCTCGCAAGGCGTCGGCTTCGCCATTCCCGCCAATATGGTGCGGGTGGTGGTGGCCTCCGCCAAGAGCGGCGGCAGCGCGGTGAAGCGGCCCTGGCTCGGCGCCAAATTGCAGCCGGTGACGCCGGAAATCGCCGACAGCATGAATCTCAAGCGTCCGGCCGGCGCGTTGATCGCCAGCGTGCTGTCCGGCAGTCCGGCGGCGCAAAGCGGGCTCAAGGCCGGCGACGTCATCGTATCGGTGGACGGCCAGCCGGTCGACGACCCCAACGCCTTCGACTATCGCTTCGCCACCAAGCCGCTCGGCGGCACCGCCAAACTCGGCGCCTTGCGCGCCGGCCGCGAGGTGATCGCGGAGGTCGCCCTGAAGACCGCGCCCGAAACGCCGCGCGACGAAATCACCATCCGCTCGCGCTCGCCGTTTTCCGGCGCCAAGATCGCCAACCTGTCGCCGGCGCTGGCCGATGAATTGCAGTTGCAGAACATCGACAGCGGCGTCGTCATCCTCGACGTCGACAATGGTTCTTACGCCAGCAATCTCGGCTTCCAGCGCGGCGACGTCATCGAGCAGGTCAACGGCGAGCATATCGCCAAGACCCGCGATCTCGAACGCGTCAGCAAGACGCCAAGCCCGGGCTGGCGCATCGTGATCAATCGCGGCGGACAGAAGATTTCCGCGGTGTTCAACGGATGACCCCGCGCGCCAAAGCCGCCGGACCGACGCTGTTCGCGGCTGCGGGCCTCGACAAGGACACGCCGCGCCCGCTTGCCGACCGCTTGCGCCCGCAAAAGCTCGACGAGGTGGTGGGGCAGGATCATCTGCTCGGCCCCGACGGCGCGCTCAGCCGCATGCTGGCGACGCGCTCGCTCGGCTCGCTGGTCTTCTGGGGCCCGCCCGGCACCGGCAAGACCACGGTGGCGCGCCTGCTGGCGCAGGAAACCGATCTGCACTTCGAGCAGATCTCGGCGATCTTCACCGGCGTCGCCGATCTGAAGAAGGTGTTCGAGGCCGCGCGCGGGCGCCGCGACAGCGGGCAGGGCACGCTGCTGTTCGTCGACGAGATCCACCGCTTCAACCGCGCCCAGCAGGACAGCTTCCTGCCGGTGATGGAAGACGGCACCATCGTCCTGGTCGGCGCCACCACCGAGAACCCGTCGTTCGAGTTGAATGCGCCGTTGTTGTCGCGCGCGCGTGTGCTGGTGTTCAAATCGCTCGATCCGGCGGCGATCGAGAAACTTCTCAGCCGCGCCGAGCAGATCGAAGGCAAGGCTTTGCCGCTCGACGCCCAGGCGCGCGAGGCGCTGGTCGGCATGGCCGACGGCGACGGCCGCGCTTCGCTGACGCTGGCGGAAGAAATCTGGCGCGCCGCGCGCAAGGATGAAATCTTCGACCAGGCCAAGCTGCAGGAGGTCGTGCAGCGTCGCGCCCCGATCTACGACAAGGCGCAGGACGGCCACTACAATCTGATCAGCGCGCTGCATAAATCGGTGCGCGGCTCCGATCCCGACGCCGCGCTGTATTATCTCTGCCGCATGCTGGATGCCGGCGAGCCGCCGCTCTATGTCGCGCGCCGCATCGTGCGCATGGCGATCGAGGATGTCGGCCTGGCCGATCCGCAGGCGCTGGTGATCGCCAATGCCGCCAAGGATGCCTATGATTTTCTTGGCAGCCCGGAAGGCGAACTGGCGATCGCGCAGGCGCTGATCTACGTGGCGACCGCGCCGAAATCGAACGCGGCCTATGCCGCCTACGGCGCCGCCATGCAAGTCGCCAAGCAGGCCGGCTCGCTGCTGCCGCCCAAACACATTCTCAATGCCCCGACCTGGCTGATGAAGAACGAAGGCTATGGCCGCGGCTATGCCTACGACCACGACCAGGACGAAGCCTTCTCGGGTCAGAATTATTTCCCCGAGCAGCTTGCCGCGCCAGCAATTCTACGATCCGCCGGAGCGCGGCTTCGAGCGCGAGATCAAGAAGCGGCTGGAATACTGGGCGAAGCTCAGAAAGGAAAAGGGTGGGGAATGATCGACCTTGACGCCTATTTCCGGCGGATCGGCTATTCGGGACCGCGGGCGGCGACACTCGAGACGTTGCGCGAGCTGCATCGGCTGCACCCGCAGGCGGTTGCCTTCGAGAACCTCGACCCGCTGCTGAAGCGTCCGGTACAACTCGATGCGTCGTCGCTCGAACGGAAAATCGTGCACAACGGCCGCGGCGGTTATTGTTACGAACAGAATCTGCTGTTCGGGCACGTGCTCCGCGCGCTCGGCTTTCGTGTCAGCGAGCACGCCGCGCGCGTGCTGTGGAACGTGCCCGCCGGCGTCGATACGTCGCGCGTGCACATGCTGCTGTTGGTCGATCTCGAGGGTGAACGCTATCTCGTCGATGTCGGTTTTGGCGGTAACGTGCTGACCGCGCCGCTGCTGCTCAATTCGGCGGCGGAACAGCCGACACCGCACGAGCCGTTTCAGGTGCTCAAGGACGGCGATCACTATGTCCTGCAATTTAAAATGCGCGGCAATTGGCTGAGGCTTTATCGTTTCGATCTGTCCGAACAATTGCTGAGCGATCACGAGCAGGGCAATTGGTTCGTCTCCACGCATCCGAAATCGATCTTCGTGAACGGCTTGATGGGCGCGCGCGCCGAGCCGGACCGCCGCTATGCGCTCGCCAACAACATGCTCTCCGTGCATCGGCTCAACGGCGAAAGCGAGAAGCGGGCGCTCGATGCGCGCGAATTGCGCGACGCGCTGACCGATCTGTTCAGGTTGCGGCTCGCCGACCTCGATGGCCTGGACCCGGTGCTGGCGCGGCTCTCGGCATCGGCATGAAGCAGGGGCGGGCCTAGGAATGAAGCTTTGGTGGGGGTTGGCGGCCGTTGCTGCGGCGTTATGCGCGGCGGCACCTTTGCATGCCACGGAAACGGTCACCGGCCGTTGGGCCGCGGACCCGTCGGCGTGCTCGTTCTTTGGCGGCACGGCGGCACAATCGCCGCTGGTGGTGACCGACTACGCGGTGCGCGGGTTCGGCGATTCCTGCCGCATCGGGCGCATGTACAAAACCGGCGATACGGTCCATATCCAGGCCCTGTGCTGGGGCGAGGCCGGCGAACGCTCGATCCCGGTATCGCTGCACCCGCATGCCGGCCGGCTTTCGGTGATCTGGGACCACGGCGCGCGCGGCGATTTGCGGCGCTGCCCGTGAACGAAACAGACAGGCTCAGTTTGCGCGGTCGATTTTTTCGGACGTCGCTGTCGATGGATGATGTGACATGAGAATGCGTAAAGGCGGCTATGGCGGCGGCAAGCAGGCCACCGGTCCCGGCGGGCGCGGCCAAGGTCGGGGTACGGGCCGCGACCGCGACGAGCGGATCAAGCAGCGATCCAAGGGGCGGTCGCAAGAACGATCACAAGAGCGGACCAAGGAGCGCCCCAAAGAGCGTTCCAGCGAGCGCGCCAATCCGCGGCAGTCCGATCTGCGCTACAAGCCGTCCGCGAAACGCGGCGGCGGCAAAGGCCGTGCCTTTCCCGCGCGCCCGCCGCGCGAGCAGCCGTTAGCCCCGGTGGTCGCGCCGGCGCCGGTCGTTGCTCCCAAGCCGGAGCATTTTTCCGCCGCCGTGCAGACCGTCACCGTCACGCCGGACGAGAACGGCATGCGCGTCGATCGCTTTTTCGAGGCGCGGTTTCCCGGCCTGTCGTTCAGCCACATCCAGCGCATCATCCGCAAAGGCGAAGTGCGGGTCGACGGCAAGCGCACCCAGCCGAAGAACCGGCTCGAAGCCGGGCAGGCGGTGCGCATCCCGCCGCTGCAGCTCGAGCGGCCGGTGCCGCGCGACGACGCGCCGCAGGCGCAGAAGGACCGCGCCTTCATCCGCTCGATCACGCTGTTCGAGGACGACGACGTGCTGGTGCTCAACAAGCCGATGGGGCTGGCCGTTCAGGGCGGCTCCGGCACCACGCAGCACATCGACGGCATGCTCGGCGCGCTGCGCGGCACGCATCCGGACGCCCAGCGTCCGCGCCTGGTGCACCGCCTCGACAAGGACACCGCCGGCTGTCTGCTGGTGGCCAAGACCCGCTTTGCCGCGGCGGCGCTGGCGAAAACCTTCCGCACCCGCTCGGCGCGCAAGATCTATTGGGCGCTGGTGGTCGGCGTGCCGAAGCCGAAGCAGGGCCGCATCTCGACTTATCTGGCCAAGCAGGAAGAGGAAGAAGATTCCTACATGCGCATCGCCAAGCATGGCGATCGCGACGCGGTCCACGCCGTGACCTATTACGCCGTGGTCGATACCGCGGCGCAGAAGCTCGCCTGGATTTCGCTCAAGCCCGTGACCGGCCGCACCCATCAATTGCGCGCCCACATGGCCCATGTCGGCAATCCGATCATCGGCGATCCGAAATATTTCAACATCGAGAACTGGGAACTGCCCGGCGGCATGCAGAACAAGCTGCATCTGCTGGCGCGGCGGATCGCGGTGCCGCATCCGCGCGGCGGCACCATCGACGTGACCGCGCCGCTGCCGCCGCATATGGAGCAGTCCTGGAACCTGCTCGGCTTCGACGCCAAGCGCTACGACCCGATCGTCGATGCGCCGGAGGAGGAGTAGCCGGCGGCTCGCGGGGTTCCTATCTGTTAGCGATGGCGCACCGGTTTCTGCTCATTGTCTTGCTGCCGCTGGCGACGATAATGCCGGTATTGCCGGGCCATGCCCAAACCGACGACGACCGCTACACCATCATGCGGCCCGAGCCACCCGAACCCTGGCTGCCGCCGAAGTACAAATCGCCGCGCGGCACCCGCCAGCATGTCGTGAACCCGAAGCCGGCCGCCACGCCGCAAAGCCGTACCACGGTGCCGCCGCCGCTTTACGTGCCGCAGACCGGACGGTTGCTGCCGAACCTGCCGTCGGTATCGGGCTCCGGGCCCGGCGGCGCCGAGACGTCGCAAGATCGCGCGGCGCGCTGCGCGCATCAGGCCGGGGTCTATGGCGCCGCCGCCGGCGACAGCACCGCCTATATCGGCAGCTGTATCAATCAATGACGGCTTAAATCTCCTCCATCACCTGCGCGTAGGAAATCAGCGCGAACAGCGCGGTGCCGCCGACCATATTGCCGAGCAGCACCGGCACGATGAACTGCCGAGCATCCGCCACCATTCCCAGTCGCCGGTGAGCACCAGCATGTAGGCTTCCATGCTGCCGGCGACGATATGGGTGAAGCCGCCGATCGCGATCAGATAGGTCATCAGCGTGATGACCGCGAACTTCGCGCTCTCGGCGCTCGGGATCATCCACACCATGGCGGCGATCAGGAAGCCGGACGTAATGCCGCGCAACAACATGTCCCACCAGCCAGCTCCAGCAGCATCGCGGCTGACCTGTCTGCATGCCGTGCAGCAGGTCGGGCGGCAGCACCGGCGTAAAGGTGCAGAACAGCGCGGCGAACAGCGTGCCGGCGAGATTGGCGGCCAGCACGATCGCCCACAGCCGCGCCATCCGCCAGATGTTGACCCAGGAGATGTCCTTGAACACCGGCAGCACCACCGTGATGGTGCTCTCGGTGAACAGTTGCTGGTTTCCGAGCACCACCATCAGGAAGCCGACGCAATAGCCGAAACTCGACACCAGCGGGCGCCACGGCGCGTCGGGCAGATGCGCTCTCCAGGATGGCCTGCGCCAGCAGCGAAAAGCTGATCGAAAGCCCGGCCGCCACGCCCGACCACCACAGCGAGGTGATGGGGCGGTCCATCTCCTCGTCGCCGAGCCGGCGCACCACCTCATAGATCACCGGCGAGCGCGGCGAGGACATCTCCTCGACGTCTTCGACTTCCCGCTCGGAAATGCCTTTCGGCGTGCCTTTGCTTTTGGCGCTTGCTGCGGGCAGCCGTCATCGCGCGCGCGCCTCGAAATTTTCCATGACGGCCTCAACGCGCGGGCGGAGGCCGAGTTCCAGATCCGGAACTGCGCTCGGATGAGGCTTGACAGGCAACCAAAAGGTTGCATATTGTGATTATGGATTTGGTTTTCAAAGCGCTGGCCGATGCAAGCCGCAGGGAATTGCTGGATCGTCTGCGCGCCGAAAACGGCCAGACCTTGGGCCAGCTCTGCGAGCGCCTCGGCATGACGCGGCAGGCCGTGAGCAAGCATCTCGGCCTTCTGGAGGAGGCCAATCTGGTCGCGACCGTCAAACGCGGCCGCGAGAAGCTGCACTACCTCAATCCGGTGCCGATCCATGAGATCGGCGAACGCTGGATCGGGAAATTCGAACGCTCACGCCTTCAGGCGCTGAGCGACATGAAAAAAGCGCTGGAGTAGTCCGATGAGTAAACCGAGCTTCGTCTACGTCACCTACATCCGCACCACGCCCGAGAAGCTATGGGCCGCGCTGACGGATCCGCTGACGATCAGAAAATACTGGTTCGGCATCACGGCCGAAAGTGACTTCAAGCCGGGCTCCCCTTGGGCGCTGAAGTTCGAAGACGGCCGCACGGCCGACGTCGGCGAGATTCTGGAAGCAGAGCCGCCGCGCCGCCTGGTCATCCGCTGGCGCAACGAGTTCAAGCCGGAGCTAAAAGCCGAAGGCTGGTCGCGCTGCACGATGCAGATTGAGATGACCGACTACTATCCCGATCGCGGCGGCAAGGCGGTGAAGCTCACCATTCATCACGAGATCGAAGGCGAGGGCGGCGGCAAGTTCATCGAGGCGGTGTCCGGCGGTTGGCCGAAAGTCCTGGCGAACCTCAAGTCGCTGCTCGAGACTGGTGACATCGCGTTTCAGGAGTATCCGAAATGAACAAGCCGACATTCGTCTACGTCACCTATATCGCCGCGCCGCCGGAAAGAGTGTGGCAGGCGCTGACCAAGCCGGACATCACCGAGCAATACTGGTTTGGCTATCGCGTCACCGCCGACGGCAAAGCCGGCGACCGCATGACGGCCTATAGCCCGGCCGGCAAGGAGGCGCATAACGATCCCATCATCGAGAGCGATCCGCCGCGCCGCCTCGTCTACGGATGGCAGCCGCTCTACAAGGATATGCAAGGCGAGCGGCCGTCGCGCGTCACATTCGAGCTCGAAGCGTTCAAGGATCAGACACGGCTCACCGTCGTGCACGACGAATTCGACGAAGGCAGCAAGATTTTCGGCATGATCAGCAAAGGCTGGCCGGCCGTGCTGTCGAGCATGAAGAGTTTCCTCGAGACGGGGCGGGGCCTTCAGTCGTCCTGGGACGAGGAAGCGGCCAAGCGCGCCGCTGCTGAGGCCTGACATGGTCGATACGACAAAGTTCAAGCCGAACACGATCTACGTCAGCTACATCGCCTCCACACCCGACAAGGTGTGGCAGGCGTTGACCGACCCGGCCTTCACCAAGGCCTACTTCTTCGGCCACGCCATCGAGATCGAGCCGAAAGTCGGCGGCAGCTTCGTGCTGCGCATGCCGGACGGACGCGTGAATGCGCAGGGCAGGGTGATCGAATGGCAGCCCGCCCGCCGCCTGTCGGTGACCTGGGCGGTCGCGGGCATGCCGGGCATGGAGAAACTGCCGGAATGCCTGGTGAGCTACGACATCGAGCAGGCAGGCGACTGCGTGAGGCTGACGCTGACCGAGGCGCACAGTTGGGACATTCCGGAGGCGATTCTGTCCGGCGGGCGCGCCGGCTGGCCGGCGATTCTGTCCAGCCTCAAGAGCCTGCTCGAGACCGGTAAGCCGCTTTCGATCAAAATGGCGCCACCCAAGGAGATGATCGAGGCGATCAAGGCGCTTAAAGCCTAGTTTTCTCAACAAAGGACCGTTACCGGCGCTTTTTAGGTGGTCCGCTACCGGCGTTTGCTAGGGGTTTGTCAACGGCTCGGGCTATACTCTGGTACTCCCTCACCAGGTCGCCGATGGACACGCGCACCAGCACCGCATTCGCCGTACCTGCTTTCGTCGCACGCCCGGACGTAAAGCCGGTCGATGTGACGCGCTGGACCGCGCGCCTTGCCGATCCGCAATGCGAGCATGATTTTCGCGTCGAGCGTTTCGCCAGCGACCGCTGGCGCGCCGCGCTGTTGCTGGTGCTGGCGGGGATCGCCGGCGGCCTCAACTTTCTGGTTGAGCTTTATGCCTATTCGCGCGGCATCAGCGGCGCCGGCGGGTTGATTCCGCCGCTCATCCAGATCTGTTTTCCGGTCATCGGGTTGTTGATCGTGCAGCGTCTGCGCTCGCCGGTCGTGCTCGAGGCGGGGATGATCGTGGCGGTGGTGTTCGGTTCGTTCACCCGGCTGAGCATGCTCACGCTGCATCCCGATCTGAGCTACTTGTGGCCGACGATGATGATCGGCATCGTGTTCGTGATCTATCTTTATCTGCCGCTGCGATTTGTCGCCGCGGCGTCGCTGGCTTTCGCGGTGTCGATCGTGGCGCCGGCTTGGTGGCTGCTGGCGCAAGGACCTCTACTGCCACCCGATCAACTTCATCACGGCCTGGTCTGGCTGCTGTTTGCCAATGCGCTCGGTTTCACCGCCGCCAACTCTTTGCAGCGCAGCCAGCGCACGCAATATGCCCAGAGCTTGGTGCTGAAGGAGCTGTTGTCCACCGACTCGATGACCGGCATCGGCAACCGCCGCCGTTTCGACGATACGCTCGATCGCGAATGGCGCCGCTGCAGCCGCTCGCGCCAGCCGCTGTCGCTGCTGATGATCGATGTCGATCATTTCAAGGCCTACAACGATCACTGCGGCCATCTGCAGGGCGACGACTGCCTGCGGCTGGTGGCGCGGCTGCTGGTCGAAAATGTCGTGCGGCCCGGCGATCTGGTGGCGCGCTACGGCGGCGAGGAATTCGTCTGCCTGCTGCCGGAAATCGGCGAGAGCGGGGCGCGCGCGGTGGCGGCTAAACTGGCGTCGGTCATTGCCAAGGCGGATATCCTGCACCCGGCGCTGCCGCCGGAAGGCCGCCTGACCATCAGCATCGGCGTCGCCACCGCGACCGACTTGGCGGAACGGCACCCGGCGGCGCTGGTCGCGCTGGCGGACAAGCTGATGTATGAGGCCAAGCGCGCCGGCCGCGATCAGATGGCGGTCGGGCGGCTCTAGAGTCTTAACGCAGACTGGCGTTGAGCCGGTCGAGCGCGGCCTGGCCCGGGCACAGCTCCGGAGCGTTCAGCGAATTGAGCGGCACGTCGACCGTGTGCAGATGCGAATGCAGGTCTTCCGAGGCCTTCTCCATATAGAGCAGGCCGGTGACGATCTGGCCCTTGGCGGCGTGATGCTGCAGGAACCCCATCGCCGCGGTGCGATCGTGAATCTCGTAATCGGCATCGAGCTTGCGCAGCGCGATTTTCGAGCCGTCATGCTGCTCGACCACCTCGACGGTGCCGGGCTCATATTTGATTTCGATCGGCATGCGGCTGGAGATGAAATCGAGCCGGTTCACCGCCTCATTGTGCTCGCGCACGAAGTCGAAGCTCTTGGTCGAGCCGGCATGGTTGTTGAACGCCACGCAGGGGCTGATCACGTCGATGAATGACGCGCCCTTGTGCATCAGCGCCGCCGAGATGATCGGCACCAGCTGGTGCTTGTCGCCGGAGAAAGAGCGCGCGACGAAGCTGGCGCCGAGCTGCAGCGCCATCGCTACCAGATCGATCGAATTGTCGGTATTGACGACGCCGCGCTTGGACTTCGAGCCGCGGTCGGCGGTGGCCGAAAACTGCCCCTTGGTCAGGCCGTAGACGCCGTTGTTCTCCACGATATAGGTCATGTTGACGCCGCGCCGCAGGCTATGGGCGAACTGGCCGAACCCGATCGAGGCGGAATCGCCGTCGCCGGAAACGCCGAGATAGATCAGGTCGCGGTTGGCGAGGTTCGCACCCGTGAGCACCGACGGCATGCGGCCGTGCACCGAATTGAAGCCGTGCGAATTGCCGAGGAAATAGGTCGGCGTCTTCGACGAGCAGCCGATGCCGGAAATCTTGGCCACCCGGTGCGGCTCGATCGAGTTCTCGAAGCAGGCCTGGATGATCGCCGCCGTGATCGAATCGTGGCCGCAGCCGGCGCACAGCGTCGAGATCGTGCCCTCGTAGTCGCGATGGGTGTAGCCCAGCGCGTTCTTCGGCAGGTCCGGATGATGGAATTTCGGCTTGGCGAGATAGGTCATGACGTCACCTTCATCGGCGTGACTTTGAGCTGTTCGAGATGATCGCCGATCGACTTGGCGATGAAGCGCGCGGTAATCGGCGTGCCGTCGTAATGCAGGATCGGCACCAGCCGCACCGGATCGATGCCGCATTCATTGACCACCAGCGAGCGCAATTGCGCGTCGCGGTTCTGCTCGACCACGAACACGAAATCGTGGTCGGCGACGAAGCTGTTGACCGACGAATGGAACGGGAAGGCGCGGATGCGCATGCGGTCGATGGCATGGCCGCGCGCCTCGATCATGTCGATGGCCTCGTCCATCGACGGCGAGGTCGAGCCGTAATACAGCACGCCGTATTTGGTCGGCTTGCCGGCATTGGCGATCAGCGGCCGCGGCACCAGGTCCTTGGCGGTATCGAATTTGCGGATCGAGGCGCTGCATATTGTCGACGTAGGGCGCGCCTTCCTCGGTATATTTGGCGTAGCGGTCGCGCGACGTGCCGCGGGTGAAGAACGAGCCCTTGGTCGGATGCGTGCCGGGATAAGTGCGGAAGGGGATGCCGTCGCCGTCGACGTCGAGATAGCGGCCGAAATCCTTGCCGGCTTCCAGCTCTTCGGCCGTCATCACCTTGCCGCGGTCATAGGCGCGGCTGTCGTCCCAGGTGAACGGTTTCGAAAGATGGTGATTCATGCCGATGTCGAGATCGAGCATGACGAAGATCGGCGTCTGCAGCCGGTCGGCGAGATCGAAGGCGGCGGCGCTGAACTCGAAGGATTCGGTCGGGTCTTCGGGGAACAGCAGCACATGCTTGGTGTCGCCGTGCGAGGCATAGGCGCAGGAGATGATGTCGCACTGCTGGGTGCGCGTCGGCATGCCGGTCGAGGGACCGGCGCGCTGCACGTCGAACAGCACCGCGGGAATTTCCGCGAAATAGGCCAGCCCGATGAACTCCTGCATCAGCGAGATGCCGGGACCGGAAGTGGCGGTGAAAGCGCGGGCGCCGTTCCAGGCGGCGCCGATCACCATGCCGATGGAGGACAATTCGTCTTCGGCCTGGATGATGGCGTATTTCGCCTTCTGGGTTTGCGGATCGACCCTGAGCTTCTCGCAATGCTTGGTGAAGGCGTCGGCCAGGCCCGATGACGGCGTGATCGGGTACCAGGCGCAGACGGTGGCGCCGCCATAGACCGCGCCGAGCGCCGCCGCGTTATTGCCTTCGATGAAAATGCGGTCGCCGACCTTGTCGGTCTTCTTCAGCCGCAGCCCGATCGGGCAATCCATATTGAGCAGCGCATAGTCGCGGCCGATATGCAGCGCCTTGACGTTGGGCGCGATCAGCTTGTCCTTGCCTTTATATTGCTCGCCGATCAGCTGCTCGACGACTTTCACGTCCATCTCGAGCAGCGCGGTCAGCGCGCCGATATAGATGATGTTCTTGAACAGCTGGCGCTGGCGCGGATCGGAATATTCGCGATTGCAGATCGCGGTCAGCGGCACGCCGATGACGCCGATGTCCTGGCGGAATTTCGAAGCCGGCAGCGGCTTGGTGGAATCGTAGAACAGATAGCCGCCGGGCTCGATCGCCGCGATGTCCTTGTCGAAGGTCTGCGGATTCATCGCCACCATCAGGTCGGTGCCGCCGCGGGCGCCGAGATGGCCGGCTTCCGACACGCGGACCTCATACCAGGTCGGCAGGCCTTGGATATTGGACGGGAAGATGTTGCGCGGCGCCACCGGGATGCCCATGCGCATCACGGCGCGGGCAAACATCTCGTTGGCGCTGGCGGAGCCCGAGCCGTTGACGTTGGCGAAGCGTATGACGAAGTCGTTTACGCGGCTGATCGGCGTTGCGGTCGACATGAATTCCCTGCGTAGGTCATATCCAACAAGAATTTCTGCATGTCCCAGGCGCCGGTCGGACAACGTTCGGCGCATAGACCGCAATGAAGACAAACGTCTTCATCCTTGACCATGACGCGGCCGGTCTTGAGGCCGTCTTGGACATACAGATCCTGGGTGAGATTGTGGGCGGGCGCGGTGAGCCGCGTCCGTAGCTCGGCTTCCTCGCCGTTATGGGTGAAGGTGATGCAATCCATCGGACAGATGTCGACGCAGGCGTCGCATTCGATGCAAAGCTGCGCCGAGAACACGGTCTCGACGTCGCAGTTCAGGCAGCGTCCGGCTTCCTTGACCGCAAGTTGGATGTCGAAGCCCAGTTCGACTTCGGCCTTGATGTCCTTGAGCGCCACCACTTTGTCGCGCAGCGGCACCTTGTAGCGCTTATCGGGCTCGATCTCGTTGTCGTAGGACCATTCGTGGATGCCCATCTTCTGGCTCATCTGCTCGACCGCCGGCAGCGGGCGATCCTTGATGTCCTCGCCATTGAGCATCTTGTCGATCGAGACCGCGGCTTCGTGGCCATGCGCCACCGCCCAGATGATGTTCTTCGGACCGAAGGCGGCGTCGCCGCCGAAGAACACCTTCGGGTTGGTCGATTGGAAGGTCACCTTGTCGACCTTCGGCATATTCCATTCGTCGAATTCGATGCCGTTGTCGCGCTCGATCCAGGGAAAGGCGTTCTCCTGGCCGACCGCGACCAGCACGTCGTCGCAGGGGAAGTGCACGTCCGGTTCGCCGGCCGGCACCAGCTTGCGGCGGCCCTTGGCGTCGTATTCGGCCTTCACCTTCTCGAAGGTGATGCCGGTCAGTTTGCCGTTGTCGTGGGTGAATTGCGTCGGCACCAGGAAATTATGGATCGGGATGCCTTCGTGCTGGGCGTCTTCCTTTTCCCAGGGCGAGGCCTTCATCTCGTCGAAGCCGGAGCGCACCACGACGTTGACGTCTTCGCCGCCGAGACGGCGCGCCGAGCGGCAGCAGTCCATCGCGGTGTTGCCGCCGCCAAGTACGACCACGCGCTTGCCGATCTGGCTGATGTGGCCGAACGATACCGACGATAGCCAGTCGATGCCGATATGAATGTTCTTGGCCGCTTCCTTGCGGCCGGGGATATCGAGGTCGCGGCCGCGCGGTGCGCCGGAGCCGACGAAGACCGCGTCCCAGCCTTCGGCCAGCAAGGCCTTCATGCTGTCGATGCGGGTGCCACCGCGGAAATCGACGCCGAGGCCGAGGATATAGCCGGTCTCCTCGTCGATGACGCTGTCGGGCAGGCGGAATTTCGGGATCTGGGTGCGGATCATGCCGCCGGCCTTCGGATCGCCGTCGAACACCGTGACCTGATAGCCGAGCGGCGCGAGATCGCGCGCCACCGTCAGCGAGGCCGGACCGCCGCCGACCAGCGCCACGCGCTTGCCGTTTTTCTTCGCCGCAGGCTTGGGCAGCCGCTCGGTGATATCGTCTTTGTAATCGGCGGCGACGCGCTTCAAGCGGCAGATCGCGACCGGTTCGTCCTCGACCCGCACGCGCCGGCAGGCCGGTTCGCAAGGGCGGTCGCAGGTGCGGCCGAGAATCCCGGGAAACACATTCGACTTCCAATTGACCATGTAGGCGTCGGAATAACGCCCCGCTGCGATCAACCGGATATATTCGGGCACCGGTGTATGGGCCGGGCAGGCGTATTGGCAGTCCACCACCTTGTGGAAGTATTCTGGTGCAGAAATGTCGGTATTCTTCATTGCTTCCTCAAAGCGCGGCCGCCAGGCGAATGGCCCAACGGTGTCGCGCCACAGCCTCGGACGGCTGCCTATTCCCCCGGCTCGGCCTTATGATCCGGCACGAATCCGAGCCGGATATTATTGGCTGGACGGGCTCAAAGCTACCTATCCTTCCGTCATGTCTGTGGCCTATCAACCGGAGGTCTGTCTTTCAACTGTAAGTCCGCATTGATGTTTTCGCGCTCAGAAAGCGGCTAGAGCAAGGCGTTCAGGCGGTCGGTTTCGCCGGTTTGGATTAACAATTATGGCTGTTTGCAGGGCTAATTCGAGCGTCGCACCCAAGCGCCGGCTCGGCTACGGTTCCGGTCTATTGCGTTGCACAATGACGGTATCGTGATGCGCGACATCTTTGCCGAGATTTTCGAGAACCAGCCGATCGACCCGATGGAGTCGGCGCGCCGCGGCGGGCGGCCGGATTTGCGCAAGCGGTTCTACACGCGGGCGCACGTGGCGGGTGAGGCCGGCGAGGGCGGCGGTTTCGCGGTGCTGCTGGACGGCAAGCCGATCAGGACGCCGGCGCGGCGCACGCTGTCGGGCCCGACGCCGGCGCTGGCAGAACACATCGCGCAGGAATGGAACGCGCAGGAGCAGGTCATCGATCCGGCGCGCATGCCGCGCACGAGGCTCGCCAATGCGGTGATCGACGCGGTCGCCGATCAGGCCAAGGCGGTGGCCGACGAAGTGGCGAAATATCTTGGCACCGATTTGCTGTTCTACCGCGCCGACGCGCCGGCCGGTCTGGTCGCGCGGCAGGCGCAACACTGGGACCCGGTGCTGGCCTGGGCGCATGACGCGCTCGGCGCGCGTTTCATATTGATCGAGGGCGTGGTCTACGCCGCCCAGCCGAGCCAGGCGATGGCCGCGGCGCGGGCGGCAATTCCAGCCGACCCTTGGCGATTGGGTGCGGTCGCCTCGATCACGACGCTGACCGGCTCGGCTTTGCTGGCGCTCGCGCTTGGCGCTGGCGCGCTCGATACCGATGCCGCCTGGACGGCGGCCCATGTCGACGAAGACTGGCAGATGGAATACTGGGGTCGCGACGAGGTGGCGATGGCGCGCCGGGCTTTTAGGTTTGCCGAGTTCGAGGCGGCGGCGACGGTGCTGCAACAGTTGCGTTGAGTTAATGCCGGGTCGGGCCGGCCGCCAGAATTTGCCGCAACTCCGCAGCCATTCGTTCGAACAGCGGCGCCCATTGCCGGGTGGCGTCCTGCCGGAACAGCCGCATGGTCGGATACCAGATCGTGGTGTCGCGCTGAAGCATCCAGCGCCAGTCCGAAATCACCGGCAACACCGTGAACACCGGCAACGCCAGCGCGCCGGCCAGATGCACCACCGACGTATCGCAGCCGACGATCAGATCGAGATTGGTCATCACCGCGGCGGTGTCGAGAAAGAAATCCGCATCCGCGCTCATGTCGGCGTCGATGGTCCTGATCTTGTCGCCGAATGCGACTTGCGCGATCTCCAGCGCCGGCGCGCCCTTCTGCAGCGACACCAGTTCGACGCCCGGCAGCGCGGCGAGGCTGGCGAAATTCGCCAGCGGGATATCGCGCCGCGACGTTTGCGTCTTGTCGGCGTGGCCCGGCGCCCAGTTGATGCCGATCTTGAAGCTGCCTTTGCCGAGCCGCGCGGCCCAGTCCTGCACGCGCTTTGGCATCGGCCGTGAGATAGGGCACCTCGCGCGGCAACGTGTCCGGCGTAATGCCGAGCACGCCCGGCACGCTCAACAGCGGCAGCCAGCGCAGCGGCCGCGGGTCTTTCGTCACGTCGGCTGCGTCGGTCGCGATCGTCACGCCCTGCAAGGTCGAGAGCAGCGGCGCCATCGCCTTGCGCACCAATAGCGTCACGTCATAGCCGCGCGCCGCCAGCAGAGGCGCAAAGCGCGCGAATTGAATGGTGTCGCCGAGGCCCTGTTCGGCCACCAGCACCAGCCGTTCGCCGTTGAGCGGCTTGCCGTCCCAGCGCGCACCGGGCAGCGGCTGATAGCCGGGCCGTCCGACTTCCGAGCGATATTCGTAGTCGGCAAAACCCTGTTCCCAATTGCCGCGCATCAGATTGAGCAGGCCGCGGCCGAGATAGGCCTCGCCCAAGCCGCGGTCGATCTTGATCGCGCGGTTATAGGACGCGGCCGCCTCGTCGAAGCGCGCCGATGTCTGTTCGCCGCGCCCGAGATCCATCAGGCCGAGATCCTTGAGCAGGCTGGCGCGATTGGCGTGGACTTCCGGCACGTTCGGGTCGCAGGCGATGGCCTGGTCGTAGCTCGCCAGCGCTTCGTCCGGGCGGCCGAGCTCTTCCAGCAGCGCGCCGCGGTTGATCAGGTCCGGCCCCGAATTCGGATTGAGCGCGATGGCGCGGTCGAAGCTCTTGAGCGCCTCGTCCCGCATGCCGGCATCGACCAGAATATTGGCGCGGTTGCCGTGCGCGGCCGCCAGCGTGGGATCGAGCGCGATCGCCTGGTCGAAATTCTTCATCGCCTCCAGCGGCTGGCCGAGCCGGTCGAGCGCCTGGCCGATCAGATTGTGCAGCCGCGCGGTCGGCGGTCCGAACGACAGCGCGCGGCGGGCGAGCTCGACGCCCTGCTGGTATTGGCCGCCCTGGCAGGCCACCACGGCGACGTAATACAGCGCCTCGGCGTTCTCCGGATCGGCCCGCAGCACGTCGGTATAGCGCTGCATGGCCTGGTCGAGCTGACCCTGCTGATGGTGGAACAGGCCCTGGAGCAGCAGCGCCTTGGCGGCTTCCGCGGCGGGTTTTGGTTCGGTCTTGGATTCGGTGGTGGGATCGGCCATGGGGGCTTCTAAGCAGCCTTTGCCGGTTATGCCAACCCTGCCGGTTTAGGCCCGTCCATGGTATGGCTTTTGCCTCTAAATTCGGGAAACTATTGCCGAATTAGGCGGGCAGGGGCGTGAGCGGACCATGAAGGACATTCTCGACCGGCTGGAAGCGCGGCGCGCCGAGGCCCGCCTGGGCGGCGGCGAAAAGCGCATCGAAGCCCAGCACAGCAGAGGCAAGCTGACCGCCCGCGAGCGCATCGAACTCCTGCTCGACAAGGGCTCGTTCGAGGAATTCGACATGTTCGTCGAGCACCGCTCGATCGACTTCGGCATGGAGAAGACCAAGATCCCCGGCGACGGCGTCGTCACCGGCTGGGGCACGGTCAACGGCCGCGTCGTCTATCTGTTCTCCAAGGACTTCACGGTGTTCGGCGGCTCGCTCTCCGAGGCGCACGCGCAGAAGATCATGAAGGTGCAGGACATGGCGATGAAGGCGCGCTGTCCCGTCATCGGCCTGTTCGATGCCGGCGGCGCGCGCATCCAGGAGGGCGTCGCCGCGCTCGGCGGTTACGGCGAGGTGTTCAAGCGCAACGTCATGGCCTCCGGCGTCATTCCGCAGATCAGCGTCATCATGGGCCCCTGCGCCGGCGGCGACGTCTATTCGCCGGCCATGACCGACTTCATCTTCATGGTGCGCGACACCTCCTACATGTTCGTCACCGGCCCCGACGTGGTCAAGACCGTGACCAACGAAGTCGTCACCGCGGAAGAACTCGGCGGCGCCTCGATCCACACCACCAAATCCGGCGTCGCCGACGGCGCCTTCGAGAACGACGTCGAATGTCTGTTGCAGATGCGCCGGCTGATCGACTTCCTGCCGGCCAACAACGAAGCCGGCGTGCCGGAATGGCCGGCGTCCGACGATCCCGACCGCATCGATGAATCGCTCGACACGCTGATCCCGGACAATCCGAACAAGCCCTACGACATCAAGGAACTGATCCTCAAAGTCGTGGACGAGGGCGACTTCTTCGAGATTTCGCCCAGGCACGCCATGAACATCGTCACCGGCTTCGGCCGCATCTCCGGCCGCACCGTCGGCTTCGTCGCCAACCAGCCGCTGGTCCTGGCCGGCGTGCTCGACTCGGCGGCGTCGCGCAAGGCCGCGCGCTTCGTGCGCTTCTGCGACGCCTTCTCGATCCCGATCGTCACCTTCGTCGACGTGCCCGGCTTCCTGCCCGGCACCGACCAGGAATATGGCGGGCTGATCAAGCACGGCGCCAAGCTGCTGTTCGCTTACTCGCAGTGCACGGTGCCGCTCGTCACCGTCATCACGCGCAAGGCCTTCGGCGGCGCTTACGACGTGATGGCGTCGAAACACGTCGGCGGCGATCTGAACTATGCCTGGCCGACGGCGCAGATCGCGGTGATGGGCGCCAAGGGCGCGGTCGAGATCATCTTCCGCGCCGACATCGGCGACAAGGACAAGATCGCCGCGCGCACCAAGGAATACGAGGACCGGTTTCTGTCGCCCTTCGTCGCCGCCGAGCGCGGCTATATCGACGACGTCATCATGCCGCACTCGACGCGGCGGCGCTTGGCGCGCGCGCTGGCCATGCTGCGGCACAAGCATGTCGAGCAGCCGAGCCGGAAGCACGACAATTTGCCGTTGTGAGCGAGCAGCCTCGTGCCATTTATTCCAATAGGTGAATTGCCGCCGCCATGGCGATTTGGAGTTCTCAGCGCTCTTGGCGCCGGGCTCAGTGCTTTTGCCGGGTAATTGGTGGCGAATTGTTCAATCGCTCAAGGATCGTGTGAACACACCGAAAGACCCGCCAAGGCTGCGCTATGATCTTGAAGAAATCTTCGACGAGCAAAGATTAAAACATGCTCCCGATGCACCCAGTCGGAAGGCATGCCAATTTGTTTGCCCGACGGCCGACGATGCTCAGAAGTTCTCAGTCAGTGAGGTTGGCCGTACCGATGTCGCATATTTGGTAGAGCCGACCGACCTGCAACGCAGGTATTCGTAGCTCGATGGGATTTGTTTAGGACAGAAGATCTAAAGGAAGCCACATCGATACGCGCAAGACGGAGTGCAGACAGATATTGGACCGAGCAGGTCCACCGTTCCCATTCTCGTGAACTCTTAATACCATGCCCTGTTCGGATCGTGCGACCGGTTTAACCGGTAGGGCGCGATGCTTTCGCGTTGGGCCTTGCCACATATCGGATTGAGACCAGCCCCCATGTCCACTCTCTTCGCCTTCCTCCACCACCTCTGCGCCTTCACCCTGGTGGGGGCGCTTGCCGTCGAGTTCATCCTGATCGGGCAAGTGCAGGGCGCCGATGCGCTCTCGGCCGGCGTCGCCAAACGCCTGGTGAAAACCGACGCCGTGCTTGGGCTGGCGGCCGGGCTGCTGCTGGCGGTCGGTCTCTGCCGGGTGTTCTTCTTCGAGAAGGGCGAGACCTATTATTTCACCAGCCACGCCTTCCTCACCAAGCTCTCGGTGTTCATCGCGGTGGCGGCGCTGTCGGTGATCCCGACGCTCGAGTTTCTGTCGTGGCGCGACGCGGTGAGCGCAGGGAAGGTGCCGGTGGTCAAGCCGGAGAAGCTCGTCCTCATCAAGAAGATCATCCACGGCGAGCTTGCGGCCATCGTCATCATCCTGCTCTGCGCCGCGATCATGGCGAGGGGTGGGTGGGTGTAGTCCGTCTTCCGCTCATTCCCGCGCAAGCGGGAATCCAGGCTACCGGTTCGGGATAAGCCGCCTGGGTCCCCGCTTTCGCGGGGACGAACGGAAACATCTTGCACCGCAGCAATGCGCAACCTTTGTGCAGCCGCGCGGGCGTCATCGCGGAACGATCGCAATTCGAATTGTGTTAGCTTGACGGTCTTACGCAAAGATGGCCGGCAGCGATGTGGCGCTTTCTCCATCGGAACGATTTGAAATCGGCCGGCGCGATCTTCGGCGCCGCCGCTGCTTGCATTGCCGGCATTGGTTTGGCGGGATCGCCGCACGAAGCGCTGGCCTTCGAGCAGCCTGCGCAAGAGCAACTGTCCAAGACGGGCCCGGCCAATCACGCCGTCATCATTCGCGAACATGCCGGCTGGGACCGCAATTGCGACGCGGTCGCGCATCCCGCGTTGTATCTCGATGAGCCGCCGCGGCATGGCAGCGTCTGCGCGCGCGACGAGGAGATCCGCATCCGCTCGATGGCCGCCGGCACCGAGGCGCAGTGCATCGGCCGGCTGGTGCGCGGCGTGCGGCTGGTCTATCGGCCCGACGCCGGCTTTTCCGGCGACGACGTGCTGCAATATGCCGTGCAATATCCGGCGCTGCGCAAGAGCGTCGCGGTCAGCATCGCGGTGACGCGCGATGCCGTCGGCGGCGCGGGGGCCTTCGCGTCCATGGCAGCGCCTACACTGCCGGCGCATCAGCCGCCGGGCCCGGTGCCGCCTTGCGCCGAGACGATATTCTAGGCCGGCTTTGGCTTGCGCCTAACGCCGCGCCGCGCGCTCACGCCGGCTTGAGCGAGAAATACACCACGCGCATGAAGTTCTTCGCCGCCTGTTCGTTCGCCGCCCATTTGGCGTCGAGATCGGCGAAGGGCTTGGCCGCATAGATGTCGCTCTCAGTCTTGCCGTCCTTGATCAGCGCCGCCATGCGGTCGCGCGCGGTCACCAGCATGGCGCGGTATTCGATAAGCTGCGCCTTGCTGGCGAGCGGGCCATGGCCCGGCACGATCTTGGTGGCGTCGTTGGCGAGCGCGAGATAGGCGTCCGACGCCGCGATCATGCCCTTGATGTTGCCGCCCTGCACGAAGTCGATATTCGGATAGCGCCCGATGGTCACGGTGTCGCCGGTCGACAGCACATTGGCGTCGGCGAAATACACGAAGGTGTCGCCGTCGGTGTGCGCGTTCGCCGGATGCTTGAGCTGCGCGGCGCGGCCTTTCACTTCGAGCAGCGGCCCGGTCGCTTCGTCGTAGGTCTTGGCCGGCAGCGCGGCCGCCGGACGCGGCGGCGTCTTGACGCCGGTGACATTGCTGGTCGTGCCGGCGGCCAGACGATTGCGCACATTGACATGCGCGACCACGGTGACGCCTTCGGCGGCAAAGGCGTCGTTGCCGCCGGTGTGGTCGCCGTGGAAATGGGTGTTGACCAGGAATTTGACCGGCTGCGGCGACACCGCCGCGATCGCGGCCTTGAGCTTGTCGTGCATCGGCGCGAACTGGCCGTCGACCATGATGACGCCGTCGTCGCCGGCGGCGACCGTGACGTTGCCGCCTTGGCCTTCCAGCATATAGGTGCGGTGGCCGAGGTCGGTGGTCTTGACCGTGATCTTCGACCAGTCCGGCCCGACCGGCGGCGTGGCCTGCTGTTGCGCGAAGGCCGGACTGGCAAGGCAGACGGAGGCGGTGGCGATGGCGGCGAGCGCGATCCTGGACACGGTGCTGGACTTGGTGCGGGTCATGGCGCGGGTCATGGCGGTTCCTCAAGGGGTGCCGGCCCGCTGTTGCAGCGCGGTTCCGGTCGGCGGCGACCGCAACGGCGGTCCGTCACAGTATAAGGCCGCGGCGCGGGCCGTTATTCCCGCCGGCGGCCGCTCTATTTTTTCGCGCCGCGCTATTGACTAAATTCCCAAGGCATGTAATCCTACCTCGGTCCGGCTCATTCGAGGGCGTCCTCGCGAGGCGTCTAGATGATGGGGCCGGATGCGGCGCCTGCGGGCGGGGACGAACGTACCCCCGCTCCCGGGAGGCCTCGGGACCCGATCGGGGGGCACTACGACCCCTCCGCGAGGAGCTCGCTGCGACTGGGCGGCACTGGCGCCAATTGTCCTCGTCCCAGGAAACGCGGACCCGGGGACAGAAAAGCCGCGATGGAGCGCCGAGAGGCGCCCGCGTTCTCGCGAAAGGGAACGCGGCAAGACGGAAAGACTGGTGCGCCGCTCGGTGCTCCATCCCCTCGCTTTATGCGAGGGAAGAAAAAGGAATGCAGGCGTACCCGGCGCCTTAAACAATACGGGCGATGGCGCTTGGCTGTTTGAAAATTGGACCGGTGTGTGGGGAGCGCGGCGGCAAATTCAGATTGCCATGACTTTCAGGTGCCTTGCACCACCTTGTTGCGCAACACGCCGATGCCGCTGATCTCGATCTCGACCGTGTCGCCCGGCTTGATGTTTTCCGGCACGCCGTCGGTGCCCATCCACATCACGTCGCCCGGCTCGATGGTGCAGTATTTCGACACTTCGGAAATATAAGTCGGCGCGTCGAAGATCATGTTGTTGGTGGCGAAGCGATCGGTCTCGCGGCCGTTGACGCGGATGGTGGTCGTCATCTTGGTCGGATCGAGCCCGGTGACGATCCACGGCCCCATCGGCTTGAAGGTGTCGGAATTCTTGGCGCGCCACAGCGTGCGGTCGATCTTCTGCCAGTTGCGCTCGCTGACGTCGTTGCCGATGGTCCAGCCCAGCACGTAGTCGAGCGCTTCCTCGCGCGACACGTTGCGGCAGCGCTTGCCGAACACCGCGACCAGCTCGCCTTCGTATTGAAAGGCCTCGCCGGCGTCGGCCGGCTTCACGATGTCTTCCTCGTGCGCGATCAACGCATTGTTGGCGCGATAGCCGATGTCGGGTTTTGGGGGGAACGACGGCTCGGTGCCGCGCTTGGCCGCCATCTTGGTGATGTGGTCCTTGTAGTTGATGCCGACGCAGTAGAACGTCGGCGGCACCACCGGGATCAGCAATTTCACGCTCGACAGCGGGAAGGCGCCGCCGCTGCGGCGATGCGCGCCAAATGGCGTGCCATCGACCGCGATCACCTGATCGCCTTCGACGATGCCGTAACTGGTCCGGTCGTCGGTCTTGAAACGGCACCATGTCGTCATCGCATATTCCTGATTTCACTGGTGTTGCGGGCGGAACGAGGCCGTCCGCGCGGGACTATATACGAACCATCCGGAATTTCTGCGGATACCGGGGATCGCGGCGGGCAGGGGCTTGCCGCTGCCCGTGAAAGTTGTTTTGCTAACCGTTCGGCAGCCTCAGGGGGGCGTCGTGCGGAAACTCGGGCTACGTCTGGTCGCCGTGTGCGCCGTTGGGCTCGCGCTGTCCGGCTGCGCGACTTTCATTCCGTTTCAGGCGCGCGACGAAGTCATCGTCCGCGTCGGCGACAAACCGGACACTTATCCCGCGCAGGAGGTTGCGAAAGCCTATGCGCCTTATGCCGTTCTGGCAGCGTTGGCCTATAGCGACGCCTCCGATCCGGTCTTGATCGACGATGCCACCGGCAAAGCGGCGGCGACGGCCGCGGGCTGGCGGCGTGTGCCGCTTAAGCCCTATGTCTGCCCGCCCGGGCGGATTTGCGCCGGCGTAGTTGGCGAACAGTTGTGGATCCACCGCGTCAACAATGTTTGCCGGGAAGCGGTCGTGCTGTTCCGCGGCACGGTGTCGACGTCGTTCGACGATTGGATCGCCAATTTTCATTGGTTCCACCGGCTGACTTCGATCTACGATTATTACGATGAGGCCCGCGACAATATCGGCGCCGTGGTCGCGATCGCGGAGCGGCAGGGCTGCACCGGGCGCATCATCGCGGTCGGCCATTCGCTCGGCGGCGGCCTGGCGCAGCACGTGGCTTACGCCAATAAGAAAATTCGCACGGTCTATGCCTTCGATCCGTCATTCGTGATCGGCAGTACGGATTTCAATTTGCTGGGCTTGGAGATCCACCGCGAGGGCCGCAGATTCGACTATGTCTATGAGCACGGCGAGATTCTGGCGTTCCTGCGCTTTATCGGCCGGCAGTTTCATCCTTACGAGGCCTGCAATCCGCGCATCCGCACGGTTCGCTTCAACGCCTTGACCGGCTCGATCTTCAACCAGCATCGCATTGTCGATCTGGCGAAAACGCTGGCCGGCCTGGCGCAGCCGCAGCTCACGCCTGGCATCAAGCCCGTCGCCGGCCCGCCGCCGCGTGTTGTGAAAAAGTTCAAACTCGCCGCCGGCTGCCCGCGGCCGGCTTAGCGCGCAGCGTCCCCCGCGTCATTGCCCGACCAAGCCCGGCAATGACATGATGGCGGCGTTCCAGTCAGCCGGGAGCCGTTCATGCCGACACCACCGCCGATCGAATACGCCGATGCATCGCCTGCCGTGCGCGCGGTCTATGACGAT
Source organism: uncultured Alphaproteobacteria bacterium (assembly GCA_963825015.1). Lineage (GTDB taxonomy): Bacteria > Pseudomonadota > Alphaproteobacteria > Rhizobiales > Xanthobacteraceae > Pseudolabrys. Next base: position 28,207 of record CAWGRN010000007.1, on the reverse strand, counting down.
ATCAAAGCGTCGCGCAACGTGCCGGACGTCAACAATTTCTGGAAATATCTGGCGCGCGATCCGGCCACCTTGAAGCGCACGTGGGAGAGCATCAAGGAGATCATGGCGCCGGGCGCGCTCGATCCGCTTACCAAGGAGATGGTCTATCTCGCGGTGTCGGTCACCAATGGCTGCGCCTATTGCATCGCCAGCCATAGCGCCGCGGCGCGCAAGGCCGGCATGACCGAGGCCATGTTCGGCGAGCTGATGGCGGTTACCGGCATGGCGAACGAGACCAACCGGCTCGCCAATGGCTATCGGGTGCCGGTCGATCCGGCGTATCAAACCTGATGCGGTTGCCCAAACCGGGCGAGCCGTGACACAGTGCAAACGCTGCGCGTGGGGGCGCGGGGGAGGCCGGCTATGATGGATCGGACGTTGATGACGAGATTGCTGTGCGTGGCGCTGGTCGCGGCGTTCATGCTGCCGGCCGGACACCTGCTGTTCCCCTATGTCAGTCACCTCCTGAGCGGCATCCAATTCCATGCGATGGAAGCGGTGGTCAGCGCCACCGTCGGTTTCGGCATTTCCGCGATATTCGGCTAGCGCGCCGCAGGCGCTAAAACCCCGGCACCATTCCGGCGCCGAGGCTTCCACTTGATGGATAAATTAAATAGCTGCGTTACTGCGTGCCGTTCTTGGCGGGCGCAGGGGTCGCAGGCGCAGGCGTCGCAGGCCGCGGCGACATCGTGCCGGAGCCGGTGGTGGTCGGCGGCGTGACGTTGCGCACCGGCGCGCTGCCGCTCACCGACGGCGGCGGGCTATTGATGGCGGTGGTGCTGCTGCTGTTCCAGCCGGCGATGAGGACGAACGCAATCAAAGCCAACACGGCGAGGCCGGCAATCCAGCCCCACATTCCGCCAGCGCTCTGCGCTTGCCGCAGCATAGTGTCGTCGGTTTGCCGCGGATCGGTAAAACGTGGATCAGTCATGGCATTCCTCCATTGGCGCAAGGCGCATGGGTGACGCCTCGAATAATGGAAAACGCATCAGCCGCGCCGGCGGTTCCGAAAAAAATCGGACTGCGTTACGCAGCCTTGGGTTCCGTCAGCCGGACCGCAAATATCCAGGCAATCCAGAATACCAGGAAGAAACAGGCCAGAAACACCGGCAAGCTCGCGCTCGTCGACCATTGTTCCACGGTGCGGCCGACCAGATAGGCGCCAAATTCGCCGATCAGCACAAACACGACATAAACTGCCATTAATTTCATGAGCGCCGCTTCCCCGAGTTGTATTGTTGCGCGCTTTGTAGCACATGCCGGAGCTTGGTAAGAGGGGCGACACGCCTTTTCTGGTCTTGCCAAGTCCGGCTCCGCACGCCGCTATCCACAGCCAACGTCCGGCGACACCATGCCGAAACCCTTATGCGCCTGAGTAAATTGGCAATCGCCACGGCGCCGGTGCTGTTCGTGCTGCTCTGGAGCACCGGCTTCATCGGCGCCCGCTACGGCATGCCCTACATCGAGCCGCTGACCTTTCTGGCGGTGCGCATGATTTCCGTGGTGCTGATTCTAGGTCTCATCGCGCTCGTTCTGGGCCTCCGTTGGCCGAACCCGCAGGAGATCGGTCACAGTCTCGTGGCGGGCGCGCTGGTGCACGGGCTTTATCTCGGCGGCGTCTTCATCGCCATCAGTCAGGGTGTGCCGGCCGGAATTTCGGCGCTGATCCCCGGGCTGCAGCCGATCCTCACGTCGACCATCGCCAATCGCTTCATGGGTGAGACCGTGACGCGCCTGCAATGGCTGGGCCTCGCGCTCGGTCTGGTCGGCGTCGTCTTGGTGCTGCACGATCGCACCATCATCGCCGCGGCGACGCCGCTCGGCTGGATCGCGAGCTTGTTCTCGCTCCTCGGTATCACCTTCGGCACGCTTTATCAGAAGCGTTATTGCGGCAAGATCGACTGGCGCACCGGAAATTTCGTGCAATATGCCGGCGCCGGCGCGCTGTTCTGTCTCGGCGCCTTTGCGTTCGAAACGCGCGTCATTCACTGGAATGGCGAACTGATTTTCGCCATCGCCTGGCTGGTGATCGTGCTGTCGATCGCCGCGGTCGCCTTGATGTATTGGCTGATCCGCCGCTCGGCGGCGACCGGCTTTGCCAGCCTGTTCTATATGGTGCCGGTGGTGACGGCCTTGCTGGCCTATCTCCTGTTCGGCGAGAAGCTCGATGCGCTGTCGGTCGCCGGCATGGTGATCTGTGCGGTCGGCGTCGTGATCGTCAACCGCGGCGCCCGTTTGACGCCCGTGGCAGGCAATGCGGCGGCGTCGGTCACCAGCGAAATCTGATTATTTCTTCGCGCGCTCGAGCACCATCTGCGTCTGCGTCACCAGCGCGCACAGCCGGCCGTCGCCGCGCGTGACGCGGGTCTGCCACACCATCGTGGTGCGGCCGCGATGCAACGGCGTGCATTCGGCATAGGCCGTATCGCCGAGTCGGAATGGCGGCGAAGAAATTGGTCTTGCTCTCGATCGTGGTGGTGGATTGCCCGTCTTTGAGATTGGCGCTGGTGGCGGTGCCGCCGAGATTGTCGGCCAGCGCCATGATGGCGCCGCCGTGCATGATGCCGAAGCGGTTGTTGAGATCCGGGCGCACCGCCAGTTCGGCGGTGACGCGCTCGGGCGAGACATGCGTCACCTTGAGGCCGAGAAAATCGGCAAAAGGCGGCTGTTTGAGAGCCATCTCGTTCATATCGCTCATTTCAAATGCTCCAGCGCATATCCAAGCCAATTCGCGGCAATGGTAAGATCGTTTTGGGTGAGGCCGTGTCCGGTGGGAAGGCTCTTATAGACGAGTTCGGCGCCGGCCGCCTGCAAGACCTCGACGAGCCGCTTGCTGGACGCCGCCGAAATCATCTGGTCGCTGCTGCCTGAAAGGAGCAAGACCGGCTTGCCGGCAAGATCGGGCTGCGGCTGCGGCTCGAACGGCAGCATGGCGCGCAGCAGGACGGCGCCGGCGAGCGCGTCCGGCTGGCTCAGCAGCAGCGACGCCGCGATATTGGCGCCGTTGGAAAAGCCGACCGCGACCGGCGCTGCCAGGCCATAGGCCTTGCGCGCGGCGGCGATGAAACTGGCCAACTCGGCCGTGCGCGCCTTGAGGTCTTCGAGGTCGAAGACGCCTTCCGCCAGGCGCCGGAAAAACCGCGGCATGCCGTTTTCCAAGACCTTGCCGCGCGGCGAGAGCAGGGCGGCGCCTGGCAGCAATTGCTCGCCCAGCGGCACCAGGTCGTTCTCGTCGCCGCCGGTGCCGTGCAGGAGCAGCAAAGGCGGCAGGCCCTCGCGTGTCGCCGGGATGAAGCGGTGGATGAAGCCGAGGTCAGTCATTGTTGGGATAGCCAAGTCTAAGTTGGGATAGCCAAGTCTAAAAAATGAGGGCGCGGATCGGCGACCCGCGCCCTCATTATATAGCAAAACTTTCCGGTTATTTCGGCTGCGGCACCGTGCGCAGATAGGGCTTCACCGTCTTGTAGCCCTGCGGATAAAGCTGCTTGGCTTCTTCATTGCTGATCGCGCTGGACAGGATCACGTCCTCGCCCTGCTTCCAGTCCGCCGGCGTGGCGACGCGATGCTTGGCGTTGAGCTGCAGCGAGTCGAGCACGCGCAGAATTTCCTCGAAGTTGCGGCCGGTGCTCATCGGATAGACCAGGATCAGCTTGATCTTCTTGTCCGGTCCGATGATGAAGACGTTGCGCACGGTCTGATTGTCGGCCGGCGTGCGGCCTTCCGAGGTGCCGGAGGTCGACGCCGGCAGCATGCCATAGGCCTTGGAGATCTTGAGTTCGGTGTCGCCGATCATCGGATAGTTCGGCGCAAAGCCGACCACGTCCTTGATGTCGACCGCCCACTTGGCGTGGTTCTCGACCGGATCGACCGACAGGCCGATGATCTTGGTGTTGCGTTTGTCGAATTCCGGCTTGAGCCGCGCCATGGTGCCGAGTTCGGTGGTGCAGACCGGCGTGAAGTCCTTCGGGTGCGAGAACAGCACGCCCCAGGAATTGCCCAGCCACTCGTGAAAGCGGATTTTTCCTTCGGTGGTTTCCGCTTCGAAATCCGGAGCGGTATCGCCAATCGCCAATGTCATGACAAACCTCCAATGTTGTAGATTCGCTATGCGTTCTGGCAGTCAATATAGGTGCCGCGGCCGGGTGTGGAATAGGGCGCCGCCGGCAAAGAGGATGCGGCGCTGTCGCGCGGCGCTGTCGCGAGAGAACAAAGCTGCGGCCGTTGTGCGCTGCCGGAAAAGGATATTCTTCGCGGTCATTGCCGTGCCGCGCGTTCAAGGCGCCGGCCGATAGCCGTCGGTCAGGGTGTTGAGAAACGCGACGATGTCGTCGATCTCCGCCGCCGACAGGACCGGCCGGTCGCCCGGCTTGCCGCCGAATGGCGGCTCGCTGTTGATGTTGTCGCGATATTGCGCCGGCAGATCGTCGAACTTCGCACTCGCCGTCGCGTCGCGCGGGTACCATTTCTCCGGCTTGGTATCGCGCTCGACATAGAATGCGATCGCCTCGCGCAAGGAATGCACCAGCGCCGTTGTGGAAGAAGGTCTTGCGCAACGCGACATTGCGCAGGGACGGCGTGCGGAACAGCCCGCAATATTCGGCGCGGCCGGCGAAGATCGGTGCGCAGCGGCCCGCACAGGCCGAGATCGAAGAAGTTCGGATCGGCATTGGCCGGGATGTCGCGGTTGCGCGGCACGCCGATGGCGATCAAGCCGTAATCGGTGAACTGCGGCGGCGTGCCGTCATTGCCGCGCTGCGCTGCGGTGGCAGTTCCGCAATTGCCCTTGGCGGGATCGTCGAACAGCGCGAGGCCGCGCGCCTCCTGCGGCGTGAGCTGCGCGCGGCCGGCGAGAAAGGCGTCGTATTTGCTGCTGTAGGGATAGAAGTCGCGGGCGCTCTGCTCGATAGACCTCGAGCGCATGCGCCGAGCGCGCCGCAAAGCGTCTTGTCGTCGTCGTCGAATACCGCTGTCGCCGAAGATGGCCTTGATCTCGCCGGCATAGGCGGCCTTGACGCGCGCGCGCGGCGACCGCGCCGGCTTCGCTGCATTGGCCATTTCGAACGGCGACAGCAGGGGAAAGCGGCCTGATCGCGGCCGCGGTCGACGCGGCCGTCCCAGGTCAGGCCGCCGGTCGGGCCGTTGTCGACGCTGGCGTCGCCTTCGTCGTCGGACTCGTAATAGTGCTCGGTGAATTGCGGCACCGCCTGCAGATAGTGCAGCGACGGCACCGCGCGCAGGCCGGGCGTCCGCATGTCCTTGCCGCCGAGCTGCACCGAAAGCGTCATTGGCGGGCCCGAAGGCGTGCGCGGGGTCATGGCAACTGGCGCAGGCCATCTGGCCGGAGCCGGACAGCGCGGGATCGAAGAACATCTTGCGGCCGAGCGCCTCGAGCGCGGCGGCGCGGGCATAGGCCTGCGGGCGGGTCAGGCCCGCTTCAGCAGCCGGCGCGGGCGTCAGTGCAAGCGCGCCGCACAGGCAAAGTCCCAGCAGGCCGCGTCGAACGACATCCAGAGCATGCCGGCAAGGTGCGGGCGCTCCATGACAGGATTCTGACAGCCGGCAATCGTTGTCACCAGGGCCTTCATCCAACTGCCATAGAAGCGCGATTAACTCCGAAAAATCGCGCCGGTCCCGCTGGCGCCGCAGACCATTGTCCGGCTCAACCCGCTAAGGAGTTGCCATGAAGCGATCCATTGAAAGCTCGACCGCGCTGTTGGCATTGTTGATCGGCGTCGCCGCCCTGTCGGGCGGGGCCGATGCGCAGGCGCCCGGCCTCAACACGATCGAAACCGTGGTGGTGATCTATGCCGAGAACCGCAGCTTCGACAATCTCTACGGGAATTTTCCCGGCGCCAACGGCTTGCAGAACGTCACGCCGGAAAATTCCACCCAAGTCGACCGCGACGGCACGCCGCTCAAGGAACTGCCGCCGGTGTGGGACAAGCTGACCGCCAAGGGCGTGACGCCGGCGGTGACGCAGGCGCAGACCGAGCACCTGCCGAACAAGCCCTTCGCCATCGACGATCCGAACGGCTTCAACACCAAGCTCGGCGTCGTCACCCACGAGACCTCCCAATGTGCGGTTATGAAAGAAGCTCTGCGCTTAGCGACGGTAAGGGGATGGATCCGAGATGCCGGGCTCAATTGGAAACTGCGTCTGGCCGGTCTTAAACGTATGATATGTTCTCAGGATGCCGAAGTCGTAAGGCCGCAGCGAACTTGGCCCGGAATTCATGCCAATCGAAAACGGACTGGGCGCGGGCGGCGACGGCTCGCATGTCGGTACATTTCGGAACCAAAACGTTTCTTCGTTCTCGATCGGACGCGAATATCGCGGCGCGCCGGCTCCAAAATCCGTAGCGGCGATGGCATTCGGATCCATGCGAACCCACTCGTCCGGTGGAATCAGCCGTGTCTTGCGAAAGGCCGCGCGTCCCTGATCGGCGCCGCCACCGATGGTCAGCGGAATATCGTCCTCGAAGGCTGGGCCGGACTGCAGTACCGGCACATAATACGTTTGCGATTCGTACCCGACGGTTGCCGAGCGAGCCTGCTGGTCCAACAGTGCTTGAATAGCTGCGTCGGTGTCCAGCGGTTCGTCCGGCGCCTCGGGCCTGCGCATAGCGTACTCCAACCCACTGACGATGTCCGCCAGCTTATCCAACGGCACCGTGGCCGGCCAGACCGCCGCATATTTCACGCTGCCCAGCGAACGCCCGACAAACTCCAGATTCCGGAATCCATACGTCTTCAGCGCCGTCGTATCCAGATGGCTCGCCAGATACACTTCGCCCTTCACATACCACATCGTTCCAATCTGCATGCTCACACAACCCGGCGGTGGACTTGGCAGTTTGCCGGCGGCGAACGCGCTCAATGCCGCGAACAGCAGGCCCGTGGCAAACAACGGCGCAACGTGCGAGATGTAAAAGTGACGTGACATTGGAATTCAGCGGCCGTTCAGTCTCCGCCATTCCTGCATGCTCATGGTTCGCGGCTGACCACCTCCCCCGATCATCCGCCAACTCTGGCCTCCGCCCGGAGTGGTGAAATATGTCTGTCCAGTTTGAAATGTGGAGTAGTCGCGCAGAATCCCAAAATCGGTGGGGCGAAGCGAGCTCGTGTTGGGATCGGGCCTGGTGTGGAATGTGCCGACGGCAGGATGATCCTTTATTCCCACATTCTCCGGCTTGTGGTAACGTCCCTGCTCCACCGGCAGCACGCGATACGTCCCCAGATTCGGATCATCAGGAACGTAGACATCTTCCTTCGTGTGATACCGTCCTTCCTCGATGGGAGTGACGTGAATCAGTCCCACGCCCGGATCATCCTCTTCGACCACGCTTTCCTTGGTGTGGAATGGGCCTTTCTCGATCGGTGTTACGCGAAAGGTTCCGCGCGTATCGTCGTTGATCTCTTTCTGAGTCTCGTCGTCTTTCCACTTTTTGGGTGTGGCCTTGTGTTTGTAGTAGTACTCGACGCCATCCTTGTTCAGGTCTCCCACCACGACGCGCCGGTAGGGCAGATCAAGATTCGTCGTATCGGCCGCCGCCGCTTCGCGCTCAAAAATCGCCTGCAGCTCCGGGCTGGGAATCAACAGCACCGCCTCCGGCGCCGCTGTCACGGGCCGAACATCCACGAGTTCATAATCCAATCCGCTGACAATTGCCGCGAGTGAATCCACCGGAGTTGTGGCCGGCCAGATCGCCGAGTATTTCACGCTTCCCAGCGACCGCCCCACGAATTCCAGCCGCTGAAAGCCAAACGTTTTCAGCGCAGTTGTATCCTGATGATTGGCAAGATAGACGTCCCCCTTCAGATACGAAGTCTTGCCAATCGTGACCTTGGCAGAGTTTGCCGGCGGCTTGAGCACGGTGTTCCCCGCCAGCACTCCGCTCACGCAGGCGCCCAGGATCAACAACCGAAGTGGCAGAGGCAGCACATGACCTCCTGATGTTTCGCGACGAGCAGCCGGACCGCATCCCTGCCGGGATTTTACAGCCCGTAATCTTCCAGCTTCAACCCCGTCTCCTCCGCATACCGCCGCAGGTCAATCCGCACAATCGAGATGCAGAGCGCGATCGCCAGTGCGTCGTCAATCAGCCCGATTCCTGGAATGAAATCCGGCAACACGTCAATCGGATTGATCAGATAAAGCATGCACGCCGTGAGCGTGGCCACAGTGACCCACGGCGCTTTGAACTTTCCGGAGACGGCATCGCGCAGCATCATGTACAGCAGTTTCGCCTGCTTGGCCAGCTTTTGCGCTTCCGCCGAGGCCGACTTTGCGAGTTGTTCGATCTTGCTCCCGGCCTTGTTCAACGCTTCCTTGACGTCGGCATCCTTGACTCGCTCCCGGCTCTCGTTGAACTTCTTCTCCACCTCGTCCGAAATTCCGGAAAACCGGGTATGCGCTTCCTTGGCCAAACTGTCCCACAAGTTTCCTAAGGCGCGCTTCGCGGTTTCATAATCCTCCGCCAAGCGGCGCGGCGGCGCCGTGTCGTGTTCAGTAGACTTCTCGTCCATCCGTCACCTCCCCCGGTTAAGCTTACCACCCGCGGTCATGACGCGAGCATCCATCACCACCCATCTTCCCATCTTCGCTCAGTTGCCCATCCGTGCGAGCAGATCCACGCAGCGCATCGAATACGCCCATTCGTTGTCATACCAGCCGAAGACCTTTAGCATCCGCGTGCCCATCACCATCGTGCTCTTGGCATCGAATACGCACGAGTGCGGATTACCAATGATGTCGCTGGATACGATTTCGTCTTCCGTATATTCGAGAATGCCCTTCATCGGCCCGGCTGCCGCCGCGCGAAACGCGGCGTTGATCGAATCGACCGTCACGTCCTTCTGCACGTTCGCCACGAGATCGGTCAGCGAACCGTTGATCGTCGGCACGCGTACGGCGCAGCCGTCCAGCTTGCCCTTCAGCTCCTTCATAATCTTGCCGACCGTGCGCGCCGCGCCGGTAGTCGTCGGGATGATGTTGGCTGCCGCTGTCCGCGCCCGCCGCAGATCGGAATGCGGGGCATCCAGCACTTTCTGATCGTTCGTGTAGGAGTGGATCGTCGTCATAAAGCCGTATTCCAGGCCGAACGTTTCATTCAGGACCTTCGCCATCGGCGCGATGCAGTTCGTCGTGCACGAGGCGTTCGACACCAGCTTGTGCTCCGGCTTCAGTGCGCTGTCGTTCACGCCCAGCACGACGGTCGCGTCAATCTCGTCCTTCGACGGCACGGTCAACAGCACCTTCTTTGCGCCGGCGTCGATATGCTGCTGAATTCCCTTGCGGTCGCGAAACGCCTTGGCGCCGGTGGACTCCACCACGATGTCAATTTTGAGATCCTTCCACGGCAGCTTGGTCGGATCCTTTTCCGCCAGCACCTTGAGTTCCTTGCCATTAACGCGAAATCCACCTTCTTCCACCTCCACCTGGCCGGGGAAACGGCCGTGCGTCGTATCATACTTCAACAGATGCGACAAGGTCTTGGCATCCGTGATATCGTTCATCACCACAAACTCAAACCGCGGGTCTTGAAACGCCGCGCGATATACCAACCGTCCGATCCGGCCGAAGCCGTTGATTGCAATACGAATCGCCATGTGTGTTGTTTCTTTCCGAGTTCGTTATTTGGAAACGTGTAAGTCTACGACTAAGCCGTTTGACGGCCTGCACTCATTCAACCGAACCGTCTCCGGGATCGTTCCGTTTACGGCAATAATGAGACGGCGGTTGTACCGGCCACTTCATAGCGAAAATGTACCATTTTGACAAGGGATTGTCAAGCAAAAACCAGCATTCGACCTCGCCTTAACAAATAATAACTAATTGTTATATATTGAGTTACCGTCGCAACGGAGGAACCGCGAGGTGTGGCGATGCTCACGCGTCCATGCTAAAATACGGCAAGCGAGGAGCAATCCTCGCTTGCCGCACAGCAGGAATCCAGGCACAGAATGCTGACGATGCCGCTAATTCTTGAGTCTTACGTTCCCGGGTTTTCGCGTCAGGCTCTGGCTCGACACGGGGTTATCGTCTTCATTTACCGCCGTCACGATGTAGAAGAACTTGATCGGCGGCAACATGACTACATCCGTGTCAACAAACGTCGTACCTGTAACCGAGCCGATCTGATTTCCGGGTGCGGGCGTAAACAAGGGATTCTCATCGCGATAGATGCGATACAATTCGGCGCCGGAAATGGCGCTCCAATCAAGCTGCATGCTTTGCGATGCCGGTTGTCGCATGATTACCAGGTCCTGAATCGGACTCAGCGGGGACACGCTAAACATCGGTGACAGAAAACCCGCGGACAGATGGAAACTCGGGCTCGATGCAAGGCCAACGGGCGTGGACTGCCCAAAAGCGCTGACCAGTCGGAAGTTTGCCAAGGTGCTGGCTCCGCCGCCCGCGTCGAGCACGCTCTTCAGCATACGAAAGTTCTCGCTTTGCTGCGGCTGCGCCACGGCACATGTCGCCGCGATCAAGAGACAAAGGATTCTCTTCATCTTACTTCTCCTCCTTCAATCCTTGTTGTTGGGCCGCTTCGAGCGTCTGTACGCGGGCGCGCAGCTCGACAACTTCCTGGTAAAGACCTTGAATTGCCGCCAAGGCAATTCCACTAGGATCAATCGTGGAAATGCTTAGGCTGTCATCGCCAAGGTGAAACTCCCTCCAGAAATCCTGCGCCATCGGGCCGATGTGCTCGATGGACGGGTCCTGCGCTTTGTAGCTCCACTGCTTGATGGGCAATTGTGATACGCGTCCGAGAACGTCGCGGGTATCCACGTTTCGGATATTCTGCTTCATGGTGCTATCTAAGACCGAGTTCCATGTGGAACTGCCTCCAAAAAGCCTCGCGCCAGCCGTCAAACTGGAATTTGTGAGAGAAATACTCCTCCTGTAGCTCGTGCCGCAAAGGAGTTCGACCAGATGAAGTCCGGATCCGGCCAGTCGAAATCGGCATTGGTGCCGTCTGCCCAGACAAAGGTGCCCGAGGCATTCGCGTGTGCTCGCCGCCCCGCCGCGAAGGAATAGTTTCCCGCGGCAATGTTATGCGAACCGCCCGGCACCGTTGCATACTGGCCGGTGGCGTCGTTGTATGTGCCGCCGCCGACCGATGCATAATAGTTAGTAGCCGTGTTGCGATAGCCACCGCTGATCGCAGCCGAGTTGCCGCTGGCGGTGTGGTAGTAACCGCCGGCGATGCAGGCGCGTCAGCCGTCGCGTAGTTATGATAGCCACCTCCGATCACAGAGTAGCTTCCAATCGCACTGTTGGAATCGGCTTGAGAGTTACCTCCACCGCCGGCGACCACGGAATACAAGCCACGCGCTTGGTTGTTTCCACCACCGCCGACTGTGCCGTATTGATTAGTCACCTGGTTGCCCGTTCCACCGCCGACGGTCGCATAGGATTCGAAAGCGTGATTGCCGCTGCCGCCGCTGATCGTTGCGAATAATTGAGTTGCCATGTTGGCCGCACCACCTCCGATGGTCGAAGAACTCCCGGAAGCATAGTTGCTTGGGCCGCCAGAAATCGTCGAGCCGGTGCCGGAAGCCAGATTGGATTGGCCTCCGGCGATCGTCGAATTTACACCGGATGCTTCGTTCAGAAGAACCACCCCCGACCACCGAAGTTGAGCCCGAAGCGTAGTTGTGATGGCCGCCGCCCACGTGCGATGTGTATCCGCTGGCGGTATTATCGGTCCCTCCGGTTGCCGAACACCACTCGCCACTCGTGACATTTGAGATTCCAACATTTAGACGATCGGTGATGTTCACGTTTCCGCCGATTGTCCCGCCGCTTGCCCCATCCACGGTCCCGACCCGATAGGCGTGGGCCACACTTACAATTTGTTGCCGCGGCGTCATCTCCAAGTCCGTTCCGACCTGGATCTCCAGCCAGCGACTCTCGCTAAAGAGATCGCTCAAAGGGCCAACAGATCCGAGTAAGACCTGAAACAGGCCGTCGCTCACGTACAACGGCAGGATGCGTCTCCATCCAGAGCATGTTTCCGCCGTAGGACATCCCGTAGATCCGAAAGACCATCGACACCGTCGTGTCCAATGGTGTGCCTTCATTCGTCGTCAGATACCCCTGGTAGTTGATCATTTGCGGCACCGCCCAACAGGGTAGGACCGCCGTCAACATCAGCAAGACTAGAAATGTCTTCATGGATTACTTCTCCTTCTGCAGATGTGTTTGCTCCGTCTTTGGCGAGCAGCGATTGTATTTGTCGTTGCAGTGTGATATTCTGTTGTTCGAGCTGGTCGCAACGCTTCGCCAACTCCTGAATTGCGGCCAGCGCAATTCCGTCCGGATCAATGGTCGAAATGCCCAAGCTGTCTTCGCCGAGCCGGAAAGCGTTCCAGAAATCCTGCGCCATGGGGCCGATGTGGCGAATGCTTGGATCCGGTTGCTCCTTATAGCGCCATTCTTTGATGGGAAGCAGGGCGATTTTGTCGAGTACAGATTTCGTGTCCACAGGACGAATATCGGTCTTCTTAGTGCTGTCCGAAACAGCAACCCACGCGCTTGTTCCGGATGGTAATGCGGCACCGGTTGTGGGAGACGTATACATCTTTACTCCGCCAAAGGCGCGCACATTAAAACTGTTCGCGCCATCTGAGAAATAGTCATTTTCTGCTCCATCCGCCCACACAAAACTATTCGCGTTGGTCGCTTTGGCCCGGTATCCTGCGGCAAACGAGTTATTACCGCTCGCACTGCAGTATAGTCCGCCGGGCACTGTTCCGAACGAACCGGCGGCCTGGTTGTTGCTCCCGCCGCCGATCGCCGCATACACATTGCTGGCCGTGTTAGTGTTTCCACCTGCCACCGTCGCGTATTCGCCTCCGGCCGTGTTCCCACTCCCTCCGCCGACCGTGCCGCCCCAACCAGTGGCATGATTGGACTCGCCACCGCCGACAAAAGCACCGCCACTTTCTGCCCAATTCATCCTACCGCCAGCCACCGTCGAATGATTCGCCGTCGCCCGATTGAAATAGCCACCCAGGATCGCTGAGTAGTCACCACTGGCGGCATTGTAATCGTAGGTTCCCGTTCCACCGCCCCCCGCAACGACGGAATACTTACCCAGTGCGGTATTTCGCTTCCCACCAGCAACCACGGCACACGTGTCGTCGGCCATATTTTGATAACCTCCACCGACGAAACTGTGATCTCCCGAAGCGGTGTTGTTCTCACCGCCCATGATGGCACCGTGACTGCCTGTGATTGCATTTCTCTTCCCACCACCGATGGCCGCCGCCGTCCCCGTAGCCGAGTTGGAATCGGCAGCCGATCCTCCTCCACCTCCGCCGATCACCGAATAGGCACCAGTCGCATGGTTGTATCCGCCGCCGCCCACGGCGGCACCTTCGTACCAAGCTGTATTGTATCGTCCGCCTCCGATAGACGAGTATAATCCGTGGGCGTTATTGAAAGATCCACCGGAGACAACAGAGTGCTCCGCGGACGCGGTACACCATGCGCCTCCGCCAACCGAAGCGCCCATAGCAATTGCGTTGTTCTGGATTCCGCCTCCGACGGTGGCATACACGCCGGTTGCCGAATTGCCTTCACCTCCTGAGACCGTGGACTGGCCGCCCTCTGCCCAGTTTAGATCTCCGCCTCCCACCGTCGCCTCTGTACCTGTGGCCCGATTTGTGTAGCCGCCACCGACTGCAGCGAAAACGCCGAGCGCGAGATTGGCTGAGCCACCGGCCACGGTAGCGTGGTTGGCAAGCGCAGAGTTGGAGTCTTCAGGAGTCGGTCCACCACCCCCTCCCACCACCGAATAGTCTGCGCGCGCGAAGTTGTTGTTCCCTCCGCCCACGAAACCGCCACTTCGTACTCGCAACGTTATTCGCTCCGCGCAAATAACCCATCGAGCGCACCCATGTTCGCGTCGCATCCCACGACGAGGTATCCGCATCGGTCTGGAAGGTGCCCATCTGCCCGGTTACCCAGGTGCGCGTGGCATCCCAGGTGGTAGTGTCGGGGTAGGTCTGCCCACCCGAAGTATAGCCTTGTGCCGCAACCCAGGACTTGGTTGCATCCCATGCTGTCGTATCGCTATTATTCTGCTTCGTCAGCAGCTTGCTTCGTCGCATCCCAAGTCGCGGTGTCGGCATCTTGCTCACTCCCCGCCGCAGTCACATAGCCTTGCGACGTAACGAACGTCTTTGTCGCGTCCCAAGTCATGGTGTCGGCATCCGCCTGCAGGGGTGTGATCTGCGTATTCACCCACGATCGGGTGGCATCCCATGACGACGTGTCGGCATACGCCTGTTTGAGCGCCAGCTGCGTATTGGTCCATGTTCGCGTCGCATCCCACGACGAGGTATCCGTGTACGCTTGTTTGAGTGCCAGTTGGGTCGTGCTCCACGCCCGCGTCGCATCCCATGTGTTCGTATCAGGGTATTGCTGACCGCCTGTGCCAAAGCCCTGAGCCAGCACCCACGTCCGTGTCGCATGGTCCGCGCTGTCCGCTTTGGCGTTGATGCGTTCGCTGAGCGAAGTCGTATCCCACGCGCTTTGCTGCCAGGTGTTATCGCTGAACTGAATGCCATTGTTGCATCGAATCGTATCCGCCAAGAACATACGGTCTACGTAGACAGGTCCTCTCACATGTCCGCCTTCAGCGCCGTCAAGGCCCCCGACCATCAAGGCGAAAGGCACTGACAACAATCGGGACCGAGGCACCATTTCGCTGTTGTTCCCAACCGCGACTCCCAGCCAGCAGGTGTCCGGCTCAAAGGTCGGGTCATCTGATCCAAGGGGACCTAGACTAACGGCGAACAGTCCAGCGCGCACGGTGCACGGATTCTCCACCTGTGTCCACACCGCTGTTCCGCCGGTTTGGAACTGGTAGAGACCGAACGTCATCGTCACCACCGTATCCAGCGGCGTTCCGTCCGGCCGTGTCAAGATATCCCTGGTAGTTGATCAGTTCCGGTACGGCCCAACAGGGAAGAGTGATACCGATTAGGGCCAAGATAAGAAGCGTCTTCATCGCTTTACTCCTTGTTATTCACTTGCGTCTGCTCGTCTTTGGCGAGCAGTGTTTGCACTTGCACACGCAGCTCATGGAGTTCCTTCTTTAACTCCGAGTTTTCTTTCGCCAACTCCTGAATCGCCGCCAGCGCTATGCCGCTCGGATCAATAGTCGAGATCGTCAGCGAATCATCACCAAGATGAAACTCTCGCCAGAAATCCTGCGCCATCGGCCCGATGTGCTCGATCGACGGATCCTGTGCCTCGTAGCTCCATTGTTTAATCGGCATCTGTATCACTTTCTCAAGCACTGTCCTGGTATCCACCAAGCGGAGATTGCGCTTCTTGGTGCTGTCGGAGACAGATTGCCACGCTGCCGACCCTGCCGCGAGGTAGGAACCAGTGGACCCGTCCGGGTACGTGTAAAAGTACACGCCGCCGCTCGCTTTAGCCACCCATCTATTGGGAGCCGCTGCGCTGATTCCCGCGTCGTTTGAATTGTCGCTCCATACAAAGCAGCCGTAGTACGAAGCTGTCGCCCCACGTCCCGCGGCAAAAGAACAGCCGCCGTAAGCATGATTGTTATATCCGCCCGGGACCATTGCATTCCAACCGTTTGCCTCATTTCCCGAACCACCGCCCACCACCGCAGCATCTCCATAGCAGATATTGTTACTGCCGCCCGCAATCGTAGTATTGTTGTCAAAGGCTGTATTCGCTGAACCGCCGCCAACAGCGGAACCGGCTCCGCTTGCTGTATTCGCTGAACCGCCACCTACTGCGGAGCCTGCTCCACTCGCTGTATTCTGATAACCTCCGGACACGGTTCCGTCCTGGCCACTGGCAATATTTAGTGCGCCACCGGCTACGGTGGACGAAAACGCCCCGGTGGCCTGATTGCCCGACCCGCCGCTCACCGTAGCATACGTGCCTCCCGCCAGGTTACCGCGACCTCCTGCAACCACCGATTGACTCCCCACCGCCGAATTAGAGTCCGCATACCCGGCATCACCTCCGCCGCCTCCCACCACAGAATAGTTTCCACGGGCATGATTTATGTTGCCGCCCCCCACGGTGGATGCCGTTGCCGTTGCAGTGTTGCCGCTTCCGCCGTTGACCGTCGAGCTCCACATGCTTGCGAGATTGCTGCCGCCACCGCCAACAACGGACTGTTCACCACTGGCAACGTTGCTGAGGCCGCCGCCAATGGAAGCCCAAAAATAACTCGCGGTATTGCTCTGGCCGCCACTGATGGTGGCATAGTTGGCAATGGCTTGATTGGCATTGCCGCCACTCACTGTCGCAGAAAAGTTGCTTGCCCGGTTTCCCGATCCGCCACCGATAGCAGCATACGTACCTCCGGCGGCATTGCCGCGTCCTCCGCCAATCGCCGACTGGCTACCTGTCGCCGAATTGGAATCCGCAGTTGTTACCCCCCCGCCGCCGCTCACGACCGAAAAATCTCCGCGCGAATAGTTGAAATTGCCGCCGCCCACAAAGCCGGAAGTCCCGGCGAAAGTGTTGTTTCCCCGCAGGTAGCCCATCGAACGCACCCACGCGCGTGTGGCATCCCAGGCATTCGTGTCGGGGTAACTTTGTCCGCCGGAGGTATAGCCTTGGGCCGCAACCCAGGATTTGGTTGCATCCCATGCGGTCGTATCACTGTTGTTCTGCTTCGTTAGCAGATTGTTCTTCGTCGCATCCCACGTCACGGTGTCGGCATCCTGCTGACTGCCCGCGGCATTGACATAGCCTTGAGACGTAACAAACGTCCTGGTAGCGTCCCAGGCTGTCGTGTCCGAGTTGTTTTGCTTCAAGACTAGATTGGCTTTCGTCGCATCCCACGACGTGGTGTCGGCATCCTGCTGACTGCCCGCGGCATTGACATAGCCTTGAGACGTAACAAACGTCCTGGTAGCATCCCAGGTCGTGGTGTCCGAGTTGTTTTGTTTCAAGACTAGATTGGTCTTCGTCGCATCCCACGTCGTGGTGTCGGCATCCGCCTGCAGGGGTGCGATCTGCGTATTCACCCATGATCGAGTCGCGTCCCACGACGACGTATCCGTGTATGCCTGTTTGA
The DNA here is from genome assembly GCA_963825015.1 of uncultured Alphaproteobacteria bacterium. Classification (GTDB taxonomy): domain Bacteria; phylum Pseudomonadota; class Alphaproteobacteria; order Rhizobiales; family Xanthobacteraceae; genus Pseudolabrys. Next base: position 11,081 of record CAWGRN010000007.1, on the reverse strand, counting down.
AGGCGAGCTGTGTATTGGTCCATGCACGTGTGGCATCCCACGTGCTCGTGTCGGCATATTGTTGGCCGTTACCTCCGCCGGCTGTGGATTGAAAAGTGCCATCCGGAAAGCGGATTCCGAATTCAGGATGCAATGTATCAGGACGAAGTTCGCCCGACACCCATCCACCAGTTGAACCACTCAGCGATCCCACCAACCGCGCATATGGCACCGACCGCACGGCTATCTGCGGCGTCATTTCAGCATCGTCGCCCACAGCAATGCCGAGCCACATCTGTCCTAATCGTGCATAAGAAGTCAGGACAGTGTTCGGAATCGTAATCACTGAGCCCAACGCAACGGTGAACAGGCCCGCTCGCACCGTGCATGCGGGTTGTGTCTCTGTCCATATTGGGGGATCGCCAGCTTCATCGTACAAGCTGAAGGTCATGCTAATCACCGTATCCAGTGGCGCTCCGTTTGGATCGGCAAGAAACCCCTGATAGGTGATCTGCGGTGGAATCGCCTGCACAGTCAACACACCAACGATGAGCACAAGAATACCATAACGGGTGGAGTACATTGCAATCTCCTCGTTCAAGAAGAATGTTATATTTTTCACATGAAGCGAAGCGTGTTTCTCAGAGTTTCCCTAATCGTAATCTACCTCCGTTGTCCGCGAAATGCAATCAGAATATCAAGAATGCGCAGAAATTGGGAGTAGGATCAGATAAGTTAGCGCTTGAAAAAACTTTGATTAGCAATGGAGTTCAAACTCCACATTGCTATGCCTCGTGCTAAGACATGTTAAAACGGCGGCCAATGGCCGCCGTCTTCCGTACTGCTGGTGGGCAGTGCTTATTCAGTTCGCACCAGGAAGATCGGAATTTCGAGTTTGTGCCGTACTCGGTCACGGTCGCGCGAAAGAAGACATCTTTGGGAAAGAACTGCCTTTCAGCGGCGCAGAATCCTATGTTCTGGATTTGGGTCGAGGCCCTTTGTTGTCGGCGTTGTGACGGCCTTGTTGCCAGGCTCGCGAAACGCCGCAGGTCCGCTGCCTGCCGATGAGGTGACATTATAGAAATACTTTGTGACCGGCAACGATACCGCGCCCACATCTGTAAAGGTATTCGTGGAACTCGTGCCGATCTGATTGGATGGGCCGGGAGTGAACAGCGGATTGGTGTCGCGATAGATTGTGTAGGTCGTGGCCCCGGCAATCGCGCCCCAGTCGAGTTTCATGTCTCGCAGAAGCGGGTTGGCGGCGAATGATGAGGTTTTGAATGGCACTCAAGGGCGCCGCCTCAAACTTCAGGCGTCAGGAAACCGGATTGGAGTACAAAGTCACTGCTCGACGACTGCGCCGAGTGGAGTGGGTTGACCAAACGCGCTCACAAGCTGGAAGTCCGTGGAGTTACTGACATCACCGCCCGCGGTGAAGACACTCTTGGTCATGAGGAAATTCTCGCTCTGCTGAGGCTGTGCGAATGCGGTAGCCGCGCACGGCAGTGCGATCAAGATGAATGCGAGAAGCCGTCGCATGTTATTTGCCCTCATGCAGCATAGTCTTCTGATCGGCGGCGGTGAAGGTTTGGAAGCGGGACTCGAGAGTTGACATCCGCGCTTCGAAGGCTTTGCTTTGCTCTGCGAGTTGCTGGCGCAATTCGGCATTCTCTTTCGCCAACTCCTGAATGGCGGCGAGGGCGATGCCGGACGGATCAATGGTGTTAATGGTTAGTGAGTCGTGACCAACATGAAACTCCCGCCAAAAATCCTGCGCCATCGGGCCAACGTGCTCGATCGAGGGATCTTGCGATTTGTAGCTCCATTGCTGGATCGGCATGGCGTTCACTTTGTCGAGGATCGCTTTCGTGTCCACATTGCGACGATTGCGCTTCTTGGTAGAATCGGACACACTGCTCCAAGTACCATCATTTGCAAAAAGCCGGACCCCTGAACTAAGGTCACCCGCCGTAAATAAATGATAGCCCTGGCTCGCGACTGACAAAAATTTATGTCCGGATAGACCATAGCTGTCGAAACTGCCGGAGTAGCTGCCGTCATTGAATATGAAGCAGTTCTCTGTGTTGTTGGCTGCGGCTAAGTTGGTATTTTCACCACAAATGAATGTACGGTCAGCGGGACAATCGTTGTTCCTGCCACAAACAAGCGAATTGCTGCCCGAGCAACTATTGTTTCGTCCGCAAACGGTGGAATACAATCCAGAGCATGTGTTGTCCCGACCGCCGCAAACTGTGCTTCCCTGCCCAGTGGCATTGTTACTAAATCCACCGCTGACCGTTGACCACGCGCCGTCGGTGTGATTGTCCTGGCCGCCGTCGATCGTGTTCCAGTCGCTGCTGGCCGAGTTGTTCTGTCCGCCAGCTACAGTCGCTCTTTCGCCGGATGCCGAGTTTCCAGACCCTCCGCCAATCGTTGACGAATTTCCTGACGCGGTGTTGGATTGCCCGCCGCTGACTGTCGACGCATTTTGCGACGTCTCATTATCAAATCCGCCGCCGATCACCGCATAATTGCTGGCGTTATTGACCAGATTGCTCTCGCCCCCGCCAATGACGGATTTCTGTGCCGAGTTCTGGTTGTCGCGACCGCCACCGATGGTTGCGTAATCCCCATTACCAGGAACTCCGTTCCCGGCTGCGTTGGCTTCGCCGCCTCCGATGGCAGCAAATTTACCGGTGCTGCTGTTGTTCCGGCCGCCGCCAATTACAACGGCAGAATCAGTGACCACATTGGCTTCGCCGCCCCCGATAAACGCCAAGATTCCCGTCGAAGTGATGTTATTATGCATGCCACCCACGATAGCTGAAAAGTCTGCGCGGGTTGAGTTGGAATCGGAAGAGCTGATGCCACCTCCACCAGCAACGACTGAGAATTCGCCGCGCGCACTATTGGCGTTTCCACCACCTACTGTACTCTTACTTCCTGAAGCGGTGTTTGAATTCCCTCCGCCAATCGCAGCCGAATTTCCAGACGCAGTGTTGGACTGCCCTCCAGCCACTGTAGAAGCATTTTGCGTTGCAGTGTTTGCAAATCCTCCGCCTATCGCAAAGTAGTTTGCGTCGGCGTGACTGTTCTGACCATGCACGATCGCGTAAGAACCCGCATTGGTGTTACCGGCGCCAACATTCAAACGATCAATGATGGTGACATCGCCGGTAATCGTTCCACCTGCGAGTCCATCCACGGATGTAATCTCTCCTCCGCCGCATGTATCGCCATCCACAGACGTCCAGCAGCTTGCTCCGGGAGCAAGCAATACTCCTTCCGTGAGCGCAGCGTTTGTAAAGATGCGCACGCCGCCTGTGGAACGGATGTTGAATTCGTTTGCATCGGACGAATGAAAATCCCCAAAGATCTGATCTGACCAGACAAACGCACCATTATGGTCTGCCTTTGCTTGACTGCCTGCAGCGAATGATCCAACTCCTGATGCTGTGTTGAACGATCCCCCTGGTACCGTCGAGCGCAGACCGTCCGCATGATTGACACTGCCTCCACCAACGGTTGCACCATCTTGGGAAGCAATGTTGTCGTCGCCGCCCCCTACAGTAGCAAAGTTGGCGGTTGCGTGATTATGATAACCGCCACCGACGGTAGAAAGGTCCACGCTAGCAATGTTGCCTACGCCACCGCCGATCGTGGATTCCTGACCAGAAGCCACGTTTTGGGCTCCCCCTGATACTGTAGATCCAAGGCCGGATGCTGTATTATTATAGCCTCCAGCGACGACTGAGAGATCACCGGTCGCAGAATCTCCCTCAACAACCAAACCCCCGCCTCCGCCCCCCACAACCGAATACCCTCCGATCGCGTGATTGTTCTGTCCGTGAACCACCGCAAAAGCTCCTGGATTCGTATTGCTCGCCCCTACGTTCAAGCGATTATTAATCACAACATCACTCGTAATCGTTCCCCCCGCGAGCCCATCCACGGAGGTGATACTCCCACCGCCTCCTCCCGCCGTCGTCTGCACCGTGCTATCCGGAAAGATAATTCCCCCCGATAGAACATGCACACCTCCATTAACAGTGAGCGGAGCATCGGGAGCATTTGTGTTGATGCCGACGTTGCCGGTGGCTCAATCAGGAACTGATTAGGGTTGGTTGTGGTGAACGGAGTTTCACTTGTGTTGTCACTCCAAACAAACGAACCATTGTGCGAGGCCCGTGCCCGGTAACCGGCAGCCAGTGAGAAATTACCCTGTACAAAATTTCTCGCGCCGCCAGGGATCACAGAATTGCGGCCATGCACCGCATTCGAATCATCCACACCACCACCGCCTCCGCCAATCACGGAATACTCACCGCGCATCTGATTGGAAGACCCACCGCCAATCACAGCATAACCGCAGCCATTGATTTTGTTGTTACTGCCCCCGCCTATTGCTCCCGTCTGCGAGCCACCGATCGCTTCGTTGGCGCTACCCCCACCAATAAAGTTGTAAGCTCCGGTTGCCGAATTGTTTGCACCACCACCGACAGCGCTGAGACTTCCCGCGCGATTAAATTGGCCCCCGGCGATGGTCGCTGAACGATCTATCCGCCGCCGATGGTGGAATTGGCGGCCGGGTTCTGGACCGTATTCTGATAGCCACCGCTTATGGTGGAGTTCTGCGTGCTGCCGGAGTTTGATGATATTGGTGTTGCCGCCGCCGATCGTTGAGCCGGAGCTTGCAACGCTGTAGAGCTTGCCGCCGCCAATGGTGGCGATGTCCGCGGAAGTGATGACGTTATTTTGTCCACCACCAATCGTGGGCGCCTGAAACTCAATTCCGGTTATCTGATTCTGCCGGCCACCCGAAATTGTGGCAAAATCACCATTGGTCATATTGCTTTGCCCACCGCTAATCGTGCTGAATTGGCCCGTCGTGGCGGAATTCGTTGAACCACCGCTGACGGTTGACGACAATCCGGAAGCCGTGTTGTGCGTTCCGCCACCCACGGTGGCAAACTGATTACTGGCAATGTTCGTGGTTCCACCGGCCACCGTAGCTGCAATGTTGCTGGCCTGATTATTCTCGCCGCCACCTACGGTCGCGCGCGAACTGGTGGCTTGATTCCCCTCACCTCCGCCCACGGTCGTTCGAATATCGGTGGCACTGTTCCCGACCCGCCACTGATCACGGCATCCTGACCGCTGGCGGTGTTGTTCTCACCAAAGACATTGGCGAACGTCCCGGCATTCGTGTTTCCCGAGCCAACGTCGAGCTTGCCGCTGATCGTGCGCCCCGTGGCGCCGTCCACGGTGCCCACGCGATAGGCGTAAGCCACCAAGACAAGCTGGGCACGCGGGGTCATCTCGAAGTTGTTGCCAATGGTAATGCCCCAGAAGACCGTGGGACTACTCCAAGATGGCATCCGTGAGAAGGCGTAATTTCGCCAAGGCGAACGACAAATGACCCGCCGACCACGGCCACGGCAGGCCTCGTCTCCGGCCAGAAGGGAGGAGTTGACGCCGCCGGCGTCGAAGTAAAGACTGAAGGTCATGGCCACGGTCGTGTCCAAGGGTGTGCCGTTTGGACGTGCCAAATTGCCTTGATGATGTGATCAGTTGCGGAACGGCCAAGACGATGCTGCACATAGTAAGAAGCGCGAGTACACATAGCTTAGAAGTGACACGAGGGAAACTCCTGAACTTATGGACTAACGTATCCAAAAACAATTCGCATAATTTAATAAAAAATCGACGAAATGAGTCAAGTTCACAACAAAATCTTGAAATTTGACGTCCGTCGACTTTCGTTCACTGTCCCAAGTTTTTTAATATTTATTTTTTGTTCACTTAACTGGAATTGATGGGCACCTGATCGGGAGACAATAGCAAAAGGGGCCAAGAGTAATCCGGCCCCTTCCTTCTCGTCCTTTCTGCCCTCTTACACTCTCACGAGGAAGATTGGAATCTCCAGTTTGTGCCGCACGCGGGTTACGGTCGCTCCAAATAATATGTCTTTCGGAAATCGGTGACCGTGCGTACCAATGACGAGCAGTTCAAGTTGCGCGTCCTTTGACATTCGCACGGTCACCGATTTCCGAAAGACATATTATTTGGAGCGACCGTAACCCGCGTGCGGCACAAACTGGAGATTCCGACCTTCCTCCGTGAGAATGTAAGAGGGCAGAAAGGACGAGAAGGAAGGGGCCGGATTACTCTTGGCCCCTTTTGCTATTGTCTCCGATCAGGTGCCCATCAATTCCAGTTAAGTGAACAAAAAATAAATATTAAAAAACTCGGGACAGTGAACGAAAGTCGACGGACGTCAAATTTCAAGATTTTGTTGTGAACTTGACTCATTTCGTCGATTTTTTATTAAATTATGCGAATTGTTTTTGGATACGTTAGTCCATAAGTTCAGGAGTCTCCCGTGTCACTTCTCAAGCTATGTGTACTCGCGCTTCTTACTATGTGCAGCATCGTCTTGGCCGTTCCGCAACTTATTAATTATCAAGGCAATTTGGCACGTCCAAACGGCACACCCTTGGACACGACCGTGGCCATGACCTTCAGTCTTTACTTCGACGCCGGCGGCGTCAACCTCCTTCTGGCAGACGAGGCCTGCCGTGGCCGTGGTCGGCGGGTCATTTGTCGTTCGCCTTGGCGAAATTACGCCTTTCACGGATGCCATCTTGAAGTAGTCCCACGGTCTTCTGGGGCATTACCATTGGCAACAACTTCTAATGACCCCGCGTGCCCAGCTCGTTCTCGGTGGCTTACGCCTATCGCCGTGGGCACCGTGGACGGCGCCACGGCGGCACGATCAGCGGCAAGCTCAATGTTGGCTCGCGGAAATACGAATGCCGGGACGTTCGCCAATGTCTTTGGTGAGAACAACACCGCCAGCGGTCAGGATGCCGTGATCAGTGGCGTGTCGGGAACAGTGCCACCGATATTCGAACGACCGTGGGCGGAAAGAGGGGATCAAGCCACCAGTTCGCGCGCGACCGTAGGTGGCGGCGAGAATAATCAGGCCAGCAACATTGCAGCTACGGTGGCCGGTGGAACCACGAACATTGCCAGTAACTCAGTTTGCCACCGTCGGTGGCGGAACGCACAACACGGCTTCCGGATTGTCGTCAACCGTCAGCGGTGGTTCAACGAATTCCGCCACGACGGCCAATTCAGCACGATTAGCGGTGGGCAAAGCAATATGACCAATGGTGATTTTGCCACAATTTCGGTGGCCGGCAGAATCAGATAACCGGAATTGAGTTTCAGGCGCCCACGACTGGTGGTGGACGAATAACGTCATCACTTCCGCGGACATCGCCACCATTGGCGGCGGCAGCTCTAATAGCGTTGCAAGCTCCGGCTCAACGATCGGCGGCGGCAACACCAATATCATCAACTCCGGCAGCACGCAGAACTCCACCATAGCGGTGGCTATCAGAATACGGTCCAGAACCCAGCCGCCAATTCCACCATCGGCGGCGGCACCAATAACATTACCACAGATGGTTCAGCGACCATCGCCGGGGCCGATTTAATCGCGCGGTAATTTTAGCGCTGTCGGTGGTGGTGCAAACAATTCGGCAACCGGAAGCTTACAACTTTATTGGTGGGGGTAGCGCCAACGAAAGCGATCGGTGGCTCGCAGACGGAGCAATAGGCGGGGGCAGTAACAACAAAATCAATGGCTGCGGTTATGCTGTGATTGGCGGTGGGTCTTCCAATCAGATGCGCGGTGAGTATTCCGTGATTGGCGGAGGCGGCGGTGGTGTGGATGATTCGAATGCGGTGCATGGCCGCAATTCTGTGATCCCAAAAGTTGGCGGCGCAAAGAAATTTTGTACAGGGTAATTTCTCACTGGCTGCCGGTTACCGGGCACCGGCCCCTCGCACAATGGTTCGTTTGTTTGGAGTGACAACACAAGTGAAACTCCGTTCACCACAACCAACCCTAATCAGTTCCTGATTCGACCCACCGGCAACGTCGGCATCAACACAAATGCTCCCGATGTCTCCGCCTCACTGTTAATGGAGGTGTGCATGTTCTATCGGGGGGAATTATCTTTCCGGGATAGCACGGTGCAGACGACGGCGGGAGGAGGCGGTGGTGGTATCACCTCGCGGAATGGGCTCGCGGGGGAACGATTACGAGTGATGTTGTGATTAATAATCGCTTGAACGTAGGGCGGAGCAATACGAATCCAGGAGCTTTTGCGTGGGTCACGGACAGAACAATCACGCGATCGGAGGGTATTCGGTTGTGGGGGGCGGAGGCGGGGGCTTTGGTTGTTGAGGGAGATTCTGCGACCGGTGATCTTCTCAGTCGTCGCTGGAGGCTATAATAATACAGCATCCGGCCTTGGATCTACAGTATCAGGGGGAGCCCAAAACGTGGCTTCTGGTCAGGAATCCACGATCGGCGGTGGCGTAGGCAACATTGCTAGCGTGGACCTTTCTACCGTCGGTGGCGGTTATCGATAATCACGCAACCGCCAACTTTGCTACTGTAGGGGGTGGGTGGACGACAACATTGCTTCCCAAGATGGTGCAACCGTTGGTGGAGGCAGTGTCAATCATGATGGTTCCTGCCGTTCTACGGTACCAGGGGATCGTTCAACACAGCATGAGGAGTTGGATCATTCGCTGCAGGCAGTCAAGCAAAGGCAGACCATAATGGTGCGTTTGTCTGGTCAGATCAGATCTTTGGGGATTTTCATTCGTCCGATGCAAACGAATTCAACATCCGTTCCACAGGCGGCGTGCGCATCTTTACAAACGCTGCGCTCACGGAATAAGTATCGCTTGCTCCCGGAGCAAGCTGCTGGACGTCTGTGGATGGCGATACATGCGGCGGAGGAGAGATTACATCCGTGGATGGACTTGCAGGTGGAACGATTACCGGCGATGTCACCATCATTGATCGTTTGAATGTTGGCGCCGGTAACACCAATGCGGGTTCTTACGCGATCGTGCATGGTCAGAACAGTCACGCCGACGCAAACTACTCTGCGATAGGCGGAGGATTTGCAAACACTGCAACGCAAAATGCTTCTACAGTGGCTGGAGGGCAGTCCAACACTGCGTCTGGAAATTCGGCTGCGATTGGCGGAGGGAATTCAAACACCGCTTCAGGAAGTAAGAGTACAGTAGGTGGTGGAAACGCCAATAGTGCGCGCGGCGAATTCTCAGTCGTTGCTGGTGGAGGTGGCATCAGCTTTTCCGATTTCAACTCAACCCGCGCAGACTTTTCAGCTATCGTGGGTGGCATGCATAATAACATCACTTCGACGGGAATCTTGGCGTTTATTGTGGGCGAAGCCAATGTGGTCACTGATTCTGCCGTTGTAATTGGCGGCGGCCGGAACAACAGCAGCACCGGTAAATTTGCTGCCATCGGAGGCGGCGAAGCCAACGCAGCCGGGAACGGAGTTCCTGGTAATGGGGATTACGCAACCATCGGTGGCGGTCGCGACAACCAGAACTTGGCACAGAAATCCGTCATTGGCGGGGGCGAGAGCAATCTGGTCAATAACGCCAGCAATTATGCGGTGATCGGCGGCGGATTTGATAATGAGACGTCGCAAAATGCGTCGACAGTCAGCGGCGGGCAATCCAACACCGCGTCAGGAAATTCGTCAACGATTGGCGGAGGGTCTGGAAACTCTGCATCCGGCGAAAGAGCGACTGTAGCTGGCGGACAGAACAACTCGGCCAGCAGCGACTGGAACACGATCGACGGCGGCCAGGACAATTGCCACACCGACGGCGCGTGGTCAACGGTCAGCGGTGGATTTAGTAACAATGCCACTGGGCAGGGAAGCACAGTTTGCGGCGGTCGGGACAACACATGCTTCTGGATTGTATTCCACCGTTTGCGGACGAAACAATAGTTGCTTGGGCAGCAATTCGCTTGTTTGTGGCAGGAACAACGATTGTCCCGCTGACCGTACATTCATTTGTGGTGAAAATACCAACTTAGCCGCAGCCAACAACACAGAGAACTGCTTCATATTCAATGACGGCAGCTACTCCGGAGTTTCCTGACAGCTATGGTCTATCCGGACATAAATTTTTGTCAGTCGCGAGCCAGGGCTATCATTTATTTACGGCGGGTGACCTTAGTTCAGGGGTCCGGCTTTTTGCAAATGATGGTACTTGGAGCAGTGTGTCCGATTCTACCAAGAAGCGCAATCGTCGCAATGTGGACACGAAAGCGATCCTTGACAAAGTGAACGCCATGCCGATCCAGCAATGGAGCTACAAATCGCAAGATCCCTTGATCGAGCACGTTGGCCCGATGGCGCAGGATTTTTGGCGGGAGTTTCATGTTGGTCACGACTTACTAACCATTAACACCATTGATCCGTCCGGCATCGCCCTTGCCGCCATTCAGGAGTTGGCGAAAGAGAATGCCGAATTGCGCCAGCAACTTGCAGAGCAAAGCAAAGCCTTCGAAGCGCGGATGTCAACTCTTGAGTCCCGCTTCCAAACCTTCACCGCCGCCGATCAGAAGGCTATGCTGCATGAGGGCAAATAACATGCGACGGCTTCTTGCATCATCTCTGATCGCACTGCCGTGCGCGGCTACCACCCCAGTGTTTGTCGTAACCGCAGAGCGAAGATTTCCTGATGACCAAAAGCGTCTTCACCGCCGGCGGTGACGTCAGCAACTCCACGGACTTTCATCTGGTGAGTGCGTTCGGTCAGCCGATTCTGCTCGGCGAGTCGTCCAGCGGCGATTTCGTATTGCAATCCGGTTTTCTCACGCTGGAATTTGAGCAGCTTCGTTGAGTGCCATTCAAAATCTGGTGATTCGCCGTCAGCCGGCTTCCACAGATGTTAAGCTCGACTGGGGCGCGATGGCTGGGGCCACGATCTACACAATCTATCGCGACACCAATCCGCTGTTTACTCCGCTTATTGATCAAATCGGCACGAGTTCCACGAATACCTTCACCGATGTGGGTGCGGTATCGTTGCCGGTCACAAAGTATTTCTATAATGTCACTTCATCGGCTGGCAGCGGACCTGCGGCGTTTCGCGAGCCTGGACCTAGGCCGTCACAACGCCGACAACAAAGGGCCTCGACCCAAGTCCGGAACACAGAATTATGCGCCGCTGAAACGGATGGTTGT
>CAWGRN010000006.1:0-440206 GCA_963825015.1 uncultured Alphaproteobacteria bacterium | reverse complement strand
CGTGAACGTGCCGGGCTCGGAATGAACGGGCAGCGCGGCGGTATCCACAATTCGGTGACCCGCACGGTGCTCAAACCAACCCATATGATCGGCGGTTACGTCCAGCAAGCCTATGGCTTCAACTATTACGGCACGGTCGGATCCAACCGTGACGAATTCGTCGTCGTGCGAAAAATGTCCAAGGTCGATTGGCTCGACAAGCCGACCGCCGATCAACCCGACCCGGTGCCCGTCGCGCACAAGCTGGAGGCCGCAGAATGAAGATCCGCGCTCAAATCGCGATGGTGCTCAATCTCGACAAGTGCATCGGGTGCCACACCTGTTCGGTGACCTGCAAGAACGTCTGGACCAACCGCGAAGGCATGGAATACGCCTGGTTCAACAACGTCGAGACCAAGCCCGGCATCGGCTACCCGAAGGATTGGGAAAACCAGAAACGCTGGAACAGCAGGAGCTGGCGCCGCAGGAGAAAACGGCAAAATCGAACCGCGGATCGGCTCGAAGTGGCGGGTGCTGGCGAACATCTTTCGCCAACCCCGATCTGCCCGAGATCGACGACTATTACGAGCCCTTCACCTTCGACTACGAACACCTGCAAAAGGCGCCGGAAATGGCGGCGATGCCGACCGCGCGTCCGCGTTCGCTGATTTCCGGCGAACGCATGGAGAAGATCGAATGGGGCCCGAACTGGGAGGAAATCCTCGGCGGTGAATTCGCCAAGCGCTCGAAGGATTACAATTTCGAGGGCGTGCAAAAGGAAATTTACGGCGAGTTCGAAAACACCTTCATGATGTACCTGCCGCGGCTGTGCGAACACTGCCTCAATCCGACCTGTGTCGCGGCTTGCCCCTCCGGCGCCATCTACAAGCGCGAGGAAGACGGCATCGTGCTGATCGATCAGGACAAGTGCCGCGGCTGGCGCATGTGCGTGTCGGGCTGCCCCTACAAGAAGATCTATTACAACTGGTCGAGCGGCAAATCCGAGAAATGCATCTCCGCTATCCGCGCATCGAAGCGGGCCAGCCGACGGTGTGCTCGGAGACATGCGTTGGTCGCATACGATACCTCGGTGTGGTTTTGTACGACGCCGACCGCATCGAGGAAGCGGCGAGCGCGCCCACGAACAGGACCTTTACGAAGCCCAACTCGGCGTCTTCCTCAATCCGCATGACCCGGCGGTGATCGCGCAGGCGCGCGCCGATGGCATCGCGGAAAACTGGCTGGAAGGCGCCCGCCGCTCGCCGGTCTACAAAATGGCCATGGAGTGGAAGGTCGCGTTCCCGCTCCACCCGGAATATCGAACGTTGCCAATGGTTTGGTACGTGCCACCGCTGTCGCCGATCCAATCGGCCGCTGCCGCCGGCAAGATCGGCCACGACGGCGAAATGCCGGACGTTCGCTCGCTGCGCATCCCGCTCAAGTACCTCGCCAATCTTCTAACCGCCGGCAAAGAGGAGCCGCGGTCGCGCTGGCTCTCTGACGCATGCTCGCGATGCGCGCCTACATGCGGGCCAAGACCGTCGACGGCGTGATCGACGAGCATATCGCCAAACGGGTCGGCCTCACCGGCGCGGCGATCGAGGACATGTACAAATATATGGCGATCGCCAACTACGAGGATCGCTTCGTGATCCCGACCGCGCACCGCGAGGTCAACGAAGACGCCTTCGATCTGCGCGGTTCCTTCGGCTTCGTTCGGCAACGGCTGCTCGGGAGGGCCACCGAAACCAATCTGTTCGGTTCGCCAAAGCGTGCGGAAGACTCCCATGGAGGTCATGTGATGAGCAAGACCTTCAAGGCGCTGTCCGCGTTGCTGGTTTATCCGACCGCCGAATTGCAGCAGGCCTGCGGTGAAATCAGCGAGGTGATCGAGGCTGCAGGGATGATCCCGGCGTCCATCCGCAAACGGCTTCACACATTGATCGCCGAACTTGCCACCGGCGACATCTACGATTTGCAGGAGCGTTATGTGCTGCTGTTCGACCGCACCCGCACGCTGTCGCTGCACATGTTCGAGCACGTGCATGGCGAAAGCCGCGACCGCGGCCAGGCCATGATCGATCTCAAGGCTCAATATGAGAACCACAACCTGTTCATGAGCGCGGCCGAATTGCCGGATTTCGTGCCGCTATTCCTTGAGTATCTCTCGATGCTGCCGGCGCAGGAGGCTTGCGACACGATCGCGCAGCCCGCGCACATCTTTGCCGCCATGGCGGAGCGGCTGCGCAAGCGTGAATCCTCGTACGAAGCCGTGTTCCGCGCTTTGGTCGCGCTCGCCGCGGCCAAGCCGAAGGATGACGAAGTCTCGGCTTTGCTCACGCTGCCCGATCCGGACGCCAACGATCTGGCGGCGCTCGATGCCGCCTGGGAGGCCGAGGCCGTCACGTTCGGCCCCGGTGCTTCGGATGGCTGCAAGGACGGACTGATCGCCCGGGTCCGCGGCGGAATGCGTCCCGCGCCCGACATGCTTGCCGACTTGCCGTCCGCCACCCGCACAACGCCACGCCCATAAGGAAACGGTCATGCGCGATCTGATCACCTACATCGTCTTCGGCTGGTATCCTTATTTGTGCCTGACCGTGTTCCTGCTCGGCAGTTGGGTGCGCTTCGACCGCGAGCAATACACCTGGCGCAGCGGATCGAGCCAGCTTCTGCGCCGGCGGCAACTGATGTGGGGCTCCAATCTGTTCCACGTCGGCATTCTCGTCATCTTCATGGGCCATTTCGTCGGCCTGCTGACGCCGATCTGGGTGTTCGACACGCTCGGCATTTCGCACACGTTCAAGCAATGGATGGCGATTTCGGTCGGCGGCGTCGCCGGCGCATTCTGCTTCATCGGCATCACGCTTCTGGTGCATCGACGGCTGTTCGATGCGCGCATCCGCACCACTTCGTCGTTCGGCGATATCGCGATCCTGCTGATGCTCTATGCCCAGCTCACGCTTGGACTGATGACCATCGGCGTCTCGCTCAATCACCTCGACGGCCATGAGATGGTGAAGTTCATGACCTGGGCGCAGGGCATCCTCACGCTGCAGCCGGGCATTTCGGCGATCCTTGCCGACGTGCATCCGATCTTCAAGCTGCACCTGTTTCTCGGGATGACGATCTTCCTGGTGTTCCCGTTCACCCGCCTGGTGCACATCTGGAGCGCGCCGATCTGGTACCTCGGCCGGCGCGGCTATCAGGTGGTGCGCACGCGCGGCCCGCGCGGACCGGTCTCGGCGGAGTGGCCGCGATGACGACCTGCTCAGCCCACGCGCAAATCCCGGCCGGCAAGCCGGCGGCCGTCAGCGTCAACGGTATTGCGATTGCGCGCGACGCGATCGTGCGCGAGATGCAGCATCACCCGGCCGGAAAGCCGATCGCCGCCTGGCAGCAAGCCGCGCGCGCGCTGGTCGTTCGCGAACTGCTGCTGCAGCGGGCGCGCGTGATTGAGCTGGCGCCCGAGCCGATCAGCGACGAGGCCGGACGGCGCGAGACCGACGAGGAGGCGCTGATGCGCGGCGTCGTCGATCGCGAAGTCACCGTGCCCGAGCCGGACGATGAAACCTGCCGGCGTTATTACGACCGCAATGGCGCGCGCTTCCGCTCGCCCGACATCTACGAGGCCGCGCACATCCTGTTTGCGGCCTTGCCCACGGACCGTGAGGCCTATGCGCAAGCGCAAGCCGATGCCGAAGGCGTGCTGGCGGCGTTGATCGAGCGGCCGGAATCCTTCGCCGCCATGGCGCAGGCCTATTCGCGCTGCACGTCGGCGGCGCAGGGCGGCAATCTCGGGCAGATCACGGCCGGGCAAACGACGCCCGAGTTCGAGAAGGCGCTCGTGGCGCTTTCGCCGGGCGACCTCTGCGACCGCGCCGGTCGCGACGCGTTACGGCTTTCACATCATCCGGCTCGACCGCAAGCATGAGGGCCGGACGTTGCCCTATGAAATCGTCGCCGATCGCATCGCCGATTATCTGCGCGACAGCGTGCGGCGGCGCGCCGATGCGCAATACATTGCGCGGCTGGTGACGGCGGCGAAGATCGAAGGCATCGAGCTGACCGGCGCGGATGCGCTGCGCGTCCATTAGCGCATGATCCCGAAAAGTGGGCACCGGTTTTCGGAAAAGATCATGCGCAAGCAAATGAAGGAGCAGCCATCATGCTCGGCGATATTCTGGCCCGGTTGACCGATGAGACGACCGCGATCGAAACAATTCTCGGCGCCGGTGATTTGGCGCTGCTCGCGGCCGTGAAAGCGCAGGCCGACGCCGACGGGCTCGATCTCGGCGCCTGTGTCGTGCAAACCGTGCAGCGCTATACGAACGAAGCCAACGACGAAGAATGGGTCACGTTGATTGGGCTGATGAACCGCACGGATGACCCCAGCGCGATTTGTCTCAAGCGGGCCTTCGAGCATTCGTTTACGCAGCTGCCGGGGGCAGGTGGCGGCGTGGATGTCCTATGAGTGGAATTCCTCGTTTGCGCGATTATCGCGGCCCGGTTTTGCTGTCCTACGGCTTCCGGCCGTTTTTTCTGTTCGGCGCCATTTATGCCGGGCTTGCCATTCTTGCCTGGCTGCCGATGTTCAGCGGCGCGCTGGAATTGTGGACCGACTTCTCGCCGGTCGACTGGCACGTCCACGAAATGCTGTACGGCTATCTGCCGGCGGTGGTGACCGGGTTCTTGCTCACCGCGATCCCGAACTGGACCGGACGCTTGCCGATCCAGGGCATGCCTTTACTCGTCCTGTTCGCGGTATGGCTGGCGGGCCGTGTCGCCGTCACCTTCTCCGCTGAAATCGGCTGGCTGGCGGCCGCGATCATTGACGTTAGTTTTCTGGCACTGGTCGTCGCCGCCACCGCGCGCGAGATCGTTGCCGGCAAGAATTGGCGCAATCTCCGGGTCGTCGGTCTGGTCACGTTGCTGCTCGTCGGCAATATCGCGTTTCATGTCGAGGCCCATGTCCAGGGCACCGCCGAATATGGCGCTCGCATCGGCATCGCCGTTATCGTGTTGCTCATCGTCGTTATCGGCGGCCGTATCGTGCCGAGCTTTACGCGCAACTGGCTGGCGCGCGAGAACCCAGGCCGGCTGCCGGCGCCGTTCGCGCGCTTCGATGCCGCGGTGATCGGCGTCACCGCCGCGACGCTGGCGTTGTGGGTGGCGCAGCCATTGGGATCAGTCACCGCCGCCGCGCTCGCCGTTGCGGCGGTGCTCAATATCGTGCGATTGGCCCGCTGGGCCGGGGACCGAACCTGGCGCGATCGGTTGGTGCTCATTCTGCACGTCGGTTACGCTTTCGTACCGCTCGGCTTTCTGCTCGCAAGTGCGGCGGCGCTCGACATCGTTGTGACCAGCGCCGGCATCCATGCCTGGACGGTCGGCGCGGCCGGCACCATGACGTTGGCGGTGATGACTCGTGCCAGCCTGGGCCATACCGGCAACGCGCTTACCGCTTCGGCGATGACGCAGGCGATCTATGCGGCCGTCGCCATCGCCGCGATCGCACGGATTTGCGTTTCATTGGATCCGGCATCGAGCGAGGCGCTGCTGCCCATCACGGTTATCGCCTGGTGCGTCGCATTTTTCGGCTTCGCCGCATCCTATGGGCCGATGCTTATGGGTAGGCGGCGAGCGTCGGCGCAGTAGCCAATTGTCTTATGGCGATTGCAATCCGGAGTGCCGGGAGCGGCTGGTTTGGTTTGCCCCTTTCCAGCCGTTACCTCACGGGGAGCCCCAGCCTAGCGCTGGGGCTCTTTCCGGGAGGCATCAACCCGCGGCAGCGGCAACGGGCGTCGATTTGCACGATGGGGGCCGGCGTGAAGGCGCCTGCGCTGACTAGCGCGCTTTATTGCCATTGATCGTGAGTTGGGGATATCGGCTGCTCCCCGAGACCAGATCGCCGGTGACGGCCTTGTCCCATTCCATGCCGACAATAGCGCCGCGCTTCGCGCCGGAGATTAGATTGTTCGCAATTAAAGCTGAGCCGGCGCCCGAGACGACGGAAACGGTGATGCCGTAGCCGGCCTGCCGCACGATATTGCCGCTTACGGTGACGTCTCGCAGGTACTCACCCCAGCCAGCCTGGATACCTACGGTCGGAGCGTTCTCGATGACGTTACCGGTCACCGCAGTATCAGCCTGGACAGTGATGCCGGTGCCATGATCTTGACTATCACCGGTGCTGTTCGGCGGAATTCGCGTGAGGTTGCGGATGAGATTGCCCTGCACGACGGCCAGCCTTCCGCCCTTATCGAAATTTGTGACCGAAATGCCGGTCGCCGCGGTGTCGATCGTGTTGTTGGCGATCAACGCACCCTCAAATTCGAACTCTGAATAGATCGCAACCTCCCCAAGGCCGCTACAGGCGTTGCCGATGATCTCGATATTCGACGCGGAGTTACCACGCACCGCCGAGAATGCGGCATTACGTATACGGTTTCCGCGTACGACGACATTTGCGGCACGAAAGACGTTGATGGCGTTGCCGTTCTGTCCTGTACCGCCGCCCCGCGCTTCGGTATCCTCAATCCGGTTATCGACGACAAGCGTGCCGTCGTCGCGCTTGTCCGACTGCCAGATCCAAACGCCGCCATTGCCGGCACGGCGAATGGTGTTGCCGCTGACGATCAATCCACGGGCATCGAACGAGTGAACGCCGATATTTGCCGCGTCGGTGATAATATTGCGCGCGACTTCACCTTCGATCAGATCAAGCCTGATCGCCGTGCCCCCGGCGCGGGTAATTTCGCAGTCATTGATCTTTAAGCCATGGCCGGCGGCTAAATTGACGAGCCCACGCCCGCGGGGGAGGGGCATTCCGGCGCCATCGAGGACGAGCCCTGAGAGCGTCAGCAAATCAGCCTTGTTCGCTGAAAACAGCGAAGGTCCGCCGCTGAACACGAGACGGGTCGCCCCACGCACCCCGATGAGCTGTGCCCCCGACTGTAACGTTAAGACTTCCGACGCGATAGACGCCGGGGGCGAGCGCCAGCGGCACCCGCGTTGCCGCCGTCTGGTCGAGCGCACGCTGCAGCGCGACTGTCTGATCATTGCTTGTGCCGGGCCGGACGCCGAACTGCGCGGCGTCGATGCCAAGTGCCGAGAAAGATGCGGCAGCGATCGGTGTCAGCAAATATCATGGGTCCCGCGATGACCCCCGTGACGCCGCTCAAGATAAGGTGGCGGCGGTCGATGGTCATGAGAGGCACATTGCTGATTTGGACCTATGGCTTCGCACGCTACTGCGGCTCTGTATCGGGAGGTGCTATGCGCCCGATCGGTTGCGGAAGGGCGTTTACTGCGTCTGTACCAAGCTCCCGCGGGAGTTCCGAGTTGTGCACGTGGTAGAGTTGCGGCGCCGCGCGATTGACATGAAGCTGAAAAATATCGGGGCGATTGTAATGACCGGCGAAATCGTGGCGTAGCTTCATCTGGATGGCGAGTTCGAGATCGCAGTCGGCGTAAAGAATCCCTTCCTCCGGTCCCATCGGCCCGGCAATAATTCGGCTCATCGGATTGACGATCAAACTCCCGCCACAGCAATCCGGGTTTCTCAGGAATTGCTCGCCCTCGGGCCCGACTTTGAGCATTTCGATCATCTGTTCGTCGACTGTCCCGCAGGCGGAAATCACGAAGGCTTTGCTCATTTGGGCGAAGGCCTGCGAGTCTATGGCGACCCGGTTGCGCAGAGGGTCTCCGCTGGTCGGGAAGTGATTGGGCCAGCTCATGACGTGGATGCGGGTGCCTTCGGCGATCAGCGCGAATATCGCTAACGGATTTGAGTTCTCGCCGCATATTAATCCGGACGCAGGCCCGAACTCGGTCGCAAACGCGCCGAATGTGTCGCCATGGCCGCCCGCGTGTACCAACCGTTCTCCGACCGTCGGCATGATCTTCTGATGTTTGCGGATAAGCCGGCCATCCGGCCCGATATATAATTGTGTGTTGAACAGAGTGCCGAGGGTGTTCGGAAGTTTTTCGCAGACGCCGATGACGACATAAGCGTTGGCGTCGCGTGCAGCCGCGCACAGCGCGTCCGTCTCCGGACCGGGAACCTCAACGGAATTCTTAAATAGCTCTACCGACAGCTTGTTCGAAATCCCGGCGGTCGCGGCGTGATGGTGAAACCACACCGGGTGCGCCGGAATGAAGCCTTCGGGAAGCCCGATCACGCGGGCGCCATGTGACCCGGCTTCGCGAATGAGCCGGCATGCTTTCGCAGTTGACCCTTCCCGGTCGAGAAAAACGGAAGCGGCTTGAACCGCAGCAACACGAACCGGCTTGTAGACATCACCCATCAGAATGCTGCCTGCTTATCGTCCACGCGTGGCAACGCTCTATCACCGGCGCCTTGTTCGTCCTCAATAGACGAAACCGGCGGCAGCGGCAACGGGCGCCGTATTGTGGCGTGGCGGCGCTGGCCTTTCGGCGAGCGCACGGCTATGAGCGGTCAATGTCCGAGGCAGCCAACAAACGCATCGCCGTCCTGATGGGCGGCCGCTCGCGCGAGCGCGAGATTTCGCTGGTCACCGGCCGCGAATGCGCCGCCGCGCTCCGCCAGGCGGGATTCAAAAACGTCACCGAACTCGATATCGCCGACGATCCGGTCGCAAGCCTCACGGCGGCCAAGCCCGATATTTGCTTCAACGCGCTGCACGGGCCGTTGGGCGAGGACGGCTCGATCCAAGGCCTGCTCAACGTGATGCGGATCCCCTATACCCATTCCGGCGTTCTGGCGTCGTCGCTCGCCATGCACAAGGAGCACGCCAAACGCTTCGCGCAATCGCTCGGCATCCGCTGCCCTAAAGGCGCGCGTTTCGATCGCAACCGATTCTTTGCGCAGGAATTCACGCAAGGCTATGTCATCAAGCCGGTCAATGACGGCTCGAGCATCAACACCTATGTCGTGCGCGATCCGGCGGCGCGGCCGTTCGAACCGGACGCCTGGCCCTATCACGCGCCGGCGCTGGTCGAGGAGTTCATTCAAGGCGCCGAACTGACGGTGACGGTGCTCGACGGCAAAGCCTTGACCGTCACCGAGATCGTGCCGGCCACCGGCTTCTACGACTTCACGGCCAAATATGCCCCCGGCGCGTCGCGTCATGTGCTGCCGGCGCGCATTCCGGAACGGATATTTTCGCAATGCCTCGAATGGGCGGAGAAAATTCATTTTCAGTTGGAATGCCGCGGCATTTCGCGCAGCGATTTCATCTACGACGAGGCCCGCGGCGGCGACGGCTTGTTCTTCCTTGAGGTCAACACCCAGCCGGGCATGACGCCGACGTCGCTGGCGCCCGAACAGGCCAAACATTGCGGCATTTCGTTTCCGCAACTGATGACGCAACTGATCGATTGCGCCGCGTTGGACGGCGAATAGGCCCGTGCCCGATATCGCACGACGTCAGCCCCGCGCGCTGATGGTCAGCGACGCCCCCATCCATTATGGCTGCTGCAGGGCCGGCGCTAAATGCGATGCGCGGATCGCAAAGCCCTTGATCACCGCGTAGATCGCCGGGATGACGACGAGCGTGAGCACCGTCGACGACACCATGCCCCCAATCATCGGAACCGCAATGCGCTGCATCACCTCGGCTCCGGTGCCGTGGCTCCACATGATCGGCAGCAGTCCCGCCATGATGGCGGCAACCGTCATCATTTTTGGCCGCACGCGTTCGACCGCGCCGGCCATGATCGCGGCATAGAGATCGTCATGCGTGAAAGGCCGGCCTTCCGCGGCGCGCTGCGCTTGCAATTCGGTCATCGCGTTGTCGAGATAGATCAGCATCACCACGCCGGTTTCGGCGGCGACACCGGCGAGCGCGATGAATCCGACCGCGACGGCGACCGAGAGGTTGAAGCCGAGCCACCACATCAGCCATAGGCCGCCGGCCAGAGCGAACGGGACCGAGAGCATCACGATCAAGGCCTCGGTGACCCGGCGGAAATTCAGATACAGCAGCAGGAAGATGACCAGAAGCGTGACCGGCACGACGATCTTGAGGCGCGCCTTGGCGCGTTCCATGTATTCGAACTGGCCGCTCCAGGTGACATAATAGCCGGGCGGAAACTTGACCTGAGCCGCCACCGCCTTCTGGGCGTCGGCCACATAGGAGCCGATATCGCGGTCGCGCAAATCGATATAGATATAGGCCGCAAGTTGCGCATTCTCGGTTCGTATGGTGGACGGCCCCTTGGCCAGTTCGACCGTGGCCACTTCGCCGAACGGCACCGTGCCGCCATTGGCCAGCGGGATCAGCACTTGGGTGGCGATCGACTGCGGGTCGCTGCGCAGTTCGCGCGGATAGCGAATGCTCACCGTGTAGCGCTCGCGGCCTTCGACCGTCGTCGTCACCGCTTCGGCGCCGAGCGCGGTGGCGATCACGTCCTGCACGTCGGTGATCATCAGGCCGTAGCGCGCCAACTGGGCGCGGTTGGGCTCGATATTGAGATAGTAGCCGCCGATGATGCGCTCGGCGAAAGCGCTGGTGGTGCCCGGCACGGTGCGTACCGCGGCCTCGATCTGGCGCGCGACATGCTCCATCTCGGCCAAATCGGTACCGAACACTTTCACGCCGACCGGCGTGCGGATACCGGTGGCCAGCATATCGATGCGTGCCTTGATCGGCATGGTCCACGCGTTCGATACGCCGGGAAACTGGAGCGCCTTGTCCATCTCGGCAATCAGCTTCTCGGTGGTCATGCCGGCGCGCCATTCGTCTTCCGGCTTCAGGTTGATCACGGTCTCGAACATCTCGGTCGGCGCCGGATCGGTGGCCGTCGTTGCGCGGCCGGCCTTGCCCCACACGGACGCAACTTCGGGGAACGTCTTGATGATCTTGTTCTGGGTTTGCAGCAGTTCGGCCGCCTTGGTGACCGACAATCCCGGCAATGTGGTCGGCATGTAGAACAGCGTGCCCTCGTTGAGCGTCGGCATAAACTCGGTGCCGAGCCGCATTGCCGGCCACAAACTGCCGACCAGCACGACGAGTGCAATCGCGATGGTCGCAGCCTTGAAACGAAGTGCCGTGCGGATCACCGGCCGATAGATCCAGATCAGCGCGCGGTTCACCGGATTCTTATGCTCCGGCACAATGCGGCCGCGCACGAACAGCAGCATCAGCGCCGGGACCAGCGTCACCGACAGCAATGCCGACGCCGCCATGGCGAAAGTCTTGGTATAGGCGAGCGGCTTGAACATCCGGCCTTCCTGCGCTTCGAGCGCGAAGATCGGCAGGAACGACACGGTGATGATGAGAAGGCTGAAGAACAAAGCCGGGCCGACCTCGACCGCCGCTTCGATCAGCACTTCGCTTCGTGGCTTGCCGGGCGGGGCCCGCTCCAGGTGTTTGTGAGCGTTCTCGATCATGACGATCGCCGCATCGACCATGGCGCCGATGGCGATCGCGATGCCGCCGAGGCTCATGATGTTCGAGCTCAAGCCCAACATGTACATGCACACATAGGCGATGAGAATCCCGAGCGGCAGCGTGATGACGGCCACCAAAGCGCTGCGGACATGCAGAAGAAATACGCCGCAGACAATCGCGACAATGATGCTCTCCTCGATCAAGGTCCGCTTGAGCGTCTCGATGGCGCGGTAGATCAGGTTCGAGCGGTCGTACACCGCGTCGAGGGTGACGCCTTGCGGCAGGCTCGGCGTGATTTCAGCGAGCCGCTCCTTGACGTTCTTGATGACCGAAAGGGCGTTCTCGCCGAAGCGTTGCAGCACGATGCCGGTAACGACTTCGCCCTCGCCGTTCATTTCGGTGATGCCGCGCCGCTCATCCGGCGCCAGTTCGACGCGGGCGACGTCGCGCAGCAGCACCGGCACGCCTTGATTGTTCTTGACGACGATCTGCTCGAGATCGGCAAGACCCTTGATGTAGCCGCGTCCGCGCACGACGAATTCGGTTTCGGCGAGCTCGATGGTGCGGCCGCCGACGTCGATATTGCTCGAACGCAATACGTCGCGAATTTTCGACAGCGGTATGCCGAGCGACTGCAGCCGGCGCGGGTCGATCACCACGCTGTATTGCTTGACGAAACCGCCGACGCTGGCGACTTCGGCGACGCCCTCCGCCTTGGCGAGGCCATAGCGGATGTACCAGTCTTGAATGCTGCGCAGTTCCGCGAGGTTCTTCTGCGCGCCGCGCACGACGTATTGATAGACCCAGCCGACGCCGGTGGCGTCCGGCCCGAGGCTCGGCGCGACGCCGGCCGGCAGCCTGCGGGCGGCCGAATTGAGATACTCGAGCACGCGAGAGCGCGCCCAATACAAGGTCAGTGCCGTCCTCGAAAATGACGTACACGAACGACACGCCGAAGAACGAAAAGCCCCGCACGACGCGCGATTTCGGCACGCTCAGCATGGCCGTGGTCAGCGGATAGGTGACCTGGTCCTCGACGACTTGCGGAGCCTGTCCGGGATATTCCGTGTAAACGATGACCTGGATGTCGGAGAGATCGGGAATGGCGTCGAGCGGCACCCGCGACACCGCGTACAGGCCCGCCAGCGTCAGGAAGACGCCGGCAAATCCGATCAGCAGCAGGTTTCGCGCCGACCAGCGGATGACAGCCGCAATCATTTCGGCTGCTCCTTTTCGGTAAAGGCTTTGAGCGCCGTCTGCAGGTTGCTCTCCGCATCGATAAGGAACGTCGCGGCGGTGACGATCTCCTCGCCTTGCCCCAGGCCCTCAAGGATTTCGACATGGCCATCGCTGCGGCGGCCGAGCTTGACCGGCCGCGGCTCAAAGCGGCCTTCGCCTTTGGCGACCAGCACTATTTGTTGCGTTCCACTGTCGATGACCGCGCTGATCGGGACGGTGGCGACGCGGGCTTGATCGCCTTCGACGTGAAACACGACGTCGGCATACATATCCGGCTTCAGCCGCTCGTCCGAATTTTGCACTTCGATGCGGACGCGGGCGGTGCGCGTTTCCGGCCTCACCTCGGGATAAATGAAGGTCACGACGCCATCGACCGGTTGGCTGCGATAGGCGCGAAACGTCATTGTTGCACGCATGCCCAGACTGATATCTGCGACGTCGCCCTCGGCGACATCGGCGATGACCCAGACCTTGGACAGGTCGGCGATGCGGTAGAGTTCGTCGCCGGCCGTAACGCGTTGCCCGTTGATAATCCGCTTGCTGATCACCGTTCCGCCGGCCGGCGCCGGCCAGTCGAGCGTACGCGGATTGGCGCCGGTGTCGCGCACCTCCCGGATTCGCGCTTCGGGGACACCGAGATTGCGCAGCCGTTGCATCGCGCCGTCGAGGGTACGGTCGGCATCGGCGCCGAGAGCGCCACGCTGCAGCGCCCGCAAGGCGACGAATAAGTCGGTCTGCGCCTGCTGGATCTGCGAGCTATAGACGCGGAACAGTGGCTCGCCGGCACGCACCGATTGCCCGGTCGTATTGACGAACAGGTCCTCGATATAACCTTCCGACCGCATCGTCACGATGGTCAACCGGCGCTCGTCAATCGCGACCGTGCCGACACCGCGCAGCGCGCGAACGAGGGCGCGGGCTTCGACCGGTTCGGTGCGCACGCCACTGCGCTGCACCCGATCGAGGCTCACTTTGATGGTCTTGCCGTCGTTCGGCTCATCGCCCTCGTAGACGGCGATGTAGTCCATCCCCATCGAGTCCTTCTTCGGCACCGGCGAGGTGTCGGGCAGGCCCATGGGATTGCGGTAGTAGCGGATCTTGCGCCCGCTCGGTTCGGATTTCAGCAAGGTCAGCGGCGGCGGAGAAGCCCGGGGCGGATCGAAGCTCGGCTCGGCGTCGTCATAGACGGGCAGGTAGGCGCGGCCTTGCGCGTCGTTCTTCGGCGTCGCCGACCAGGATGGCGCGCCGGATCGGATCGCGATAATAGAGGATCGTTCGCTCGGCAGCGGACGCTTGCGAGGCAATATTCAGCGTTGCTGTCGATGTAGGCGAGCGAAAGAAATAGCCGTAGCTCGCCACAGCAGCGGCAGCGAGGCCGAGGGTGAGGATGAATGCGGTGCGGATATGTGTCATGGCCGTCACTTCACAGCTTTGAAGATGACCTTGCCGACGACGGTCTCCGGCTCGCCTTGCACCTTGGCCGCCACGCTCAGCAGGTAACGTCCCGCCATCGGCAGATCGGTCTTGAAGGCGTAGACCCCGGGCTCGGCTGCCCGGCAGCGCGGCGACCGGCGACGCCATGTCGGCCATGCCGTCGGGCGCCATGTCGACGCGCGTCCGCACGATGACGGCGTCCGCCACCGGCTTTCCGGTCGGCTTGTGCAGCAGGCGGACGGCGACGACCACGTCGTCACCCTTCTTCATTTCGGCGACGACCGGTTCGAAGGCATAGTCCTTGACGTCCGCGAATGCGGCATTCGTCAAGCTCATCGCGACCGCAAAGGCGGGGGCGAGCAGATACTTCGTATTCATGATGTCTATCTCCTCATGGATCTCTGCCCGGCAGCGCACTCGATGTCATCGAGCGACGGCCGAATTCGCACGCGAGCTTGCGGCTCACGCGTTGCTATGCAGCTTGCAAGAGATCAGGCGCGAGGAGGCCGGAAGGGCGGGCTGCCCATTCGCGAGGTAACCTTGCTTTCCATGCGAACGGGCTCGACCGCCACACTGGGCGACGATGAAAAGACAAGGCTGGAAAAGCTTACCGCGGCCGTCGTGAAGCACTTGAGAGCACAGCCGGCCATGGAGTCGCAGCCAGCCGTGTTTTTTGGCGTCGGGTTATTCGGACTATCGTGACGGTGATCGCAATCCGGCGTCGGGGCAGATACCGACACTTCCGCAGTATTGCCGCCGGCGGCAAAGCCGGCCGTTACAGGCAGTATGGCGACCGAAAGCGCGATCACCACCGCCAAAACAGCTCGACCGATGCGTTTGTTCATGCAGGGCATATTGGTCCGAATAGGCAGCATTCGAAAGCCGTTCAAACACCTAACGGCGATTTATCGGGCCAATCGGTCCGTCTGGTATTGATTAGGATCAAATCTTGGCTACGGGCCGCTGTTGCTCATCAATAGATGAAACGCGGCCGGCGCGACCGGAACCAATGTCAACGATCTCAAGCTGGTGGTGATCGGCGGCGGCGCCGCGCGCTGACGGTCAGCGACGCCGGCTTTGCCGCGGCTTTCTTTTTCGTCTTCTTCTTCGCCGCTTTTTCTTCTTTGTCTTTTTCCTGGATTTCACGGCCGCCTTCTTTTTCTTGGCCGCCGTCTTGGTCTTCCGCTTCCGCTTGGGCGCTGGCTGCATTTCCTCTTCCGCCGCCAATTCGAGCACGCCGAGCTGTGAGCCAGTGGCCGCCACGCTGGCGGCATCGACAAGGTCGCTGACGGCTTCGCCGATCAACCCCACAACCGAACGCGACTTCTTCTTTGCCATGTCATCGACCTCACTTGCTTGGAATGCGTTGCAGGCGAGCCTAGCAGCGCATGCCCAAAACGCACCAGCGCCTCTTGCCTGGTCTTTGGCGCCGTCCCGCCTGGGCGCCAGCGTGGCAGCCGGCGGCGGCGGGCGCCTTGACGCAACGCAAGAGCTGAACCCGCCGGCATCGGTTTTGCTCCGCACCCAGGCACCCGTGCAGCGCAAAACGCTTAGTTTCTGTGGTTAAATCGCTGTTCTGCCCGCCAAAGCTTTGCGGCCGGCGCGCGAATCTCATAGAGCCTGTGGGTACGAGCGCATGGTGCGCACGAGGGAGCAGAAGTCCATGGCAGCAGCCGCAGCCGCAAAACCCAAGGCCAGCAAGCCGATTACCACCAAACAATTGGCCTACACGTTGGCCGATCAGCACGAGCTGACCAAGAAGCAGGGTCAGCAAATGCTCGAGGACCTCGTGGGCCTCATCACCAAGCACCTGAAAAAGGGCGAGCGGGTGAAGATCGCCGGGCTCGGCATCCTGCAGGTGCGCAAGCGCGCCGCCCGCATGGGCCGCAATCCGGCGACCGGCGAAGCCATCAAGATCAAGGCCAGCCGCAAGGTCGCCTTCCGCGCCACCAAGGAACTCAAGATGGCGATCTGATCGCCGGATCTTTCTTGGCGTTCAAAGCCCCGCTGGCGCGAGCCGGCGGGGTTTTTGTTTGGGCAAAAATTCTTTGCCGCTCCTATTGACTAAATTCCCAAGGCATGTAATCCTACTAGGGTCCGGCTCATCGAGGGCGTCTTCGCGAGACGTTTCGAGGATGGAGCCGGATGCGGCGCCTGCGGGCGGGGCTCGTAACCCCGCTCCCGGGAGGCCTCGGGAGCCGATCGGGCGGCATTAGGACCGCTCCGCGAGGAGCTCGCTGGACTGGGACTGGCTTAAAATGCCTCGTCCCAGGAAACGCGGACCCGGGGACAGAAAACGCCGCGATGGAGCGCCGCGGGGCGCCCGCCCTTCGCCAAGGGCGGACACGCCTCGCCAGGCGTGGATTTATTGGATGCGCCACGCGGCGCTCCATCCCCTCGGCTTTCGAGGGGCGAGAAGTCCCCGGCGAAAGCCGGGAAGGAAGACGGCCTACCCGGGGCCGCTAAAGAACACGGGCGATGACGCATGCGCGTCCCACCGCAAGGCTCACTTGCCCCACCCCCAGACCCTCTATAATGAGCGCAACAAGCATCCCAAGGAGGTTCCCATGTCGCAACCGGCCGAGAAGCACGAGGGCATGCCCAAAATGCTGAAAGACTCCGCCTTCCATGGGAGGACCCGCTCGATCTCGAGGGCGAACTGACCGAAGACGAGCGCATGGTGCGCGACACCGCGCGCGGCTTTGCGCAGGACTATCTGATGCCGCGCATCGTCGAGGCCTACCGCGACGAAAAATACGATCCCAACATGCTGCCCGAAATGGGCAAGCTCGGTCTGCTCGGGCCGACGATCCCGGAAGACCTATGGCGGCGCCGGACTCGGCTATGTCAGCTACGGCCTGATCGCGCGCGAAATCGAGCGCGTCGATTCCGGCTATCGCTCGGCCATGTCGGTGCAGTCGTCGCTGGTGATGTATCCGATCTATGCCTATGGCTCGCGAAGCGCAGCGCCGCAAATATCTGCCCAAGCTCGCGACCGGCGAAATGATCGGCTGCTTCGGCCTGACCGAGCCCGATCACGGCTCCGATCCCGGCTCGATGGTGACGCGCGCCGAGAAAGTCGCCGGCGGCTACAAGCTCAACGGCGCCAAGACCTGGATCTCCAACGCGCCGGTCGCCGCATGTCGCCGTGGTCTGGGCCAAGCTCGACGGCGTGATCCGCGGCTTCATCGTCGAGCGCGGCACCAAGGGTTTCTCGACGCCCAAGATCGAAGGCAAGCTGTCGTTGCGCGCCTCGATCACCGGCGAGATCGTGCTGGAAGACTGCGTCATCCCGGAAGACAACCTGCTGCCCAATGCCAAGGGCCTGGCCGGTCCGTTCGGCTGCCTCAACAATGCGCGCTACGGCATTGCCTGGGGCGCCATGGGCGCCGCCGAATTCTGCTGGCACGCGGCGCGGCAATACACGCTCGACCGCAAGCAGTTCAACCGGCCGCTCGCCGCCAATCAGCTGGTGCAGAAGAAGCTCGCCGACATGCAGACCGAAATCGCGCTCGGCCTGCAAGGCGCGCTGCGGCTCGGCCGCATGCTGGAGCAAGGCAAGGCCGCGCCGCCGTCGATCTCGCTGATGAAGCGCAACAACTGCGGCAAGGCGCTCGACATCGCGCGCGTCGCCCGCGACATGCACGGCGGCAACGGCATCTCGGAGGAATATCACGTGATGCGCGTGCTCTCGAACCTGGAGACGGTCAACACCTACGAGGGCACGCACGACATTCACGCGCTGATCCTCGGCCGCGCGCAGACCGGGATACAGGCGTTTTTCTAGAGTCCGGCAGGCGTTAGCCAACTCGGCTCTGCCGCAGCCGCGCGACCATCGGGCTGTTCACGTCCGACAACGGATCGACCACGGTGAAATGATTGGCGCCGGCGATTTCTTCGTGGCGGGTTTGCGCCTGGCCGCGCCAGCCGTCGGCGATCACGCGGCTCTGCCAGCGGAATTCGTTCGAACTCGGCGCCGCCGACCACGGCGTCGAACATGCGGCCGGGCGGCAGCTTCCAGAACAGCGGCGACACGCGCGTCGCCTCCGCCATGTCGAGCCGCAGATCGGCGTTCAGCGACAGCGGCACCAGCGGCGACAGATCGTAGACGCCGGAGATCGCATAGCCCGACGGCACCAGATCGGCCGGCGCATCGGGCGCGAATTTGCTCCAGTCGGTCGCCACCATGCAGGCGGCCAGATGTCCGCCGGCGGAATGGCCGTACACCATCATGCGCTGCTTGCGCTTGTTCCACATGAACAGACAGGCGGCGCGCATCTGATCGATGATGGCTGCGACCGTCACCTGCGGGCACAGGTCGTAACCGGCAATCGCGACGTCGACGCCGCGCGTATTGAGGCTCGCGGCCATGTGGCTGTAGCTCGACGGGTCGCGCGAACGCCAGTAGCCGCCGTGAATGAACATCGCCAGCGGCGCGGCTTCGGCGTCTGGCCGGGAAAAAATCGATGGATTGGCGCGGCGACGGCCCGTAACGCAGACCCAATTCCGCGCGCGGCGCGGCGGCGCGATAGGCGGCGGCGTCGCGGTCCATCCGCGCATGAATTTCCGGATGCTCCGGCACCCGGCCGCGATTGTTGTATTCGGCTTCGTAGTCGATCGCCATTTCAGACCCCCCTGCCAAAAGGCACGCGAGACTGACGTAAGGTCCGCGACGGGCAAGCCGTGACCTGGCGGCCTGGCCCCGCTTTCGCGGGGACGACAATGCAGCGAAAAGTCGCTATTTATCGTGCCATGAAAGTCGACGGCAAACAGACGCGCACCATCTGGGTCGAGAGCGACGGCGCCAGCGTCGGCATCATCGACCAGACGTTGCTGCCGCATCGCTATGCGACGGTGCAGCTCAAGACGCTCGCCGATGCCGCGCATGCCATCAAGTCGATGCAGGTGCGCGGTGCGCCGCTGATCGGCGCGACCGCGGCTTACGGCGTCTGGCTGGCGATGCGCGACGACGCCTCCGACGAAGGCCTGGAGCGCGCCTGCGCCACGCTGCTGGCGACGAGGCCGACGGCGATCAATCTGAAATGGGCGCTCGACGAGATGCTGGCGGCGGTGCGCAACCGGCCGCGGGCCGAGCGCGCCGCCGCCGCCTTGCAGCGCGCCAATGAGATCAGCGACGAGGACGTCGAGATCAATCTGGCGCATCGGCCGTCACGGCCTCAAGCTGATCGAGGAAATCGCCGCGCGCAAAAAGCCCGGCGAGCGCGTCAACGTGCTGACCCATTGCAATGCCGGCTGGCTGGCGACGGTGGACTGGGGCACGGCGACGGCGCCGATCTATCTGGCGCACGACAAGGGCGTGAACGTTCATGTGTTCGCCGACGAAACCCGGCCGCGCAATCAGGGCGCTTCGCTCACCGCCTGGGAACTCGGCCGCCACGGCGTGCCGCACACCGTGATCCCGGACAATACCGGCGGTCATCTGATGCAGCACGGCATGGTCGACCTGGTGATCGTCGGCACCGACCGCGTCACCGCGCAAGGCGACGTCTGCAACAAGATCGGCACTTATCTGAAGGCGCTGGCGGCGCGCGACAACGGCGTGCCGTTCTACGTGGCGCTGCCGTCGCCGACCATCGACTTCACCGTCAGCGACGGGCTGTCCGAAATCCCGATCGAGCAGCGCGGGCCGGAGGAAGTGGCGACCATGACCGGCAAGACCAAGGACGGCCGCATCGAGACCGTGCAGGTGGTGCCGGACGGCTCCCCGGTCGCCAATTACGGCTTCGACGTCACGCCGGCGCGGCTGGTGACCGGGCTGATCACCGAGCGCGGCGTGCATTGCCGCCAGCCGCGCGGCGCTTGGCGGCGGCCTTTCCGGAACGCGCGCCGGCGCAGAAAATTGCTAAAGTGGACGCCATGAATCTTGTCGCCAAAAAGCCTCTGGAACTTCCGGTCGACGGCCGCCAGTCGGAGACCGCGCTCGCGGTCGCGCGCGGCACCGCGCGGCTGCTGCACGCGCACGGCTTCAGCGTGGTGAGCGAACTGGGGCTGCCGTCCGGCCGCCGCGCCGATCTGGTGGCGCTCGATGCCGGCGGCGAGATCTGGATCGTCGAGATCAAGTCCTCGGTCGCCGACTTCCGCGCCGATCAGAAATGGCAGGACTACCGGGCCCATTGCGACCGGCTGTTCTTCGCCACCTGCATGGAAGTGCCGTGCGAAATCTTCCCGCCCGACACCGGGCTGATCGTGGCCGACGCCTTCGGCGCGCAGATGATCTGCGAAGCGCCCGAGCACCGGCTGCCGGCCGCCACCCGCAAATCGATGATGCTCAGTTTCGCCCGCGCCGCCGCGCAGCGGCTGCAATCGCTGGCCGACCCGACCGGGCCTTATGGGGACGTGGGCTGATTACCGCGGCGCGCGTTTGGCCAAAATCCGCTGCAGCGTGCGGCGGTGCATATTGAGCCGGCGCGCGGTTTCCGAAACGTTGCGGCCGCACAATTCGTAGATGCGCTGGATGTGCTCCCAGCGCACGCGGTCGGCCGACATCGGATTTTCCGGCGGCTCGATCTTGGTGTTGTCATGCGCGAGCAGGGCCGCAACCACGTCGTCGGCATCGACGGGCTTGGCCAGATAGTCGACGGCGCCGAGCTTCACCGCGTTCACCGCGGTGGCGATATTGCCGTAGCCGGTGAGAATAATGCCGCGCGCATCGGGACGCCGGCGCTTGAGCGCCGAAATCACGTCGAGGCCGTTGCCGTCGCCGAGCCGCATGTCGACCACCGCAAAGCCGGGCGCGAAGTGTTCCACCTGCAGCAATCCGTCCGCCACCGATTCGGCGGTGGTGACGGAAAAGCCGCGGCTCTCCAGCGCCTTCGCCAGCCGCTGCAGGAACGAGCGATCGTCCTCGACCATCAGGACCGAACGTTCGCTGGGGATATCTTCTCTTGCCGCCGTCGCGGCGACATCGTCCATGGCCATATTCACGGGTTCACCTGTATCCCATTAGGCGGAGCGGTACCTTAGCCGCTGGCCTTGCTTAAACACAGCATAAAAGTGGCGATGGCGTGTCATGAACTCAAGAGCTCGCAAAGGTTAACGGACGCTCGAATTCCGCTCTGCGCCAGCGCAGCTTGATGACGGCGCCGCGCTCCGGAAGCGAACGGTTCTCGAACGACAACGTCGCGCCCGAGCGCTCGAGCAAGGTCTTGGCGATGAAAAAGCCCAGGCCCAATCCGGTCGGTTCCTCGTCGGTCGCGTTCGGCTTGCGGCGGCGGGTGGTCACATAAGGTTCGCCGATACGATCCAAGATTTCCGGCGCAAAGCCCGGCCCGTCGTCGCTGATGACAACGTCGATGGCGTCGTC
Source organism: uncultured Alphaproteobacteria bacterium (assembly GCA_963825015.1). GTDB lineage: Bacteria > Pseudomonadota > Alphaproteobacteria > Rhizobiales > Xanthobacteraceae > Pseudolabrys. Next base: position 418,852 of record CAWGRN010000006.1, on the reverse strand, counting down.
GTTCCATTGCGCCGCGACCTCGACGCGCTCGTTGGCGAAATCGACGGCGTTCTCCAGGATGTTGCCGAGGCCGTAGAGAATCGCCGGATTGCGCGCGCCGACCGGTTCGGTATCGCGGTCCGCCGGCACGATTACCTCGATGGCGACGCCGAAATTGCGGTGCGGCGCCACCACCTCCTCGATCAGCGAGGTGAGCGGCGTGCGGTCGAACGGCTCGCCGCTCGACGACAACTCGGTGATCTTGGCCAGTATGTCGCGGCAGCGCGTCGCCTGTTCGCGCAGCAGCCGTACGTCGTCGCCATGCGGCGCATCGGGGGCGATGGCGTTCTCCAGTTCCTTGGCGATCACCGAAATGGTCGACAGCGGCGTGCCGAGTTCATGCGCGGCCGCGGCGGCGAGCCCGTCGAGCTGCGACAGATGCTGCTCGCGCGCCAGCACCAGCTCGGTGGCGGCCAGCGCGTCGGTGAGCTGGCGGGACTCCTCGGTGATCTGCCACGCATAGGCGCCGATGAAGCCGATGGCGAGCAGGATCGATAGCCAGACGCCCATCATGTAGATCGGCGGCAGTTGCAGCGGATCGTCGCTGTCCCACGGCAGCGGATAATGCACGAACACCAGCACGGTCGCGCAGGCCATCGCGAAGGCGCCGAGCATCAGCGTGAAGCGCGGCGGCAGCGCGGTCGACGACAGCAGCACCGGGCTCAGGAACAAGAAGGCGAAGGGGTTCTGCAAGCCGCCGGTCAGGAATAGCAGCACCGCCAGTTCGGCAATATCGAACGCCAAGAGCCAGGCGGCGCGGTCGGGCTCGAGCCGCTGGGTCGAGTGGAAGCGCAGGCGCAGCGCCACATTGAGCCAGGCCGACAGCGCGATCACGGCCAGGCAGGCCCAGATCGGCAGGTCGAAATCGAGGCCGTATTGCACCGCCAGCACCGCGGTGGTCTGGCCGATGATGGCGAGCCAGCGCAGCCGCACCAGCGTGTCGAGGCGCACATTGCGGCGCGGGTGAGTGTCGGCAAGGCCCAGTGTCGGCATGGCCGGCAGTGTATCGCGATGCGCTCGGGCGCACCAATCGCCGGCTGTCCGGACTTTGCGCGCGGGGCTTGCGCTTCTCGGGTTGCGGCGTCACATCTGCGGTCTATGGACGCAAGCCTCACGTCAGCCGTCGCCGTCGACACCCTGGTCAAGCGCTACAAAAGCGCCACCGCGGTCGACGGCATCTCGTTTCGCCTGGCGGGCGGGATCGATCACCGGGCTGCTCGGCGGCAATGGCGCCGGCAAGACCACCACCATCGCGACCATCATGGGCCTGGTCACCCCCACCTCCGGCACGGTCACGGTGCTGGGCGCCGACATGCCCAAAGAGCGCTACCGCGTGCTGCACCGGATGAATTTCGAAAGCCCCTATGTCGACATGCCGATGCGGCTGACGGTGCGGCAGAACCTCTCGGTGTTCGCGCAGCTCTATGCCGTGCCCGATATCGGCGAGCGCATTGCCGGCCTGGCCGCCGAGTTGGACCTGACCGAGTTTCTCGACCGGCCGGCCGGCAAGCTGTCGTCCGGGCAGAAGACGCGGGTCTCGCTCGCCAAGGCGCTGCTCAACCGGCCGGAAGTACTGCTGCTCGACGAGCCGACCGCCTCGCTCGATCCCGACACCGCCGACTGGGTGCGCGGGCATCTCGAGCGTTATCGCGCCGACAACGCGGCGACCATATTGCTGGCCTCGCACAACATGAACGAGGTCGAGCGGCTGTGCGATCGCGTCATCATCATGAAGAAAGGCCGCATCGAGGACGACGACACACCCGAGCGTCTGCTCGCCCGCTACGGCCGCGAGACGCTTGAAGAAGTGTTCCTCGACGTCGTGCGCGGCCGCGGCACGCGCGAGGCGGCGCAATGAGCAACACCGACGCCGGCGTCGAATTCTCCGTCAATCGCGTCGCCGCCATGGTGCGGCGCTATTGGTATCTGCTGCGCTCGTCCTGGCCGCGCATTCTCGATCTGATCTATTGGCCGACCGTGCAGATGCTGATGTGGGGCTTCCTGCAGCTCTACGTGTCGCAGAATTCCGGTTTCTTCGCGCAGGCCGGCGGCGTGTTCATCGGCGCGGTGCTGCTGTGGGACATTCTGTTCCGCGGCCAGCTCGGCTTCTCGATTTCGTTCCTCGAGGAAATGTACGCCCGCAACCTCGGCAATCTGATGATGTCGCCGCTGCGGCCGCCGGAATTTCTCGCCGCGCTGATGATCATGAGCATCGTGCGGCTGGCGATCGGCATGATCCCGGTATCGCTGCTCGCCATTGCGTTCTTCGGATTCAATCTCTGGTCGTTGGGCTTCGCGCTGGCGGCGTTCTTCCTCAATTTGATTCTGACCAGCTGGGCGATCGGAATCTTCGTCGCCGGCCTGCTGCTGCGCAACGGCCTGGGCGCCGAGAGCATGGCCTGGACCATCATGTTCCTGTTCCTGCCGCTGACCTGCGTCTACTATCCCGGTCGGCGTGCTGCCGCACTGGCTGCAATATGTCGCCTGGTCGCTGCCGCCGACTTATGTGTTCGAGGGCATGCGCGCGCTGCTGATCAACCATGTGTTCCGCGCCGACCTGATGCTGGAAGCCTTCGCGTTTAACATTGTGCTGTTCGCCGCCGCGTCAGTGGCGTTCTTGCGACTTTTGGCCAGCGCGCGTGAACAGGGCTCGCTGCTCCAAGGCGGCGACTAGGCCGTAAACAACTGATTATTAAGGAGATTTAATATTTTTCGCCGGTTGTAAACCGGGTACCAAGGAGTCTTCTCTAAGTTGACGCAATGAACAAAAAACGACAACCTGTTGCAGCGCAGCAAATGCCGGGGATTGAGTTGATGCCGATCGGAGAATTCGACGGGGCAGCCAAGCTGCCCGGTGACCGCGCCGGTTTGTTGGCGACGCCGATGTATTGGCTCTACGAAATGGGCCATGCCGCGCTCGATCCGTCGCGCGCCTTCGCCGACGCCACGCGGCTGTTCTTCAAGAATCCGGCCAATCCGTTCGCGCATACGCAGTACGGCAAGTCGGTGGCGGCGGCGGCGGAATTGTTCGAGCGCGTGACGCGCCGCTACGGCCGGCCGGAATGGCAGATCGAGTCGACCATGGTCGGCGGCGAGCGCGTGCCGGTCAATATCAAGACAATCTGGGAACGTCCGTTCTGCCGGCTGCTGCATTTCGAACGCTCGCTGACGCAAATGCCGCGCCGCCCGCAGCCGAAATTGTTGATCGTCGCGCCGATGTCGGGCCACTACGCCACCTTGCTGCGCGGCACGGTCGAAGCGTTTCTGCCCAATCACGACGTCTACATCACCGACTGGCGCAACGCGCGTTCGGTGCCGGTGGCGGAAGGCCGCTTCGATCTCGACGACTACATCGACTACCTGATCTCGATGCTGCACGTGCTGGGCGGCGACGCGCACATGATCGCGGTGTGCCAGCCCTCGGTGCCGGTGATGGCGGCGGTCGCGCTGATGGAGGCCGACAAGGATCCATACGTGCCGCATTCCATGACTCTGATGGGCGGACCGATCGATACCCGCATCAATCCCAACGGCGTCAACAAGCTCGCCGAGAGCCGCGGGCTGGACTGGTTCCGCTCGCATGTCATCACCAAGGTGCCGTTCCCCAATCCCGGCTGCATGCGCGACGTCTATCCGGGATTCCTGCAGCTGACCGGTTTCGTCAGCATGAATCTCGACCGCCATGTCGAGGCGCATCGCGAGCTGTTCAGGCATCTGGTGAAAGGCGACGGCGACTCGGCGACCAAGCACAAGGATTTCTACGACGAATATCTTGCGGTCATGGATCTCGCCGCCGAATTCTACCTGCAGACCGTCGACACCGTATTCATTCGCCACGCTCTGCCGAAAGGCGAGATGACTCATCGCGGCCGCATGGTCGATCCGGGCATGATCACGCGGGTCGCCTTGCTGACGGTGGAAGGCGAGAACGACGACATTTCCGGCGTCGGCCAGACCGAGGCCGCGCACCGGCTTTGCGCCAATATCCCGGCCGAGAAAAAGGCGCATTATCTGCAACTCGGCGTCGGGCACTACGGCGTGTTCAACGGCTCGCGCTTCCGCTCCGAGATCGCCCCGCGCATTTCCGATTTCGTGCTGTCGAACAACGGGACGCGCCGGCGCGGCACTGGCGCGGTTCCCGGAGCGGCGAAGGCTGCTTCGGCCGGCTAATGACGTCGCCTTGTCCGGCCGGACTGTGGCACACTGCAGGCCCGGTCTGATTCTCGGTTGACGATGTCGATACCGCTCCGCGCCCTGTTTTTTCGCCGCACCAGCGAACCGGTGGTCATCACCGTTCTATTCGATCGCGAAATCTATCAGGTCCGCCTGCGCCGCCATCCGCGCGCGCGCCGCTACACCTTGCGCATCAATTCCGGCTCCCGCGAAGTCGTGCTCACCATGCCGCCGCGCGGCAGCCTGAAGCAGGCCAATGAATTCGCCCAGAAACACGGCGCCTGGATCGCGGCGCGGCTGCACCGGCTGCCGCAGGCGGCGCCGTTCAGCCACGGCACCGTGCTGCCGCTGCGCGGCGTCGACCATCGCATTGTGCATAGGCGCGCCGCGCGCGGCACGGTCTGGGTCGAGACCGGCGCGGAGGGCGAGCGCCTGCTCTGCGTCGCCGGCGCCGAGCCGCATATTCCGCGCCGGGTGCGCGATTTTCTCAAGCGCGAGGCCAAAGCCGATCTGGAAAAGGCCAGCAAGCTCGCGGCCCAGGCGCTCGGCGTCACCGTCAAGCGGGTGTCGATCCGCGACCAGTCCAGCCGCTGGGGTTCGTGCTCGACCACCGGCGCGCTGTCTTATTCATGGCGGCTGATCCTGGCGCCGCCCTTTGTGCTCGACTATCTCACCGCCCACGAAGTGGCGCACCTCATCGAGATGAACCACTCCCGCGCGTTCTGGCGTGTGGTCGAACGCATATGCCCGGATATGGACCGCGCCAGGACCTGGCTCAATGCGCACGGCACCGGCTTGCATCGCTTTGGCCTGCAGGACGACGGGCGCTAGCGTCCGGCCGACGCTTGCTATAAGCACGCGCCGTGCCCGGCGCTTTCGCGCGAGCCGCGTCTTCACTCAAGACTTGCCGGGCACCTCGCCTTTGGAATTCAATTCATGCTGCGCTCCGGCACTTTCGCGCTAACGTTGCTGCTGGCGGCCTTGAGCGCGGTCGGCCCGCTCACCACCGACATGTATCTGCCGTCGCTGCCGGACATCGCGCGCCAGCTCGACGCCTCGACCGCTCAGGTTCAACTCACGATCTCGGCCTATTTGATCGGCTTTGCCGTTGGCCAGATCCTATACGGCCCGGTTTCCGACCGGCACGGCCGCAAGCCGGTCCTGCTCGCCGCCGTCGGCTTGTATTGCGTGGCGAGCCTGGTTTGCGCGTTGTCGACGTCGATTGAAATGCTGATCGTCGCGCGTTTCGCGCAAGCGCTCGGCGGCTCCGGCGGCATCGTGCTGGCGCGCGCCATCGTGCGCGATCTTTATTCCGGCGCGCGCGCCGGGCGCGAATTGTCGATAATCGGCTCGGTGATGGCGCTGGCGCCGGTGCTGGCGCCGATTGTCGGCGGCATCATGCAGACCGGATTTGGCTGGCGCTCGATCTTCCTGACGCTGCTCGCTGCCGGCCTCTGCGGCGCAGCGATTGTGTGGCTGCGGCTGCCGGAGACGCTGCGCGACCGCGCCGCCGAACCGGTGTCGCCTTCGACCATGCTGGCGTCCTATCGCATCGTCGCGCGCAATCCGGCCTATCTGGCTTACATGGGGCTTGCCACCACCAGTTATGCCGGGCTGTTTGCCTGGATTTCCGGCGCGTCGTTCGTATTGCAAAACCTTTACGGACTTTCGCCGTTCAACTTCGGCATCGCCTTCGCGCTCGGATCGCTCGGCTACATGGCGGGTGCGACGCTGGCCGCGCAGCTGGTGATGCGGATCGGCATTGACGGCATGCTCGGCGTCGGCGCCGCGGCGCTGGCCGCCGGTGGACTGGGCACAGTGGCCGCGGTCGCGCTCGGCTTCACGTCGGCGTTTTCTCTGGTCCTGCCGGTGGCGATCTATCTTGCCGGGCTCGGCATGGTGTTGCCGCAAGCCATCGCCGGCGCCATGACGCCGTTCCCGGATCGCGCCGGCGCGGCCTCGGCGCTGCTCGGCTTCATCCAGCAAAGCGCGGCGGCGCTTTGCGGTGCTCTGGTCGGATGGCTGCTGGGTGCGAACGCCTGGCCGCTGGCGGCCGGCGTGGCGGCGATGGGCTGCGCCACGCTGATCATATGGCTATCGACGCGCGGCATTCGCGCGCGCAGCGCCAAACACTAATTTCTTCGGCCGAACAGGTTGTTGAGCAACCAGCCGTCGAGGCTGGCGGTGCCGGTGGTCTGCGCTTGCGGGGCAGGGGCCGTGGCCGGCGGCACCGAAGCGGGCGGCGTCGGCGCATTGCCGAACAACCCGGAGAATAGACCGCCGCCCGACGAGCCGGGCAGGCCGGCGACCGGCACGCCCTGATGGGCGTCGCGCATGAAGCGGCTCCAGATTTCCACCGGCAGGCTGCCGCCGGTGACTTTCTTGGTCGGCGAACCGTCGTCATTGCCGAGCCAGACCCCGGTGACGAGACGGCCGGTGTAGCCGATGAACCAGGCGTCGCGGAAATCCTGCGACGTGCCGGTCTTGCCGGCGGCCGGCCAGCCGGGCAGCGCCGCCTTGTGCGCGGTGCCGATGGTCAGCGTCTCGCTCATCATGGCATTCATCATGGCGACGTAGCGCGCCTCGATGATGCGGCCGAGTTGTTGGTCGTTGCGGGTGTACAGCACCTTGCCGTTGCCGCCGCTGATGCGTTCGATCACATGCGGCACGACGGCGTAGCCGCCATTGGCGAAGGGCGCATAGGCGCCGACCAACTCGAGCATCGAGACTTCCGACGTGCCGAGCGCGATCGAGGCGTTGGGTTCGAGCTTGGAGGATATGCCGAGGCGATGCGCGGTGCGGATCACCGACATCGGCGTGAATTCCATGGTCAGCCGCACCGACACGGTGTTGAGCGACATCGCCAGCGCCTTGGTCAGCGTGACCGGGCCGAAATATTCGTGGCCGTAGTTTTCCGGCTGCCAGCCTTTGATCTTGATCGGCGCGTCTTGGCGGATCGAGTCCGGCGTCAGCCCATGTTCAAGCGCGGTCAGATAGACAAAGGCCTTGAAGGCGGAACCGGGCTGGCGCTTGGCGGCGACGGCGCGGTTGAACTGGCTTTCGGCGTAGTTGCGGCCGCCGACCATGGCGCGCACCGCGCCGTCCGGCGTCATCGCCACCAGTGCGCCTTGGCCGACGCCGCTCTTGTCGCCCTTGGCGCTGAGCTCGTCGCTGAGCGACTTTTCCGCGCTCGCCTGCAACGATGCATCGATCGTGGTCTGCACCACGATGTCTTCGTCGATATGGCCGAGCACGTCGTTGAGCACGTCCATGATCCAGTCGGCGACGTAATTGACCGAGCCGTTGCCGGCCTGCGCCACTACGCGCGGCGGCTTGGCGAGGGCGATTTTTTCGTTGGCGTTGCTGATGAAGCCGAGCTCGGCCATCGCCGAGAGCACGATCTTTGCGCGCTTTTCGGCGGCATCGAAATTCCGGTTGGGCGCGAGCCGGGTCGGCGACTTCACCAGGCCGGCGAGCATCGCGGCTTCGGCGATGGTGATGCGGCGGGCCGATTTTCCGAAGTAGCGCAACGAGGCCTGCTCGATGCCATAGGAGCCGGAGCCGAAATAGACGCGGTTCAGGTACAGTTCGAGAATCTGGGTCTTGGAGAATTTGCGCTCCAGCCAGATCGCCAGCAGCACCTCTTGCAGCTTGCGGGTGATGGTACGTTCTTGCGTCAAAAAGAGATTTTTCGCCAATTGCTGAGTGAGCGTTGAGCCGCCCTGGGCCACGCCGCGATGCAAAATGTTGGCGATCAAAGCGCGCCCGATGCCCAAGGGATCGACGCCGTAATGCTCGTAGAAGCGCCGATCCTCGATGGCGACGAAGGCCTTCGGCACGTAAGGCGGCAGTTCCTTCAGCGACATGACCTCGCCGGCCATGTCGCCGCGGCGGGCGAGCGCGTGCCCTTGCACGTCGTTGATCTGGATCGAGGGCGGCCGCTTCGGAATTTCCAGCGACTGGATCGGCGGCAGATGCGCGCCGACCCAGGCCACGGTGCCGACGCCGCCGATCACGAGCCACAGGCCCGCCACCAGGCTCCAATAGACCATGCGGCCGATCAGCGAGCGCCGTTTGCCGCCGCCGCCGCGGCCGCCTTTGCGCTTGCGGCGCCGCCGCGGTTTGGATGAAGCTTTGCTGGGCGCTGGCGCGCTGCGTTCGCTCGCGCTCACGCGCAAATCGGGGCTGCTGTCGAACACCGGCTCGCGGCGCCCACCCGATTGTCCCCGTCCCGACGCCATACGCTGCCCAACACTTATATACTGGCGGCTGTCCGCCGATCCCCGGGGGCACGCTAAAGCTAGCGATTTAAGGGCTCGTTAAGGGTCGCGGAATGCACGCCTGCTCATGATTTCGATCAATGCCGCGCCGGCGTCCATTTGTTATGTATTTTCACGACCTTACCCGTAGGCCCCGATCCCATGAACGCGACGACAAACTCAAGGCCGCAACTGAAAATCCGCCGGATCAATCTGGATACCGGCCGTGAGAACGTGGTGGTGATTTCGAGCCGGTCCAAGGCGCTGCGGCCGGAAGTGTTTCGCGGCTTCAGCCGCGTCGAACTGCGCCGCGATTCAAAAGTCCTGCTGGCGACATTGCTGCTCACCGACGACGGTCTGGTCGGGCCCGATGAAATCGGTCTGGCCGAGCCGGCCTTCCGCCGTTTCGCCGAACCTGCCGGCAGTTTCGTCACCGTGACGCCGGCGATCCGGCCCGCGAGCCTCGACGCGGTGCAGGCCAAAATCCAAGGCCGTTCCTTGAGCGAGCCGCAGATCACCGCGATCATCGAAGACATTACGCATTACCGATACTCCGACATGGAAATCGCCGCGTTCCTGGTCGGCTCGGCCAGCTTCATGACCAGCGGCGAACTGCTCGCGCTGTCGCATGCCATGGCGCAGGCCGGCACCCAATTGAAATGGGATCGGCCGATCGTGGTCGACAAGCATTGCATCGGCGGCATTCCGGGCAATCGCACCTCGATGATCGTGGTGCCGATCGTCGCCGCCCACGGGCTGACGATTCCGAAAACCTCGTCGCGCGCCATCACGTCGCCGGCGGGCACCGCCGACACCATGGAAGTCCTGGCGCGCGTCGATCTCAGCATCGACGAGATGAAGCAGGTCGTGACCGCCTGTCACGGCTGTCTGGTCTGGGGCGGCCACGTCAATCTTTCGCCCGCCGACGATATTCTGATTTCCGTGGAGCGCCCGCTCAGTCTCGATACCCGCGAGCAGATGGTGGCTTCGATCATGTCGAAGAAGCTGGCAGCGGGCTCGACCCATCTCTTGATCGATCTGCCGGTCGGGCCGTCGGCCAAGCTCACCACGGCGATGGAGGCGATGCGGCTGCGCAAGCTGTTCGAATTCGTCGGCGACCACTTCGGCATAACGGTCGAAGTCGTGACCACGGACGGCCGCCAGCCGATCGGCAACGGCATCGGTCCGGTGCTGGAGGCGCAGGACGTCATGGCGGTGCTGGCGAACGATCCCGCCGCGCCGCAGGATCTGCGCGAGAAATCGCTGCGGCTGGCCGCGCATCTGCTCGAATACGATCCGGAACTGCGCGGTGGCACCGGCTATGTGCGGGCGCGCGCGTTGCTCGAAAGCGGCGCCGCGCTCAAGCAGATGCAAAAGATCATCGAGGCGCAAGGTCCCTCGGTCTGCCGGTCCGATCTCGGGACTTTGACCGCCGACATTCCGGCGCCGCGCGACGGCTTTGTTGAAGCGATCGACTGTCTCTGCCTCAACCGGCTGGCGCGAACGGCCGGCGCGCCGATCGACAAAGGCGCGGGCATCAAGCTGTTCAAGAAGATCGGCGACCGGGTCGAGCAGGGCGAGCCGCTCTATCGGATCTATGCGTTCGACGAACCGGAATTAACTCTCGCGGTTGCGGCCGCCAAGTCGAATACCGGATATGTCGTCGGTTCGCGGTCGAGCGACGGCGAGGTGGAACGGTGACCCGGCCGGTCATTCAATGCCTGCCGTCGGCGGCACGGGATGCGGCGCGGCTGGCGGTGCGGCTCGGCGTTGCGATGCATGAGATCGAGCTGCACGCGTTTCCGGACGGCGAACTGCGCGTCACGGTCGGTCCGGCGGCGACCGACCACGATCGTCTACGCGTCGCTCGACCGGCCCAACGACAAACTGCTGGCGGTTCTGTTCGCCGCCGACGCCTTGCGGCGCGGCGGCGCCGAGCGGCTGGTGCTGGTGGCGCCCTATCTCTGCTACATGCGCCAGGACGCGGCGTTTCATCAAGGCGAGGCGGTCAGCCAGAAAGTCATCGGCCGGCTGATTGCGGGCGCGGTTGATCGGGTCATCACGGTCGACGCGCATTTGCATCGCACCAGGAAAATCGCCGATGTCTTTCCCGGGATCGAGGCCGAGAATCTGTCGGCGATGCCGGCCATCGCGGACTTCCTGCGAGCCTCCGGCTTCGATCCCGCCACCATCGTGGTCGGACCGGATGCCGAGTCCGAGCCGTGGGTGCGCGATCTGGCGACCCGTCTTTCGGCCGACCACGCCGTTGCGCGGAAAACGCGGCACAGCGACCGCTCGGTTGCTATGACATTCGCCGATCCAGCCATGTTCGCAGGCCGCCCGGTTGTGCTGGTCGACGATATCGTGTCGTCCGGCGGCACGATATTGGCGTGCACCAAGGCGCTGGTCGCGGCCGGCGCCACGACGATCGACGCCGTCATTACCCATGCATTGTTCCCGCCGGAAATGACCGCCCGATTTTTGGACGCCGGTCTGCGATCGATCCGGTCGACCCACAGCGTGCCGCATCCGACCAATGCGATCGAACTCGACGCGCTGCTGGCCGAAGCCCTGCGCAACGAATTCATCGTCGCCGGTTCGCGGGGGCTGGCATCATGAGCGTGACGATCAAATTTTGCGGCGCCGCGCGGACCGTGACCGGCTCCTGCTATTTGTTCGAGACCAAGGCCGGGCGCCTGCTGGTCGACTGCGGCCTGTTCCAGGGACCGAAGACCTTGAAGGCGCTCAACTACTCTGCCTTTCCGTTTCGGCCGGCCGACATCGATGCCGTGCTGCTGACGCACGCCCATATCGACCACAGCGGCCTGCTGCCGAAGCTGATCCGCGACGGCTTTGCCGGACCGATCATCGCCACGCGCGGCACCATCGATCTGTGCACTTACCTTCTGCCCGACGCGGGCAGCATCCAGGAATCCGAGGTCGCCGCCCTCAACCGGCGCAACGCGGCGCGCGGGCGCGCCGAAGTGGCGCCGATTTATACCCAGGCCGACGCGGTCGCAGCGCTCGGTGCGTTCCGGCCGGTGGAATACGAGACCTGGACCGATGTCATGCCCGGCATTCGAGCGCGTTATTGGAACGCCGGTCATCTTCTCGGCTCGGCTTCGATCGAGATCGAGTTCGCCGGTGAGGGCGCAGCCGGCAAGCCGTTGCGCGTTCTCGCGTCAGGCGACATCGGTCCGGATGCCAAACTGCTGCAACCCGATCCCGAAGCGCCGGCCAATTTTGACTATGTCATTTCGGAATCGACCTACGGCGCCATCGATCGGCCATCGACGACGTCGGAGGCGCGACGTCAACGCCTGGCTGCGGAGGTGCGCGACGCCCATGCCGCCAATGGCCCGCTGCTGATTCCGGCCTTCGCGGTCGAACGGACGCAAGAATTGATCGTCGATCTCGTCGATCTGATGGAGCGCGGCGCGATTCCGGCGGCGCCGATTTTTCTCGATTCGCCGTTGGCAATTCGCGCCACCGAGGTGTTCCGGCGCTATTCGTCGAGCTTCAATGCCGAGATCGATGTCGATCGGCTGCTGCGGTCCAGCCATCTGCGCTGCACCGAGACGGTCGACGAGAGCAAGTCGATCGCGATGTTCACCGGCTTCCACATCATTATTGCGGCCAGCGGCATGTGCGACGCCGGCCGCATCCGCCATCATCTCAAACGCTGGCTCTGGCGCAAGAACGCGACCGTGCTGCTGGTCGGCTTCCAGGCGCAAGGCACGCTCGGACGTTTCCTCGACGATGGCGTCAAGGCCGTGCGCATTCAAGGCGAGGAAATCAAGGTGGCGGCGCGGATCCGCAACATCGATGAATATTCCGGCCACGCCGACGGGCCGGAACTCGCCCGCTGGATAGCGGCGCGCCGCCCCATTCAGCGCGGCGTATTCCTCGTCCACGGCGAAGAGCCGGCGCTGGCGGGATTATCCGCACGCATTGCCGAGCGGACAATGCCGGCGGCGAAAATCTTCATTCCCGTTCTCGACGACATCTACGAGCTGTCGACGGCGGCGCCGACGCCGATCGATGGCGCGCATCGCCGGCGGCTCGCGCCCGAGGCGGTGGTCGCGCTCGACTGGCATAACGACATGTCGAAGCTGATCCTCGACATCAACGAAAGCATCGAGGCCGCCGCCGACGATCGCGCGCGCGGCGTCATCATCCGCAAGCTGCGGCGCGCGCTTGAGGCTGAAAAATAGCTTCGGCCGCGAAAGAATTTGCCGCCTTAGTTAACGATATTTGACGCCGCGAAATGCAATTTCGGCATGTCAGATTTGACCGAAAATCCAGCCCGAAGCGTAAAGCCTCGCGACGTTTTGTTAACCATCGCGATCGTCGATTGTGACAGGCGGCGGCCGCTAAGCCCCTGCAAAAGTGCAAAATTTAATCATTGCACGTTAGTTTTTGTGCCCGGGCGATGTCGTTTGCCCCGATGAAAATCCGTTGGGAGACGGTATGAGGGCGGGATCTTCCGCGTCGGCGCCGGCTAGTGCGGCGAGCGCGACATTCAAATCCAAAATTCCGGCCGGCCCGATTCGGCTGACGATCGTTTGCGCCGCCTTGCTCTCGGCTTTGGTCGCGATCGGCACCGGCCTGTATCTCTTCGACGTTCGCAATCGCGCGCTGGCCAGCAACGAGCAGGCGCTCGCGAATACCGTGCTGATTGTCTCCAAGCAGATCGAGCGCGTCTTCACCACCGTGGCAGCCGTGCAAGAGGAGATTGTCGAACATGCGGCCGACGTCGCAAAGTCCGGCACGCAGGCTTTCGATATTCAGATGTCGCGTCATGAGCATTCATGTGATGCTGCGCGACAAGGCCGCCGGCATGCCTTTTGTCGGCGCGCTCACGGTGTTCGACGCGCGCGGCCGGTTAATCAATTTCTCGCGCGATTGGCCTGTTCCGGATATCGACGCCGGCGACCGGGATTTCATCAAGGCTTTCCAGGCCGATCCGACTTTGACGTCCTACTTGAGCGAGCCGGTCAGCAACCGCGCCACCGGCACTTGGGTCGTGCATCTGGCGCGCAAGATTGCCGGACCCAACGGCGAGCTTGTCGGGCTGACCACGGCGGCCATCGAATTGGAATATCTCCGGGACAGCTTCAGTCAAATTCTGTTCGAGCCCGGAAGCGGAATTGCCCTGTTCCGGAAAGATGGTGCGCTGTTGGCGCGCACGCCGCGAACCGAATCGCGCATTGGCCAGCACTATCCAACGGTCGTAGGTCTGCGCCTGGTCGCGGACGTCGATCAGGCGGTCGGCAGGGGCAGCGGCGTATTCGACGGCATAATCCGCATTGTCGCGGCGCATCGGATCGGCCACTACCCGATGGTGGTGACGACCACCAGAACGCTCGATATGGCGCTCGCCGACTGGCGGCAAGTGGTGCTGTACACGACGCTCGCCGCAGCCATGATCATTGTTGCGATTGCCGCGTTTGCGGCCATGTTCATTAAATTGTTCAAGAACTACCAGGCGCTGGTCAATGCCCGCGCCGAGCGGGCCAACGCCGAAAAGCTCCGCGACGAAAGCCAGCGGCTCGATGTCGCCCTGAACAACATGTCGCAGGGTCTGGTGATGTTCGACGCTTCCGAGCGCATCGTGCTGTTCAACAAGCGCTACGTCGAAATGTACAAGCTGCCGCCGGAAGCGGTGGTGCCCGGCCTCACGTTTCGCGAGCTGCTGCAAATTCGCCAGGCTTTAGGGTCGATTTCGCGCGACATCGAGGACTACCGCATAAATCTGCTCAATGAACTTTCATTGGGCAAGACCGTCGGCAGCGTTACCTTCAATGACGGCCGCTGGCATCGCGTGCTCAACGTGCCGACCGCCGGCGGCGGGTGGGTCGCCACGCATGAGGATGTGACCGAAAAGGTTCTTGCGGAGCAGCTGATCGAGCAGCAAAAGTTTCAGCTCGATACCGCGCTTGAGAATATGTCGCAAGGCCTCTGCATGTTCGATGCATCGCAGCGCTTGATCGTGTGCAACAAGCGATACGCAGAGCTGTACGGATTGAATGAAGAGCAAACAAAACCAGGCACGTCGATTCGGACGATCCTGGATCATAGAATTGCTACCGGCAATGCGCCGGACGATCACGAAAACTACTGGAAGGACAGGCTAAGCGAAGTATCGATAAATAAGCCGTACCAAATCATAAATCACCTGCGCGATGGCCGCCACATTTCCGTCATTCATCGCCCCACGGCTGACGGCGGATGGGTCGCCACCCATGAGGACGTCACGGAAGCGATGCGCCGTGAGATGTCGTTCCGGCTGTTGTTCGACGCCAACCCGGTGCCGTTGTTGATCTTCGATCTCGACGGCCTGCACTTTCTTGCGGTCAACGATTCCGCGGTCAGGCATTACGGCTTTAGCCGCGAGCAGTTCATGCAGATGACGGCTTTCGACATCCGACCCCCTGAGGAGCTCGACGAGTTCACCCAGCGCTCGCTCAAGTTTACCGAAGTCGAAAGTTCGGAGCATATCTGGAAGCATCTAAAGGCGGATGGAACCACAATCGATGTTGTCGTCTATGGCCGCAATTTCAGCTACGATGGCCACAACGCGCGCATGATTGCCGTCCACGACATCACCAAGGCGAAACTGGCCGAGGACGAACTTCGTCGCACCAAGAAGTTCGTCGATGCCGTTATCGAGCACATTCCGCTGCCCATTATCGTGAAGGATGTTACGGGATTGGAAGCGGATGCGCGCGAGAGCCGATTTACCTTGTTCAATCGGGCCTACGAAGACCTCACCGGCGATTCCCGCAGTAAATTGATTGGCAAGACGGCGCACGAGATCTTTCCAAAAGAACGCGCCGATTTGATCGCGCAAGCTGACAACGAAGTGCTGCGCTCGGACAAGATCGTGCTCACCAGCGAGCATCCAATTCATACGTCTCACAAAGGCACTCGCTTGGTGATTGCCAGGAAGGCAATCATCAAGGACGACACGGGCAAGCCGCAGTATCTGCTGACCGTCGTTGACGATGTGACGGAGCGCCGCCGTGCCGAAGCGCGCATAACCTACCTCGCGCACAACGATTCGCTGACCGATCTGCCCAACCGGGCGAGCTTCGTCGATTACCTTGCAGAAACGCTCGATGTCGCGGCCAAGGCGGGCGAACAGTTTTCGATTCTGTGTCTCGACCTCGACCGGTTCAAAGAAGCCAATGACGTTTATGGCCATCTGGTCGGCGACGGCCTGCTGCGCGAGGCGGCCTGTCGCTTGCGCACGGCCGCGGACGGCGCGTTCCTGGCGCGCGTTGGCGGCGACGAGTTCACGCTTATCGTCAAAAACGGTTCGCAACCGGCAGCCGCCAAAGCGCTCAGCGAGCGCTTGATCGCGGCGTTCCAAAGCGACTTCGAAGTTGACGGCCACAGGCTGAAACTAAGCCTGAGCATCGGCGGCGCGGTCTATCCAAACGACGGCGCCGACGCCAAGACGCTCATGGCCAATGCCGATGCCGCGCTGTATCAGGCCAAGGCCGAGGCCGGCGGGTCGGTGCGGTTTTTCGCGGCGGAATTGGGCGCGCAGATGCGCGAGCATCGCGCCATCCAGAAAGACCTTCAACTCGCGATCACGCGGGGCGAATTCTTTCTGCACTACCAGCCGCAGGAAAAAATTTCGTCAAGCGAAGCCGTCGGTTTCGAGGCTTTGGTCCGCTGGCAATGTCCCAAGCGCGGCCTGGTCTCGCCGGGCGAATTCATCCCGCTTGCCGAGGAGAGCAGCCTCATCATCCCGCTCGGCGAATGGATTTTGCGGGAAGCCTGTCGCGAAGCGGCGACTTGGCCGCGGCCGCTGACTGTCGCCGTGAACATCTCGCCGGTTCAATTCCACCACGGCGACCTGCCGAAACTGGTGCATTCGATCCTGCTCGAAACCGGCCTGGCGCCGGCCCGGCTCGAACTTGAAATCACCGAGGGCGTCCTGATCGACGACTTCTCGCGCGCGGTGTCGATCCTGCGCAAGCTTAAATCGCTCGGCGTGCAGATCGCCATGGACGATTTCGGCTCGGGATATTCGTCGTTGTCGTATCTGCACTCGTTCCCGTTCGACAAGATCAAGATCGATCGCAGCTTTATCGGCGATCTGGAGCACAACCATCACTCGATGGCGATCGTGCGCGCAATCGTCACGCTGGGCCACAGCCTGGACGTGCCGGTGCTGGCCGAAGGCGTCGAAACCGAAGCGCAACGGCAATTCCTGAAGCAGGTAGGCTGCGATCAGGTGCAGGGCTATCTGATGGGCCGGCCGCTGCTGATCGAGGCCTATGCCAAGCTGACCGGCGTTCCGGCCAAGCCCGGAATGAACAACGCCGCCGCGGGCTGACAACGGCTCCGCATTCGGGTTCGGATAGCGCCGTCGTTTCCGCCATTCCGGCCTTTGCGAAATCCAACAAGATGATAGGTTGCCGCCGCAGCTTGGCGGAATTGGAATCGTCGTTTGGATACGCAGGTCATCATTGTCGGCGCCGGCCCGGTCGGTCTCACGCTCGCCATCGATCTCGGCCGGCGCGGGGTGCGCTGCATTCTGCTCGAGCAGAAGGACGCGCCGCAGTTCCTGCCCAAGATGGAGCGGTGCAATGCCCGCACCATGGAAATCTATCGCCGCATGGGGCTGGCGCAAAAAATCCGCGACGCGGGATTTCCGCGCGACGCGCCGATGGACGTGTTCATCGTCACGTCGTTGATCGACCCGCCGCTGCTGCATCTGCCCTATCCGTCGGTGGCGCAGGCGCAAGATCAGATCGCCGCCTGTCACGACGGCACGCTGCCGCTCGAACCCTATCAGCTGATCTCGCAATACACGCTCGAGCCGCTGCTCAAATCGGTCGCCGACGCCATGCCGGCTATCGACGTGCGCTATGGCTGCGAGTTCATGTCGTTCACGCAGGACCCAGGCGGCGTGCGGGCGCGGGTCAAGACCGGCGACGGTTCGACCGTGGAACTGAGCGCCGACTACCTCGTCGGCTGTGACGGCGGCAGCAGCGCGGTGCGCCGTCAGCTCGGCATCAAGCTGCAGGGCGACGCCAATCTGATGGAGTTCCGTCAGGCCTTGTATCGCTGCGACGATCTGTTCGACCGCATTCCGATCGGCAAGGGCCGGCACTACCATGTCGCCGACAGCCAGGCGACCTTCCTGATCGTGCAGGATTCGACCCGGCATTTCACCTTGCATTCGGTCGTCGACACCGATGCCGACATGGCCACGATGTTCGAGACCACGGTCGCCATGCCGGTGAAGTACGAAATGCTCTCGGTCGGCAAATGGCGGCAGAACCTGCTGCTCGCCGACAGCTACCGGCGGGACCGCGTGTTCCTGGCCGGCGACGCCGTGCACCTGGTCATTCCGACCGGCGGGCTCGGCATGAACAGCGGCGTCGGCGACGCCTACGACCTGTCGTGGAAGCTCGCCGCCACGCTGCAAGGCTGGGGCGGGCCGAGCCTGCTCGCGTCCTATGAGATCGAGCGCCGCCAGATCGGCGCCCGCAATGTCGAGGCCTCGCGTCAAGCCTCGCGCGGCCGGCGGGCCTGGCGCGCCGCCTATCAGCCGAATATCCGCGACAACACGGCGGAAGGCGCGCAAACGCGCGCCAATCTCGCGCGCATCGCCGATGTCGAGCAGCGCAAGAGCAACGAGATGATCGGCGCCGAACTCGGCTATCGCTATGCCGGTTCGCCGATCGTCTGGCCGGAATCAGGCGAGGCGCCCGAACCGAATTTCATGACCTACCTGCCGAGCACCTGGCCGGGCGCGCGGCTGCCGCATCTGTGGCTCTCCGACGGCAGTGCGTTGCATGACCGCATCGGCGACGGCTATACGCTGCTGCGGCTGGCCGGCGCGGACGCGGATGCCGCGCCGCTGGCGCGGGCCTTTGCCGCACACGGCGCGCCGTTCGCGGTGCTCGATATCGGCGACGATCATGTGCGCGAGATTTATGGCTTCGATTTCCTGCTGCTGCGGCCGGACCTGCATGTGGTCTGGCGCGGCAACCGTCTTGAGGATCCGGCCAGGCTGGCGGCCCTGGCGACCGGACACTAGGGCGTGACCCGTTTAAGTTGATTCACCTTGCGTTCCTAACATTTTGCTTGAGCATGATCTTTTCCGAAAACCGGTTCCCACTTTTCGGGATCATGCTCTAACTTGCGCAGCCACAACAACAAGCCGTTCTATCGGGGAGACTAAATGCCGAATAAACTCAAACTTACGCTGGCCTGCGGCGACAACGAGATCGTCCGGCCCTTGATCAGCGGCCGGGTCAAAGTCGACGGCGTCGACCTGACCATTCTCACCGACATGGATTCCGCCACCCGCCATTGGCGCTTCCTGAACAACGGCGAATTCGACCTGGCCGAAGTCTCAAGCTCGTCTTATCTGGCGGCGCGCGACAACGATCTGCCGTTCCGCGCCATCCCGGTGTTCCTGCATCGCCGCTTCCGCCACGGCTTCATGTTCATCAACACGGGCAAGGGCATCACCAAGCCTGCCGACCTCAAGGGCCGCCGGATCGGCGTCAAGACCATGATGACCAGCGCGGTGCTGTGGATGCGCGGCATCCTGCAGCACGAATACGGCGTGCCGTTGAACAGCATCGAGTGGGTCGCCGAGATCGAGAACGACGTCAACGTCGCCATGCCGCCGGACCTCAAATATTCGTGCCTGCCGGACGACAAGTCGGTCGAGACCATGCTGGCCGAGGGCGAACTCGACGCGGTGTTCCACTCCGACTTCGTCAAGCCGTTCCTGGCCAAGGATCCGCGCGTCGGCCGCCTGTTTCCCGATCACAAGGCGGAGGAGATGGCCTATTACCAGCGCACCGGCATGTTCCCGATCATGCACGTGGCCGGCATCCGCAAGGCGCTGACCGACGAGCACCCCTGGCTCGCCATCAACCTGTTTCGGGCGTTCAACGAGGCCAAGGCCATCGCCATGAAACGCATGGCGAACCCGCGCATCGTGCCGCTCGCCTGGTATCGCGCCGCCTGGGAGGAACAGGAGAGCATCCTTGGCCCCGATCCGTGGGAATACGGCCTGACCGACAAGAACCGCAAAGTGCTCGAGACGCTGGTCGGCTATTCACACGAGCAGGGTCTGATCAAAAAGCGGCCGACGCTGGAGCAACTGTTTCTCAACGTCGACCAAGGCCGCAAGCGCGGCGGCGAGTACCGTATCTAGTCTAATCCGCATTGCGCGCGGAAACGCCGGGTTGTAGCTTTGCCGGCAAATACGCAGCCTCGAGCCCGCAAGGACGCGGGCCGGCGTGATAAAAAAACCGACAGGGAGATCAAGGTTCATGTTCGTCACATCAAAATCATTGGCCGTTGCCGCCGTCGTGCTCGCTTGCGGGATTTCCGTAGCGAACGCGCAGGACAAGGTCTGGAAGCACGGCATCCTCGAAGCCAAGAGCGACGCCGGCTTCATCGCCATGGTCGACAAAGGCGGTTTCGGCGCCAAGCACGGACTGAAAATCCAACTTCTTCAGGTCAAATCCGGCTCGACCTTGATGAAAGCCTTGATCGCGGGCGAACTCGACAGCGTCGACATGGGCGCGGCGGAATCGATCGTGGCCGGCGCGCGCGGCACCGGCGTCAAGATCGTCGGCTGCACCTGGCACGGCATGCCGCAGGTCGTGTTGGCCAAGGCCGAGATCAAGACGCCGGCCGATCTCAAGGGCAAGACCATTGCCATTTCCTCACCCGGCTCGCTGCCGGATCTGCTGGTGCGCGGCATGCTGGATGCCGAAAAGATCACCCATTCGGATGTGAAATTCGCGACCCAAGGCGCCGATCTCGACCGCTACAAATCGCTGCTCGCCGGCATTACCGACGCCGCCGTGGTGTCGAATGAATTCGAAGCGGTGATGCCGGCAAATATCAAGGTGCTGATGAAGGCCAATGTCGTGGTTCCGCAATTTCTCCGGCTATGCCTGGCCACCACCGGCAAGGTTCTGGCCGAGCGGCGCGACGACCTGGTGAAGTTTGTCGCGGCGGAGATGGACGCCTACAAATACGCCACCACGCACCGCGACGAAGCCATCAAGCTGGCGCATGAAATGACCCATGCCAAGCCGGACGACAAGCGCGCCGAATTCATTGTCGATCAGACGCTGAGCAGCAAACAGATCGACCCGACGCTGTCGATACCGCTCGACCGGATCGAATGGATGCAGAATCTGTTCGTCAAGGCCGGCACCCTGCCGAAGGCGGTGCCGGTTGCATCGCTGGTCGACAAGAGCGTGCATGACGATGCGCTGAAACAGGCCGGGAAATAGCGCCGCGAATTGGCGGCGCTGACGGAAAGATTAGTGAGCGATTCCAATGGCTTGGATCGCAACATTATCTTTCCGCCATGCCTGAACGAATTGCCTCCGCACGCCGTTATCAGTCCACCACACTGCGGTTTCCAACCCAGTTGGTGCTGTGTAACCAAAGGCGGCTCATCGTGGAACATCGTCCGGGCTTTTCAACGCTGTCCGAAAGCTACAACGACTTTCTGTTCGCGACGGTGTGCGACGAAGCCAACGGCATGCGGTTGAGCGTGCTGTCCGCTTTGGCGCGCCTCAATGTCGATCCTTGGGAGGAGGCGACACGCCTGGCGGCGATGCCCAGGACGATCGCCGCGCGCACGCTGGCATCCATGTTCGGTCCCGCTTCCGGCCGAAGCTGGAATGCGCCCGAGGCCGAGGCCACGGCCGCGCGATTGGTGCGGCTACTGCCCGACCCGAGCCAGACCGCGACACATGGTGCGACAACCGCCGCCAACGGACAATCCGCCACCGGGCCAAGCACCAAGACCGCCGCGCAACGCGCGACCTATTGGTGGGTGTGGATCGGCTTTGCGCTGATGATGTCGTTTATGACGCCGCATCATGAGGCGGACGACGAACCCTGGATGGCTTCATCGGGCACAGCTTCATCGGGTATGGCGTCATCGGAAACCAGCGCACCGGCCGCAATGCCAACGACGACGGCGGCGTCATTAAACTGATGCACCAACCCGTGAACGTGCCTCCCGCTCCGTCCAAGAGCAAGAACCCGGTCCCGGATCCGGTTGGACTATCCCACTAACGAAACGCGGTAAGCCGCGGCTGGCGCCGTCACTTCCCCAGACGCTTCAATTCGACGCCGGCGGCGAGGTATTGCATGGTGTGAATGTTGCACACGGCGCGCGCGCGCACCAACAGCCGCGATGCTTCCGCGCTGTCTTTTTTGACCAGCGCGTTTTCGCCGGAAAAGAACGCCAGATTGCATTCGCGGCCGTGCCCCATGCCGCCGTGGTTCGACGGGGCTGACACGTCGTCGAGCTTGACCTGGCCGAGATAGAACGCGATCAGCGTGCCGGGCCATTGCTTGAGGTCGATCTTGGCGGCGTTGCGGGCAAGCTCCTCGGCGTCGTTCTGGCCGGCCCTGGCGCGGGCGATGTGCAGCCAGGCCGCCTGGTAGGGCAGCCACAGCACGTCCTCGGTGCGCGTCGCCGACCCCAGCGTCAGCGCTTTCTCGAAATCGGCGGCCGCACTGTCGAAGTGCGCGGCCAGGAATTGGGCGTAACCGCGTTCGTTATAAATTTCCCAGCCGTCGAAGTCGGCTTTCTTGGTGTCCGTGGCGGCCTTGGCGAGGGCGGCGCTGTAGTCGGCGACCGCGCGATCGTAGTCGCCCTTGGCGCGCTGGCTGGCGGCGCGCTGGATCAGGGTGGTGGTGGCGTTGTCCAGCTTCAGCGCCGCGTCCAAATCGGCGATCGCCGAATCGTATTGGCCGTTCAAGTAGTGGTCTTGCGCGCGCGCGACGTAGAGGCTGGGGTCGTCGGCCTTGACGGCGATGCGCGG
Source organism: uncultured Alphaproteobacteria bacterium (assembly GCA_963825015.1). GTDB lineage: Bacteria > Pseudomonadota > Alphaproteobacteria > Rhizobiales > Xanthobacteraceae > Pseudolabrys. The sequence goes on along the minus strand of CAWGRN010000006.1, from coordinate 396,537 downwards.
CGGTGAAATCGGCGACGGCGGTGTCGCGCAGGCTACGCGCCTCGTCGAGCCGCACGAAGGCGTCGGCGATCATGCTCTTGACGGTGTATTCGGTGCCGCGGCCTTTGCGGGCGGCAGCCTGATCGGCGGGCGAAAGATCGCCGGCCGCGATCGCCTGACTGAACAGGCGGATGGCATCGTCGCTCTTGCCTTGTTCGACGGCTGCCTTCGCGCCTTTGAGATCGTCGAGGCTACCGGCCTGAAGCGTTGCGGCGGACAGCACAAGGCACACGGTCGCCAACACGAATTTGATCATCACTGCTCCATTACGCCGGCACGCCCCGCGGGCTGCGCATATAACACGGCCCGAACTCGCTGTCAGGTCACGGTTTTTTGTCAGTCCGGCTGGACCGTCGTGTTGATCTGGATCAACGCGCGAGCTCCGGATTGCCATGAACTTCAGGTCCTGGGCCGAGCTTCGCGAGGCCGCCAATGCTCACAAACAAGAACATCCTTGCGGTTGCATTGCTGCTGGCCGCGCTATGGGCGCCGGCGAGCGCAGCCGATCGAAAGCCTGACGAGTGCGGTCTGGCCTCGGTCTATTCGAGCACGAGCGAAGAAACGGCGAGCGGGGAAGACACGCGGCCGGAAGATTTCACGGCCGCGCACCGGACCCTGCCATTCGGCGCGCTGGTCAATATCCAAAATCAGGCGACCGGGCGCTGGACCGTGGCCCGGATCACCGACCGCGGCCCCTTCATCGCCGGAAGGATCATCGATATATCGCAGGTCGCAGGACGCGACCTCGGTATTTCAGGTGTGGCGCAGGTCTGCATCAACATCGTATGGATTCCGGAAGATCGACAGGTGCGGGGCAACTGATTGCCGGGATGGACCGCGCACGCGGCATGCGTCCTTAGCCCGCAGCCCGATCCCTTGAAATCCGATGCAGCACGGCGACCATCGCGATAGCGCCGAGATAGATTCCGATCACATTGCCAAGCACGATCGTGCCGCTGACAAATACCAGATTGGTATTCTGCTTCGCGATCCCGAGACCCATCCCGATGCCCAGCATGACGACCGGCGGAATCAGCGCGACGGGCGCTCGAATAAAATAAGTGTCACTGAGAACTTTTCGAGCTGGCCTTCGTCCGGCAACACCATCTCGAGCAAGTGCAGCGCCATCGGGTGTCACCGAATTTCTATTCTTTTCAATAGTTCCCAGATCGGCACGGCGGTCACGCCGCCAACGACGCCGCTCAGATAGCTCGGCATGTCGGTGTTGAAGAGCCAGCGCCACAGCAGCCCGGCGACGAGACTCGTCAGCAACATGGTCACGAGCGTGATCAGCAATCTCTGCCAGAGCGGCATGTCGGTTCCTCCAATTGTTCACTTGCGCGGCGTCAATCGTCAGACCACCGTGCCGAACAATTTGCCGATGCCGGCGGTGAGCGCCATCGCCAAGGCGCCCCAGAATGTCACGCGGGCGGTGGCGCGCAGAATGTTCGAGCCGCCGGTTTTTGCGCCGATCGCGCCGAGAAGAGCCAGAAAGCCCAACGACGCCGCCGACACGATCGGGACCAGCAGGCCGGCGGGCGACACCACCACCATCAGCAAGGGCATGGCCGCGCCGGCGGAAAACGTCACGGCCGAGGTCAGCGCCGCCTGCACCGGACGGGCGGTGGTGATTTCCGAAATCCCAAGCTCGTCGCGCGCGTGGGCGGTCAGGGCGTCTTTCGCCATCAGTTGCTCGGCGACCTGCCGCGCCAGCGCCTGATCGACGCCGCGCTTGACGTAGATCTGCGCCAGCTCATCAAGTTCAAAGGCCGGGTTGTCGCGCAGTTCCTGGCGCTCGCGCGCGAGATCGGCGCGTTCGGTGTCGGATTGCGAACTGACCGACACATATTCGCCGGCCGCCATCGACATGGCGCCGGCCACCAGGCCCGCGACGCCCGCGATCAACACGTCGTTCTGCGTCGCGGCGGCCGCGGCGACGCCGACGATCAGGCTGGCGGTCGAGATGATGCCGTCATTGGCGCCGAGCACCGCCGCGCGCAGCCAGCCGATGCGGTCGACGAAGTGGTTCTCCGGGTGCAGGCGAAGCCGGCTCATTTGACAATCCGCCTGTCAGATCAGAGCCGCCCGAGCAGCATCAGAATGACGAACGATGATCAGGATGGTGCCGAGAAGACCGACGCCGCCGTGACCGAAGCCGTAGCCGTAGCCGCCGAAGCGGCCGCTGAAACCGCCAAGCAAGAAAATGATGAGGATGATGACGAGGATGGTACCGAGCGACATGGCGATATCTCCCTTGGCAGGACCTGACTGAGTACCGGGCGCCTTCGTAGATCGTGAAGCCTTTGATCGGCACTCTCGCCGCGCCGCCTGCCGGGCGCCGGCCGCAAATGCCGAGCTACTTCTTCTCGATCGAAATACCGCTTTTACCGACATTGATTTCGATGCCGGTGGTCTTCTGCCTCTCCTGATAAAGCTGGTAGCCGAAGACCACGGCGGCGACGGCGAGCACGCCAATGACGAGGTAGAGAATATTGCGATTCATGACGTGGCGGCTCCATTCATAATATTCTTAGCGCAACGGCGCAATCTTGCCTTGCGCTAGGTCAAGATCGCGGCCTCGCTGAAATGCGCGTCAGGCGGCGGTATGTTCGCGCAATACCTCGGTGGCGATGCGGTGGGCTTCGTTGGAAGCCGGAATGCCGCAATACAGCGTCAGCAGCAGCAGAATTTCCTGAATCTGTTCGGCGGTACAGCCGTTCTTCAGGGCGCCTTTGAGATGCACGCGCAACTCATTGTTGTGCCCGGCCGCGGCCATCATCGCCACCATGGCGAGCGATTTGGTTGCCGGCGGCAGGGCCTGGCGGCTCCAAACATCGCCATAGGCATAGGCGTTGATGATGTGCTGCAGCGGCTTGCCGAAATCGCCGAACGCATTCATGCGCTTTTCGACCGCCTCGCGGCCGAACATCTCGATGCGCAGCTTCAGGCCGCGCTCAGCCTGGTCCTTGTCGTCCATGGTTCGTTTCCTTGTTTAATGACTTTGCTTGAGTAAGATGAACTATGACACATTTTTTCCCCGCCGCCTGTCGCGCCCGCCCATGATCGACGCCGCCGTTATCGGCCTCGGACGCTGGGGCAAGAACATCGTCGAATCCGTGCAAGGCAAGAGCCGGCGCCTGCGCTTCATCCGCGGCGTCAGCAAGGAGCCGGAGCTGGTCGCGCGATTTCGCCATGGCGAAAGGCTTCGAACTGTCGACCGAATTCGAGGCGGCGGTGGCCGACCCGCGCGTGCAAGCCGTATTTCTGGCGACGCCGCATTCCCTGCATTTGCAGCAGATTTCCGCGGTGGCCAAGGCCGGCAAGCCGGTCTGGTGCGAGAAGCCGCTGGCGCTGACGCGGGCCGAGGCCGCCCGCGCGGTCGACGCCACGCGGAAGGCCGGCGTGGTGTTCGGCCTCGGCAACAACAAGCGCTGCTTTTCGTCGATGCGCGAACTCAAGCGCGTGGTGGCCGACGGCATCATCGGCGACGTTCTGCACATCGAAGGCAATTTCACCAACGAGCACTCGACCCGCGTGCTCGGCGGCTGGCGCGACGATCCGAATGAATCGCCGGGCGGCGGCATGACCGGCGCAGGTCTCCATGTCATCGACGCCTTCGTCAATCTGGCCGGCCCGATCGCCACGGTCGACGCAAGATTATTCGCCCAGAAGCCGCCGCCTGATCCGCGCGACGCGGCCGCAGCCCTGGTGCAGTTCGAAAGCGGCGCCACCGGCACGTTGGCCACCGTGCGGGCGGCGCCGATGTATTGGCGCATCATGGTGTTCGGCACCAAGGGCTGGGCCGAGGCGCGCGACGAGACCGTGCTCACCGTCGCGCTGGTCGGGCAACAGCCGGAAACGAAAATCTATCCGGCCGTCGATTCGCTCGGCGTGCTGCTGGAAGCGTTCGGCGAGGCGATCGAGACCGGCAAGCCGTTTCCGGTTACGACCGACGACATGCTCGACGTCGCCGGCGCCTTCGAAGCGATCATCCGCTCGATGGCGCAAGGCGCGCCGGTGAAGGTCGCGCGCAATTAGCGCCACACCGTCATCAAGGCCCGGCGAAAGAACGCGCCATCCGCCGGATGGTCGGATCGTAATCGGTTTTGAACTTCGCCGGGTATTCGATGGCGAAGGCATGAATCACGTCGCGGGCAAAGATATAGGCTTCGTAATAGATCAAGCTGCCGCGCGTGCCGCTGACGGTGACGCGGTTGTTCTGAACGGACTTATACGCCACGCGCGGATGCTCTCCGTCCGCGAGCAGTTTGGCCAAGTAGCTGGTCGGCGTTTGGTTGTTGATGTTGTAGCCGGCGTAGACGCGGAAATTGGCGCCTTCGGGCCCGGTAAACGATTGGCCGTCGCCGTTTTCCGGCGGCGGGTCTGGCTCGAAAAATTCCTGATAAGCGATCGACGTGCCGAACCGCGCATTGCGGTAGGTGGTCCAGGCTTCTTGCGCCTGAACCATCTTAGGGAATTCGGCAAGGCACAACGCGCCGCCTAGAACCATCAAGCGCCGCGTCAGCATCGATGCCTCCAATCGCCGCTCCGCAGCGCTACTGCTGCGGAATATTCGCCGCCTCGCGCACTTTGTTCCAGCGCTGGAATTCGGATGCCAGGAATTTTCCGAATTCGTCCGGCGTCGAGCCCTTGACCACCACGCCGACCGCGACCAGGCGCTTCTGGACCTCGTCTTCCTTCATGCTGTCGTTGATGACCTTGTTGAGCTTGGCGATGACGGCCGGCGGCGTGCCCTTGGGCGCAAACACGCCGTACCAGGTGGTGACGTCGTAGCCGGGCAGCACGCCGGACTCGATCGCGGCGGGCACGTCCGGCACCGCCGGGAAGCGGTCCTTGCCGGTGACGGCGAGCGCCTTGAGCTGGCCGCCTTTGACCTGGCCGATCACGGCCGACACGGTGTCGAACAGCACGTCGGCATGCTTGCCGAGCACGGCGTTGATGGCTTCCGGCGTGGTCTTGAACGGCACATGCAGCAGGTCGACGCCCGCGGTCTGTTTGAACATTTCGCCGGCGAAATGCTGGGTGGCGGCGAAACCGGGGCTGGCGAAGACGACCTTGCCCGGATTGGCCTTGGCGTAGGCCACCAGTTCCTTGACGCTGTTGGCCGGGAAGTCCGGCCGCGTCACGATCATCAGGCTCGCGGTCGCGACCTGGGTGATCGGCGCGAAGGCGGTGTTGGTGTTGTAGGGCATGTTCTTTTTGGTGACGGCGGCGATAATCTGACCCGCGGTCATGATTCCCAGCGTGTAGCCGTCGGGCGTGGCCTTGGCGACCGCGTCATTGCCGATAATGCCGCCGGCGCCGGGCTTGTTTTCGACGATCACCGGCTTGCCGAGCTTTTTCGACATCGAATCCGCGAGAATGCGGCCGATGATGTCGGCGCCGCCGCCGGGGCCAAACGAGACCACGATGCGGATGGTCTGTTGCGGATAGCCTTGCGCGGTGGCTGGAGCGGCGAGGCTGGCGATGGCGAGGCAGGCGGCGGCGAAGCTCAGAAAGAGCCTTTTCATGTTCAACTCCCTATGGCGCCGCTGTTTTCAGGTTTTCACAACCCGGCGGCGCACTTCTTTTATGATGGCGCTGTTATCCAGCTCAGCTTCGCCTGCCTTGGCGCAGGCTTCAAGTACATCCGCATGAACTTGCAGCACCGATAGCGTCTGGCCCACCGCCGCGGCCTGATCGAGCATCAGATGGCAGTCTTTCAGGGTCTGCTTGACGCGGCCTTCCGGCGAGAAATCGCCGCGCACCATCTTCGGCCCCTTGGTCTCCATCACCTGCGAATAGGACGCCGAGCCCTTGGCGACTTCGAGGAAGGCGGCCGGATCGAGCCCGAGACGTTCGGCGAACACCAGGCCTTCGGCCAGCGCCAGCCGGTTGAGGCCGAGGATCAGGTTGACCGCGAGCTTGGCCCGCCCGCCGTCGCCGATCTTGCCCACCAGAAAACGCCGCACGAACAGCGCATCCAGCAGCGGCGCCACTTCGGCCGCGATCGCCGGGTCGCCGCCGATCAAAGCCACGCCGTCGCCGCGCCGCACCTGATCGCTGGTGCCGGACACCGGGACGTCGAGATAGCGGATGCCGCGCGGCACCACCCGGGCGGCCAAAGCCGCGACCTGATCGGGGTCGACCGTGCTCATCACCAGCACGATCTTGTTCGAGCCATCGCCCAGCGCCGGCAGCAGATGGTTCTCGATCACGTCCTCGACCTGGGCGGTCGAAAACACGGCAACGATGATGCAGCGTGCGGGCTTGGCCAGTTCTTCGATGGTTGCGGCAGGCTTGCCGCCGATTTCGGCCAGCCGCGCCCGGCGGGCCGGGTCGACGTCGAAGCCGGTGACCGGGATGCCGGCATCCATAAGGCGCTGGGCATAGACCTCGCCCATCAGCCCGAGCCCGATAATGGCAACTGGGGATTTGTCCACTTACGCGCTCGCGTCGCTTTTGGCTTTGCTGTGTTTGCCGCCGGCATCGGGCGCAAACAGCGGGATCATGGCGCGCTTGATCGCCGCCTGGCGGGTCGGCGAGGTGATCTGCGCGCCCATCAAATCGGTGATGTAGAACACGTCCACAACCCGCTCGCCGAAGGTGGCGACATGGGCGGAGGCGATGTTGAGATTGAGTTTCGACAGCGTCGTGGTCATCTCATACAGCAGGCCGGTGCGATCGAGCCCGGTAACTTCGACCATGGTGTAGCGGTGCGACCATTGGTTGTTGATGGTGACCGAGGGCTCCAGCGCGAAGGCCTTGATGCGCCCCTTCGGCGCCGCGCGCGTGCCAAGCGTATCGGGCAGCCGCAATTCGCCGCGCAGCGCCTTCTCGATCGATTCGGCGATGCGGTTGGCGCGGCGCTGCTCGTCCTCGTCGCGTTCGAATTCGCGCGACAGCGAAATGGTATCGAGCGCAAGGCCGTCGGTAGTGGTGAAGATCTGCGCGCCGACGATGTTGGCGCCGGCCATGGCGCAGGCGCCGGCAATGATCGACAACAGCCAGGGATGATCGGGCGCCAGCACGGTCAGTTCGGTCACCGCGCCTGAGTCGAAGCCGACCGAGGTCGCAAGCGTCTTGCCGGCATCCTCGGCGGCCATCACGAAATGGGCGTGCTCGACCTTGTGCTGTAGATCGACTTTAAGCCAATAGGCCGGATAGTGCCGCGCGATATAGGCCTCCAGCCGCTCAGCCGGCCAATGCTTGAGCGCGTTGCGGAATTCGGTCTGCGCCAGCGCCACGCGCTGGGCGCGGTTGACCTCGGAGAAGCCGCCGGTGAGCACCGGCTCGGTCTCGTAATACAGCGTGCGCAACAATTGCGCCTTCCAGCCGTTCCACACGCCGGGGCCGACCGCGCGGATATCGGCCGTGGTGAGAATGGTCAGCAGCTTCAGCCGTTCCGCCGACTGCACGCCGGCGGCGAAATTCTCGATGGTCTTGCGATCGGACAGATCGCGCGACTGCGCCACGCTCGACATCGTCAGATGCTGTTCGATCAGCCAGGCGACGGTCTCGGTGTCGGCGGCGGAAAAACCCAGCCGCGGGCAGAGCCTCCGCGCCACCCGGGCGCCGGCGATCGAGTGGTCCTCGATGCGGCCCTTGGCGATGTCGTGCAGGAACATCGTGACGTAGAGCACCGTGCGGTTGCCGGGCAGCAGCTTTTGCATCAACTCATGCGCCAGCGGCGTCTCTTTTTCGCCGCGCTCGATCTCGGTCAGCATGCCGATGCAGCGCAACAAGTGCTCGTCCACGGTGTAGTGGTGGTACATGTTGAACTGCATCATCGCGACGATCTTGCCGAATGCCGGCACGAAGCGGCCGAGCACGCCGGCTTCGTTCATGCGCCGCAATACGGTCTCCGGGTCGTTCTTGGAAACGATGATTTCCACGAACAGGCGGTTGGCTTCCTTGTCGTCGCGCAGATCGGCATCGATCAGATCGAGCGCGCGCGTGATGGCGCGCATGGCGTCCGGATGGAACGCCAGATTATGTTTCTGGGCGAGGTGGAAGATGCGGATCAGATTGACCGGATCGCGCTTGAACACGTTGGCGCTGGCGAGTCTGATGCGATTATTGTCGACGATGAAATCGTCGGTCTCGGTGAGCTTCTTGCTCTTGACCGGACGGAACTTCGCCATCACGCGGCTCAGCACCGGTTTGGTCTTGGCGTGACTGTCTTCCAGTTCGGCGCACAAAATGGCGGTGAGATCGCCGACATCCTTTGCGATCAGGAAGTAGTGCTTCATGAAGCGCTCGACGTCCTGCTGGCCGGGGTGCTCGGTGTAGCCGAGCCGGACCGCGATCTCGCGCTGAATGTCGAAGCCGAGCCGCTCTTCGGCGCGGCCGGTGACGAAATGCATATGGCAGCGCACCGCCCAGAGGAAATCCTCGCAGCGGCGGAACAGCTGATATTCGCCCTTGTCGAACACGCCGCGCTTGATCAGTTCATCCGGCTCGCGCACGCGATAGACGTATTTGGCGATCCAGAACAAGGTATGGAGATCGCGCAGTCCGCCTTTGCCGTCTTTCACGTTCGGCTCGACCAGATAGCGCGATTGTCCCGAGCGGCGGATGCGCTCCTCGCGCTCGGCAAGCTTGGCGGCGACGAATTGCGCGCCGGTGTTGCGCACCACTTCGTTGTCGAAACGCGTCACCAACTCGTCGAACAGCGTCTTGTCGCCAAGCAAGAAGCGCGCTTCCAGAATGGCGGTGCGGATGGTCATGTCCGCCTTGGCCTGGCGGATGCATTCGGCGACCGAGCGGGTGGCGTGGCCGACCTTCAGGCCGGTGTCCCACAGACAGTAGAGAATGGCTTCGGCGATCGACTCACCCCAGGCGGTCTGCTTGTAGGGCAGCAGGAACAACAGATCGATGTCGGAACCGGGCGCCTGCAGGCCGCGGCCATAGCCGCCGGTGGCGACCACCGCCATGTGCTCGGACTCGGACGGATTCTGCGACTGATAAAGATGCTTCTTCGCGAATTCGAACAGGATGCGGATGATCTCGTCTTCCATCCGGCACAGCCGCTCGGCGCAGCGGCGGCCGTGGCGATCCTTGAGCAGCATCTGCTCGGCCTTGGCGCGGCCCTCGTTGAGCGCGGTCTTGAGCCGCTTGGCCAGCGCCGTGCGCATCTCGCGATCGTTGCCGGCGTGGGTCGCGGCGACCTTTTCGAGATCGGCGACGATGGCGCGGGTATCGATCAATTCGCCCGGCGCCTTGGACGGGCTTTCCGGGCGGGCGCGTGGGGCTGAATCGAGGGCGAGGGAGGCCATGACGGGCACCGGAATAGCGGAGGCGGGTCGTTAAGTCACCGCATTAACGCGGAAAAACCGCCCGCTGCGGCGCACTCGAATCATTTTCCAGTATCGGGGATATAACGTCGGAATCGGCGATATTTTCACCGAAATTGCCGGTTTCGGGCGATTATTCGCTGCCGTTTAATTAGGCTCTGCACTTCGGCCCGGCCGGCGGGGATGCTTTACCCGCCCCGCCGACGCTATAAAGACATCAACAAAAAATCACCGCCGGGAGGGTGGCAATGCGAATGTTCCAGGTCTGCGTCTGCGGCAAGCCGCTGCAGCTCAACCAGGCGCCGACGCCGCAGCCGAAGGGCACCGAGGTTCTGCTGAAGGTCCTGGCGGCCGGCGTATGCCACAGCGACCTGCATCTCAACGACGGCTATTTCGACCTCGGCGGCGGCAAGCGCATGAGCCTTGAAGACCGCGGCATGAAGCTGCCGGTCACGCTCGGCCATGAAAATGTCGGCGAGGTGGTGGCGGTCGGACCCGACGTGCGGGACGTCAAGATCGGCGCCCGCATGCTGGCCGATCCGTGGATCGGTTGCGGCACCTGCGCCGCTTGTCAGCGCAATGAAGACAATCTCTGCATGGCGATGCGCAGCCTCGGCGTATTCTCCAATGGCGGCTATGCCGACTACATGATGGTGCCGCATCCGCGCTATCTGTTCGATATCGGCGATCTGTCGGCGGAACGCGCCGCGCCATTGGCGTGCTCTGGCGTGACGACTTTCGGCGCCCTGAAAAAAGTGACGACGCTGCGGCGCGAGCCCACGGTGATCATCGGCGCCGGCGGCCTCGGCCTGATGTGCCTGGCCTTGCACCAGAAGATGGACGGCCATAGCGCGATCGTGGTGGATATCGATCCGGCCAAGCGTGAAGCCGCAAAGCTTGCCGGCGCTACGGCGGTGGTCGACGGCAAGGCGGCCGACGCGGTCGACCAGATCAAGAAACTCACCAATGGCGGCGCCTATGCGGTGGTCGATCTGGTCGGTTCGTCGCAAACGGCGCGGCTTGGCTATGACAGCCTGGTCAAGGGCGGCAAGTACGTCATCGTCGGTCTGTACGGCGGCGACCTCACGGTATCATTGCCGCCGATCCCGATGCGCGCTGTGACGATCCAGGGCTCCTATGTCGGCTCCGTGCCGGAGATGGGTGAATTGATGGACCTCGTGCGCCGCAAAGGCCTGCCGGATGTGCCGGTCAGCACCCGTCCGCTCGACGACGTCAACGCGGTGCTGGCGGACCTGCGCGCCGGCAAGATCGTTGGCCGCGTGGTGCTCACGCCGGCGTGAAAACGCGCAGCCGGATTGTGAACTTGAACTCCGGGTTCGCATGCTACGCACGCGGCCCGGAATGACCGGAATGTGGAGGGCGATATGGATGCCAACGAACTGCGCGCCATGCAGGCGCCGATCAAGGAACGCTACAAGAGCGAGCCGAAGTCGGCGATGGTCACGCTGAAGGCCAAAGGCACGCTCGACGACAGCAACATCGCCTGCAAGCTGGAGACCGGCCGCGCGCTCGCGGTGGCCGGTCTGCATCCGGCGACCGGCGGCTCCGGCATGGAACTGTGTTCCGGCGACATGTTGCTGGAAGCGCTGGTCGCCTGTGCCGGCGTCACCATCAAGGCGGTGGCGACCGCGCTGGATATTCCGCTCAAATCGGGAAACGTCTCGGCCGAGGGCGATCTCGATTTCCGCGGCACGCTCGGCGTTGCCAAAGATGCGCCGGTGGGCTTTGCGCAAATCAGGCTGCGCTTCGATCTCGACACCGACGCGGCCCAGGACAAACTCGACCAGCTGCTCAAGCTGACCGAGCGCTATTGCGTGGTCTATCAGACCATCAAGAGCGGCCCGCCGGTCGATGTGAAACTGGCGAGAGTGTGAACTAGCTCTAGCAATTTGTCATGGCCGGGTTTATCCCGGCCATCTCGTTTAGGAAGGCGCTGCCCGCCTGATCGGGATGGCCGGGACAAGCCCGGCCATGACATGAGAACGAAATGTCCCCCGACCTTTATTTCGCGCTCACCCTCATTCTCAAAATGGCCATCACCGCCGGCTTCGTGCTGGTGGCGACGATCACGGCCGAGCGCGCCGGTCCCTTGGTCGGCGGGCTGGTGGCGACGCTGCCGCTCGGCGCCGGTCCGGTCTATGTGTTCCTCGCGCTCGATCACGGCGCGTCGTTCATCGCGGCCAGCGCCGTCAACAGCCTCGCCATCAACACCGTCAACGTCATCTTCGCGCTGACCTATGCGCTGCTGGCGCAAAAGCGATCTTTGGTGGCAAGTCTGTCGGTCGCCATGCTGGTGTGGATCGCGCTGGCCTGGACCGTGCATGAAATGTCATGGACCGTGACCACGGCGGTTCTGCTCAATATCGTGGTGGTCGGCGTCTGCATTTTTCTGGCGCGGCCGCTGCGCCATGTGCCGATCCCGCGCGTGCAGGCGCGCTGGTACGATCTGGCAATGCGCGCCGGATTGGTGGCGCTGCTGGTCGGCGTCACAGTCACGCTGAGCTTTCGCATCGGCCCCGGCGGCAGCGGCATCCTGGCGGTGTTTCCGATCATCCTGATCAGCGTGATACTGATCCTGCACCGCCGGGTCGGCGGCAAGCCGACCGCCGCGGTGATGGCGAACGCGGTCACCGGCCTGGTCGGCTTTGCCTTCGCCTGCGTGATGCTGCATTTCACCGCCGAGCCGCTCGGCTGGGCTTTGGGACTGGCGCTGGCGCTGAGCACCTCGGTCGCCTGGGGCTTGATCGTCTATAACGCCCGCAAACGCGGCATCGATATATGATGATCTTCTGGTACGGCCTCGCGCTGAAAATCGCCATGACCGCCTCCATCGTGGTGGCGGCCTCGCTGGTGGTCGAGCGCAGCGGACCCTTCGTCGGCTCGCTGATCGCCTCGCTGCCGACCGCCGGCGGCGCGGCCTTGATCATCCTCGGCGTCGAACATCCGCCGGCCTTCATCGCCGCGAGCGCGGTCGGCAGCATGGTGTCGAACGCCATCGTCGCGATCTTCGCGTTGACTTATGCGGCGCTGGCGCAACGCCGCTCACTGGCGGTGAGCTTGGGCCTCGCCTTCGTGGTCTGGTTTGCCTGCGCCGGTCTGTCGCGGCTGGTCGACTGGAGCGTCGCCACGGCGGTGCTGCTCAATGCCGTGGTGTTTCCGCTGGCGATTGTCGCCGGCAAAAGCTTTCGCGCCGAGGGCGCGGTCAAGGCGCGCGTCGTCTTCACCACGAGCGATCTCGCCTGGCGCGCCGGCGTGGTGACGCTTTGCGTCATCGTCGTCACGGCCGCGAGCAGTTCGATCGGCTCGTATTTCTCCGGCATTTTCGCGTTCTTCCCGGTGGCGATGGGATCCTACTTCGTGATCCTGCAGCCGCGCATCGGCGGACCGGCGACGGCAAGCGTCGCCGCGCATGTGCAGGCGCCATTGATCGGGCTCGGCTTGAGCCTGCTCGCCGTGCACTATCTCGCCGTTCCGCTCGGCGTGTGGTGGTCGTATGCGGTCGGGCTGTCGATCGGGTTGGGCTGGAACGCGCTGCTGTGGGCGTTGCGAAGTTGGCGGCAACGCGCGCTGAAGATTATTTCTTCTCGGTCTGCGCCAGCTTGGCCTTGAGCATATAGAGCGCTTCCATCGCCTCGCGCGGCGACATGTCGTCGGGATTGAGCGTGGCGATGGCGGCGATCATCAGCTCGTAGGCGTCGTCCTGCGCCTTCTGCGGCGGCACATAAGGCGCGGCGAACAGCGGCAGGTCCTCGAAGCCCTTCGGCTTGGCGCGGTCTTCCTGTTCGAGCTTGGCCAGCACCAGCTTGGCGCGCTCGATCACGCTCGCCGGCAGCCCGGCGAGTTTGGCGACCTGGATGCCGTAGGAATGGTCGGCCGAGCCCGGCACCACCTCGTGCAGGAACACGACGTCGCCTTGCCATTCCTTCACCCGCACGGTGGCGTTGTGCAGCCGGTCGAGCCGCGCGGCGAGCGCGGTCAGCTCATGGAAATGCGTGGCGAACAGCGCGCGGCATTTGTTGACGTCGTGCAGATGCTCGACCGTCGCCCAGGCGATCGACAGTCCGTCGAAGGTCGCGGTGCCGCGGCCGATCTCGTCGAGGATCACCAGCGAGCGCGGGCCGGCCTGATTGAGGATGGCCGCGGTCTCGACCATCTCGACCATGAAGGTCGAGCGGCCGCGCGCCAGATCGTCGGCGGCGCCGACGCGCGAGAACAGCCGGTCGACCACGCCGATATGGGCCGCTTTCGCCGGCACGAAGCTGCCGGTCTGCGCCATGATGGCGATCAGCGCGTTCTGCCGCAGGAAGGTCGATTTGCCCGCCATGTTGGGGCCGGTGATCAGCCAGATGCGGCCGGCGTTTTCCTCGCCCGGCGGCGACAGATCGCTGTCGTTGGCGACGAACGGCGTGCCGTCGCGCGCCAGCGCCTGCTCCACCACCGGATGGCGGCCGCCCTCGATCGCGAAGGCGAGGCTGTCGTCGATCTGCGGCCGCGCATAGTCGCGTTCCGCCGCAAGCTGAGCCAGCGCGCTGGCGACGTCGAGCGCGGCCAGCGCCTCGGCGCATTGCTTGATCGGGCCGGTCTCCGCGATCACGCCGGCCGCGAGCCGCTCGAAAATCTCCAGCTCGAGGCCGAGCGAGCGTTCGGCGGCGCTGGCGATCTTGGCTTCCAGCTCGCCGAGTTCGGTCGAGGTGAAGCGCACCTGGCCGGCCAGCGTCTGGCGGTGAATGAAAGTCTGATTGAGCGGCGGTACGGTCAGCTTGTCGCCGTGCTGGGCGGTGACCTCGACGAAATAGCCGAGCACGTTGTTGTGGCGGATCTTGAGGCCGCGCACGCCGGTCTCCTCGGCATAGCGCGCCTGCAGCGCGGCGACCACGCGGCGGGATTCGTCGCGCAGCGCGCGGGTTTCGTCGAGCGCGGCGTCGTAGCCTTGGCGCACGAAGCCGCCGTCGCGTTTGAACGCGGGCAATTCGTCGGCCAAAGCGCGCGTCAGTTCGGCGGCGAGCGCAGGGGAGGGCCGCCGGCAGGATTGCATGGCGTCGGCGATTTCGGCCGGCGCCTCTTGCAGCGAGCCCAGCGCGCCGGCGAGTTCGTGATGCCGCCAGCACGCCGTCGCGGATGGCGGCGAGATCGCGCGGGCCGCCGCGCGCGACCGCGAGACGGGCCAGCGCGCGGGCGAGATCGGGCGCCGCTTGCAGCCGCGAACGGGTGTCGGCGCGCGCCGCGACGTCGTCGACAAAACTCGTCACCGCATCGAGCCGCCGCGCGATCGCTTTCGGATCGGTGAGCGGCGCCGACAGCCGCTGCGCCAGCAGCCGCGAGCCGGCCGAGGTCACGGTGCGGTCGATGGCGTCAAGCAGCGAGCCGCGCCGCTCGCCGCCGAGCGTGCGGATCAATTCGAGATTGCTGCGGGTGGCCTGGTCGATGGCGATGGAGGCGCCGGCGCTTTCGCGCAACGGCGGCGACAGCGGCGGGCGCTGGCCGAGCTGGGTGCGCTCGACGTAAGTCACGCAAGCGGCGGCGGCGGTGACCTCCAGCCGCGTCAGCGCGCCGAAGGCTTCGCTGGTCGCCACGGCAAAGAACGACGTCAGCCGCCGCTCGGCGGTGGCGCCGTCGAACACGTCGCGGGTCAGCGGCGTCACCGCCGGCAGCGTGCGCCAGGTCGGCACCAGGTCGGCATCGGCGAACAGCGCGTCGGACACGATGATCTCGCTCGGCTCCAGCCGCGCGATCTCGGCGGTGAGCGAAGCGCGGTCGCTCTCGGCGATACGGAACTCGCCGGTCGAGATGTCGATCCAGGCGAGACCGAAGCGGTTTTCCTCGCCGGCCGACGACAGCCGCGCCCGCGCGATCGCCAGCAGATAATTGTTGCGCTTGGCATCGAGCAGCGTGTCTTCGGTCAGCGTGCCGGGCGTCACCAGCCGCACGACGTCGCGCCGCACCACGCTCTTGGAGCCGCGCTTCTTCGCCTCGGCCGGGTCCTCGATCTGTTCGCAGACCGCGACGCGGTGGCCGAGCGCGATCAGGCGATGCAGATATTCGTCGGCGCGCACCACCGGCACGCCGCACATCGGGATGTCGCGGCCCTGATGCTTGCCGCGCTTGGTCAGCACGATGCCGAGCGCGCGCGAGGCGATCTCGGCGTCGTCGAAGAACATCTCGTAGAAATCGCCCATCCGGTAGAACAGCAGGCAGTCCGGATTGGCGGCCTTGATCTCGATGTACTGCTCCATCATCGGACTTGGGCGTCCGTGCCTCGCCGGACGGCGGCGCACCGCCGGGCGGCTCGGTGTCGGGTTCGGACAGGCCGATGGGCTGGATCAATGCCATGGAGCGAATGCTAGCAGAGGACGGCGGTAAAGGTCACTGCACCTGCTCGCTGCGCCGTAGCCCCGAAATCATCGACGTATTGAGCAGGTGCTCGCGCGCGCTGGACCGGGTCGGCGGCGATCGCGATCAGATCGGTCAGATTCGCGGCGCTGCACCGTCGGGTCGCGCTCCTCCATCATCCGCTTGTTGCGGATCGACATCGCCTGCACCTGCTCGATGGTCGCCGCGCGGCGCTGGCGCGAATAGAGGTCGAGCACGTCCTCGGTGTCTTCGCCGCGCCAGACCGCGGCCGAGCTTGTCGGTGAGATTGACCGCGTCGTGGATGCCGCTGTTGAGCCCGAAGCCGCCGAGCGGGTTGTTGAGATGCGCGGCATCGCCGGCGAGCAGCACGCGGCCGGCGCGAAACGTCTTGGCAACGCGCTGGTGCACGCGGTAGGTGCTCTTGTAGCGCATCTCGTAAGGCTCGTCTTTCGGCAGCAACCGCTGCAACGCCGCCTCGACGCGCTCGGGCGTCGAGCAACGCTTCGTCGCTTTCGTCCGGGTTGGCCGGATAGGCCAGCCGCCACAGGCCGGGCGGGCCGCTCGTCCGGCAGCTTGAACAGCGCGCCCCATTCAACCGGATCGGCGATGTAGCAGTTCAGCGCGAAGCCGTGCTGCGCCGAAATCGTAGGGCGTGCTCGCCACCACGAACAGTTCCGGCCAGGTGAAGCCCTCGAACTCGACGTCGAGCTCTTTGCGCACCGACGCTGCGGCCGCCGTCGGCGCCGATCAGCCAGGAGCCTTCGACGGTGCGTTCGGCGCCGTCGGCGTCGACCGTCACCGTGACGCCATCGGCGTTCTGCGCGAAGCTGGTGAGCGTGTGGCCGAAATGGATTTCGACGCCGCCGATCGCGGCGCAGCATGTCGAGCTGGATCGGCGTCAGCCGGTGCTGCTCGAGGTGCAGGCGGTACGGATAGGCGTCACGTCCTTGCCAGCAGGCCGAGGTCGAACTCGGCGACCAGGTCGCCGGGCCGGTTGCGGATCTGCCAGTGCCGCACCTTGATGCCGCGTCTCGTGCATGCTGCTCGGTGATGCCGTAGGGCGCCATCATTTCCAGCGTCGGCGGATGAAACGAGCCGGCGCGCAGGTCGTGCGTCAGCGCCGGCTCGGCCTCGAACAGATCACCGCCGGGATGCCCTGCCTGCGCAAGCGCTAGCGCGCACATCAGGCCGGTCGGGCCGGCGCCGGCGATGACGACGGGTCGGTCGGCATTGTCCCTTCTATCGACCTGGTCTTGACCAACTTCGCCCCGGTGATGCGCTCGAGATTGCCGTGCCAGATCGCCTCCTTGTCGGCCTTCGGCATGTCGATGCTCTCGAGGATGCGCAGCGTGTCGCGCGTGTACATGGTGCCCTTTTCCGGATCGAACGGGCAGTCGGAGGCGAACACGATCTTGTCGTGATCGATAGAAGGCGAGGCCCGCATGTCATCGCCGGCTTCCGCCGAGAAGGTCGCGGTGTCGGCGTAGAACGAGTGCTTGAAATAATCGAGCGGCCGCTTCTTCAGGCTCTTGAGCACCGCGTGAGATCCTCGTCCGAGGTGCGCGCGCCGAGCTGGTCCCAGCCCGGGCCGATGCGGCCTTCCAGCATCGGCACGATGCCGCCGAAGTGGTGGGTGATGATCTTCAGCTTCGGGTATTTGTCCATGATCTTGGAGAACACCAGCCGCGCCATCGCCGCCGCGGTCTCGTAGGACCAGCCGAAGGTCCACCAGATCTCGTACTTCGATTTCTTCTCGCTGGCATAGTCGGCGAAGCTCGGCGTTGCGCGCCGGATGCAGCCAGATCGGCTTGTCGAGCTTGTTCCATCGCCGCGAAGAACGGCTCGAACGCCGGATCGTCGAGCGGCTTGCCGGCGACATTGGTGTAGATCTGCACGCCGAGCGCGCCCATCTTCGATCGCGCGCTTGGCCTCGCGCGACGCCGGCGTCCGGCGCGCCGAGCGCGCCTTGCGCCACCCAGCCGGGGAAATGATCCTTGTCCTTGGCGCAGATTTCGGCGAAGCTCGTCGTTGATCAGCTTGGCGTATTCCTCGACCTGCGCGGCGTCGCCCTTGGCGAACACCTCGAGCGGCGGCATCGCGTAGGAGAGGATCTGCGCATAGTCCGTGAAGGTGTCGACGACCTTCTTGCGGATGTCGAGATCGTGGATGCACGGCACTTCGCGCATGCGCTTGCCGATGTCCGGGATAGCCGCTGTCGACCAGCTTCTTGAAAATCCGGCTCGGCATGAAATGGGTGTAGGCGTCGATGCGCATGAGCATCTCCGTGACGGTGTTTGACGTGTTATCGCTTGCGGGCGGCTATCGATTTAATAAGGCGAAATGACGTTGAGCAGCGCCTGGCGCTTCTCGTTCACCACGACGTCGCGGGCGCGCGCCAGCGCGCCGGGCAGGTCGGCCGGCTTTTCGACGCGCTCGGCATGGGCGCCTTGCGCGCTGCGCCGAGTTCGTCGTAGGGCGGCGCCGGCTCGAGATCGGCCAGCACGCGGCCGTCGGTCTCGCCGGCGACGCCGTCCTTGAACATCGACAGCGTGGCGTTGCGCACCGCGCCGTAGCGGCTGTTGTTGAAGATGATGGTGAGGATCGGCAGGTTGTGCACCGTCCGACACCCAGTGGCCGACCATCGGATTGGAGAACATGTAGGCGCCGTCGCCGAGGTCGCGACCACGAAGCTTGTCGGGCGCGGCGAGCTTGGCGCCGAGCGCCGCGCCGAAGCCCCAGCCGAGGCCGCCGGCGGGGCCGAGCGCGAAGAAGGTGTCCGGCTTCTCGCGCGCGCAATGATCGGCGCGCAGCGAATATTCGTTGAAGATGACGGCGTCCTCGCCGACGGCTTCGCCGATGGCGCGCGACAGATAGGCCGGCGAGATGCGCTCGCCCGGCGCCGGAGTCCTTGGCGAGTTGCGCGCGCCGCGTGCGCATGCGCTCGGTCAGGCGGGCGCGGCGCGCGGCGATGCGCGCTTCCGCCATTTGCAGGCGCGGCTCGACCGCGCCTGGTCAAGCGCCTCCAGCGCATTGGTGACGCCGGCCTGAATGGCGAGATCGCTCGGGAAGCTGCGCATCGGATAGCGCACGAAGAACGGGTCCTCGCCGACATGGACGATGCGGCAGCCGGCCGGCGGATGCTGCAGATGCGGAATCCACGGCACGTCGGATTCGAGCACGATGACCAGATCGGCGTCGGCCAGCAGCGCGCCCGGCTCGTAGCCGAAATGCATCGGATGGCTCGACGGCAGGCAGACGATGCGCGGATTGTGCGTCACCACCGGAATGGCGCAGCGCTCGGCGATGCGGCCGAGCGCCGGCACCGCGTCGGCCGGGCAGGATCGAGGTGATGATCAGCGGGCGTTCTCGGCCGCGGCGATCCATTCGGCCAGCGTCGCGATCGCCTTCGGATCGGGATGCGACGCGCGCCGCCGCAGCGCGCGGCTTCATCGGCGCGATCGGCTCCGGCAGCGGCGCCGACAGCGGCTCGCGCGGCAGCACCAGATAGACCGGCCCGCGCGGATGCGCCATCGCGACCTCGACGCGCGCGCGCCACCACGTCGCCGACCTGGCCGGCGTTGCGCAATTCGTAGTCCCACTTCACCAGTTCGCGCAGCATGCCGGCCTGGTCGAACATCTCCTGCGCCCAGTGGATCGGGCGCGAGCGCGAGCCGAACGAGCCCTTCTCGGTGATCGGCGTGCGGCCGGCGGCGAGGATCAGCGGCACGCGGTCGCGCGACAGGTTGGTGAGGTTGTTGATGGTGTTGGCGGTGCCGACATTGACGTGCACCATCACCGCCTGCGGGCGGCCGTTCATCAGATAGGCGCCGTGCGCCATGGCGACCGCGAGATTCTCGTGCGGCACCAGCACCGGCTTGCGGAACCTTGGCGTTGGTCTTCTTGGCGCGGCTGAAGGCCTCGACGATCGGCGGGAAATCGGTGCCGGGATTGGCGAAGAAATAATCGATGCCGTGATCGGCCAGCGCGCGCAGGAAGGCTTCGGCGGCGATGGGCGGCCGTTGTCCGGTCGGTGTGACGGCCATGCGTTTCGTCCCTCGGGCGTCGGCGCAGGCCTGAAAGCCTGGGGACGCATGGTTATTGTTGCCGGTGTTTTACGCGACAGCCGGGGGGCTGACAACGGACGTGTCTTACTCCGCCGCGATGCGGAACGCGGTCTGGCCCTCGATCTCGGACAGACATTTGGCCAGGCTCTCGCCTTCCGGATCGACCAGGGCGGCGGTGCGCGCGCTGGCCACCGCATCGGTGGCGCGCGCCGGCGGGATTTGGCCCGCCAGCGCCGGCCGGATCAGCCTGGCCTCGATGATGCGATAGTTGCCGAGGCCGCGCGCATAAGTATCGCCATAGCCTTTGATCAACCGGGCGCATTCCGCGACTTCGAGCGCAAGGTCCGCCGAATGCCGCGCCGCCGCCACGATCAAGCCGAGCCAGGATTCGATCTGTTGCTGCTCCTGGGCGTAGCGATGGCCATAGGGCCGGAGCCAGCGCAGCTTGGCCAGCAGCAAGAACCGCAGATAGCCGCTGATCGAGGTGGAGTTGATCTCCATGCCGAAATAGGCCCGGCCGAGCCAGCCTTTGCGCTCGCTGAGCGACAGGATCGGCCGCGCCAGGAACGGCGGCAGCAACTGGCACATTTCCTCGATGCCGGGCTTGAGGAAATCGTGCACCGAGTAGGGCTCGTCCTTGACGCGCAATTCCTCGCGCGCGATGCGCGCATGCGCGCCGGCGAAATCTTGGCCTGCGCCACCCGCACCACGTCTTCATACGACATGCGCACCGCCAGATGACGCGCGACCTCTTTCAACAGTCTGCCTTGCGCTCCACTGGCCTCGTCGGCTTCGGCGATCGGGTCGAGGCGGTCGAGATAAAGCCGCGCGTAGGCGACGCTCTGATAGGGCACCAGCCGCCGCACGCCTTCGAGCGCGATGGCCTGCGCCGGCGCGGGCACCGTGCTGGTGACGTCGAGTTCGAGCGCTTCGAGGGTCGCGGCGGCAGTTTTCTTTTTCTCGACGGGCTTGACCGGCTGGCAGTTTCGCCCGCGCGGCCTCAAGCCCGGCGCGGAAGCCGCGCAGATTGCTGTCGACCGATTTGCCGTCTTCGCGGATCGCCGCTTCGAGTTGCTCCGGCGTCAACGGCAGGCGCTGCGACCCGGCGATGGTGCCGAGCATGACCGCGCTGATGATCGAGCCGCTTTGCTTGGCCAGCTGCTCCATGTCGATCAGCAGGCAGTCGCGCGCATTGTCCTTGACGATGGCGATCAATTTGTCCTGGTCGAAGCGGCCGTCGCCCATGGCGATCTTCTCGTCCATGGCATAGAAGCGGCTGAGCGAAGCGATGACGGTGGTGCGATCCGGCGTGACGAAGCCGTTCGCCACCGTGCGGCCGGCTTCCAGCAATTCGCTCGCCACCGCGATGTCGATGTCGCCGACGCCGGGCGTGAGCGCCAGCACCGGCCGCTTGCCGCCGAGCGCGGCGGCCTTCACCGGCAGGATCTCGATGTAATAAGTGGTGGCGCCGGTGCGCTGCGCGACGCCGGGGATCGACGTCGACTGCACCGGAAAGCCGGCGGCTTCCGCGGCGGCCACGATCCAGGCGGTCAGCACGCCGCCGCCTTCGCCGCCAAGCGCGGCGATCAGCAGCGTGATGGGGCGGGTCGCGTTCATGCCGCGACCTTTCCGTTGTAGCCGCCGAGCCAGCCGATGACCTTCTGCCGCAGGCGGAATAGCGCGCGGTCGCGCCAGGTCGCGTTGCGCACGATCTCGGCGCGGTAGAACGACGGGCACAGCACCGCGGCATGCGCGACCTCGCCGCACAGGCCGCAGCCGACGCAGGATTCGACCACGGTCGCCACCGGGTCGGTGCGCAGCGGATCGGTCGAGGGCTTCACCGTCAGCGACGGGCAGCCGGACAGACGGATGCAGGAATGATCGCCGGTGCAGATTTCGTCGTCGACGCCGTAGCGCGTGCGGGTGACGCGCTGGCCTTGCTCGAGCTTGACGGCGTCCTCGGCGCGCACGCGGCGCTGACGCGCCAGTTGGCATTCGCCGTCGGCGATGATCACCTTGAGGCCGCGTTCGGCGGTGCGCATCGCTTCCTTCAGCGTCTTGACCATATTGGCGACGCCGTAGGTGCGCACGGTGCGCAGCCATTTCACGCCCATGGCTTTCAAGGTCTGTTCGATATCCACGCCGGGCGTCGGCCCGTCGCGGCTGGTCACGCTCGACGGAATATATTGCTGGCCGGTGGCGGAGGCGTAGCCGTTCTGCATCACGATCAGCACGCCGTCGCCTTTGTTGAACAAATTCGAGGCGACGCCGGTGATCAGTCCGTTATGCCAGAAGCCGCCGTCGCCCATGATCGAGATCGAGCGCCGGTCGAAGTTCGGCCCGACCGCGGCGGCGCTGGCGAGCGACATGCCGTAGCCGAGGATCGAATTGCCGAGCGAGAACGGCGCGAAAGTCGCGAATGAATGACAGCCGATATCGGCGCTGATGTGGGTCGGCCCCAGTTCGCGCTGCATCAGCTTGATGGCGGCGAACACCGGGCGCTCCGGACAGCCGGTGCAGAAGGCCGGCGGGCGCGGCGGCAGCGGGCCGAGCGCCGCGGCGGCTTTGGCCTTGTGCGCGAACAGGCCGCGGGCCTTTTCCGCCACGGCGTCGGCGTCGATGCCCTTGGGACGCGCGCTTTGCAGAAACGCCGCCAGGCCTTCCAGCAGCACGTCGGATGTATATTCGCCGGTGTTCGGCAGCGCGCCTTTGCCGAGCACCTTGGTCTGGATGTCGGCGCGGCGCAGTTCGACGTTGACCGCCTGCTCGATGTAGTCGGGCGAGCCTTCCTCGACCACCAGCACCGCGCTTTTGCCGGCGCAGAATTCGCGGATTTCCTCCGGCACCAGCGGATAGACCACGTTGAGCACCAGCATCGGCACGCGCGAGGCGCCGAACACGTCGGCGAGCCCCATGCGCTCGAGCGCGCGCAGCACGGAATTGGTCAGCCCGCCCATGACGATGATGCCGACGTCGGCGAGATCGCCGGCGATCAATTCGTTGAGCTTGTGGTCGCGGATGAAGGCGCGCGCGGCCGGCAGGCGCTCCTCGATCTTCAATTTCTCCTGGGTGTAGATCACCGGCGGATGCGCCAGCCGCGCGTAGTTGAAGCGCGGCGGTCCCTGGATGCGGTTGAGGCCGGAGACGATGCCCTTGCGATTGTTCTTGGCGGCGAATTCGCCGGTGGCGTGACAGGCGCGGATGCGCAGCTCCAGCATCACCGGCGCGTGGCTGGCCTCCGACAGTTCGAAGCCCTTCTCGACCGTGCGCACGATCGACGCCAGGTCGGGGCGCGGGATCGAGCAGCCACATCGAGGACTTCAGCGCATAGGCATAAGAGCGCTCCTGGATCACGCTGGCGCCTTCGCCATAGTCCTCGCCGAGGATGATCATGGCGCCGCCGATCACGCCGGGCGACGACAGGTTCGATAGCGCGTCGGCGGCGACATTGGTGCCGACGATGGACTTCCAGGTCACCGCGCCGCGCAGCGGATAATTGATCGAGGCGCCGAGCATGGCGGCGGCGGAGGCCTCGTTGGCGCAGGTTTCCAGATGCACGCCCAGTTCGGCCATGATGTCCTGGGCGTCGACCAGGACGTCGAGCAGATGCGACACCGGCGCGCCCTGATAGCCGCCCGACATAAGACACGCCCGACTGCAGCAGCGCCTTGGTGACCGCGAGAATGCCTTCGCCATGGAAGGTGTCGCCGTCGCCGAGCCGCAGTTCCTGCACTTCCTTCTTGAACGAGCGTTCCAACGGATGGCCTCCCGGCCGATGGTTTGGGTCCCAACTATCTTAGCAAAACATCGTCACATATGCGAGGGCAGCCACAGCGCCAAAATCGGGAAGGCGATCAGGATGACGAGCCGGATCAGGTCGGTGATAATGAACGGAATGACGCCGACAAAGATGGTCGAAAAGCTCACGTCCTTGACCACGCTTTTGATCACGAACACGTTCATCCCGACCGGCGGATGGATCAGTCCGAGTTCCACCGTCATCACGATAATGACGCCGAACCAGATCGGGTCGAAGCCCAAATGCGTGATGACCGGAAAAATGATCGGGATGGTCAGGATAATCATGGCCATCGCGTCCATCAGGCAGCCGAGCACCAGATACATCAGCATGATCAGCGCCAGCACGCCGTAGCGGCCCAGCCCGAGGCCGGTGAGTAATTCGGTTACTTTCTGCGGCGTTTGCGTGATGGTGAGGAAATAGCCGAAAATCAGCGCGCCGATCAGCACGGTGAACACCGCCGCGGCCGTCCGCGTGGCTTGCAGCAGCGAACTGAGGATGCCGTCCTTGGTCAGCCGTCCGCTGAGCAGTCCGATCAGTAACGCGCCGGTGGCTCCGACCCCGCCCGCCTCGGTCGGCGTGAAGCGCGGCAGGAACGGCAGGCCGTAAAGGCCGCCGATGACGAACACGAACAGCAGCATCGGCGCCCAGATTTCCTTGAGCGCGGCAATCCGCTGTGGCCAGTTGCTGCGCGCGCCGGCCGGCAGAAATCCGGGACGAATCCAGCCAATGACTGCGATCGTGATCATGTACATGGTGATCGCAAGCAAGCCCGGAATAATGCCGGCGATGAACAGCTTGCCGATGTCCTGCTCGGTGATGATGCCGTAGACCGCCAGCACCGTGGACGGCGGCAGCATGGCGCCGAGCGTGCCGCCGGCCGCGATCACGCCGGTGGCGAAACTCTGCGGATAGCCGAAGCGCCGCATTTCAGGATAGGCGACGGCAGAAAACGTCGCGGCGGTGGCGACCGACGAGCCGCAGATCGCGGCAAAGCCGCCGCAGGCTGCGATGGTGGCGATGCCGAGGCCGCCGCGCCTATGGCCAACGAAGGTATTGGCGGCGCGGAACAGTTCGCGGCTCATGCCCGACGTGGTCACGAACGCGCCCATCAGCAGGAACATCGGGATCACGCCGAATGTGTAGTCGGTGACGGTGCGCATCGAGGTCTGGCCGACCAGCTTGAGCGCCGGCGCGCCGCCGACCAGATAGCCGAAGCCGCTGACACCGACCAATCCCATCGCCATGCCGACCGGCACGCGCAGCAGCATCAGCGCGAACAGCGCGACGAAGCCGATAATGGCAACTGCATCGGTGCTCATCGCATTACTCGACCGGCTTCACGTTGGTTTCGGCGATCAAGTCCGGCTGGAAAATCAGACGGTATGTGCGGATGGCAATCAGCAGCACGGCCGACACGTCGCCGAGCCAGGCAATCATGAAAAACGGCCAAGTCGGCAGGCGAAGATCGAAGGTCAACACATTGTCGGCGCGCGTTGTCATCACCTTGTCGAACAGGGTGTAGGTCTGCACGGTGACGACAAAAAGCAGGACCAGCGTCGCGAACACGTCGATCGCGCGCTGATATTTTGGTCCGACATTGCCCCACACCAGATCGACGGTAATATGGGTGCCGCGATAGGAGGTCGCGGCAATTCCCCAAAATATGAGAATGCCGAGCATCAATCGTCCGAAGTCGTATGAATCCGGGATCGAATAGGTGAAGATATTGCGCAGCAGAACCGAAATGAAGATGTTGACGGCAACAATGCCGACAAACGCCGCGGCGACCCATTCGATCGAATCGATGAAACGATCCATGTAGACGCGTTTCATGCGCGTTCCGCCGCCTTCAGTATTTGTTGCCAAGCGACGACGGCGAGAAATCCCGCCGCCGTCACAATGATCGCGTCAAACGATCGACGGGCCACGTGCCTTCGTGGCGGCATCCATCAATTTGCCGAATTATGCTTCACCAGTTCCGCCTTGAGCGCCTTCATGGCAACATCGGGGTCGATGCCGGCTTTCTTGGCGCCCGCGGCCCATTTGGCCTCGAGCGGCGCGGCCGCCTTTTTCCATTCGGCGAGTTGCGCAGGGCTGATGGTGTAGACCTCGTGGCCGGGCTCGGCCTTGAGCTTGGCGATGCCGTTATGCTCGAAGTCGGCCCACGGGGTTGCGACCTTCGCCGCCCATTCGCCGTTGCAGTGGTTGTCGATCACCTTCTTCTGCGACGCCGACATCTGCTCGTATTTCGCCTTGTTGAACACGAAGGCGAAAGTGGTCGTATAGAGCGGCACTTCCATGTGATATTTGGTGACCTTGTCGATGCCGAACAACAGGATCGATCCCCAGGGGAAGGTGACCGCGTCGGCGACATGCTTTTCGAGGATGTCGCGCACTTCCGGCGCCGATGACTGAACGTTGGTGCCGCCGAGTTGCGTGACGAATTCCGCGATAGTGCCCTGCGCCGGGCGGATTTTCATGCCCTTGAGATCGGCCGGCACCATCACCTTCTTGGTCGACGAGTGTATAGCGCCCGGGTCGTGCACGAAAGCCAGGCAGAACTTGACGTCCTTCATCTCGGTGGCGGCGTATTTGCGATACCAGGCGTCGAGCGCGACCGAGCCGCCTTTGGCGTTCGACATCAGGAACGGCAACTCGCCGGCGGCGATGATCGGGAAGCGGCCGGGCTGATAGCCGGGATTGATGTAGGTCAGGTCGGCGATGCCGTCGCGCGCCATGTCGTAATGATCGAAAGCCTTGCCGAGCTGTTGGGCCGGATAGACCTTGGACTTGATGGTGCCGCCGGAATCCTTCTCCACCGAGGCGGCCCAGTCCTCCAGCGCCTTCTGCAGCGGGTGGGACGGTGGGACCCAGTGGGACAGCTTGAGCTCGAATGTCTTGTCCTGCGCCAGCGCGCCGCCGGTGACGCCGACAAGCGCGGCGACGGCGGCGGCGTAGACACATCCAGCAAAACGGAGTTTCATGGTCGTCCTCCCTCGGTTGGGTGTTGGTCGCATCGCCAACTTTTCCGATATTCAGCCGAATGTCCGGGGAATTGTAAAGTAGATAGTTTGATATCCAACTAAACTGCGGCCGGGCGGCGCATACGTGGGCAGAAGAGGGATTAGTTTTGTGCGTGGCACCAACGGCACAACGGCAGCAACGGCACCGGCAATGGCGCGAGCTTTGCTCGCCGCGGCAAGAACGGCGAAACCATTGCCGAATCGATCAATTTCGGCCCGCTCGCGACCTGGATCGGATTCAATCTGCGGATGGCGCAGGAATCCGCCTTCCAGGCGTTTTCGCGCCGCTCGCAGGAGATCGGCGAAAGCCCGGGCCGTTTCGCAACCTTGACGATCATCGCGCGCAATCCGGGCATCAGCCAGACCGAACTGAGCCTGGCCGCCGGCCGCGACAAATCCAGCCTGACGCCGGTGGTCGAGGATTTGGTGCGGCGCGGCATGGTGGAGCGCAAGCGCATGCGCGACGACCGCCGCGCCTATAGTTTGAATTTGACCGCCGTGGGCAAGAAGACCCTGACCCAACTGACGCGCTGCGCGCGCCGGCACGAGCGCAATCTCGACGGCATTATCGGCATGCGCGACCGCAAGCGCTTCATCCAGATTTTGAAGAAAATTGCCGCCGAGATCGAATAGTTTTCAGGATGCGCCAAACTTCGCCCGCACCGCATCCGGCACCGGATGCGACTTCAGGCGGCCGTCGGCGTCGCGCACCACCCACACCCGTTTCTCCGTGCATTCGGCGCACAGCTCGCCCTTGAGGCTGAGCTTGTGCTCGATATCGAAGCTCGATCGGCCGAATTTGACGCTCGTCTCGACCACTACGTCGTCGCCGAACCGCGTCGGTTTGAGAAAACGCGCCTGCGTGCGCGCCAGCGGCCAGCCGGCAAATTCAAGCGTCTTGAACATCTGGAATTTGGTGATGCCGAGCGCATGCTCGAACAGCGCCGCGGTCGAGGCGTCGAAGATTTCGAAATAACGCGGATAGAAAATAATGCCGGCCGGGTCGCAGTCGCCCCATTCGATGCGCACCGTGCGGGTGTTGGTGAAGGTCATGAATTGCGTTCTAGCCGTCTTGCTGGCGCCGGGCCAGCCAAACGGTGTGGCCGCCGCAGGCGGGATCCTCGGGCACGAAGTCGAACGACGTCGAATTCATTGGCGGCGAGCAACGAACGATATTCCTCGGGCGCGAGGCTGGCGTGGTAGAGCGGATCGCCGCGCAAGCTGCCGATGGCTTCGCCATGGCGCGGTCCGCTGGTGAACAAAAGCGGCGCTCCCGGCGCCGCATGCGTCGCGGAAAACCGGAAACATCCGCCGTTGATCGTCGAAATCGAGATGGAAAAAGCTGTCCCATGCCATGATCCCGGCAAAGCGTCTGCCTAAAGCGAGCGTCCGCATGTCGGCGACCAGCCACTGCCGGTCGGGAAAATTGGCCCGCGCCAGCGCGATCATGGTCGGCGAGGAATCGACGCCGCAGACGTCGAAGCCTTGCGCCAGCAGATAGGCCGCCATCGGCTTGGCCGGGCCGCAGCCCAGGTCGAGGATCGTAGCGCCCGCGGGCACCATGGCGGTGAAACGGTCGAGCCAGCCTTTCTCGAAGAATTGGGTCTGCCGGCTGCGGTCGCCGACCCATTCGTGCGCGTGCCGCTCGTAGAGGTCGATGATGTCGTCCGCGCTCATTGCCGCTCAGCGCGGCGCCATGCGCAGCGCGCCGTCGAGGCGGATCACCTCGCCGTTGAGGTAGCCGTTGTGGATGCAATGCAGCACCAGCGCGGCGAATTCGCGCGGCGCGCCGAGGCGCTTGGGAAACGGCACCGCGGCGCCGAGCGAATCCTGCGCCTCCTGCGGCAGCGCGTGCAGCATCGGCGTGCCGAAAATGCCGGGCGCGATCGCCAGGACGCGGACGCCCCACTGGGCGAATTCGCGCGCCGCCGGCAATGTCAGCGCGGCGACGCCGCCTTTGGACGAGGAATAGGCGGCTTGGCCGATCTGGCCTTCGAAGGCCGCGACCGAAGCGGTGGAAACGATCACGCCACGCTCGCCGTCGGCAAAGGGTTCCAGCGGCTGCATCGCGGCCGCCACCAGCCGCATCATGTTGAAGGTGCCGATCAGATTGACGCGGATGACGCGCTCGTAATCGGCGAGCGGCATCGGTCCGTCGCGGCCGACGATGCGCTTGGCAGGACCGACGCCGGCGCAATTGACCAGGATGCGGGCGGGGCCGTGATCGGCGGCGGCCTTCTTGACCGCCGCTTCGCCGGAGGCCGCGTCCGCCACGTCGCAGATGACCGCAATGCCGTTGATGTCGATGGCGACTTCCGCCGCGGCCTTTTCATTGACGTCGAAGATCGCGACCTTGGCGCCGGCGGCGGCCAGCGCCCGCGCGGTGGCGGCGCCGAGGCCCGACGCACCGCCGGTGACGATCGCCGCCTGTCCCTTGATTTCCATCAGGCCGTTCCTTTGGCTGC
The DNA here is from genome assembly GCA_963825015.1 of uncultured Alphaproteobacteria bacterium. GTDB lineage: Bacteria > Pseudomonadota > Alphaproteobacteria > Rhizobiales > Xanthobacteraceae > Pseudolabrys. Next base: position 367,476 of record CAWGRN010000006.1, on the reverse strand, counting down.
TATGACCAGCGACGATACGGGCGTTGCGTAGAGTTCGTCCACTAGGGCGGCGCGATTTTTCAAGACGGCGCGCTGGTTGATCGAACCCTTGTCGGTCATCTCGCCTTTGTCCATGGAGGGCGGTTCCGCCATCAGCATTGCGCGCTCGACGCGCGTCGAAGTGCCGGGGCTCGACGCCAACAGACTCTTGAGCAGCGCCGAGAATTTTGCACGCACCTGCTGATTGTCGATAATCGTGTCCGGCGTTGCATCTGCGGCGAGGCCGGCCAGTTTGCGGCAGGCCTCGATGTCGGGAAACACCAGCGCCACGATATCGTCGCGGTCGGGCCCGGCAAACACCACGTCGCGCACATAGGGCGCGAAATAGTCGTTGAAGCGCGCCCGCAACGGCCCGACGCTGGTCCAGGTGCCGGTCGACAACTTGAAGTCCTCGGCGATACGGCCGTCGAACAGCAGGCCCTTGCCGGCGTCGTTGGGATCGACGAATTTCAGCGCGTCGCCCAGTTTGTAGAAACCTTCCTCGTCGAAGGCGGCGCGCGTGAGTTCGTCCTGCCGCCAATAGCCGGGCGTGATGTGCGGCCCGCGCAACCGCGCTTCCAGCTTGCCCTCGTTCGGCACCAGCTTGAGTTCGACACCCGGGAACGGCAGTCCGATATTGCCGGGGCTGTCGCAATCGAAGGTGCACACCAGCGCCGCCGGCGCCGTTTCGGTCGAGCCGAGCGACGACAGAAATATGATGCGCTCGCCGGTGGTCTCGACTGCGAGCTGGGTCAGGTCGTCCCAGGTCGTCTGGTTGAGGCCGGCGCCGGCATAAAACAGGACTTTCAGACGGCTGAAGAATTTCTTTCGCAGCGCCTCATCGGCGCGGAAATGCGGCACCAGCGCCTCGTAGCCTTTTGGCACGTTGAAATAGATGGTGGGCGCGATCTCGCGCAAATTCCGCACGGTTTTGGGCACGCCCGGCGGCGTCGGGTTGCCGTCGTCGATATAGAGCGAGCCGCCGTTGACCAGCATCATGTTGAAGTTGTGATTGCCGCCGAACGTATGGCTCCAGGGCAGCCAATCGATGATCACCGGCGGTTCCTCTGTAACATAAGGGAAGCCGGCGGCCAGCATGGCCTGGTTCGAGCACAGCATGCGGTGCGTGTTGATGACCGCCTTCGGCGTGCCGGTGGAGCCGGAGGTGAACAGGAATTTCGCGATTGTATCGGGCGTGACCGCGCGCTGCGCCGCGGCGACACCAGCCGCGTCTTCCGCGCCGATCAGATCGGCAAACATCGTTGTCGGCCGGTCGCCCAGCGGATTGCGAGTCACGACCAGTTCGATGTCGTCCGGCACCGTCTGATACAGCGCGCGCGCGAACGGCCCGCCGTCATTGGCGAAAACCAGGCCCGGCGTGAGCAGATCGACGATGGCGCGCAACTTGCCGAAGTCGGTCGACAGCAGCGAATAGGCCGGCGAAATCGGCGCATAGGGAATGCCGACGGTCATCGCCGCCAGCGCCAGCAGCGCGTGCTCGATGTCGTTGCCGGAGATGATGGCGATCGGCTTATCGGCGGACAGTCCGCGCCGCAGCAGCGCGGCGCCGATGCGCTTCACGTGCGACAGCACCTGCGCGTAAGTCAGCGTGCGCCAGTTGCCGTCGGTGTCGCGCTGGCCGAGGAACACGCGGTCGGGCGCGGCCTTGGCCCAATGTTCGAGCGGCTCGCTGATCTTGGCGTGATAGGGGGCGAGCACCTGCGTGGTGCGGATATGGATGATGCCGCCGGGCCCCTGTTCGAGCACCGGATCGAACGCGCCCAGCCGCACCGGCCGCAACGGCGCGGCGACAGCCTGTTCGGCCGTGCTGGTCGGAAGAGGCATTTCGTCCCTACGGCTCTTATTGTTGTCCTCGACAACAATACGGCGGGAAGGCCACCCGCCGTCAAGTATGCTTCACCTTCGGTCCGCGCTTTTCCAGAAAGTCCTTGAGCCTGCTCTTCGCCTCGCCGTCGGCTTGCGCGATCGACGACATCAGCGCCTCGACCGCGAAGCCCGCGGCCGGCGCCATTTCGGCGATGCGCGGCAGTGCGTGCATAATGGCGAAATTGGTCAGCGGCGTATTGCCGGCGATGCGCTTGGCGAGCTCGAGCCCCTTGGCGAAGCCCGCGCCGGGCTCGACCAGATAGGTGGAGAGCCCCATGGCCTGGCCTTCCTCGGCCGAATAAGTGCGGCCGGTCAGCATCATGTCCATCATGCGCGCGACGCCGATCAGCCGCGGCAGCCGCACCGAGCCGCCGCCGCCGACATAGATGCCGCGGCTGCCTTCGGGCAGCGCGTAATAGGCGGTGCGCTCGGCGACGCGCACATGCGCGGCCGCCGCCAGTTCCAGCCCGCCGCCGACCACGGCGCCATGCAGCACCGCGACCACCGGCACCTTGCCGAACTGGATCTTCTCGAAGGCGCGATGCCACAGGCCGGAATGCGCGATGCCCTGTTTGATGTCGCGCTCTTGCAGCTCGCTGAGATCGAGGCCGGCGGAGAAATGCTCGCCCTCGCCGTGCAGCAGCACCGCGCCGATGCCGTCGGGCAGCGCGGTGAAGAATGTCTCGATACCGATGATGGTTTCATCGTCGAGCGCGTTGCGCTTCTGCGGCCGCGCCAGTTTCAGAATGGCGACGTCGCCTTGCCGCTCCGCTGCGAGCGAGGCCGGTAGTTTCATGTCGAGCGCGGTCATCATTCCACCTCGTAGACGTCGAGCCGCACGGTGCGCGCCTCACGCTGGCCGCGTGCCAGCGCCAGAATGCGGTTGATCCAGTCGACCGACGGGTCGGCGGTCTCGAACCGCATCACGGTGCGGAAATAATAGAGGGCCGGATCGACGCTGTCGCCCCGCGCCAGCCGTTCCAGGACCGCCGGCGGACCATGCCGCAGGCCGTCGCTCAATGACCAGGATACGCGCGCCGGCATCGGTCTCGATGGTGTAGCGCGCGCTGATGTCGGTGACGCCGTCGCCGCGCACGATCTGCCAGTCGGCGCCGCCGGGCAGAATGCGGCCGTTCAGCTTGGGGCCGCTCACGGTGCCGCCGGTAATGCCGATGATGCGCCGTTCGCCATAAGGCGTGCGGCCCAAATTCATCATGGCCTCGAGCTCGGCGTGGATGGTGAAGATCGGCCTAGTACCCAGCATGGGTTTGTTGGAGCCCCAACTTTAGACGGTTTCGCCATTTGACCCTGTCCTTGGCGGGCCGTAAATACGGGACCGCAAACCGGGAAGCAGTTTCATATGGCGCGTATTTCGTCCCTGGCCGAAGCGATCAAAGACGCCGTTCGCGACGGCGATACCGTGGCGCTCGAGGGCTTTACCCACCTGATCCCGCATGCCGCCGGCCATGAGATCATACGGCAGGGCCGCAAGCATCTGACCTTGATCCGCATGACGCCGGACCTGGTCTACGACCAGCTCATCGGCATGGGCTGCGTCGACAAGCTGATCTTTTCCTGGGGCGGCAATCCGGGCGTCGGCTCGCTGCACCGTTTTCGCGATGCGGTCGAAAACGGCTGGCCGCAGAAACTGGAACTGGTGGAGCATTCGCACGCCGCCATGGCCAATGCCTATGAGGCGGGCGCGGCCGGGCTGCCTTGCGCCATCTTCCGCGGCTATATCGGCGGCGATCTGCCGAAGGTGAATTCACAGATCAAGCGTGTGACCTGCCCGTTCACCGGCGAGGAACTGGCCGCGATTCCGGCGCACCGCCCGGATGTGGCGGTGATCCATGCCCAGCGCGCCGACAAAGCCGGCAATGTGCTGATCGAGGGCGTGCTCGGCGTGCAGAAGGAAGCCGTGCTGGCGTCGAAACGCTCGGTGGTGACGGTCGAGGAGATCGTCGACGATTTCGGCGACCGCAGCCTGAACGCAGTCATTCTGCCGCACTGGACCATCGGCCATGTCGTCGAGGTGCCGGGCGGCGCCTTCCCGTCCTATGCGCAGGGCTATTACCCGCGTAACAACAGCTTCTATAAGAAGTGGGACGACATCGCGCGCGAGCGCGACAGTTTCCATGCCTGGATGAAAGACAACGTGCTGGCAAAAGGCCCGGAGGCCTTTGCCGCGCATGCGCGCAAGCACCGCGCGGCGGCGGAGTAGGAAACATAATGGCCGACTACAAGCCCAACGAAATGATGACCATCGCGGCCGCCCGCTCGCTTCGAAACGACGACGTCTGTTTCGTCGGCATCGGCATGCCCTCGGCGGCCGCGAACCTCGCGCGGCTGACGCATGCGCCGGGCATCGTGCTGATCTACGAATCCGGCACGCTCGCCACCAAGCCGACCGTACTGCCGCTGTCGATCGGCGACGGCGAATTGTGCGAGACCGCGCTCACCACCGTGTCGGTGCCGGAGATGTTCCGCTACTGGCTGCAGGGCGGGCGCATCAAGGTCGGCTTCCTCGGCGGCGCGCAGATCGACAAATACGCCAATCTCAACACCACGGTGGTCGGCCCCTACGACAAGCCGAAGGTGCGGCTGCCCGGCGGCGGCGGCGCGCCCGAGATCGCCACCTCCTGCGGCGAGATTTTCATCATCATGGCGCAGGGCAAGCGCAGCTTTGTCGACAAGCTCGATTTCGTCACCTCGATCGGCCATGTTTCTGGCGGCGACAGCCGCGCCAAGCTCGGCGTCAAGACCAAGGGGCCGACCAAGCTGATCACCGATCTGGCGCTGTTCGAACCCGATCCGGTGACCAAGGAGATGATCGTCACGTCGATTCATCCCGGCGTCACGCGCGAGCAGATTCAGGAAAACACCGGCTGGGCCGTGCGCTTTGCCGAGACCGTGGCGGAGACGCCGGCGCCGACGGCGAAAGAACTCGAAGTGCTGCGCGAACTGCACGCCCGCACCAACCGTGCCCATAGCGAGGCGGCGTAAATGACAATGCGTGACGTTTTCCTCTGCGACGCGGTGCGCACGCCGATCGGGCGCTATGACGGCTCGCTCGCCAAGGTGCGCGCCGACGATCTCGCCGCCGTGCCGATCAAGGCGCTGATGGCGCGCAATCCGAACGTCGATTGGGAAAAGCTCGACGAAGTGTTTTACGGCTGCGCCAACCAGGCCGGCGAGGACAACCGCAACGTCGCGCGCATGGCGCTGCTGCTGGCCGGCCTGCCGCAGAGCGTGCCGGGCGTCACGCTGAACCGGCTGTGCGCCTCGGGGCTCGACGCGGTCGGCACCGCCGCGCGCGCGATCCGCGCCGGCGAAATGGAATTCGCCATTGCCGGCGGCGTCGAATCGATGACGCGCGCGCCCTTCGTGCAGGGCAAGGCGCAGGAAGCCTTCTCGCGCTCGCGTCGAAATCTACGACACCACCATCGGCTGGCGCTTCATCAATCCGCTGATGAAGAGCCAATACGGCGTCGATTCCATGCCGGAGACCGGCGAGAACGTCGCGGAGGAATTCCAGGTCACCCGCGCCGACCAGGACGCCTTCGCGCATCCGCTCGCAGCAGCGCGCCGGCAAGGCGATCGCGTCCGGTTATTTCGCGCAGGAAATCGTGCCGGTCGAAATCGCCGGCCGCAAGGGCGAAACGGTCAAGGTCGACAAGGACGAGCATCCGCGGCCCGAAACCACGCTCGAACAGCTCGCCAAGTTGAAGACGCCGTTCCGCAATCCCGGCACGGTGACCGCCGGCAATGCCTCCGGCGTCAACGACGGCGCCGCCGCGCTGATCCTCGCGTCGGAAGCGGCGGTGAAGGCGCATGGCCTGACGCCGCGCGCGCGCATTCTCGGCATGGCCTCGGCGGCGGTGCCGCCGCGCATCATGGGCATCGGCCCGGTGCCGTCGACGCGGAAGCTGATGGCGCGGCTTGGGCACAAAATCGGCGACTATGATTTGATCGAGATCAACGAAGCCTTCGCCTCGCAGTCGCTAGCCTGTCTGCGGCAGCTCGGACTTGCCGACGACGCCGAGCACGTCAACCCGCATGGCGGCGCCATCGCGCTCGGCCATCCGCTCGGCATGTCGGGCGCGCGGCTGGCGCTGACAGCGGCGCACGGACTGGAAAAACGTGGCGGCAAGCTCGCGCTCGCGACGATGTGCGTCGGTGTCGGTCAAGGCGTATCGCTGGCGCTGGAACGGATCGCTTAAACAAGGACGAACGAAATATGTCGCTGATCTATCCCAAGGAAAGCCTCGAGGTTTACCCGAAGCACCTGAGCCCGGGCTATCGCAGCACGGTCAAGCGCTCGCCGTCGAAGCCGCTGATCATCGTGCCGCACACGCTGTCCGAACTCACCGGGCCGGTCTTCGGCCACGACGCGGTGCAGGAAGGCGACAACGACCTCACCAAGCAGCACAAGGGCGAGCCGCTCGGCGAGCGCATCATCGTGCACGGCCACGTGCTCGACGAGGACAAGCGCCCGGTCGCCGATACGCTGGTGGAAATCTGGCAGGCCAATGCCTGCGGCCGCTACGTGCACAATGTCGATCAGCATCCGGCGCCGCTCGATCCGAACTTCACCGGCGCGGGCCGCACCATCACCGACAAGAACGGCTACTACAAATTCATCACCGTGAAGCCCGGCGCCTATCCGTGGGGCAATCACCACAATGCCTGGCGGCCGAACCACATCCACTTCTCGGTGTTCGGCCACTCGTTCCTGTCGCGGCTGGTGACGCAGATGTATTTCCCCGGCGACTACCTGTTCCCGTTCGATCCGATCTTCAATTCGGTGACCGACGAGAAGGCGCGCCTGCGCATGGTCTCGACTTTCGATCTCGAGAACACCATCCCCGACTGGGCGCTGTGCTTCCGCTTCGACATCGTGCTGCGCGGCCGCGAAGCGACGCCGCTCGATAACGACGAACACTAGAAACGAGCCATAGAACGAGCATTTGAAATGTCCGAAATCACGCCCTCACAAACCGTCGGCCCGTTCTTCGCCTATGGCCTCACGCCCAAGGGCCGCTGCCATTGGGATCCGAACGGCAGCTATAGCTGGAAGGAAACCGTCGGCGACAACCTGGTCACGCCGGACGCCACCGGCCAGAAAATCCGCATCGAAGGCCGCGTCACCGACGGCGACGGCATGCCGATCAACGACTGCCATGATCGAGATCTGGCAGGCCGATGCGCAAGGCCGCTACGCCCATGCGCGCGGCGACAGCCGCGCGCCCGAACGCCAAGTTCAAGGGCTTCGGCCGTTCCGCCACCGACAAGGACGGCGTCTTCAGCTTCGACACCGTCAAGCCCGGCGCGGTGCCGGGCCCCGGCGGCAAGCCGCAGGCGCCGCACATCGTGGTCTGCATCTTCTCGCGCGGCATGCTGCGGCAGATCTATACGCGGCTGTACTTCTCCGACGAGGCCGGCCAACGCCGCCGATCCGATCCTGCCATGGTGCCGGCGGATCGCCGTGGGACGCTGATTGCCCACAAGGAGACCGGCGATGGGCGCGCCGGTCTACCGCTTCGACATCCGTGTGCAGGGCGACAACGAAACGGTTTTCTTCGATATCTGAAGCCGGTTAGCGGCGAGGCCGGCGCTGCCCACTTCGCCGCCCATTGTGCATTTTGCCGAGAGTGGGACATTGCCCAATAACTATACGTTGAAAATATTTTCTAGCGGATAGCCTCGTCGATAAGCCAGCAAATATTGGGTTTTATGTCGTTGGCAAGTATGCCCACCCATTCTGCCCAACTTTCCCAACGCTCGTTTTGTCGTTGACGACTGGCGGGTCGACTTGATTGGCTTTCGTTCGGGACCGGCCATCAGAGCCGGCCGAGGAAATGCCGACATGAACGAAGTCATCCTGCAGGAGATCAGCGAATTCTGCCGCCAGCGCGGCTTGGCGAATCGACCTTCGGCCGCCGCGCCGTCAATGACGGCAAGCTCGCCAGCCGCCTGCGCAACGGCGGCCGCATCACCACCGATACGCTGGAGCGCATCCGCGCCTTCATGGCGCGCAACGTCGACGACACGCCGGGGCGCCGCCGCATGCTGTTCGACACGGCGCCTCAAGCGGCGTTGCCGACGGTCAAGCCGTTGGCGCCGCCGGTCGCCTCGGGCCAGGCCAGCGACGATCCGCAGCGCAATTTCCGCTTCTTCGACAACCGGCAGAAATATCTGCTGTTCGTGAACACCTGCAGCGAGAAGTGGGAGATCGCGCAACGCGTCGGGCTCGAACTCGCCAATATCCATCCGCGGCCGCCGGCGGTGCGCGTGTTCGACGCCGGCGTCGGCGACGGCACCGTGCTGGCGCGCGTCATGCGCTCGATGCACGACCGCTTCCCGACCATGCCGTTCTATATCGTCGGCAAGGAAATCAGCCTCGAGGACGTTCGCCTCACGCTGCACAAGATGGCGGACCGCTTCATCGAGCATCCGTCGACCGTGCTGGTGCTGACCAATCTTGCTTACGCCGAAGCGCCCTGGCTGGCGGTGAAATCGCTCAGCGCCGCCACCAGCATGGTGTGGAAAGAGCTGGCGATGGAAGGCAGCACCGCGCATTCCTTCGAGGAGCAGATCACGGCGCTCGAGCCGTTCCTGGCCGAAAACTGGAAGGCGCGCGTCTCGCCGAAGAGCGGCAACCCGGTCTATGAGCGGCCGGTGATCCTGGTGATCTACCGCAACGATCATCGCTTCCTGCTCGACCAGGTCGTGCCGAAGCCGGGCGGCACCGTCGCCGACTACGATCTGGTGATCGCCTCGCAGCCCTATCGCGCGCGCGCCTCGCTCGAATTCAAGGCCAAGCGCGTGCTGGCGCCGCTCGCCCGTGCGCTCGGTCCCGGCGGCCGCATGATCGCGATCCATTCCTATGGCCACGATCCGGGCATGGAGATCATCCACAAGGTCTGGCCGAACGACCATCCGTTCGTGCACAACCGCCACGATCTGCTCAAGGCGGTCAAGCAGGAGCTCGGCGCGGCCGGCCGCGATCTCAACTTCAACACTTATTCCGATCAGCGTTCGCTGTTCCGCTACGACATGCACACGCTGCCGTCGGAAATCTCGTCGTCGATCGGCACGTCCACGCTGCTCGCCGCCTGGAACGCGGCGATCTATGTGGCGCAGATCGAGGACGACCGCCTGTCGGACGTCAACAGCGACCGCCGCTACATCGAGGCGACGCGCGAAGTGCTGCAGGAGCACGGCGGCCTGTGGTTCTACGACGAGTCCTTCGTCATCTCGCGCCGGCGCGGAGTAGGGGCGTGATGCCGGAATTCGCGCGAAACTTTTCGCTGGAGGCGACCCGCCCGGATGCCGGCGAGATCGCCGCGCTCGCCGCCGTTTTGCCGCCGGGCACGCAGGTCTATCTGACCGCGGTGCCGATCGGTTGCGCCGGACGCATTGGTGGCGGCGGCGGCCGGCTTGCGCAAAGCCGGGCTGGAGCCGGTCGTCCATATCGCCGCGCGGCGGCTCGCCAGCGCCGGGCAGTTGAGCGAGCTGCTGGCCGGCCTGCGCGGCGAAGCCGACATGCGCCGGCTCCTGATCATCGGCGGCGACGTCGATGCATCGGGACCCTTCGCCGACGCGCTGGCGGTGATCCAGCAGGGCCGCTTGCGCGAAGCCGGCATCGAGGACATCGGCATCGGCGGCTATCCGGAGGGTCATCCGCGCATTCCGCCGCGGCGGCTGGAAGAGGCGCTCGACCAGAAAATCGCCGCGGCCCGCGCCGCCGGCTTGCGGGTCAGCATCGTCAGCCAGTTCTCGTTTTCGCCCGAGCGTATTCTCGCCTGGCTCAGGCAACTCGCGCGTGCGGCATCGCGGTGCCGGTGAAAGTAGGCCTGGCCGGGCCCGCCAGCGTGACCGGGCTGCTGCGCTATGCCAAGCGCTGCGGGGTTTCCGCCTCGTTGCGCGGCCTGATGTCGGGCGCGGGCAGCGGCCTGATCGGCCATCGCGGGCCGGGGGCGATCATCGAGGCGCTGGCCACGGCCGGCGATCTTGGCGCCACGCCGCATTATTTTTCCTTCGGCGGGGCAGTTGAAACCGCACGCTACGCATGCGAAGCCGCCGCGGGACGAATTGCCGCCTGACGTGCTAAGGGTCGGCCAGAACCGGACAGCAATGAAGACCCGAGGCCGTCGTGGCCCGCGGGCATTTCTTGGAGGAAACCATGACGCAACGATCCAAGCCGCCATTCCGTGCCGACCATGTCGGCAGCATTCTGCGCACCGCGCCGGTCAAGCAGGCGCGCGCACAACGCGAGAAGGGCGAGATCACGCCGGCTCAACTCAAGGAGGTCGAGGACCGCGAGATCGTCAAGATCATCCAGAAGCAGGAAGAGGTTGGGTTGAAGGCCATCACCGACGGCGAGTTCCGCCGCTCCTGGTGGCATTTCGATTTCTACGGGATGATGGACAATGTCGAAATCTACGAGCTCGACCATGGCATCCAATTCCAGGGCGTGCAGACCAAGCCGCGCTCGATCAAGGTCATCGGAAAGATCGGCTTCTCCAATCATCCGATGATCGAGCACTTCAAGTTCCTGAAGGCGAACACCAAGCAGACGCCGAAGATGTGCATCCCGGCGCCCTCGACCTTCCATTTCCGGCTCGAGCCAAATGCGGTGAGCAAACAGGCTTATGCCAGCCGCGACGCCATCTTCGACGATCTGGCGATGGCCTATCAGAAGGCCATCAAGGCGTTCTACGACGCCGGCTGCCGCTATCTGCAGTTCGACGATACCGCCTGGGCCTATCTCTGCTCGCAGGAAGAGCTGAAGAAGGCGCGCGACCGCGGGCTCGACGTCGATCACCTGCAGGACAGCTACACCAAGTGCATCAACAAGGCGCTGGAGGCGAAGCCCGCCGACATGGTCATCACCACCCATGTCTGCCGCGGCAATTTCCGCTCGACCTTCATCTCGTCCGGCGGCTACGAGCCGGTGGCCGAAAGCCTGCTCGCCAAGTGCAATTACGACGGCTACTTCCTGGAATACGATTCCGACCGCGCCGGCGGCTTCGAGCCGCTGCGCTTCTTGCCCAAGGGCAACAAGATCGTCGTGCTCGGTCTGGTCACGTCGAAGCAGGGACGCCTGGAGCCGCGCGCGGACGTCAAGAAGCGCATCGAGGAGGCGACCAAATTCGTCGCGCTCGAACAGCTCGCGCTGTCGCCGCAATGCGGCTTCGCCTCGACCGAGGAAGGCAACGTGCTGGCCGAGGACGAGCAGTGGGCCAAGCTCAAGATGATCGTGGATTTGAGCAAGGAAGTTTGGGGTTGATTGGCCGTCGTCCCCGTGAACTCTTTCTGTCGTCCCCGCGAAGGCGGGGACCCAGTGACTCGCCGGCCGCTTACGGCAATGCACAAACGTCCGCGTTTGCTGGATGCCCCGCCTTCGCGGGGCATGACAGCTACGAAATCAGGGAGCGAAACAAATGTCCCAACGCACGTCACCGCCGTTCCGCGCCGATCATGTCGGCAGCCTGCTGCGGCCCGTGGCCCTGAAGCAGGCGCGCGCCCAGCATGCCAAAGGCGAGATCGATGCCGCCGCGCTGAAAGCGGTCGAAGACCGCGAGATCGAGAAGATCGTCAAGAAGCAGGAGGAGGTCGGCCTGCAGCTCGCCACCGACGGCGAATTCCGCCGCTCCTGGTGGCATTTCGATTTCTTCCGCGGCCTTGCCGGCGTCACCCCGATCTCGACCTCGACCGGAATTAAATTCCACGGCGTCGAAACCAAGCACGAGGCGATCCGCATCGACGGCAAAGTCGCATTCAAGGGCCATCCGCAGCTTGAGCATTTCAAGTTCCTCAAGAGCCATTGCCGCGTGACGCCGAAGATGTGCATCCCGGCGCCCAGCACGTTCCATTTCCGTCAGGGCCGCGCGATGGTGAGCCAGCAGGCCTATCCCGACATCGAGAACTTCTACGCCGACACCGCGGCGGCCTGGCGCGACGCGATCCGCGCCTTCTACGATGCCGGCTGCCGCTACCTGCAGCTCGACGACACCGCCTGGGCCATGATGTGCGACCCCAAGGAGCGCGAGCAGTCGAAAGGCCGCGGCGACGATCCCGACAAGCTGCCGGCGATCTATGCGCGCATGACCAACGCCGCGCTCGAAGGCAAGCCCGCCGACATGGCGATCACCATGCATTCCTGCCGCGGCAATTTCCGCTCGACCTGGATCGCCGAGGGCGGCTACGAATTCGTTGCCGAGCAGTTGCTGGGCAACACCAATTTCGACGGCTATTTCCTCGAATACGACTTCGACCGCGCCGGCGGTTTCGAGCCGCTGCGGTTCTTTCCCAAGGGCAAGAAGCAACTGGTGCTCGGCCTGGTCACGTCCAAGAGCGGCCGGCTGGAACAGAAGGACGACATCAAGCGGCGCATCGACGAGGCGACCAAATATATCGCGCTCGATCAGTTGTGCCTGTCGCCGCAATGCGGCTTTGCCTCGACCGAGGAAGGCAACGTGCTGGCCGAAGACGAGCAATGGGCCAAGCTGCGAATGATCGTGGAGTTGCGATCGCAAGGAAGTGTGGGGGCCTGCATGATGTTCGCCTCAGAACGACAGCGACGCCCCCCTTCCGCGCCGACCATGTCGGCAGCCTGTTGCGCACCGCGCCGCTGAAAGAGGCGCGCGCCAGGCGTGAGCGCGGCGAGATCACGGCCGAGCAGCTCAAGGCGATCGAAGACCGCGAGATCGCGGGCATCATCAAGCGCCAGGAGGATATCGGCCTGAAAGCCGTCACCGACGGCGAATTCCGCCGCGCCTTCTGGAATTACGATTTCCTCGGCGCACTCGACGGCGTCGAAGCCTATCTCGGCGAACGCAAGATCAAGTTCCAGGGCCCCAATCCGAAGCCGATGATGCTGCGCGTCACGGGTAAGCTCGGCACGTTTTCCGGCCACCCGATGCTCGAGCATTTCAAATTCGTCAAAGCGCATACGCGCGTGGTGCCGAAGATGACGATCCCGTCGCCGTCCAGTCGCTGCATTTCCGCTACGGCCGCGACGCCATTCCGGGCTCGATCTATCCCGACATGGACGAATTCTACGCCGACCTCGGCCGGACCTACGCCAAGGCGGTGCGCGCTTTCGCCGATGCCGGCTGCCGTTATCTGCAATTGGACGAAGTCAATCTGGCCTATCTGTGCGATCCCAAATTGCGCCAGCAGGTGAGCGAACGCGGCGAGGATCCGGCGCAATTGCCCGCCGCCTATGCCCGCCTCATCAATGCCGCGATCGCGGATATTCCGCCGGACATGACCATCGCCATGCATCTGTGCCGCGGCAATTTCCAGTCCACCTTCGTCGCCTCCGGCGGCTACGAGCCGGTGGCGGAGATTTTATTCAACGCCATCAACGTGCACGGCTATTTCATGGAATACGACTCGGACCGCGCCGGCGGTTTCGAGCCGCTGCGCTTCGTGCCGAAAGGCAAGACCGTGGTGCTCGGTCTGGTCACCACGAAAAGCGGCCGGCTGGAATCCAAGGACGAGCTCAAGCGCCGCATCGACCAGGCCGCCAAATTCATCGATCTCGATCAGCTCTGCCTGTCGCCGCAATGCGGCTTCGCCTCGACCGAGGAAGGCAATATCCTGGCCGAGGACGAGCAATGGGCGAAGCTGAAGATGATCGTCGAGATCGCCGGCGAAGTCTGGGGCTAGCGTATCGGCTGGTCGAACCGGCTGGCGAAATTCACCGGCGTTTCGTCGTCAAGCGGTCCCAGCGCCCAATCCTGGCCGGACAAAGGCGTGACCTTGACGTTATCCAGGAGCCCGATCTGCAGCGTCGGATCGAAGTAGCGCATCGCCCGTTCATTGAGGTCGATGATGCGGCCGCGCTTCAAAGGCCCGACATCGTTGATCCTGACAATGACCTGCTTGTCGCTGCTTTGCACCAGCGCGAATGCCGCTCGATAGTTCTTGCCGAAGCGGACGCCGCCGAATTGGGCCCGCAAATCGGTTCGGATCGCGGCGGTCCAATCATGGGCGTCATACCGTTCGCCCGACGCGGTCTCTTCGTTGCCCGAGTCCCGGTCGCTCGGATCGGTCGGATTGTACGTTGACGCGATCCCGGTGATCGCCGGCGCTGCCGGGACGATTTTCTGATGATGAGGCAGGCTTGCGGTCGTCAGCGGCGCCAGTGCAACGTAACGAATCAGGCTCGCGCGAATGTCGCGCGTCAGCGACGGTTGCGAAACGTCGAAACGTTGCTTGAACGACGGTGACGTCGGTTCGCCGGCGCCGGACGGCGACACCGGCGCGATGAACGGCATCGACACGAATGCGGCGGAGCTGTTTGCGGCGGCTTGGCCGTCATTCACGGCGAAGCAGACAATACACACTGCGAGGGCCGCAGCGGTTTCGCCGCGGACCCATCGCACGCCAAAGGCGGCTCTGACGAATAACGAAACGAAATCGCCGATAGACATCTGGCCCCCCAGCCAATGATCCCGACAATCTCGATTGAACACACATCGCAATAAGGCCGCGTAAAATGTTGCGGTGAAAAATGTGTGAAATCCGCGCGATTGCAGACGCCGGTCCGAATTTCGCTGGCAATAAAGGCGCAAGCCTCGACACGCCAATCCTGCAAGTGCAAGATTGCGCGCGATCATGGTTAAAGATTTGCAGCGGAAAAACGTAAGGGATGCTTTAATGCCGGGAATTGTTGCGGGTAAAGTCGCCATCGTCACCGGCGGTGGCCGCGGCATCGGCCGCGCCATTGCGCTGCTGCTGGCGGCGGAAGGCGCGTCGGTGGTCGTCTGCGACATCGGCGCCAGCCTGCAAGGCGAGGGCGCCGATGCTGGCCCTGCGCAGGACACCGTTGCTGCCATCAAGAAATCAGGCGGGCAGGCGATCGCCTCGACGCTATCGATCGTCGAGCCGAAAAACGCCGAGCAGATCGTCAAAGCCGCGCTCGATGCTTTCGGCCGCGTCGACATTCTGGTCAACAACGCCGGCATCCTGCGCGACGTCATCTTCCACAAGATGAGCTGGTCGGACTGGTCGGACGTCATCAACGTGCATCTCAACGGCGCCTTCAACATGAGCCGCGCCGTTGCCGGTCACTTCCGCGAGCAGAATTCCGGCGCTTACGTCCACATGACCTCGACCTCCGGCCTGGTGGGAAATTTCGGCCAGGCCAATTATATGGCGGCCAAGATGGGCATCGTCGGCCTGTCGCGCGGCATCGCGCTCGACATGGCGCGCTTCAACGTGCGTTCGAACTGCATCGCGCCGTTCGCCTGGACGCGCATGATCGAGTCGATCCCGGCGCAGACCGAAGACGAAAAGCGCCGCATCAAGGCGTTTCAGGAAATGACGCCGGAAAAAATCGCGCCGCTTGCGGTCTATCTCGGCTCCGATGCGGCCGCTGGCATCTCCGGCCAGATACTGTCGGTGCGCAACAACGAGGTGTTCCTGTTCAACCAGCCGCGGCCGGTCCGCACCATCCACCGCTCCGACGGCTGGACCCCGCAAAAGCTCGCCGCGCAGCTTAAAGGCGCCTTCGGCGGCGCGCTGACGCCGCTGGAGCGCTCCGAAGACGTCTTCAACTGGGACCCGATTTGAATCGTAGATAGCCTTATGACCAAGCGCAGCGCCGAAAAGGACGAATTCGCCGACATCCGCTCCTCGGTGCGCGCGCTATGCGCCAAATTCCCCGGTGAATATTGGCGCGGGCTCGATCGCGACCGCGCCTATCCGACCGCCTTCGTCGCGGCGCTGACCGAAGCCGGTTATCTCGCGGCTTTGATCCCGGAAGAATTCGGCGGCAGCGGGCTTGGCATCAGCGCGGCCGCGGCGATCCTGGAAGAAGTGCACGCCGCCGGCGGCAACGGCGCCGCCTGTCACGCCCAGATGTACATCATGGGCACGATCCTGCGGCACGGCAATGCGGCGCAGAAGCAAGCCTATCTGCCCAAGATCGCCAGCGGCGAATTACGGCTGCAGGCCTTCGGCGTTACCGAACCGACCTCGGGCACCGACACGCTGGCCTTGCGCACCACCGCCAAGCGCGAAGGCAACGACCATTACATCATCAACGGCCAGAAGCTGTGGACCTCGCGCGCCGAGCATTCCGATCTCATGCTGCTGCTGGCGCGCACCACGCCGCGCGATCAGGTCAAGAAGCGCACCGACGGCCTGTCGGTGTTCCTGGTGGACATGCGGCTGGCGCAAAGCGCCGGCATGACCATCAATCCGATCCGCACCATGATGAACCACGCCACCACCGAAGTGTTCTTCGATGACCTGCGGGTGCCGGCGGAAAATCTGATCGGCGAGGAAGGCCAGGGCTTCCGTTATATTCTCGCCGGCATGAACGCCGAGCGCATTTTGATCGCGTCGGAATGCATCGGCGACGCCAAATGGTTCATCGCCAGGGCCACGGCTTACGCCAAGGAGCGCGAGCTGTTCGGCCGGCCGATCGGCAAGAACCAGGGTGTGCAGTTTCCGATCGCGCGCGCCTATGCGCAGATGCGCGCCGCCGAACTGATGGTGCGAGAAGCAGCAGCCCAATACGAAGCCGGTCACGACGTCGGCCCTGAGGCCAATATGGCCAAGCTCCTGGCCGCCGACGCGTCATGGTTTGCCGCCGACATGTGCGTGCAGACCTTCGGCGGCTTCGGCTTTGCCGAGGAATACGACGTCGAGCGCAAGTTCCGCGAGGCGCGGCTCTACCAGGTGGCGCCGATTTCCACCAACATGATCCTGTCCTATTTGGCCGAGCACGTGCTCGGATTGCCGAGGTCTTACTAACCGTCATGCCCCGCGAAGGCGGGGCATCCAGTGCTAGAAGGGCTGGATCGTCCGCCGGAGCCTGTCATCGGGCCGGCCTTTGGCCGGACCCGGTGGCGGACGATGACAGAAGGACGAATGACGTAACCACATGACTCTCCCCTCTCAGGCCTCCTGGTCGTCTCGGTCGAACAGGCCGTGGCGGCGCCGCAATGCACCTGCCGGCTGGCGGATGCCGGCGCGCGCGTCATCAAGGTCGAGCGGCCGGAGGGCGACTTCGCCCGCCGCTATGACGCGCTGGTGCACGGCGAAAGCGCTTATTTCGTCTGGCTGAACCGCGGCAAAGAATCGGTGGTGCTCGATCTGAGCAAGCCGGACGACAAGGCCTTGCTGGAGGCGATGCTCGCCAAGGCCGATGTGTTCGTGCAGAACCTGAAGCCAGGCGCGCTGGCCAAGCTCGGCTTTGCCTTCACGCGGCTGCGCCAGGATTACCCGCGGCTGATCTGCTGTTCGATCTCCGGCTACGGCGAGAGCGGGCCTTATGCGCAGCGCAAGGCCTACGACATGCTGATCCAGGCGGAGTCCGGCCTGGCGTCGATCACCGGCGGCCCGGAAGCGCCGGCGCGCGCCGGCGTATCGGTCGTCGACATTGCCGCCGGCATGAATGCCTACGAGGCGATCCTGGAAGCGTTGATTGCGCGCGGCCGCACCGGCGAGGGCGCGACAATCGCGATCTCGATGTTCGACGCCATGGCCGACTGGATGTCGGTGCCGCTGCTGCAGCACGAGGGCGGCGACACGCCGCAGCGCATCGGTCTCGCGCACACCTCGATCTCGCCCTATGGCGCCTTCAAGACCCGCGACGGCGGCGACGTGCTGATCTCGATCCAGAACGACCGCGAATGGCGCGTGCTCGCCGAACATGTGCTCGGCGACAAGGCGCTTGCCGCCGATCCGAATTTCGCCACCAATGTCGAACGGATGAAACGCCGGACTGAAACCGACGGCAAGGTCGCCGCTGCTTTCGCGAAAATGGATGTCGAGCCGCTGGTCGAAAAGCTGGCGCAGTACGACATCGCCTTCGGCCGCATCAACGATCTGGGCTTGCTGGCCAAGCATCCGCATTTGCGCCGCGTCACCGTCGACAGCCCGACCGGCCCGGTCAGCATGCCGGCGCCGACCGCGATCCATGGTGGCGCGCCGCGCAGCTATGGCGCGGTCCCGGCGCTCGGTGAGCACAGCGAAAAGGTGCGCAAGGAATTTTCCCACAAATAATTGGCAGTGCCGCCGCGGCGGCGGCTTGTTTTGATTTCAGGCGCAATGTTAGTTTTCTGCCTCATTTATTTCCTGGGGGGAACATGCTGCCGCGGTCCATCGTACGAAAGTCAATTCTTGTCGCGCGCGTTGCCGGTTTTGCGCTGCTCGCCAGTCTGTTTATCGCCGGCGCCGTGCAAGCCGAGACGATCAAAATCGTGGCGCTCGGCGCCAGCAATACCGGCGGCTCCGGCGTCGGCTCGTCGCAGGCCTGGCCGGCGCGGCTTGAAGCCATGCTGCGGGCCAAGGGCTACGACGTTACGATGCGAGTGAATGCCGTCACCGGCGACACCAGCGCCGGCATCGCCGCCCGCGCCGCTTCGGCGGCGTCCGGCGCGCGCGTCGTGGTGTTCGACGTCGGCAAGGGCAACGATCAGGACCGCGGCAGCGCAGGCTCAAGCGCGGCGAACCGCGCGCAGATCGAGCGCAGCATCCGCGCTCAAGGCGCCAAGCCGGTATTCGCGGCCTATGCCCGCATCGTCGGTTCGGAAAAATCCAACCCGTCGGCCTGGGCGATGAACGACGTGCACCATCATTTGACGGCGCAGTCGCACGCTCGCGTCGCCGCCGCGCTGCTGCCGCAAGTGATTGCCGCGATCGGCAAGAAGTAACGGCCGGACTGGCGCGCGCATCAATCGATCGCGTGCGCCAGTTCCTCGGTCTTTGCGCCCGGCGCTTTTTGCGCGGTGCCGATCAGCAGCACCAGCGGCATCACCGCCACCGTCAGGATCATCAGCAGTTTGAAATCGTTGAGATAGGCGATCAGCGCCGCCTGCTGCGTGACGATACCGTCGAGCATGGCGCGGCCGGCATCGGTGCCCAGATTCAGCGCGGCCGCCACGTCCGGCATCTGCAGCGCGTCGTTGAACGGCGTCACGGCCGCGCCGATGCGCTCATGCATCAGCGTGGTCTTGCTGGTCAGATTGGCGATCATCATCGAAATGCCGATCGACGAGCCGATATTGCGCACCAGCGTGGTGATCGAGGTCGCGCCGTTGCGCATATCGCCGGGCAGCGTCAGGAACGCCACCGAGGTGATCGGCACGAACAACAGACCGAGGCCGACGCCCTGCACGATGCTGGTCAGCACGATGGTCCGCTGCGTGGTGTCGAGCGAGAACCCGGTCATTTCATAAAGCGTCGCCGCGGTGATCATCAGGCCGCCGAGGATGAGATAGCGCGGCTCGATCATCTTCATCAGCCGCGGCGCCGCCATCATGGTCAGCAGCGTGCCGACGCCGCGCGAGCCGAGCAGGAAGCCGGCGGTCTGGATCGGATAGCCGAGCAGGTTCTGCATGAACGGCGTGACCAGCGCCATGGTGCCGAACAGCACCACGCCGATCACCAGCATGAACACGCAGCCTGAGACGAAATTGCGGTCCTTGAACATCTCGAAGCGCACGAAGGGCTGATCGGTGGTCAGCGAATGGGCGAAGAAATAGTAGAACCCGGTGACCGATATGATGGCCTCGACCCAGATCTCGCTGGCGCCGAACCAGCCGACCTGTTCGCCGCGGTCGAGCAGCAATTGCAGCGCGCCGATGCCGACCGCGAGCGCCAGGAAGCCGTACCAGTCGAAACGCAGGTGCTCCTGCTTCTTGGTTTCGGCCATGAATATGGTCATGCCGACCACGGTGGCGATGCCGATCGGCAAGTTGATCAGGAACACCCAATGCCAGGAATAATTATCGGTCAGCCAGGCGCCGATGGTCGGCCCCATGATCGGGCCCAGCATCACGCCGACGCCCCACATCGCCATGGCTTGGCCGCGTTCCTCGACCGAATAGGCGTCGAGCAGCACCGACTGCGACAGCGGCACCAGCGCCGCGCCGGCCATGCCCTGCAGCAGGCGGAACAGCACCATCTGCTCGATGTTCTGCGCCAGCGCGCATAGCAGCGACGCGGTGGTGAAGCCGCCGACGCAGGCGATGAACAATTTCTTGCGGCCGAAACGGTCGGCCAGCCAGCCGATCGGCGCGGTCATGATGGCGGCGGCGACGATGTAGGAGGTCAAAACCCAGTTGATCTGGTCGAGCGAGGCCGACAGCGAGCCCTGCATATAGGGCAACGCGACGTTGGCGATGGTGGTGTCGAGCGCCTGCATGATGGTCGCCGTCATGGCGAACACCGTCACCAGCAGGCGCCGCAGCTTTGGATCCATCGATGCGGCGGCGGGGCTCATCGCGCGTCGGTGAGTTTTTTCGACAGGCCCGGCAGCCGGCTATGGCCGGTGTCGATCGACACGTTGACGCTCATGCCGGAGCGCAGCAGGCGGACGTCCTCGCCTTTGTCGAAGGCGATGCGCACCGGAACGCGCTGCACCACCTTGACCCAGTTGCCGCTCGCGTTCTGCGCCGGCAGGATCGAGAATTGCGAGCCGGTGCCGGGGCTGACCGCCACCACGGTGCCCTTGAAGGTGTGGTCGGGGAAACTGTCGACGTCGAGCGTCGCCGGCTGCCCGACGCGCAGGTAGGTGATGTCGGTTTCCTTCGGATTGGCTTCGACCCAGGGCGCTGCGTCGTCGACCACGCTCAGGATCGGCCCGCCGGCGGCGACGAAGCGGCCGAGCTGGATGTTGTCGACTTGCGTGGCGGTGCCGGCAATCGGCGCGCGCAGGACGGTGTGGTCGAGATCGCGCTGGGCGTTATCGAGCGCGGCCTTGGCCTGGGCATATTCCGGAAATTGTTCGATCGGCAGGTTGGGATCGCCGAGCAATTGATTGAGCGTGTCGTCGCGCTGCTGCGCGGTGAACTGCGCCTGCAACTGCGCGGTCACCAGCGTGCCGGTCGCGGTATCGACGTCGGCCGCCGAGCCGGCTTGCGAAGCCACCAGTTTGGTCTTGCGGTCGACGTCGCGCAGCTTGAGCTCGACGTTCTTCTGCGCGAGGTCGGCCAAAGTGCCGAGCGATTTGAAATTGTTCTTGAGCTTGTTGTAATCGCTGCGCGCGGTCGCGAGCTTGGCCTTGGTCTGCGCCAGCGCGAGTTGATAGGGCTCCGGGTCGAGCTTGAGCAGAACGTCGCCGGGATTGACGTGCTGGCCTTCGCGCACCGCGACGTCGATGACCTTGCCGGAAATGTCGGGCGTGATCAGCACTTTCTGCGCGCCGACATAGGCGTTGTCGGTCGAGATGTAGCGCCCGCCCATGAGATAGACGCCGAGCCCGATCAGCACCGCGAGCGACGGCAGCACGATCAGCAGCAGCGTGCGCAGGCGCTTGCGCCCTGACGCTGCGAACACTCCGGCCTTGGCCGGCGCGTCGGTCGATGCGTCCGGCGATGTCTTGGACTCGGGCGCGGGGACGACTTTCAGAGTTTTCTCACTCATGACTTTCAACCGTTCGCGGCTTGTTGTTGTGTCGAGTTGCGCTGGATGGCGGTGCGCAGATTGTCCTTCACCTTTTCCAGGTCGTGCAGCAGGCGCTCGTTGGCTTGGGCGTCGATGCCCTCGAGCACGGTCTCCATCATGTCGGTGCCGAGTTCGGCGAGCCGCAGCGAGCAGCGGCCGCGCCGCCGGCATCAGGAATAACCGGTTGGCGCGCCGATCGTTCGGATCGGGCCGGCGCTCGATCAGGCCGCTCTCGGCCAGACGGTCGAGCAGGCGGGTCAGCGAGATCGGCTGCAGATCGAGGATTTCGGCGAGTTCCGATTGCTTCAGCCCTTCCGAGCGGTCGAGCCGGATCAGCACGGCCCACTGGGCGCGCGAGATGCCGAACTGGCGCGCCCGCTGGTCGGCATAGGTCCGCAGCATCCTGGCTACGTCCATGATCGTAAAGGCGATTTCGCGTTTTATCGGCAGTTTCGGCATGATCTGAGCTCTCTAATAGGAAGCTTATTATAAGGAAGCTTATTATAATTTCAAGTACGGCTTTTGCGATGGATAGCCGCTGCGCGCCGGCCACGGGTGACGCCGCCGCCGCGCTCGGGCAAAGTCCCGGCCTCGAAAAAACTGCAAGGGACGGAAATCACCATGGACATCGGCTTTATCGGGGTCGGCATGATGGGGGGCCCGATGGTGCGGCGCCTGATCGAAGCCGGGCACAAGCTCGTCATCTACGACACGCGCAATGACGCGGTCGCGCCGCTGGTCGCGCTCGGCGCCCAGGTCGCGTCCTCGCCCCAGGACGTCGCCGACCGGGTCGAAACCGTGATGGCGAGCCTGCCCTCGCTGGCGGTTTCGGAAAAGGTCGCGCTCGGCGAAGGCGGCATCATCCACGGCAAGCGCGTGAAGCGTTACGTCGATCTCTCCACGACCGGCGCGCCGAAGGCCGCCGAAATCTGCGCGGAACTCGCCAAGAAGAACATCGTCCAGATCGACTCGCCGGTGTCCGGCGGCGTCGGCGGCGCCAAGAAGGGCACGCTGGCGGTCATGGTGTCGGGACCGCAGGCCGACATCGATGTGGTGAAAGACGCGCTCGGCGTTTTCGGCAGGGTCTTCGTGATCGGCCATAAGCCCGGCATGGCGCAGACCATGAAGGTCGCGAACAATTTCCTCTCCGCCACGGCGATGGCCGCCACCGCCGAAGCCGTCGCCATGGGCGTGAAAGCGGGGCTCGATCCGGCCGTGATGATCGACGTCATCAACGCCGGCTCCGGCCGCACCACCGCCTCGGACGGCAAATTTCCGCAGGCGATCCTGCCGCGCACGTTCAACTACGGATTCGGCACCGCATTGATGCTCAAGGATGTGCGGCTGTGCGTAGCGGAGGCGAAGGCGCTCGGCTGCCCCAATCACGTGATGAGCGCCGTCCTCGACCAATGGGAAGCCACCAATTCCGAATTCGGCGGCGATACCGACTTCACTGTCATTGTTCAGATGATCGAGCGCCGCGCCGGCGTCGTCATCGGAAAAGCCGAGAAGAAATCATGAGCGACGACATTCACGAAGTCTTCGCCGTCTGTTACGCCAGCCATGCGCGCAAGCGCTCGGAGAACTACATCTTCGGCGACCCGCACGACGAGATGACCTCGATCGCCTATTACGTCTGGGTCATCAAGGGGCCGCACGGCACCTTCGTGGTCGACACCGGCTTCGACGAGGCCGCCGCCAAGGAGCGCGGCCGCAAGATCATCCATCCGGTCGGCGACAGCCTCAAGGCGCTCGGCGTCGATCCCGCCAAGGTCGATCATGTGATCGCCACCCACATGCATTGGGATCACGCCGGCAATTACGATCTGTTCCCGAACGCGCGCTATCACCTCCAGGATACCGAGATGGCCTACGCCACCGGCCGCTGCATGTGTCATCACACGCTGCGCATTCCGTTCAGCGAGAGCGACGTGCACGCCATGGTGAGCAAGGTCTATGCCTATCGCTGCGAATTCCACGACGGCGCCGACGAACTGGCGCCCGGCATCACCGTGCACAAGATCGGCGGCCATTCGAAGGGGCTGCAATGCGTGCGGGTGAAGACCAAGCGCGGTTATGTCGTGGTCGCCTCCGACTGCTGCCATCTCTATTCGCACATCGACGAGGGCCGCGTGTTTCCGATCACCTATTCGGTCGGCGAAACGCTCGAGGGCTACAAGACGCTGCTCAAGCTCGCCTCGTCGCGCCATCACATGGTGCCGGGGCATGACCCCGAAGTGTTGAAATTATACCCGGCGGCCGGACCGGGGCTGGAGAACTGGATCGTGCGGCTGGATGTGGCGCCGAAGGTTTAAGCCAACCCCAGCTCCGCGAACGCATTCTGATGATGCTCCGCGCTGTCGGCTGAGAAACAGCAAAATATAACCCGCGCTATGCCGCGCGGCGCCGATGCCAATTCCGACGCCACGGTGCCGACCGCGACGCGCGCGGCAAGGTCGGCGGGAAAACGATAGATGCCGGTGGAGATCGCCGGATAGGCGATCGAGATCAGCCGGTGCGCCGCCGCCAGATCGAGCGCCGTGCGGTAGCAGCCGGCGAGCAGCGCTTCCTCGTCGGAACCGCCGCCCTGCCAGACCGGGCCGACCGCGTGAATGACGGCCCGCGCTTTGAGCCGGTAGCCGCCGGTGATCTTGGCGCTGCCGGTGTCGCAGCCGCCGAGCTTGCGGCATTCCGCCAGCAGTTCCGGCCCGGCCGCGCGGTGGATGGCGCCATCGACGCCGCCGCCGCCGAGCAGCGATGTGTTCGCCGCATTGACGATCGCGTCGACGTCGAGCGTGGTGATGTCGGCGACGACAATCTCCAGTTTGCTGTGGCCGATTTCGGCGGTGAGCAGGGTCATGCGGGCGACTATATCACTCCCGCTCCGAATAGACCTCATGCTGCAGATCGACGCTCGAGCGCACGCCGATGTCGTCATAATGCGCGTCGAGGAACCGCCGCGCCGAGCGCTGGCCGACCTTGCGCAACAATTCGAGCGACTCGAAGTCGTTGCGCAGCTTGGTCGACGACGACAGCCGCTCGCCGAGGCCCTCGAGCACGATGCGGTGCACGTTGATGCGGCGATATTCGTTCGGGCCCGGTGCCGTGCGGAATGCGGCCCTGATCGATCAACCGGTTGACGAATTCGATGGCGCGCAATTCCGCCATCAGCGCGGAATTGAACGTGATCTCGCTGACGCGCTCCATGATCTCGCGGGTCGAGGTCGGGATTTTCTTGCGCACCAGCGGATTGATCTGGACGATCACCACGTCCTCGGTGTCGGTCGAGCGGAAAAACGGATACAGCACCGGATTGCCGAGATAGCCGCCGTCCCAATAGGGCACGCCGTCGATCTCGACCGCGCGAAACACCGCCGGCAGACAGGCCGAGGCCATCACCGCTTCGGCCGATATTTTGTCGTGCGGAAAAATATGCAGCCGCCCGGTCTGCACATTGGTGGCGGCGATGAAGATCTGCCGGTCGTCCGCGCGCAAACCCTCGAAATCGACGAAGCGCTCGATCAGATCCTTCAGCGGATTGATGTTCAGCGGATTGAGGTCGTAGGGCGACAGGTACTGCGACCAGGCCGACAGCCAATTGAAGCTCGGCGAGCCTTCGCGCGGCAGCAGCGCGAACAATTTGTCGGTCACCGCGCGCTGCACCGCCGGCAGATCGCCGCCGATGCTGGCCGCGCGCCAGAACTCGGACAGCCGCTTGCGCGCTTCCTCCGGGCCGCCGCGCTTGAGCCCGTCGGCCAGCATCACCGCGTTGACCGCGCCGGCCGAGGTGCCGGAAATGCCCTCGACCGTCAGCCGTCCGTCTTCGAGCAGATGATCGAGCACGCCCCAGGTGAAGGCGCCATGCGCGCCGCCGCCCTGCAGCGCCAGATTGATGCGCTTGGCGCCCTTCGGCTTGTCCGGCTTTTCGGACTTGTCGCCGCCAAATGCGCGCGAGAGAAAGTCGATCATCGATGTGTCATTACTGCGCGACCCAGCCACCGTCGATGGAATACGCCGAACCGGTGATGGTTGCGGCCGCGTCACTGCACAGGAATACCGCCAGCGCGCCGATACTCTCCGGCTTGGTAAACGAATGCATCGGCTGCTTCTCCGACAGCAGCGCGATTTCCTCCTCGCGTACCGTTTTGCCCGACGCCTTGGCGCGGTCGTCGATCTGCTTCTGCACCAACGGCGTGAGCACCCAGCCCGGGCAGATCGCGTTGCAGGTGACGCCGTCGTTCGCCGCTTCGAGCGCGACCACCTTGGTCATGCCGACGATGCCGTGCTTGGCGGCGACGTAGGCGACCTTCTGCGCGCTGGCGACCAGACCATGTGCCGAGGCGATGTTGATGATGCGGCCCCATTTGCGCTTCTTCATGCCGGGCATGGCGGCGCGGATGCCGTGAAACGCCGACGACAGATTGATGGCGATGACCGCGTCCCATCGCTCGACCGGGAAGTCCTCGATATTCGCCACGAACTGAATGCCGGCATTGTTCACCAGCACGTCGAGCGCGCCGAAGGTCTTTTCGGCCAGCGCGATCATGTCGGCGATCTCGGCCGGCTTGCTCATGTCGGCTGGCGAATAGATCGCCTTGATGCCGAAATCTTTCTCGAGCCCGGCGCGCTCCTTTTCGATCGCGGCCTTGTCGCCGAAACCGTTGATGACGATGTTGGCGCCGTCCTGCGCGAACGCGCGGGCGGTCGCCAGGCCGATGCCGGAGGTGGAGCCGGTGACCAGCGCTGTCTTGCCTTTGAGCATGGCTGTCCTCGTTGCACGCGGCCGCAAAATGGCCGGTTATGCTGGGTAAAGCGGGCGCTGGAACCTGCCCCTATTTTTATTGCAGTGCAATATCTATGTTGTTGGCTTCGCGATACAACGCCCGGCGGGTTAGACTTCGGGCTAAAGGCGGATCAATTCTTGGCCAAAAAAGCGCATTCGCACGCGGTGTTCCCGACGCCCGGTCATGACCATGACCGTTGCGCCAGCGACGGCAATCGCGCATGCCGAGGCGATCTGCACCGCGCGCAAGGAACGGCTGACGCCGATCCGCCGCCAGGTGCTGGAGGCGCTGCTGGCCAGCCATGCGCCGCTCGGCGCCTATGAACTGATCGACCGGCTGGCGGCACACGGCGCGCGGCCGGCGCCGATCACGATCTACCGCGCGCTCGATTTCCTGCGCGAGCAGGGGCTTGTTCACAGAATCGAAAGCCGCAACGCCTTCATCGCCTGCGTGCACAATCACGATAGCGGCGATCCGGTGGTGTTCCTGATCTGCGAGAAATGCGGCGCGGTCGGCGAGGCGGCCTCGGCCGCCGTGGCGGACACGATCAAGACGGCGTCTCGCGCGGCGGGCTTCACGCCCAAGACGCCGGTGATCGAAATTTCCGGCATCTGCGCGCATTGCAAGGCGGCGTGACCGCCATGCTTCGCCGTGCGCAGGCGGCATAGCCTCGCGCGCTTTCGCGCGATAAGACACTTCCCTTTTGCCGCCGGAAATCTCGATTAATGTCCACCTCTCCATCGTCGCATCACGTCACCCGCCCGCTCGATCCCATCGCCGCGGCGATCGTGGTCGTGCTGTGCCTGTCCTGGGGCTTCAACCAGGTGGCGGTGAAGCTCGCCATTCACGACATTCCGCCGCTGCTGCAGGCCGCCATCCGCTCTTTCGTCGCCGCGTTGCTGGTTGCGGGCTGGTGCAGATTGCGCGGCATTCCACTGTTCTCGCGCGACACCTCGCTGTGGCCGGGTCTCGCCGCCGGATTCTTCTTCAGCATCGAATTCATTTTCATCTTCCAGGGGCTCGCCTACACCACGGCGACGCGCGCGGTGCTGTTCATCTATCTGGCGCCGTTCTTCGTGGTGCTGGGCGCGCGTATCTTCCTGCCGGCCGATCGCTTCGGCGCGGCGCAATGGCTGGGGCTCGGCGCTGTCGTTTGCCGGCATGCTGGTGGCCTTCGGCCTGCCGACGCCGGCGCTCGATCCGCGCCAGGCCATCGGCGACTTGATGATGGTCGGCGGCGCGATGTGCTGGGCCGCGACCACGCTGATCATCAAGGCGAGCTCGCTCAATCGCGTCCCGGCCGAGAAGGTGATGCTCTACCAGCTCGTGATTTCGGCGCCGGTTCTGGCGGTGGCCGCCTGGGTCGGCGGCGAGCGCATTGCCGCCATGCCGTCGGCGCTGGCGGTTTGGGCGCTGACCTACCAGACCGTCTGGGTGGTCAGCGTCACATTCGTGGTCTGGTTTGCGGTCATGGCGCGCTATTCGGCCAACCGTCTTTCGGTATTCACATTCCTGACGCCCTTATTCGGCGTCGCCGCCGGCCATCTGGTGCTGGGCGAGCCTTTGACGGTGGCTTTTGCCGCCGCCGTGGCGCTGGTGGCCGCCGGCCTGGTGCTGGTGAATAGGGCGCGTTGACCACATATTGTAACTCTGGCACTCCCAGACCGGGAAACCACGATGACCACGAGCGCACAGGAACGTCATAAATCGGTCGCCGTCGATGTCGGCGGCATCATCGTCGGCGGCGGTCATCCGATCGTCGTGCAGTCGATGACCAATACCGACACGGCGGACGTCGAATCGACCGCGCGCCAGGTGGCGGCGCTGGCCCGCGCCGGTTCCGAACTGGTGCGCATCACGGTCGACCGCGACGAGGCCGCAGCCGCGGTGCCGCGCATCAAGGAGCGGCTGGCGCAGATGAACGTCAGCGTGCCGATCGTCGGCGACTTCCACTACAACGGCCACACGCTGCTGACCGATTACCCGGCTTGCGCCGAGGCGCTCGATAAATACCGCATCAATCCCGGCAATGTCGGCTTCAAGAACAAGCGCGATCCGCAATTCACCCAGATCGTCGAGATGGCGATCAAGTACGGCAAGCCGGTGCGCATCGGCGTCAACTGGGGTTCGCTCGATCAGGAACTTCTCACCAAGCTGATGGATGAGAATTCGAAGCAGCCCGAGCCACTTGACGCGCGCGAAGTCACGCACGAAGCCATGGTGCAGTCGGCATTGTTGTCGGCTCAGCGCGCCGAGGAAATCGGCCTGGCCCGCAACCGCATCATCCTGTCGGCGAAAGTGTCGGCGGTGCAGGATCTGATCGCGGTCTATGTCGAACTGGCGCGCCGCTCCGACTACGCGCTGCATCTCGGCCTTACCGAAGCGGGCATGGGTTCCAAGGGCATCGTCGCCTCGTCGGCCGCGATGGGCGTGCTGCTGCAGCAAGGCATCGGCGACACCGTGCGCGTGTCGTTGACGCCGGAGCCGAACGGCGACCGCACGCTCGAGGTGCAGGTCGCGCAGGAATTGCTGCAGACCATGGGCCTGCGCACATTCGTGCCTTTGGTCGCGGCCTGTCCCGGCTGCGGCCGCACCACCTCGACCACGTTCCAGGAACTCGCCTCCGACATCCAGGGCTTCATCCGCACTTCGATGCCGGAATGGAAAACGCGTTATCCCGGCGTCGAGACGCTCAACGTCGCGGTCATGGGCTGCATCGTCAACGGTCCGGGCGAGTCCAAGCATGCCGACATCGGCATCTCGCTGCCCGGCACCGGCGAAACGCCGACCGCGCCGGTGTTCGTCGACGGCAAGAAAGTCGCGACCCTGCGCGGCCCGACGCTGACCGCCGACTTCAAGGCGATGGTGATCGACTACATCGAGCGCCGCTTCGGCACCGGTCAGCGCGCGGCGGAATGAACTCGAAGCATTTCATCGTCGGCTTTCTGCGCCGTTGTGGCCTTGATCGCCGCGCTGTCGATCTATGTCCGCGCCACGATCGAGCGCGCCGCCACGATCGATCGTCGCCGTGGCCTCGCCGGACGGAAAATTCAAGGCGGTCAAGATCACGCTCGTCGAGCGGCGGCGCCGACGCCGTTTTGCGTCGACACTATCGCGGTGCTGCTCGCCGTCTATCCCGACGACTTCGACGAGCACAAGCAACGCCTATGAAGTCTACGCCGCGCCCTGCGGCCGCTTTGCCGACGGCACGCCGTCGCCGAAGATCGAATGGCCGTCCGCCACGTCGCTGCGCATCACCGCCGCGCCGCATCCGGCCAATGCCAAGAACGTGCGCATGAAGGACATCGACATCACCAAAACGGTGCATGTTACGTTCGTGGAGCGGGAGTAACCGGGTCCGCTTTCCTCACGCCGCCGCCACGGCAGTCTCGATCGCCGCAAATGTCTCCGGCGACGTGGCGCCGTCCGCCGGCAGACCGTGCGCCTGCTGGAACTCCTTCACCGCGGCGCTGGTCAACGGGCCCGAATTTTCCGTCGGTCGACAATATCGGGTCGGTGCCGAGCTTGTTGAGCGATTGCTGCAGCCACGACGTGCTGTGCATCGGCGCGGGCGCCGCACTGCTCAGCGCGGTTTTCCACTTTGCCAGCCACGCGATGCGTTGATCGAGACCGATGAAGCCGCCATTGAGATGCTTGGTCACGCCCTGCACATCGTCGGCGGCGGCGAATGGCAAACAGCCGCAAATAATAAAATCGGCGGCCGCGCATTCGAGAAACTGCGCCGGATCGTTGATGAGATCGGCATTGCCGATAACGTCGACTCCGGTTTTATCCTTGAGTTTTTGGTAGCCTTCGCGGCCGGTGGTTTGCGCGCCGCCGCGGCCGCGATATGTCCAGCCGTCGTTCGAGCCGGCAGCATTCCCCATGCGGCCGTTGTAGACTTCGTTGGCGATTTTTTGCGGCTGGTGCGCGAAGGCTGCCGCCTTGGCGGCGTTGAAGCGCGACGGCCAGGTGTTCATCAGCCCCTGCGCCGAATAATTGAGGTTCTCGACCACCTCGTTGCCGGCGCCGCATTCATGGCTGAACTGCGCCATGGCGTGCGCGACCAGCAAATCATCGGTCAGACCGTATTTCGCAAAAACCGCCGGCGCGGAAGCCGCGATGCCCTCGACAAGTCCCGGTACCTTGGCGTTCCCGTGCGGCCACATCTGCTGCATGATTTCGACGGTTAGCATGGCGTTCCCCCTGTACCCTCATAAAGGGTGCTAAGGTTGTGCTAACCTTATAGTTGCGTCAAGGACCTCACATCCAGCCGCCGCCGTCGGCGGCGCGGTTGGCGACGCCGGCTTCCTCGAGATCGAGTTCGTATTCGATCCGCCGCCGCGCCTCGTCGGTGATCTTGCCGTCGCGCAGCAATTGATAAATGAAGTCGCGCTCGGCATCGATCAGCTCTTTTTTCAGCGCCGCGGTCTGGCGTATGTGATCGAGGCTTTCGGTCAGGTTGGCGGGCAGGATCTGCAAACGGCTTTGATTGCGCGTCCGCAAGTGGTTAGCCGCTTCGTCCGGCAGCTCGTGCTCCTTGAGGGCTTTCTCCAGCCGTTTCGTGACTTCCTTCAAGCGCGGCCTGGCGCGCGGCGAGTTCGTCCTTGATCTCGTGTTTGCGCTCTTCCTTGCCGAGCTTGGTGAGCCCGAGCCAGCGTACGACATAAGGCAGCATCAGGCCTTGCCCGACCAGCGTGATGATGATGACGCCGAAGGTCACGAACAGGATCAGCTCGCGGTGCGGAAACGGTTCGCCGTTGGCGATGGTGTAGGGAATGGCGAGCGCGGCCGCGAGCGACACCACGCCGCGCACGCCGGTGAAGCCCAGCAGAAACGGCCCCTGCCACGGCGGCGACGGATCGCGTTTGCGCAACGACGGGCTGACCCAGCGCGGAACGTAGGTCGCCGGAAACACCCAGATGAATCGCGCCGCGATCGCGATCGCGGTGGTCAACAAGGTCGCGATCAAGAGATCGCGGATCGAAAAGACGTGCACCTGGTCGACCAGCGTGCGCGTTTGCAAGCCGGTGAGCAGAAAGACGAAACCTTCGACCAGATAGACGATGAGATCCCAGAAGAAGATGCCTTGCAGCCGCGTCGCCGGCGCGATCAGCCGCGGTCCGACCCAACTCACGTAAAGCCCGCAGGCGACCGTCGCCAGCACGCCGGAGCCGCCGAGATGTTCCGGCACCCAATAAGCGAGATACGGCGTCATCAGCGACAGCGTGATCTCGACCCGCGGCTCGTGCGCCCATTTGCGCAAGCGCAGGCTCAGCCAGCCGACGCCGATGCCGTAGATCACCTCGCCGACCACGATCAGCGCGAAAGTGCCGGCGGCTTCGCGGCAGCGAGAAGGTGCCGAGGCTGACCGCGACGACCGCGAAGCGATAGAGGATCAGCGCGGTGGCGTCATTGGCCAGGCCCTCGCCTTCGAGCACAACGACAAGCCGGCGCGGCAATCCGAGCCGCCGCGCGATGGCCAGCGGCGCCACCACGTCGGGCGGCGCGACGATGGCGCCGAGCACGAAGCCGGCGGCCCAGTCGAAATGCAGCACGTAATGCGCCGCCGTAGCGATCGCGCAGGTGGTGAAGACCACGGCGCCGAAGGCCAAGCAGCGCGATCGGCCGCAGGTTGAAACGGAACTCGCGCCAGCTCATGGCGACGCCGGCCGAATAGATCAGCGGCGGCAGGATCACCAGCAGCACCAGTTCGGGCGCCAGTTGCACCTTCGGCAGGCCGGGCACCAGCGCCATGCCGATGCCGGCGACCACCAGCAGGATCGACGGCGCGACATTCAGCCGCTTGGCGGCGACCGCCACGGCCGCCAGCACCGCCATCATGAACAGTATGGTCTGCGCGATCGCGGTCATATCAGGTTCGACACCATGTTCACGGTCAGCGCCAACACGGTCAGATTGAAGAAGAACGACAGCACGCCGTGCATCGCTGACCATGCGGCGGATGACCTTGCTGGTGATTTGCACGTCGGAGACTTGGATCGTCATGCCGATGACCAGCGAGAAATACAGAAAATCCCAATAGTCGGGCTTGGCGTCGTCGGGGAATGTGAGCCCGCCGATTTTGCCGTCGCGGCGTTCGCCGTAATATTCATGCGCATAGTGGAACGCGAAGATCGTATGCACGAAGGCCCATGACAGCAGAATGGTCGCCGACCGCCAGCAGCACCTGGGTGATGGCGTCGGCCTGCGGCGCCTGCTTCAAGCCGCCGAGCTCGACCACGATGGCGACCAGGCTGGCCATGGTGGCGATGACGATCAGCAGCAGAATCGCGAAAGCGCCTTCGTCCTGTTCGGCGGCGCGGCGGCGGATGCGGTCGACATTGCAGCGCATCATCATCAACTGGATCAGGACGAGATAGATCGCGACGCCGATGTCCCAGCCGACCAGAAGCCGCGTCGTCAGACGAAAATGGCCGGGCAGATACGTGGCGACGCCGACCCCGACGATAGTGCCGATAAACAGATAGGCGTGCAGCTTTACGAGCCGGATCGGCAGCGGTCGGAGCGGCGGCGTGGATTTTGCTTTTGGCCATGGGTCCGTCCGGATCGTGCGCTTTAACTTCGCCGCTGGGCGATGAAGCGCGCGGCGGCGCGCAGTATATCGGCTTTCGCGCCGAACGGCGCCAGCGCGGCATCGGCTTGCGCGATCAGTGCATCGAGCCGGGCGTGCGCGCCTTCGACGCCCAGCGCCGCGACCAGTGTCGCCTTGCCGGCGGCGGCATCCTTGCCGGCGGCCTTGCCGAGGGTGGCCGCGTCGCCCTCGACGTCGAGCAGATCGTCGGCGATCTGGAACGCCTGGCCGATCGCCGCGCCGTAGCGGTCGATATTGGCGCGCGCCTGGGCGTCGGCTTGCCCGAGAATCGCGCCGGCCCGGCAGGCGAAGCGCGATCAGCGCGCCGGTCTTCATCGCTTGCAAGGTGGCGATCTCGTTCTCGCCCTGCGTGCGCTTGGCCTCGAAACGGCCTTCGGCGGCGAGATCGAGCATCTGCCCGCCGGCCATGCCGCCGAGGCCGGCCGCGCGCGCCAGTTCCGCCACCAGCGCGATGCGCACGTTTGCGTCCGGATGAATCTCGGCGCGCGCCATAATATCGAACGCGAGGGTGAGCAGCGCGTCGCCGGCGAGAATGGCGGTCGCCTCGTCGAACGCCTTGTGCACGGTCGGCCGGCCGCGGCGCAGTTCGTCGTCGTCCATCGCCGGCAGGTCGTCATGCACCAGCGAATAGCAGTGCAGACATTCGAGCGCGGCGCCGGCCAGCAGCGCGCCGTCGCGGGCTCGCGCCGAACAGCGCTGAGGTCTCCACCAGCAGAAACGGCCGCAGCCGCTTGCCGCCGCCGAGCACGGCATGGCGCATGGCGGCGAGCAGCCGCGCGCGGCCGCGCGATTTCGCCCGGCAGCGGTCCGGTCGTCGAGCAGGCGGTCGAGCAGGGCGTCGGTCTCGGCGGCGACCGCGGTCAGCCGCGCGGCGAAGTCGTTCGGGGCGTCCATGGCGGCATTGTTAGCCGGTGCGGCTGACGCAGGCAAAATAGCGCACCCGTCCAACGGACGCCTGGGATGGGCTAAGGTCCGCCCGCCATGTATCGCCCGGACCAGAAGTCTCGCCGCCGCAAACGGCTCAGCGTCGCCTACGACATGCTGCGGCTGCCGCGCATTCCGCGGCCGTTGCGCGCGGTCGGGTTTGCCGTGCTGCTGCTGCTGGCGCTGCCTTACGTGATCACGCCGCTTTACGCCGTCGTTGAGCCGGTCTCGACCGTGATGCTCTGGCGCCGCATCGCCGGCGAGCGGGTCGAGCGCCAATATGTGCCGCTGGCGCGGATATCGCCGGCGCTGTCGCTGGCGGTGATCATCGCCGAGGATGGCCGTTTTTGCAGCCATTACGGCGTCGACTTCCGGGAAATCCGCGAAGCCATCGCCGATGCCGACGACCTCGACGACCTGCGCGGCGGTTCCACCATCACCCAGCAGGTGGCCAAGAACCTGTTCCTCTGGCGGGGCCGCAGCTTTGTCCGCAAGGCGCTGGAATTGCCGCTGGCGCTGTGGATCGACCTGGTGCTGTCGAAGCGGCGGATTCTGGAAATCTACCTCAACATCGCCGAATGGGGCCCGAACGGCGAATTCGGCGTCGAGGCCGGCAGCCGCCGGGCCTTTGGCAAATCGGCCCGCGATTTGTCGCCGCTACCAGGCGGCGCTGCTGGCGGCGGTGCTGCCAAGCCCGCTCAAAGCGCGACGCCCATGCGCCCTGGACCCGGCCTGCGCCGCCTGGCCGGGCTCTATGTCGGCCCGCGCGGGCCGCTCGCCCGAGGCGGCCAGCTGCCTGCGCCAAAACCGCTAGTTTGGCGCAAATAAGCCGCCGCTTTTGCCCCTAGCCTTAGCCGGCACCATCCTCTATAAGCCCGGCTTCAAACCGATATTGCGCCTTTCTAGGAGTTGCTTCCAATGGCTGTGCCGAAACGAAAAACCTCGCCGTCGCGCCGCGGCATGCGCCGCTCGGCCGACGCGCTCAAGCGGCCGACCTATATCGAGGACAAGGATTCCGGCGAACTGCGCCGCCCGCACCACATCGACCTGAAGACCGGCATGTACAAAGGCCGCCAGGTGCTGAAGGCGAAGACCGAGGCGTAAGTTACCAATACGATCGGACAGGAGAGCCTCATGTTTATCCTCGGCTTTCCGCTGCTGCTGGTTCCGTTCGCGATCTACAACATCATCGCGTTCCTGATGCCGGGCGTGAGCTGGACCGGCGCGCTCGCCACCGTGCACATGGTGTCGGGCGGCGACTGGTCGATGTCGGCCGGCGACATGCTGATCGCGCTGTCGATCCTGCTGCTGTTCGGCGAGATGATGAAGTCGACCCGCATCGGCGTCGCGCACGATGATCGATCACGTGCTGTCGACTGTCCTGTTCCTCGGCATGCTGGTCGAGTTCCTGCTGGTCAAGCAGGCGGCGACCGCGACCTTCTTCCTGCTGCTGGTCATCAGCTTCGTCGACGTGCTCGGCGGCTTCGCCGTCACGATGCGCACGGCGCAGCGCGACTCACGGTCGAAGGCACGCTGCCGCACATTTCCTGACCGTCCCGAACTCGCCTGCGCATGATCCCGAAAAGTGGGAACCGGTTTTCGGATTAAGATCATGCGCAATCAAATGACCGCGATTTCCAACTGCCCGGCCGCTCGCCCGTCATCGCCTGCGACGGCATGGCGGCGACCTCGCATCCGCTGGCGACGCTCGCCGCGATCGACGCGCTGCGCGCCGGCGGCACCGCGGCCGACGCGGCGGTCACGGCGGTCGCGACGCTGTGCGTGGTCGAGCCGCACATGACCGGGATCGGCGGCGACTGCTATTGCCTGGTGTCGCAGCCCGGGCAAGCCGGTCTGGGGCTATAACGGCTCCGGCCGCGCCGGCGCCAAGGCGTCGGACCGAGGCGCTGCGCGCCCAGGGCATGCGCGAGATCGGCAGACTCGATCCACGCCGTCACCGTGCCGGGCGCGATCGATGCCTGGGAGGCGATCCTCAAGGCGCACGGCCGCTTCGGCCTCGACCGCGCGCTGGCAGCCGGCGATCCACTACGCCGAAGGCGGCTTTCCGGTCGCCGCGCGCGTCGCCTGGGACTGGAGCGCCATGCGTCGCCAAGCTCAAGGCCGATGCCGGCGCGTCGCAAGCACTATCTGTTCAACGGCGCGGCGCCGAAGCAAGGCGACGTCATCCGCTTTCCGGCGCTGGCCGCGACGCTGAAGACCATCGCCGCCAAGGGCGCGCGCGCCTTCTACGAGGGCGAGACTCGCCGACGACATGGTGGCGACGGTGGCCGCGCGCGGCTCGTTCCTGACCGCGGAGGATTTCGCCAGCCATCGCGGCGATGCCGTCACGCCGATCTCGACGAATTATCGCGGCCTCGATCTGGTCGAGATCCCGCCGAACGGGCAGGGGCTCACCGCGCTGGTGATGCTCAACATCCTGGAGAACTTCGATCTCGCCGCGCTCGATCCGCTCGGCCCCGAGCGCTTCCATCTGATGCTGGAGGCGGCGCGCCTGGGCTTTGCGGTGCGCGACACCCACATCGCCGATGCCGCGCACATGCGCACGCCGGTCGCCGATCTGCTCGACAAGAGCTTCGGCAAGCAGCTCGCGGCGCTGATCGACCTGAACAAGCGCGTCACGCTTGCCGCCAGCGCCGGCGCCGGGCAGCGACACGGTCTATCTCACCGTGGTCGACCGCGACCGCATGGCGGTGTCGTTCATCAACTCGCTGTATTCGAGCTTCGGCCTCGGCATCTGCACCGAGAAGACCGGCATCATGCTGAACAACCGCGGCGCCTGCTTTGTGCTCGATCCGGATCATCCCAATACGTTCGGCCCGAACAAGCGGCCGATGCACACCATCATTCCGGCGCTCGCGATGCGCGACGGGCGCTGCGACATGAGCTTCGGCGTCATGGGCGCGCACTACCAGCCGATGGGCCACGTGCAGATCGTGCTCAACATGCTCGACTACGGCATGGACGTGCAGCAGGCGATCGACGCGCCGCGCTTCTTCTTCGAAGGCGAGCAGACCGTGGTCGAGCGCGGCATCGCCGCCGGCGACGATCGACGGTCTGAAAGCGCGCGGCCATGACGGTGGTGATGGCGCCGATCGCCCTGGGGCGGCGCGCAGACGATCCAGATCGACTGGGATCGCGGCGTGCTGATCGGCGGCTCGGAGCCGCGCAAGGACGGCTGCGCGCTGGGCTATTGAATTTTAGGCGAACTCGGTCATCGCCTGGACCGCGCGATAGGCGGCGATGGCTTCGGCCGGATCGGCGCGGCGGCGCTCGCGGGTCTGCGGCGCTGATCTTTCACCGCAATGAGATGGGCGAGAAACGCCGCTTGACTGTGGATGGTCGCCGTCGCCTGCGCCGCAGCCGGTGCGACCACGACCAGCGCGCGGCTCTCGGCTTCATGGGCCGCCGCCGCATCGTGCGGCTTACCGCCGCTCGGCCCGGATGCCGCTTGTTTGGCCGCTTCGACTCGCATACTCACTACCTGTCTCAAATTGGGACAACACGCCCTTGTCCACCCACTGATTGGCAAGGGCCGTGCCGTTCGCCGAAATCCGTGTCGCGCGTCGCCCAATCCTTGCGTTTTTCTAATTGTTTAGGGATTGGCCGTAGTTTCGGCGGCGCATCCATTCCTCAAGGCAACGCCCGGCGCGGCGGGGCGTTCCAAAAAGGGGCGAACGTGACCCGTTTCGATCAACCGGCCGGTGTGCCCGACGCCGCCGAGATTCTCGGGTCGATCGGCGAGTCGCCTATGAGTGGCGGCTCGACAGCGACGCGCTGACCTGGAGCGGCAACGCCGCCGCGGTTCTCGGGCTTGCCGATACGGCCGAAGTCGCCAGCGGCAAGCCTACGCCCGGCAGATCGACGCCGCCGGCGGACAATCGCCGCATCGACGCCATCCAGCAGGCTGGTCAGAGCGACGCCGGCAGCGGCGTTCCCTATCAGGTGCAATACGCGTTCAAGCGCGGCGACGCAGAAAATCTGGCTGGAGG
Source organism: uncultured Alphaproteobacteria bacterium (assembly GCA_963825015.1). Classification (GTDB taxonomy): domain Bacteria; phylum Pseudomonadota; class Alphaproteobacteria; order Rhizobiales; family Xanthobacteraceae; genus Pseudolabrys. The sequence goes on along the minus strand of CAWGRN010000006.1, from coordinate 329,824 downwards.
ACACCGGCCGCTGGTTCGCCGGCGCCGACGGCAAGCCGCTGCGGGCGCATGGCGTCGTGCGCGTCATCAACGAGCGCCACGAACGCGAGCGCAAGCTCGAGCAACTTGCGCAATTCGATCCGCTGACCGGCGAACTCAACCGCGCCTGCCTGATCGAGGTGCTCGGCGCCACGCTCGACGAGGCGGTGCACTTCCGCGGCTCCTGCGGCTTCCTGCTGGTCGCCATCGATCATCTCGGCCGGCTCAACGAGGCCTATGGCTTCGACATCACCGACGAAGTGATCGCCCAGGTCGCCAAGCGCATCCGCGCGCGGCTGCGCGGCAAGGATCATCTCGGCCGCTTCTCCGGCAACAAATTCGGCGTGGTGCTGACCAGTTGCACGCCCGACGAAATGACGGTCGCCGCCGAGCGCCTGCTGGCCGGCGTGCGCGACGAGACGATTGCGACCGCGGCCGGCCCGGTCGCGGTGACCGTGACGATCGGCGGCGTCACCGCGCCGCGCCATGCCCGCACCGTGCCGGAAATCCTCAGCCGCGCGCAGGACGCGCTGCGACGCCGCGCGCGCCAAGCGCCACGGCTCGTTCGCCGCCTACCGGCCGAACGTCGAGCGCGACGCGCTGCGCCGCGAAAGCATGCGCGCCACCGACGAGATCGTCGCCGCGCTCAACGAGCGGCGCATCCTGCTGGCCTTCGAGCCGGTGGTCGAGGCGCAAAGCCGCAAGCCCGCGTTCTACGAATGCCTGATGCGCGTCCATCGCGCCGACGGCGCGCGTTGCCCACGCCAACGAGATCATCCCGGTCGCCGAGCGGCTCGGGCTGGTGCGCCTGCTCGACCATCGCGTGCTCGAACTGGTGGTGGCCGAACTGGCGGCGGCGCCGGCGCTCACGGCCAGCGTCAATGTCTCGCCGGCCTCGACCATCGATCCGGACTGGTGGTCGGGCCTCGGCGGGCTGCTGCGCGCCAATGCCGGCGTGGCCGAGCGGCTGATCATCGAGATCACCGAAACCGCGGCGATCCAGGATGTCGACGACACCCGCGGCTTCGTCACCCGGGTGAAGGATCTCGGCTGCCGCATCGCCATCGACGATTTCGGCGCCGGCCACACCTCGTTCCGCAACCTGCGCAAGCTCGGCGTCGACATCGTCAAGATCGACGGCGCCTTCGTGCAGAACATCATGAAGTCGAGGACGACCGCGCCTTCGTGCAGACGCTGATCGATCTGTCGCGCCGGCTCGGTCTCAAGACCGTCGCCGAATGGGTGCAGGACGAGGAAGCCGCCCAGCTGCTGGCGGACTGGGGCTGCGATTATCCTGCAGGGCGCGCTGATCGGGCTCGCCTCGCCCGAGCGGCCATGGCTGGCCGGAAAAGCAGCGCGCGCGCGAGCGGGCTGACGCAGCTGATTCGACATCGGCGCCACGCTTTCGCGGGGACGACAGTCGGTCGCTATTCCTTGTCGCCGAGCTTATCGAGCCGCTTCTGCATCTCGTCGAGCTGGCGCTTGAGATCGTCCATCTCGCCGCCGCGGTTGCGGCCGGCTTGTCGCGCCGGTCGCCGCTGGCTTGCCGCCGCGCGCGAACGGCGGCGCGAACATGGCGAAGGTCTTTTCGAACATTTCCATGTTGCGCCGCACCTGCTCCTCGATCGAGCCGAAGCCGCCGACGCCGAAGGCCTGCGTCATCTGCTCGCGGAACTTGCCCTGCTGGCTGGTGAGCGATTGCATCGACTGCTCGAGAAAGCGCGGCACCATCATCTGCATGCTGTCGCCGTAGAAGCGGATCAGCTGCCGCAGGAAGGCGATCGGCAACAGGCTTTGGCCTTCCTTGTTCTCCTGCTCGAAGATGATCTGCGCCAGCACCGAGCGGGTGATGTCCTCGCCGGTCTTGGCGTCGTAGACGACGAAATCCTCGCCGTCCTTGACCATGACGGCGAGGTCCTCGAGCGTCACGTAGGTGCTGGTGCCGGTATTGTAGAGCCGCCGGTTGGCGTATTTCTTGATTGTGATTGGCTCTTTTTCTTCTGCCATGTCGATCACGTTTCCCCCTGCCCAGGTCTTGAGCATAACCGTATTACCGGCGCCGCGGGCCACCGTTTTGTGGCGGCGCGGGAGGCCGCTAGCGGGCAGTGCGGTATCCCTTGCGGAAAGCGCAAAAAGGGGCCAATTCTCACGCATAACGACATGATGCCCGTCATTGACAGGGCCGCCCGGGAGGTCTGAGGATGCGGCAGTGCCATAAGACGGCCCCCCGATTTAGCCAGCCAAGCCAAGTCTGCAAAACGTTGCGGCGCAATCGCAACCCGAGCGCCCCGCCAACAGGAGTTTCGAATGAAAGACGATATCGTCATCGTGAGCGCCGCCCGCACGCCGGTCGGCGCGTTCAACGGGGCCTTTGCGAACCTGCCGGCCCATGAACTCGGCAAGGTCGCGATCAAGGAAGCGCTGAAGCGCGCCGGCGTCGAAGGCGCCCGCGTCAGCGAAGTGATCATGGGCCAGATCCTGACCGCCGGTCAGGGCCAGAACCCGGCCCGGCAGGCCTCGATCGCCGCCGGCATTCCGGTCGAGAGCCCCGCCTGGGGCGTAAACCAGCTCTGCGGTTCCGGCCTGCGCGCGGTCGCGCTCGGCTATCAGGCGATCCTGAACGGCGACAGCGAGATCGTGGTCGCCGGCGGCCAGGAATCGATGAGCATGGCGCCGCACGCCCAGCATCTGCGCGGCGGCGTGAAGATGGGCAACTTCGAGATGGTCGACACCATGATCAAGGACGGCCTGTGGGATGCCTTCAACGGCTACCACATGGGCAACACCGCCGAGAACGTCGCCAAGCAGTGGCAGATCACCCGCGCGCAGCAGGACGAGTTCGCGGTCGCCTCGCAGAACAAGGCCGAGGCGGCGCAGAAGGCCGGCAAGTTCAAGGACGAGATCGTCGCCGGTCACCATCAAGTCCCGCAAGGGCGACATCGTCGTCGACACCGACGAATATCCGAAGAACGGCGTCACGCTCGAAGCGCTCGCCAAGCTGCGCCCGGCCTTCGACAAGGAAGGCACGGTGACGGCGGCCAGCGCCTCCGGCATCAATGACGGCGCCGCCGCGGTGGTGCTGATGAAGGCGTCGGAAGCCGCCAAGCTCGGCAAGACGCCGCTCGCGCGCATCGTGTCGTGGGCGCAGGCCGGCGTCGATCCCGCGATCATGGGCACCGGCCCGATCCCGGCCTCGCGCGCCGCGCTCAAGAAGGCCGGCTGGAAGCATCGACGATCTCGATCTGATCGAAGCCAACGAGGCCTTCGCCGCGCAGGCCTGCGCGGTCAACAAGGACCTCGGCTGGGATACCGTCGAAGGTCAACGTCAATGGCGGCGCCATCGCCATCGGCCATCCGATCGGCGCATCCGGCGCGCGCGTGCTGGTGACGCTGCTGCACGAGATGCAGAAGCGCAACGCCAAGAAGGGCCTCGCGACGCTCTGCATCGGCGGCGGCATGGGCATTGCGATGTGCGTGGAGCGCGGCTAGAGCCCGCGAACGCGCACGAGAAACACGCGACGCTGATAACGTTGTGCGCTGCACCACGTGATTTGATGCTTGTCATGGCCGGCTCGATCCGGCCATGACTATTAAAAGCGATGTGGGAGGATTGGATATGGCTCGCGTTGCATTGGTCACCGGCGGCACCCGCGGCATCGGCGCGGCGATCGCCAAGGCGCTGAAGGCCGCCGGCTACAAGGTCGCGGCCAACTACGGCGGCAACGACGAGGCGGCGCAGAAATTCAAGGCCGAAACCGGCATCCCGGTGTTCAAGTGGGACGTGTCGTCGTTCGAGGCCTGCGCCGCGGGCATCAAGCAGGTCGAGGCCGAGCTCGGGCCGGTCGAAGTGCTGGTCAACAATGCCGGCATCACCCGCGACGCGCAGTTGCACCGCATGAAGCCGGAGCAGTGGACCGCGGTGATCAACACCAATCTCGGCTCGCTGTTCAACATGTGCCGGCAGGTGATCGAGGGCATGCGCGCGCGCAAGTTCGGCCGCATCGTCAACATCTCGTCGATCAACGGCCAGAAGGGCCAGATCGGCCAGACGCAACTATTCCGCCGCCAAGGCCGGCGAGATCGGCTTCACCAAGGCGCTGGCGCAGGAAGCGCGCGCGGCCGGCATCACCGTCAACGCGATCTGCCCGGGCTACATCAACACCGAAATGGTGCAGGCGGTGCCGAAGGAGGTGCTGGAGAAAAGCATCCTGCCGCTGATTCCGATCGGCCGCCTCGGCGAGCCGGAGGAAATCGCGCGCTGCGTGGTGTTCCTCGCCTCCGACGACGCCGGCCTGATCACCGGCTCGACGCTGACCGCCAATGGCGGGCAGTATTTCGCCTACGCGTAACGCGCACCGAGGAAATTCCTCGCGCCGCGCCCAGTTTCGCTAGATCAGACGGCCCGCCCCGGAAACGCGGCGGGCCGTCGCGCATTCGCAAGGGAGTCCTCCATGAACACCAATCGCGTTCACCGCATCGCCGTCATTCCCGGCGACGGCATCGGCAAGGAAGTCATGCCGGAAGGCGTGCGCGTGCTCGAGGCGGCGGCGAAGAAATTCGGCTTCGAGCTGCGGCTCGACGATTTCGATTTCGCCAGTCCTGCGACTATTACGAAAAGCACGGCCGCATGATGCCGGAGGACTGGAAAGACAAGATCGGCAAGCACGACGCGATCTATTTCGGCGCCGTCGGCATGCCCGACCGGGTGCCGGATCACATTTCGCTGTGGGGCTCGCTGATCCTGTTCCGCCGCGAATTCGACCAGTACGTCAATCTGCGCCCGGTGCGCCTGATGCCCGGCGTGCCGTGTCCGCTGGTCGGCCGCAAGCCGGGCGACATCGACTTCTGGGTGGTGCGCGAGAACACCGAAGGCGAATACTCGGCGATCGGCGGCAAGATGTTTGCCGGCACCGAGCGCGAGGTCGTGGTGCAGGAAACGGTGATGAGCCGCGTCGGCGTCGACCGCGTGCTGAAATTCGCCTTCGAGCTGGCGCGCTCGACGCCGAAGAAGCATCTGACCTCGGCCACCAAGTCGAACGGCATCGCCATCACCATGCCGTACTGGGACGAGCGCGTGAAGGAAATGGCCAAGGCCTATCCGGACGTGAAGTGGAATCAGTTTCACATCGATATCCTCACCGCGCACTTCGTGATGAATCCCGACCGCTTCAATGTCGTGGTCGCGTCCAATCTGTTCGGCGACATCCTGTCCGACCTCGGCCCGGCCTGCACCGGCACCATCGGCATCGCGCCGTCGGGCAACATCAATCCCGAACGCTTGTTTCCCTCGGTGTTCGAGCCGGTGCACGGCTCGGCGCCGGACATCTTCGGCCAGGGCATCGCCAATCCGATCGGCCAGATCTGGTCCGGCGCCATGATGCTCGAACATCTCGGCGAGCCGGAAGCCGCCAAGGCCATCGTCACGGCGATCGAGAAGGTGCTGGCCCAGGACCAAATTGCGCACGCGCGATCTGAAAGGCCCGGCCGACACCGTCACCTGCGGCAAAGCCGTCGCCGACGCGCTCGCCTGAGGCAAGCCGCCCCCCTCAACCGCGCACGATGTTCTTCATGTCGGCTGGCCGCCCATCCAGAAAGCAACCGAGGTTGTGGGTGACCAGCGGCAGCACCTGCTCGGCATAGACGTCGCTCATGCCGCCGATGCGCGGCGTCACGATGACGTTGGGCATGTCCCAGAGCGGGCTGTCGGTCGGCAGCGGTTCCTGCTCGAACACGTCGAGCGCGGCGCCGCCAATGCTGCCGTCCTGAAGCCTCCGGGTCAGCGCCTTTTCATCCACCACCGGCCCGCGCGCCAGATTGATCAGAATGCCGGTCGGCTTCATCGCCGCGAGCACGCCATCGTCGATCATGTGGCGGGTCTTGTCCGACAACGGCACCAGCACGACCATGAAGTCGGCTTGCGCCGCCGCCTCGTGCAATCGGCTCCGCGGCACCATTTTGTCGAAATGAGGCGCCTCGGCGCGCGCGTCGCTCACGCCGATCACGCGCATGCCGAAGGCCGCGCAGCGCAGCGCCAGCTCCTCCGCGATCGGGCCGATGCCGATCAGCACCGCGGTCTTGCCCCAGAGCAGCTTCTGCGGCCAGCGCTCCCAGGCTGGCTCTGCTGGTTCCGCTGCATGCGTGGAAATTCACGCGACAGCGCGATCATGGACAGGAACGCGAGTTCCGACATCTGCGGCCCGTGAATGCCCCGGCCGGACGTGACGCGGACGTCCGGCTTCAGCTCCTTCAAGGTGTCCAGCCGCTCCGTGCCGGCCGACATGGCGCAGATGTAGCGCAGCCGCGGCATGCGGCCGATCAATGCGTCGGTCACTTCATGCGCCATCGCAACCAGGACGTCGCAGTCGGCGCACACCTGCATGGCTTCGGCGACATTCTTGGCGTCTTTGACGACGGCTTGCGGGAATGCCTTTCGCACCGCGCCGGGATCGAGGTGAACGCCGCGGTCCATGATCAAGACAGGCATCGCAAGTCTCCGCACAGAGAAAAGAATAGAGCGTGCGATGCCATACGACGAAGCCGTCGCACAGACAATGATCTGTCGCCGATCAGGCCATACGTTGCCGGATTCGCGCCCTAGTCGAAGGCCTTCGAGTAGACGAACAGCTCCTTGAGCTGCGTCTTGCTGAGCGGCGCCTTGAGGAATTTGGTTGCGATCGCTTCCTGGGTGATCGCGTCGATCCCCGAAAGCTTGTCCGGCATCAGTTCGTCCTTGGGATAGAACTCGTCGCGCATGCGCTTGGTGATCGGCTCGGGGATCTTCACCCATTCCGAGTACATCTTGAGCGCCGCCGGATCGGAATACATCCAGTCCAGCGTCTCGCGATAGGCCGCGATATAGCGGTCGAGCGCGTCCTTCTTCTGCGCGTAAGCCGTCTTGTTGGTGATCTGCAGCCGCACCGTCTGGGTGCGCAGCGCCGGCACATCGCCGCCGTGGCCGATGATGCGGATCTTGCCTTCCTGCGCCTCCTTCAAGCCGAACGGCGGCGACGACCAGCCGGCATCGATCTGGCCCGACATGGTCTGGGTGAAGGTCGAAGCCGGATTGCCGGTGGCGACCGGCTTGGGCGTAACGCCCTGGAGCTTGGCCAATTGCAAGAGCGCCGTGTAGCTCGACGAGCCGGTGGTCGAATAGCCGACGGTCTTGCCGTTCAGATCCTTGAAAGCTCTTGATCGGCGAATTCGCCGGCACGTACCAGTAGGCGGCAGGCGCCCCGGTGGTGTGATTGGCGAGCGCGAGCACCGGCGCGCCTTTGGCAAAGGCCGCCATCGCCGAATTGGTGCCGACGCCGATGCCGACATCGGCGGAACCGGCGATGATCACCTGCATGGTCTCGCCCGAACCCTGCGTATAGAGCAGGTCGAGCACCAGCCCGTGCTTCTTGAAGAAGCCCATGCGCTGGCCAAGTTCGGGCGCCGAATTTTCCCAGTTGCCGTGCTGGCCGATGGCGATTTTGAGCGTGTCCTCGGCGCTGGCCGGCGCCAGCGCGGCGGCCAGGGCGAGGGTTGCAGCGAACAGCGTGACGCAAATTCTCTTCGACATGGGCATTGTCCTCACCGGGCTCGTTTGGATTTGCTCTTTTTCGCGCTGCGCTTGATCGCCGGCTTCCTCGTTCTTCGGCTTGGCTTTCGGTTTGGCCGCGCGCCAGGTGCCTTCCACCTTGTCGAGCCGCACCGACCAATATTCCCAAGCGCGCGCGACCGGGCCCGGCCGCAGATTGTATTCGCTGGCAAGCTCGGTTTCGGCGGCGGTCAGCGGCGACACGTGGCCGAGGCCATGGGCTTGGATTTGCAGCGCCGCATTGCGCGCGGTGTAGATGGTGCGGAATATCAACTCGTCGAGCGTGGTGCCGGCGACCGTGGCGCCATGGCGGCGCATCAGCACGATCCAGTTCTTTCCCAGCGCGCGCGCCAGCGAGGCGCCTTCTTCGGGCTTGGCCACGATCAGCGTGGTGTCGCCGAAGTCGTCGCGGCTATCCCAGAACGGCACGCTGGCGCCCAGGGTGGCGCCGAGGTGGTACACCGGCTTGAGTTCCATGCCGGAAATGCAGAATGGCAGGATCGACGGTGCGTGGTGGTGGCACACCGCCATGACCTCCGGCCGCGCCTTGTAGATTTCGCCGTGGATCACCCGCTCGCCATAGAGCCGCGGTTCGATCGGCTTGACGATCGCGGAGTTGAGGGTGAATTCCTGAATGTCTTCCGGCTGCACCAGCTCCGGCGCGCGCGAGCGCGACATCAGGTAGCGGCCCGGATCGGTCGGATGCCGCATGGTGACATGGCCGAAGGCATCGAGCACGCCTTCGTTGGCGATCATGCGGTTGGCGCGCGCGACCTGTTCGCGCGCCTGGTCGAGTGAGATTGGCACTAGCGTTTCTCCCTTTGACGTTTTTTGGCTTTTTACGCGGTTAACGGCCCGGCCACCAGCCCGCCGGCGCCTAATTCGCTAGCGCGGCGGCGCGCGCCTGCCGGTATGGAACCGATTGGCGCTGCGGGAATTGTTCCGTGTCCATTGGATGAGGAATTAGCGATGCGCCGGAAGAAGGCAAATACCGAGTCGTTCGTCGATATGTTTTTCGCCTTTATCCGCGATAACCCGAAGCTGGCGGCGACGCTGGCGTTCGAGATCGGTTCGCTGGCGGGCAAGGCGGTCAGAAATTCCGGCGCGACGACAAAGAGTTTGAAAAGCCAGGCTAAAAAAGTGCCGCAGGCGATTTCGGATGCAATTCCGCCCCGCCTGTCGGACGCACTGAAGTTCTTGCCGGCGCCGAAGCTGCAACCCCGCAAGACCAAACGGCCGCCGCGCAAGGCAAAGGACGCCGCTTAAGACTGCGCTGGCATTACTTTGAGTTTTCATCCGCCGATATCGGCACAACATACGACAACTTTTTACAAGGAACCTCATGGCAAAACGTCGGAAAACATCGAAGAAAGCCGTACCGGCCAAATCGTCGTCGCTGGTGCAGACCGCGGAACGCGCGGTTATCAAGCAATCCAACAAGATGCTTGTTGCGGCCACCAAGCGCTACAATCGCTTTTTGCGTCAGGCCGCCAAGGCAAGCAACGACGTCTCGAAGCGGAAATATCTGGCTGCGGCTTTGTCCGCGGTCGTCATTGCCGGTGTCGTCGCCAATGAATTGCGCGGCCGGATCGACAAGCGCGCCGCCGCGCCGGCGGCCAGAAAAAAGCGCGGCTGATCGCCGCGATCCACCGCGGCGGCAGGTGAAAGCCTATTGCCGCGGTGACCAGCCCGCCGGCGCCAGTTCGAAGCCCTCGAACGTAAAGCCCGGCGCGACCGTGCAGCCGACCAGGGTCCAATCGCCCAGGGATTCCGCCGCCTGCCAGGCGCGTGCCGGCACGGTGACCTGCGGGATCTCATCGGCATGAATGTCGGGCCCGAGCCGGATGATCTCCTCGGTCGAACCGTCGACCACCGAAAGCTTCAGCGGCGCGCCGGCGTGGTAGTGCCAGATTTCCACGGCATCGACGCGGTGCCAATGCGAGCGCTCGCCGCGCGCCAGCAGAAACAGGATGGCGGTGGACGCGGCGCGGCCGTCGACCAGCCGCGTATCGCGGAACGTCTCGCGGTAATGCCCGCCTTCCGGATGCGGCTTGAGGTCGAGTTTGCGGATGATGTCGGCGGCGGTGACGATGGGCATGTCGCTAACTAAAACTTATTCTTCCTCGCGCGGATTTCGGCGAAAACCTGCGCCGGCTGTTTGCCGGCCATGCCGATGTCGCAGGCGAGATCGGCGACGTCCGCGCGCAGGAACGGATTGGCCAATTTCTCGTCGCCGATGGTGACCGGGATGGTCGGCTCGCCCTGGGCGATCTGCAACTCGACTTCGGCCGCGCGCGCCGCCAGCACCGGATTGTCCTTGTCGATGGTGAGGGCGAACTTGATGTTGGCCGCGGTGTATTCGTGCCCGCAATAAATTTTCGTGTCGTTCGGCAGATCGCGCAGCTTGAGCAGCGAGCGCCACATCATGCCGGGCGTGCCCTCGATGACGCGGCCGCAGCCGATCGAGAACAACGTGTCGCCGACGAAAGCCAGATTGTCGGCGTGAAACCAATAGGCGATGTGGCCGACTGGTGTGGCCGGGCGTCTCGATCACATTGGCGGAGAGTTTGCCGACCGAGACCTTGTCGCCTTCGCGCACGGTCAGGTCGACCGCCGGGATTTTCTCGGCTTCCGCCGCCGGCGCCACCACCCGGCATTTGTACTTTTCCTTCAACTCCAGGATGCCGTCGGTGTGGTCGGCATGGTGATGCGTGACCAGGATATCGGTCAGCTTCCAGCCGGTGGCCTTGAGCGCGGCCTCGATCGGGGCGGCTTCCGGCGCGTCGATCGAGGCGGTCGCGCCGCTTTCCGGGTCATGCAGCAGCACCCCGTAATTGTCGGATCGGCAGCGAAACAGGCGGATTTCCGCGGGCATGGGCTTGGCGTCCTCTTGCGCGTTCGTGAACGGCGTTAACCGTACCACGTTGATGAATTGGATCGCACGCCCCCAGGTTCCGCGATCTCGCGTTATGGCTAGCGAATTCGTGGTAGTTTTAGGCCATGTCGATCGACGTCGTAGACCTGCGCAACTTTTATGGCCAGCGCCTGGGCGTGGTGGCCCGCCGCTTTGTCGGCCGCGGCATTCGCAGCCTGTGGCGCGATACAGCCGGCCAGCGCGTGCTCGGTATCGGCTATGCCACGCCCTATCTCGGTCTGTTCCGCGAGGAGGCCGAACGGTGTCTGGCGTTCATGCCGGCCGGGCAGGGCGTCGTCAAATGGCCGACCACGCGGCCGGCGCTCACGGCGCTGGTTGACGAGAACGATTTGCCGCTCCCCGACAATGCGGTCGACCGCGTGCTGCTGGTGCATGCTCTGGAGATGACCAACGATCCGGCCACGCTGCTGCGCGAAGTCTGGCGGGTGCTGGCGGCCGGTGGGCGCCTGCTGGCGGTGGTGCCGAACCGGCGCGGATTGTGGGCGCGCATGGACACGACGCCGTTCGGTCACGGCCGGCCCTATTCGCGCACGCAGATCAATCAGTTGTTGCGCGAGACCTGGTTTACGCCGACCGGATGGAGCGAGGCGCTGTACGTGCCGCCGATGGCGCGCGGCTGGTTTCTGCGCTCGGCCGTGGCCTGGGAGCGCACCGGCGCGACGCTGTCGGCGCCGTTCAACGGCGTGCATCTGGTGGAAGCGACCAAGCAGGTCTACCGCGCGATTCCGGCGCGCCGCGAAAAACGCCGTCTGGTTCCGGCGCTGGAGCCGGTGCTGGCGCCGTCACCCGGCACTTGATCCGCTTGCGCGAAACTCAGTCCGGCTGACGCGGCGGCTCGTCGCCGCCTTCGCTCGGCGCTGCGCCTTGCGGGCTGACATTGCCGAAATTATCCGGACGCTCTGGAAGCCGCCGCCCGGGCGATGGCGCCGTCGGCGGCGATGTCCGAAACGATCCTGGCCGCGGTCGCCCTGGTCGTGGCCGTTCGGCCCGTCGGCCGGATTGGCGCCGACGTTCGGCTGCGGCTGGCCGCCGCCGGTGATGAAGGCCGGTAAGCCGGCAACGTCCGGCGCGGCGTTGCCGCTCTGGACCGGCTGCACGTAAGGCTGCTGCTGCGGCTGATGTTGCACGCGGGCCGGCTGCTGCTGATCGCGCGGCGGAAACGGCTGCGCATCGCGCGGCAGATAAGGCTGGGCCTGCGGCTGTGGCGGTTGCGGCGCGAAGCCCGGCTCGTTCTGACCGGCGAAGGGCTGGCCGTCATCGTCGTCGTAATTGTCGTCAGCCGCGCCCTGCGGCGTCGCCGCCTGGCCCTGCTGGTTCTGCGGATTGTTGTAGTACGGGTTCTGCTGGCGGAACTGTTCCTGCGCAACGGCGATCAGACGAAAATAATGTTCGGCGTGCTGGTAATAATTCTCAGCCGCCACCGGATCGCCGGAGCTCTGCGAGTCGCGCGCGAGCTGGATATATTTCTCCGCGATGTGCGAGGCGGTGCCGCGGATTTTTACGTCGGGCCCGTTCGACTCGTAGACCCGCGTCAGCGGATTCTGACTTTTGCGGTGCTGGTTATTGTTGTTGTTATTGTTGTTATTGTTGTTACGACCGCGCATGCGCTTTTGACCGTTTCTCATGATGTGCCTGTTCGCAGACCTTTCGCTTCGCTTCGCTGTGCCTTGGCGTCTTCCGCCGGTTGCTCGTTAGAACCACAAGTCCATACGAATTTCATTGCGCGTCCGGACCTGGGCGTCACCTTGAACGCCGGTTTGTCCGCGCGAATGCTCGATCGTTTTCGTTTCTATATCGCGATTGCTACAGCAACCCCATGGCCGCAAAATTGGCCGCGATTTTTCCGCGGCGTTGCCAACCTTTTCGTTACGCGCATCTCATCTCAAGGCTTAAAATTATGATGCGCCCAACCGGTGAAGCATCCAAACCCGTATTGGCGATTTCGATTGCCGTCTGTTTCGGCGCTTCGTTATCGGCCAACCATTACCGGCCTTGTACCGCCGCCTCACAGAGCGTCTCAGCTCCGGGGTTTCGTGGCGATGCACCCGTTACGGGTCGATTCCGTAACCGGAAGCTAGTCGTTTCCAGGGGACATTCCAAGCGGTTTTTTCGCTCTCAAAACAGCTCTGCGCTTTTGGCCAGGTCGCAATGCGGCAAGCTCATGGCAGGATAGAGGCGCTGAGCACGCGCGGAATCCCGGCCAAATCGTTGCGCGAGGCGCCAACGGTCAATCCGGCTTCGGTAAACAGCGCGCGCACCGCCGATTCTTGTCCGGCCCCCAATTCGACGAACAGGCGGCCGCCCGGCGCCAGCAGACGGCGGGCCTCATGCGCAATGGCCCGGTAACCATCAAGTCCGTCGGCCCCGCCGTCGAGCGCAAGCACAGGGTCGTAGTCACGCACCTCCGGCTCAAGCGTCGCAATATCGTCCCGCGCCACGTAAGGCGGGTTGGACACGATCAAATCGAACGGACCCGGCAAGCCGGCCGCGATATCGCATTCGACGAACGTGCAACGCGACGCCAAGGCGAGGCGTTCGGCATTGGCGCGCGCGATCGCCAAAGCCGCCGCGCTGATATCGGTGCCGGTGCCGAGCGCATTGGGCAATTCGCTGAGCAGCGCCAGCAGCAGCGCGCCCGACCCGGTGCCGATGTCGAGAATGCGCAACGTCTCGAGACGCAAGCCGCCACGGATGATCGTGTCGAGCGCGGCTTCGATGACGGTCTCGGTCTCCGGCCGCGGCACCAGAACGGCATCGCTGATTTGCAGCGGCAGGCTCCAGAATTCCTTGTGCCCGAAGATGCGTGCGACCGGTTCGCGCTTGAGCCTGCGCCCGGCAAGCGCATCGATTGCCTTGGTCTCCGCGGCGGTCAGCGCGCGTTCGCCATTGGCCATCATCGTGGCGCGATCGATGCCGAGCGCGTGGCCGATGAGCAGCCGCGCGTCGGTGTCGGCGGAGTCGATGCCCGCCTGCCGGAATTTTTCGGCCAACGCCTGCCGCGCCATTGCGACAGTCAGCGTGCCGGCCGCCGGCATCAGGTCGCGCCCTCGGCCGCCAGCAGTTCGGCTTGATGTTCGGTCACCAGCGCGTCGATCATCTCGCCCAAGGCCACGCCTTCCATCACCTGCGGCAATTTGTAGAGCGTGAGGTTGATGCGGTGATCGGTGACGCGGCCTTGCGGATAATTATAGGTGCGGATGCGTTCCGAGCGGTCGCCCGAGCCGATCTGGCCGCGCCGGTCCGCCGCGCGTTCGGCGTCGAGCTTCTGGCGTTGGGTGTCGTAGAGCTTTGTGCGCAGGTAGGCGAGCGCCTTGGCCTTGTTCTTATGCTGCGAGCGTTCCTCCTGCACGAACACAATCGTGCCGGTCGGAATGTGCGTGATGCGGATGGCCGACTCGGTCTTGTTGACGTGCTGGCCGCCGGCGCCCTGCGCCCGCATGGTGTCGATCTTGAGATCGTCGTCCCTGATCTGGATGTCGACGTCTTCCACTTCCGGCAGCACGGCGACGGTGGCCGCCGAGGTGTGGATGCGGCCCTGGCTTTCGGTATCGGGCACGCGCTGCACGCGATGCACGCCGGACTCGAATTTGAGCTTGGCGAACACGCCGCGGCCGTGGACTTCGGCGATGACCTCTTTGAGGCCGCCTTTGGTGCCTTCGCTCATCGACAGCACTTCGGTCTTCCAGCCCTGCTGGGCGGCGTAGCGCTCATACATGCGGAACAGGTCGCCGGCGAACAGCGCGGCCTCGTCGCCGCCGGTGCCGGCGCGGATTTCGAGGATGGCGTCGTGATCGTCCATCGCGTCCTTGGGAATCAGCGCCAGACTGATCTGGCGTTCGAGCTGGTCGCGGCGCGCCTGCAAGGCCGGCTTCTCGGCTTCCGCCATCTTGCGCATCTCGGCATCGGTCGCCGGATCGGCGCTCATCGCGTCGAGATCGGCGATCTCGGCGGCGACCGCGCGATAGGCCTTGATGGCTTCGATCACCGGCCCGAGTTCGGAGAATTCGCGCGACAGCTTGACGTAGTTGTCGGTGCTCAAGCCGCTGGCAAGCTCGTTCTCCACCATCGAATAGCGGGAGAGCAAGGCGTCGAGCCGGTGCTGCGGCAAAGAGATCAAAGTTGCAATCCCTCAGCCGCGGCAAAGCTCTCGAGCTTGTCGCGGATCGACACGCTGCCGACCGGTTGCGCCAGGAACGGCAGAATGGCGGCCTCGCCCTTTTTGCAATCGAGGTCGAGCAGCATCGCCTTGACCGGACCGATCGCCGATGGCGACAGCGATAGCGAGCGATAGCCGATAATGGCGAGCGCCAGCGCGCCGATCGGCTGCGAGCCGAGTTCGCCGCACAGCGCCACCGGCTTTGCGTGCTTGCGGCCCATATCGGCGATGTCCTTGAGCGCGCGCAGCACCGGCGCCGACAGCGGATCGAACCGCTGCGACACGCGGATATTGCCGCGATCGGCGGCGTACAGGAATTGCATCAGGTCGTTGGAGCCGACCGAGAGGAAATCCACCCGCTCCAGCAGCTCGTCGAGCTGGAACAGCAGCGACGGCACTTCCAGCATGGTGCCGATATGCACCCGCTCCGGCAGCGCGTGGCCGTGCCGGCGCAGATGCGTCAGTTCGACTTCGACCAGCGCCTTGGCCTTGTCGAATTCCTCGACCGCCGCGATCATCGGGAACATCACCCGCAATTCGCGGCCGCCGGCGGCGCGCAGCAGCGCGCGCACCTGGCTGCGCAGCAGGCCGGGACGATCCAGCCCGAGCCGGATCGCGCGCCAGCCCAGCGCCGGATTTTCCTCTTCGACGCTGCGCATATAGGGCAGCACCTTGTCGCCGCCGATATCGAGGGTGCGGAACGTCACCGGCCGCTTGTCGGCGGCGTCGAGCACCGTGCGGTACAGCGCCAGCTGCTCGCCGGTGCGCGGCAGCGTATCCGCCACCATGAACTGCAATTCGGTGCGGAACAGGCCGATGCCGGCGGCGCCGGTTTCCTCGAGATGCGGCAGATCGATGGTGAGACCGGCATTGATCATCAATGCGATCTTCTGGCCGTCTTTGGTGACGCAAGGGCGGTTGCGCAAAGCGCGGTATTGCGCCTGGCGGCGGGCGCGCAGTTTGACCCGCTCGCCATAGGCCGCTTCGATATCCTGCGGCGGGCGCATGTGCACATGGCCGGTCGAACCGTCGACGATGACGGCGTCGCCGGGCTCGACCAGGCCGGTGGCGTTTTCGATCTCGCCGACGGTCGGGATGCCCAACGCGCGCGCGACGATCGAGACATGTGACGTCGGGCCCGCCTTCCTCCAGGATCAGGCCGCGCAGCCGTTTGCGGTCGTAGTCGAGCAGCGCCGCCGGGCCCATGGAACGCGCCACCACGATGGCATTGTCCGGCAGGTGTTCTTTGCCCGGCGCATGATCCTGGCCCATCAGCACCCGCATCAGGCGGTTGGCGAGGTCGTCGAGGTCGTGCAGGCGATCGCGCAGATAGGGATCGGAAGCGCGCAGCATGCGCGCGCGGGTATCCGACTGCACGCGCTCGGCGCCGGCTTCCGCGGTGAGGCCGGTGGACACCGCTTCGCGGATGCGATGCAGCCAGCCCTGGTCGTAAGAGAACATGCGATAGGCTTCGAGCACCTCGCGATGCTCGCCGCCGTCGGCGACGTCGCGATGCTCGACCATGCGGTCGAGATCGGCGCGCAAGGTGGCGATCGCCGCGTCGAGACGTTTGAGTTCGCGCGGCACGTCGTCGGCGATCACATTGGTGACCACCACGCGCGGCTCGTGCAGCACGACGTGACCGAGCGCGATGCCGTCCGACAGCGACGTGCCTTGCACGTGCATCGTATGGCGCGCGGCCGGTTCGGCGCCGGGGCGGGCGAGCGCCGACAATTCGCCGGACGCGATCATCTCGGCGAGCACCATCGCCGTGGTTTGCAGCGCTTCTTCTTCTTCCTCGGTGTAGGTGCGCCGCGCGCGGTTCTGCACCGTCAAAACGCCGAGCGTATTGCCGGCGCGCAGCACCGGCACGCCGAGGAAGGAGTGGTAGATTTCTTCGCCCGTCTCTGGGCGGAACGAGAAGGCCGGGTGGTTCTGCGCGTCCGACAGGTTGATCGGATTGGCTTCGCTGGCGACCAGGCCGACCAGGCCTTCGTCGGCCTTCAGCACGGTCTCGTGGACCGCTTCGCGCTTGAGGCCTTCGGTGGCGTATAGCTCAAGGGTTCCGTCCACGCGCAAGACGTAGACAGAGCAGACCTCCGCCACCATGTTGGCGGCGATCAAAACGACCACCTTGTCGAGGCGTTCCTGCGCGCTGACCGGTTCCGCCATGACCTCGCGGAGCCGGCGGAGCAGCACGCGCGGACCGCCTAGCGCGCCACGCATTGTTAAGGTCCTTAAAAACCACGGCTTTTTCGCCGCGACGCCCGTCTACAGCCCGACTATTTAGGGTGCGAATCCGAATCCGCACCCGACGCCAGCTATGGCTCAGGCTATAGCGAATGGGGCGGGCAAGGGGCAAGCGCACTCGTCATTCCGCGGCCTTCCGCGCCTTTCGGCGCGCCGACGCGGGAATGACAGTTTAGCCCTTATCCAGCCCGTACAGCGTGTGCAGCGTGCGCACCGCCATATCCGTCTGATTAGCGTGGATCAGCACGGAGAATTTAATTTCGGAGGTGGTGATGGCGAGGATATTGATCTTCTGCTCGGACAGCGCCTTGAACGCCTTGGCGGCCACGCCGGCGTGGCTGCGCATGCCGATGCCGATGACCGAAACCTTGGCGACGTCGGTCGCGCCATCCATCCGCTCGAAGCCGATCGCGCTCTTGGCCTTCTCGATGGTCATACGGGCGCGCTCGTAGTCGGCCGACGGCACCGTGAAGGTCAGGTCGGTGGTCGAGCCATCGGCCGAGACGTTCTGCACGATCATGTCGACATTGATGCTGGCGTCGGCGAGCGGGCCGAAGATCGCGGCGGCGACGCCTGGCTTGTCCTGCACGCGGCGGATCGAGATCTGCGCCTCGTCCTTGGAAAAGGCGATGCCGGTGACGGTTTGCTGTTCCACGATGTCTCCCTCGTCGCAAATAAGAGTGCCGGACGGCGGCTGGTGCGGATCGATGTCCTCGGGCTTCTCGAAGCTCGAACGCACGAAGATGCGCATGTTGCGCACCATGGCGAGCTCGACCGAACGCACCTGCATGACCTTGGCGCCGAGCGAGGCCAATTCGAGCATTTCCTCGAACGCGATCTTGTCCATGCGGTGCGCCTTGGCCACCACGCGCGGATCGGTGGTGTAGACGCCGTCGACGTCGGTGTAGATGTCGCAGCGCTCGGCGCCGATGGCGACCGCGATCGCCACCGCCGAGGTATCCGAACCGCCGCGGCCGAGCGTGGTGATGCGGCCGGTTTCCTTGTGCAGGCCCTGGAAGCCGGCGACCACCGCGACCTGGCCGCGCTCCTTGAAGCGCTTGATCAGTTCGGCGCCGTTGACGTCGAGGATGCGCGCGGAGGCGTGCGCGTCGTCGGTCAGGATCGGCAGTTGCCAGCCCTGCCAGGACCGCGCGTTGACGCCCATGCCTTCCAGCACGATCGCCAAGCAGCCCGGCGGTAACCTGTTCGCCGGTCGCCACCACGGCGTCGTATTCGCGGGCATCGTGCATGGCGGAGGCCTGCCGGCACCACTCGACCAGCTGATTGGTCACGCCCGACATGGCCGAAACCACGACGGCCACGTCGTAGCCGGCGTCGACCTCGCGCTTGACGTGGCGCGCGACGTTGCGGATGCGGTCGAGATCGGCGACCGACGTACCGCCGAATTTCATCACCAAGCGAGCCATAACTTTTTTGAACCTGACGTTCCCGGACATAGCAAAAGGCGCGTATACATACCGGCGGGGTGGGCGGCCTGCAACTTTCACCCGTTTTCTGAGAGATAGTCCGAATGGTGAACAGAAAAGCCCAGGCATCGTCGATCGATACCGCCGAGATCGAGCGGTTTTCGAAGCTGGCCTCGACCTGGTGGGACGCGCGCGGGCCGATGGCGGCGCTGCACAAGCTCAACCCGATCCGGCTTGGCTATATCCGCGACAAGGCGGCGGAACGCTTTGACCGCGACCCCAAGAAGCTCGACTGCCTCAAAGGCCTGCGCATGCTCGATATCGGCTGCGGCGGCGGCCTGCTGTCCGAGCCTTTGGCGCGGCTCGGCGCACAGATGGTCGGCGCCGATCCGGCCGAGGAGAATATCGCCGTTGCGCAGACCCATGCCGACGAGAGCGGCGTTGCGGTCGACTATCGCGCTACCACGGCAGAGGCCTTGGCCGAGGCTGGCGAAAAATTCGACGTGGTGCTGGCGATGGAAGTGGTCGAGCACGTCGTCGACGTGAAGGCCTTCGTCGCCACCTGCGCCTCGATGGTGAAACCGGGCGGGCTGATGATCGCCGCCACCTTGAACCGCACGCTGAAGAGTTTTGCGCTCGCCATCGTCGGCGCCGAATACGTGTTGCGCTGGCTGCCGCGCGGCACGCATCAATGGGACAAGTTCGTCACGCCGCAGGAACTCGAACGCAATTTCGAAAGCGCCGGCCTCAACGTGACCGGCGAGCGCGGCGTGATCTACAATCCGTTCGCCGACCGCTGGCAATTGTCGTCCGACATGGATGTGAATTACATGCTGGTCGGTGAACGTCCAAAAAATGGAGGGAAGGCCCAATGATCCTCGAACTGGTCGAATTCAATTCGCCGAAGGGCTGGAGTCGCGCGCAGGTCGCCGAGGAAGCCCGCCACGTCATTCCGAAATGGCAGGCCAACAAGGAATTGCTGCGCAAGCATTTCCTGCTCGAGCTCAACGGCAAGACCGGCGCCGGCGTCTATATCTGGCCGTCGGTCGAGGCGGCGCAACGCGCCCACAACGAGGAATGGCGGCAGTCGGTGATCAAGCGCGCCGGCAGCGCGCCGACCATTCGCTATTTCGATCTGTTCCTGCTGATCGACAATGAAAACGGCAAGGTTACCGAATTTCCCGAGGCTGCTGAGATTATGGCTCCCGCCTAGTTCGTCATTCCGGGGCGCGGCCTTTTGGCCGCGAGCCCGGAATCCATAACCACGACTCTGGATTATGGATTCCGGGCCCGCCCTATGGGCGTCCCGGAATGACGAGTTCAAAGTCCTCCTGACACTGTAGCGATGCCGCCAAATGCTCTGGGCCGTCTTCACCTTGATCGCCGCCGCGGCCCAGACCGCGCGCAACGCCATGCAGCGCGAACTGACCGCCACGCTCGGCACCGTCGGCGCAACGCATGTACGTTTCCTGTTCGGCTTTCCCTTCGCGCTGCTGTTTCTGGCCGGCGTGATGTTCGCGACCGGGCGCGGCCTGCCGAGCCCGCCGCTGGAATTCTGGCCCTGGGTCGTCGCCGGCGCTTTGACGCAGATCGCCGCCACCGCGCTGATGCTTTCCGCCATGAACGAGCGCTCTTTCGTGGTGGCCTACGCCTATATCAAAACCGAGCCGGTGCAGGTCGCGCTGTTCGGCCTGATCTTTCTCGGCGACCGCATCACGCCGTTGTCGGCGACCGCCATCCTGATCGGCACCGCCGGCGTCATCGTGATGTCGCTGAAACCGGGCGCCAGCCAGGTCAGCACCTGGCGCTCGACGGCGATCGGCTTGTTCTCCGGCACGTGTTTCGCGCTGTCGGCCATCGCCTATCGCGGCGCCATCCTGTCGCTGCATCACCCGGACTTCGTGCTGCCGGCGACTTTCACGTTGGCCACCGGCCTGGTGCTGCAAGCCGTCCTGCTGTCGGCCTGGCTGGGGCTGCGCGATCCGGCGGTGCTCAAAGCCATCGCCAAGGCCTGGAAGCCCTCGTTGTTCGCCGGCTTCATGGGTGCCTTCGCCTCGGAGTTCTGGTTCCTCGGCTTCGCCATCACCTCGGCCGCCAATGTGCGCACGCTGGCGCTGGTCGAGGTGCTGTTCGCGCAAGGCGTCACGCGCTTCATCTTCAAGCAGCCGACCACATTGCGCGAAGGCATCGGCATCGTGATGGTGGTGATCGGCGTCGCGCTGCTGGTGTGGGCGTACTGACGGAAATACTAATTCCGCTCGTCCGGCAATATCGGCAGCGGGTGGAATTCGATGCCTTCCTCGGCCAATTCCTTGGCGTCCTTGGGCGAGGCTTCGCCGTAGATCGAGCGGTGCTCGATGTCGCCGTAATGCATCTTGCGTGCCTCTTCGGGAAACTTCGTCCCGACATTGTCGGCGTTCTTGGTCAGATGGTCGCGCAGTTCCTTGAGCTTGGCGCGAAACTCATGCTCCTGCGGCGAGATCATCGCCACATTTGCTTTTTCTTGCGCGGGCTTCCACTGCCGGTGTGGACGGCGCCGGAGCTTCGCTCGTTGTCTTGCGCTTCTTTCCCGTCGCCAGCCGCGGCGCCATGATCGCCTTCTCGACTTTGGCCGAGCCGCAATGCGGACAGGTCACCAGTCCGCGCTTGGCCTGCTTGTCGAAGGCGGCCGAATCCGCAAACCAGCTTTCGAAGCCGTGGCCCTTGTCGCAGATCAGTGCGTAATGGATCATTCGCGCACCACATGCAGATGCGTCGGCTCGGCCATCGGCTCGACGATCTCGAAACGACGGCCATGCTGCAGCGATGGAATGCGCGCGCGGGCCTTGGCGACTTCGCCCATGTCGATCTCGGCCATCATCACGCCCGGCTCGGTGCCGCCTTCCGCCAGGATGCGGCCCCAAGGATCGACGATCAGCGAATGGCCGTAAGTCTCGCGGCCGTTGTCATGCTTGCCGCCTTGGGCGGCGGCGAACACGAAGCAGCCGTTCTCGATGGCGCGCGCGCGCATCAGCACATGCCAATGCGCCTCGCCGGTCTGCTGGGTGAAGGCGGATGGAATGGCCAGCATGGTGGCGCCGGCTTCGGCCAAGCGCGCGGTACAGCGCGGGAAAGCGCAGATCGTAGCAGACCGTCAAGCCGAGCCGGCCCCAGGGCAGATCGGCATTCACCGCCAATTCGCCCGGCCGGTAGCTGCGCGATTCGCGATAGCTCTCGCCATTGCCGAGGTCGACGTCGAACATATGAATCTTGTCGTAGCGCGCGGCGATGTCGCCCTTGGGATCGATCAGGAACGAACGGTTGGCCGCCTTTTCGGGCGCAACCTTGATCGCCAGCGAGCCGACATGAATGGTCAGGCCGAGCTTGCGGGCCAGTTCGCGGAACGTCGCCAGCACGGGATCGGAGTCTTCCTCGACGATGGTGGCGAACAGCCGCTCGCGCTTGACCTCCATGATGTTGGTCATCTCGGGCGTCTGCACGTAATCGGCGCCGGCGGATTTCGCCTCGCCGATCAGGCGCGCGGCGGCATCGAGATTGGCGGCGGGGATGAGCCCGGACCGCATCTGGATCATCGCGGCCTTGAAGGTCGCAGCCTGGGCGGCGTCAGTCATGCCGACGGCCCGGTGTGGGCGAGCAGGGCGTCGAGTTTGCCCTCGCGTTCGAGCGCGTGCAGGTCGTCGCTGCCGCCGACATGCACCGGTCCGATGAAGATCTGCGGCACGGTCATGCGTCCATTGGCCCGTTGGATCATTTCCTCGCGCCGCTTCCAGTCGCGGCCGAGGTCGATTTCAGTATAGTCCACGCCCTTCCGCTTAAGCAGAGCCTTGGCGGCGTGGCAATAAGGGCAATACCCGGTGGTGTAGATCTCGACAGGGGGCATGTGGTGTGTGCTCGCGTATCCGGCCCCTGACTATATGGGGCTGCGCAGCGGCGCGACAACCCGGGCGAATACCAGCACGTCGACATGGGCGGCGCCTGCCCGTAATAGCGCGCGGGCGCAGGTATCGGCGGTGGCGCCGGAAGTCAGCACATCGTCGATCAGGATCAGCCGCTTTCCGGCGACATGGGCCTTCTGTTCGGCCGGCACGCGGAAGGCGCCTTGCACATTGTCGGCCCGTTCGGTCTTCGACAGGCCGACCTGCTGCGGCGTCGCCCGCACGCGGACAATGGCGTCATGCAGCACCGGCACACCGCTGATCGCCGAAATCGTTCCGGCCAGTGCCGCCGCCTGGTTGAAGCGCCGGGCCCATAGTCTGCGCCAATGCAGCGGAACCGGCAGCAGGCCGTCGGCGTCGGCCAGCAACTCGCTGCCGGCGCGCGCCATCCAGCGGCCCATCATCGGCGCCAGATCGAGCCGGTCGGCATATTTGAAGCCCAGCACCAGCGCGCGGGCGACGTCGTCATAGCGCACCGCGGCGCGGGCCCGGTCATAGGCCGGCGGATTGGCGATCGCCTCCATCGACAGCAGGCCGGGGCCGGGATCGTAGGTGAAGGGAATGCCGAGCCGCGCGCAGTACGGCTTCTCGATCAGCGACAGTTTCGACCAGCAGGCCGCGCATAGCCCGGCGCCGCCGCCGAGCGGCTCGCGGCAGGACGGACATAACGGCGGCAGGGCGATGTCGAGAATGAATTTCCCGCCGCGCTGCAATGCCGCAGCGGCGCGCGAGATCGTTGGGGCTCCAACCGTATTGCGAAAAACCTGCCGGAATGCTTGCATCGCAGACAACCGATAAGCAGAGAAACTGCAAACAAGTGGGGAGACAAACGATGACGACAGACAAGCATATTTCGGGAACTACAGCCAGCCGGCGTCAAATTCTCAAAGCCGGTACGGCCGCCACGTTCCTGGCGATGACGCCGGCCGTGCTGCGCGCGCAAGGCCGCGCCATCAAGATCGGCCTGGTCACGCCGTCGACCGGCCCGCTGGCGATCTTCGCCGAACCCGATGCTTTCGTCCTGGGCGGAATTCAAGAAGGCGGTCGCCGGCGGCATCAAGATCGGCAACCAGACCCACCCGGTCGAGGTCATCGTCAAGGACAGCCAGTCCAATCCCAATCGCGCCGCCGAAGTCGCGAATGAGCTGATCAACGCCAGCAAGATCGACCTGATGGTGGTGGCGCACACGCCCGACACCGTGAACCCGGTGGCCGACGCCTGCGAGGTCAACGAAGTGCCTTGCGTGTCCACCGACGCGCCGTGGCAGCCTTATTTCTTCGGCCGCAAGGGCAATCCGGCCAAGGGCTTCAAGTGGACCTATCACTTCTTCTGGGGCGCCGAGGCGCTGATCTCGACCTTCATCAACATGTACGACGAGTTGCCGACCAACAAAGTCGTCGGCTGCCTGTGGCCGAACGATTCCGACGGCAATGCCTTCAGCGACGCCGGCCACGGCATGCCGCCGGTGCTGGCCAAGCGCGGCTACAAGGTGGTCAATACCGGCAGCTTCGATCCGTTCGTGGAAAACTTCACCTCGCAGATCACCGCCTTCAAAGCGGCCGGCGTCGAGATCGTCACCTCGGTGTTGCCGCCGCCGACCTTCATCAATTTCTGGACGCAGGCCGCGCAACAGGGCTTCAAGCCCAAGATCGTGACGCCGGGCAAGTCGGCGGAATTCCCCGCCGCGGTCAAGGCGCTCGGTCCGCTCGGCAAGAACATCGGCATCGAGGTCTGGTGGTCGCCCTATCACCCGTTCTCGTCGCATCTGACCGGCCAGACGTCGGCGGCGCTTGCCGCCGCCTACACCAAGGCCAGCAACAAGACCTGGACCATGCCGCTCGGCTTCAAGCACGCGCTGTTCGAGGTCGCCACCGACGTGCTCAAGCGCTCCAAGGCGCTGGAGCCGAATGCGATCCGCGAGGCGATCGCGGCGACGCAATACGAGTCGATCGTCGGCCCGGTGCAGTGGAAGAAAGGCCCGGTGCCGAATGTCTGCACCACGCCGCTGGTCGGCGGCCAATGGCAGCCCGGCGCCGGCGGCGAGCTCGAGCTCAAGATCGTCAACAACAAGGACGCGCCGAACATCAAGACCAACGGCAAACTCGTGCCGCTCTGATCGAGGCTGTGCAAGAGCGCGGGACCGGCTAGATTGCTGCAATGCCAGGTCCCGCGATCTTCGACCGTAAACTGCTGCGCGCGCGTCAAAGGCGCGCGCATGCGCTGGGGCCTGAGACCTTCCTGATCGACCGGGTTGCCGGCGAATTGGGCGAGCGGCTGGGTGCCGTGTTGCGCCAATTCGATCGCGCCGTCGATCTCGGCACGCCGACCGACGCGGTGCGCCGCGTTCTGGCCGAGAGCGGAAAAGTCGCAACCATCGTCGCCGCCGAGCCTTCCGCCTTGCCGCACGGCGCAGCCTCGCTCCGGGTCGCCGCCGACGAAGAGGCGCTGCCATTTGCCGACGGCTCGCTCGATCTGGTGGTGTCGGCGCTGTCGCTGCAATTCGTGAATGATCTGCCGGGCACGCTGATCCAGATCCGCCGCGCGCTGAAGCCCGATGGGCTGCTGCTTGCGGCGCTCATCGGCGGCGACAGTTTGGCCGAGTTGCGCGAAGCATTCGCGCGAAGCCGAGAGCGAGATCGAGGGCGGAGTCTCGCCGCGCGTCGCGCCGTTCGCCGACGTGCGCGAACTCGGCGCGCTGCTGCAACGCGCGGGCTTTGCTTTGCCGGTGGTCGACAGCGACCGGCTGACGGTGCGCTACGCGACGGTATTCGCGCTGATGCGCGATCTGCGCCGCATGGGCGCGACCAATGTGCTGAGCGAGCGGCGGCGCACTCCGCTCAAGCGCGCGACCTTGACCAAGATGGCGGAGATCTATGCGCGGCGCTTTGCCGACGCCGACGGCCGCCTGCGCGCGACCTTCGAGATCGCCTGGCTGTCGGGCTGGGCGCCGCACGAAAGCCAGCAGAAGCCGCTCAAGCCCGGCGCCGCCGCGCAGCGGCTGGCCGATGCGCTCGGCGCCAAGGAATTGCCGGCGGGCGACAAAGGCCGGCGGCGCCGCGCGACTGAATTTCACCTTGCCGTGTGCGGCGCATCGTCGATCGCCGCCTTGAGCTCCTGCTTGAGGCCCAGCGCCATCAGCACCTCGGCCATGATGAACATCGGGCCGATGAAGGCCTGAAACAGATTGTCGGCCAGCGCCGGGCGGCGGCCTTCCCAGACATGGCCGACAAGCTGGAACACCCAGCCGCCGATGAAGAAGATCGCGAACACGGTCCACGCCGTGCCGCCGCCGAAGCTGCGGGCGATCCATTCGGCGACCAGCCAGCATCGGCAGCATCGACCATCGAGCATGGCGAAGCCGATGAGACGATCGAGCGCAATCCAGCCAGATCACGCGCCAGCGCGCCGACCGACGACTGCGAGCGAAACGCCGCCGACATGCACCAGCGCGAGCGGCACCAGGATCGAAAACACGATCGCCGGGATGCCGATGAAATGGGTCGCGCGATTGCGCTCGTCGCGATGATAGCTGGCATAAGTCGCAAGCTGCCGGGCGAAGAAGCTGTCCATGATGTCCTCCCCAATGGCGGCCTCTGCGGGCCGTTGGCCGCAGTCTAGCCCAAGGCGAGCCGGCGCGCACGACGGGCGTTGCGCCAAGGAAATATCGAGGGGGGAGGAAACCGGGAGGCTAAAACTTAGTTGAAAATATTGGCGACGCTTGTCCACATCGTGTTCAGCGATCCGCCCAGCGAGTTGATGACCGCGACCAGGGCGCCGGCGATGCCGGATGCAATTATCGCATATTCGATGGCGGTGGCGCCGTCCTGCGCGGACGGGAAGCGGCGCAGGGCACTCGGAACGAGACGGCGCATTGGGGCGTCCTATTCGGGCGACGTATTGGCCGGGATCACAGCAGCGCGATCAAGTGAGACACCAGCGGAACGTCCGCCGGCGGCATGTCATAGTCTCGCAGCCGGTTCGGTTTCACCCAGGCGAGCTGCTTGTCCTTCCCGGGCAGTGACCGTTCCCTCCCAGCGCCGGCAGACATAGAGCGGCATCAGAAGATGAAAGTCGGGATAGGTGTGGCTGGCGAAAGTGAGCGGCGCGAGACAGGCCTCGCTGACGGCTATTCCCAATTCCTCCTTCAATTCTCTGATCAAGGTTTGCTCGGGCCGTTCGCCGTCCTCGATCTTGCCGCCGGGAAACTCCCACAAGCCCGCCATCGTCTTGCCTTCGGGGCGCTGTGCGATGAGCACGCGGCCGTCGGCATCGATGAGGGCACATGCGGCAACAAGAAGAATATTGGCGCTCACAGCCCTTCTGCCCGCAGGTTAGGCAGTCCTTGGTTAAGAGGCCTTCAAAGGTAAGACAGCGGTAGGGAGTTCGGCCACGAAGGTAAATGGATCGTTACGAACGATAGTCGCCATTGATGGCGATGTATTCCTTGGTCAGATCGCAGGTCAGCACGCGGTCGCGGCCTTTGCCAAGGCCGAGCGCGACCTTCAGGTAAATCTCCGGCTTCTTCATTTCGGCGCTGACCACGGCCTCGTCGTAGCCGGGATCGCGCTCGCCTTTGTGCGCGACGCGAATGCCGCCGAACCAGATCGACAGTTTGTCGCGGTCGGCCGGCTCGCCGGCCTTGCCGACGGCCATCACCACGCGGCCCCAATTGGCGTCCTCGCCGGCAATCGCGGTCTTCACCAGCGGCGAATTGGCGATCGACATGGCGATGCGCCGCGCCGACGCCTTCGACACCGCGCCTTCCACGACAATCTCGACCAGCTTGCGCGCGCCTTCGCCGTCGCGCGCGACCTGCTCGGACAAGTTGGCCAGCACGGCCAGCAGCGCCTTCTTGAACGCCTTCAATCGCGGATCGGCGGCGCGCGCGATGCGCGGGCAGCCCGGCGCCTTGCCGGTGGCGAACATCATCAGCGTGTCGGAGGTCGAGGTGTCGCCGTCGATGGTCACCGCGTTGAAGGTGTCGGTGACGCCGTCCTTGAGCAGCGCCTGCAGCGCCGGGGCCGTGATCGCCGCGTCGGTGAAGATGAAGGAGAGCATCGTCGCCATATCCGGCGCGATCATGCCGGCGCCTTTGGCGATGCCGTTGATGGTGACCTTCGCGCTTGCCGATCTTCGCCGTCGCGGTCGCGACTTTTGGAAACGTGTCGGTGGTCATGATGGCTTTTGCCGCGGCGAGGAAATCGCCCGGCCGCGACTGCGCCGACAAGACCTTGCATCACCGGCGCGAATTTGGAGCCGTCGAGCGGCTCGCCGATCACGCCGGTGGACGCGAGGAAAATCTCGGACGGCTTGCAGCCGGCAGCCTTGGCGGCGATGTCGGCGGTGAGCTTGGTGGCGACGCGCCCGCTCTTGCCGGTGAAGGCATTGGCGTTGCCGGAATTGACCACCAGCGCGCGCGCTTTACCGGATTTCAGATGGGCGCGGCACCATTCGACCGGCGCCGACGGGCATTTCGATTTGGTGAATACGCCGGCCACGCTGGTGCCGGCATCGAACAGCGCCAGCAGCACGTCGGTGCGGTTGGCATAGCGGATGCCGGCTTGCGCCGTGGCGAGCCGCACGCCGGCGATCGCCGGCATGTCGGGCACGTTCGTGGGGGCGAGGGGGGAGACTGAGGTGCTGACATCGGCGCGGCATCCAATGATTGTCATCGCCGGGCCGCCGCACAGCGGCGTGACCCGGTGATCCCGATTATTCGGGCACGAACGTGCGTACCTAAGCGAGATGGCCGGGACAAGCCCGGCCATGACGAAATTGTTTGATAGCTGGGCGATCGCGTTTACTTCTTCTCCGGCTCGGCCGGCGCCGCGGGCGCCGCCGGCGCTTCGACCTTGTAGAACTTCTCGATCTTGGCCTCGGCGCGCAGCTTGGTGACCATTTCGGCCTGCGCCTTGCGCGTCACATATTGCTCGATCTGCGGCTTGACCTCTTCGAACTTCGGCTGCGGCTTGACGCGCTTGTCCTCGACCTTGATGACGTGCCAGCCGAACTGGGTCTTCACCGGGGCGGAGATCTGCCCCTTCTCCAATGCGAAGGCGGTATTGGAGAATTCCGGCACCATCTGCTCCTTGGTGAAATAGCCGAGATCGCCGCCATTGGCCTTGCCGGAGGGATCTTCGGTCAGCTCATTTGCGACCTTGGCGAAATCCTCGCCCTTGTTCAGGCGCACGATCACCGCCTTGGCCTTGTCCTCGGCTTCCTTGCTGGCCTTCTCGTCGCCGGGGGCCGCGCGGAACAGGATGTGGCGGGCGTGGACTTCCTTTTCCTCGCCCATCTGCTTGACGGCCTCGTCATAGACCTTGTGCATCTCGGCGTCGGTGAGCGCTTCCTTGCCGACCGAGGTCAGCATCATTTCCATCAGCAGCTTGTTGCGGGCGAAGGCGATCTTGCGCTTGAAGTCGGCGCCGTCGCCGAGCTTCTTGGCCTCGGCGGCTTTCGACACCAGGATCATGTCGGCCATGAACTGCACCAGATAGTCTTTCTTGGCATCCGGCGACATCGGCGGAAGCTGGCCGGCCTCCTCCTCGGCGACGGCGAGGTCGCTCTGATGAATTTCGGTGCCGTTGACGGTGGCCACCAGCGGATCCTTGTCCTGGGCGCGCAGCGGGGCGGCGGTCGCCAGCAACAGCGCCAGGGAGGCGGCCAAACAGGCCTGCCGGGATGCGCGACCGGCCCGGGCTGCCGGCGAGGGGGGAAAGGGTCATGATCTGTCCTTGGAATTGAAGGGTCCGCTA
This sequence comes from uncultured Alphaproteobacteria bacterium, assembly GCA_963825015.1. GTDB lineage: Bacteria > Pseudomonadota > Alphaproteobacteria > Rhizobiales > Xanthobacteraceae > Pseudolabrys. Next base: position 300,768 of record CAWGRN010000006.1, on the reverse strand, counting down.
CACCGCGGACGGCGGCGGACTTGTCACCCAACAACCATGGCTTTGCAATGGCGGAATGGCGCACCGAACTTAACGTCCCCGTGACCGGTTAACCCGCTTGAATGCCCGCGGCAAGCCGCCAATTGACAATAAACCGACCCCCTCCTATCTCTCGCTTAACCTCGGCTGGTTGCGCTTTTGTAGGCGCAGTTCGCGTCGAAATTGCCCGAAAAGTGCCGTATTTCCGGAGCGCCGGAACCAACATCCGGCCGCGGCGGCGTGATAGAAGCGCCCCCGGATCAATGAGGAGCTACCGATGATCGGCGCCGTTGCCCGTAAGCTGTTTGGCTCCGCCAATGAACGGCGGATCCGCAGCTATCAGCCGCGGGTCGACGCCATCAACGCGCTGGAAGCCGAGATCGCGGCGCTGTCCGACGACGCGCTCAAGGCCCGCACCGCCGAGTTCAAGAAACAGATCGCCGACGGCACCTCGCTCGACGACATCCTGGTGCCGGCCTTCGCCACCGTGCGCGAGGCGGCCAAGCGCACCATCGGCCAGCGCCATTTCGACGTGCAGTTGATCGGCGGCATGATCCTGCACGAGGGCAAGATCGCCGAGATGAAGACCGGCGAAGGCAAGACCCTGGTCGCGACGCTGGCGGTCTATCTCAACGCGCTGGCCGGGCGCGGCGTGCACGTCGTCACCGTCAACGACTATCTCGCCAAGCGCGACGCCGAATGGATGGGGCAGATCTACAGCTTCCTCGGCCTGACCGTCGGCAACATCGTGCACGGGCTCGACGACGAGCAGCGCAAGAAGGCCTACGACTGCGACGTCACCTACGGCACCAATAACGAGCTCGGCTTCGACTATCTGCGCGACAACATGAAGTACCGGATGGAGGACATGGTCCAGCGCGGCCATATCTACGCCATCGTCGACGAAGTCGACTCGATCCTGATCGACGAGGCGCGCACGCCGCTGATCATTTCCGGTCCGCTCGACGACCGCTCGGAATTCTACAACACCATCGACAGCTACATCCCGGCGCTCGACAAGGGCGACTACGAGGTCGACGAGAAGCAGCGCACCGTGACGCTGACCGAAGCCGGCATGGAGAAGCTCGAGCAGCGGCTGCGCGCGGCCGACGAGCTCAAGGGCGAGTCGCTCTACGACGTCGAGAACGTCTCGGTCGTGCATCACGTCAATCAGGCGCTGCGCGCCCACAAGCTGTTCCAGCGCGACAAGGACTACATCGTGCGCAACGGCGAAGTCGTCATCATCGACGAATTCACCGGCCGCATGATGCCGGGCCGCCGTTATTCGGAAGGGCTGCACCAGGCGCTGGAAGCCAAAGAGCATCAGCCGATCCAGCCGGAAAACCAGACGCTGGCCTCGATCACCTTCCAGAACTATTTCCGCATGTACGAGAAGCTCTCGGGCATGACCGGCACGGCGCTCACCGAAGCCGACGAGTTCATCGACATCTACAATCTCGAAGTGCTGGAAGTTCCGACCAACATGCCGCTGATCCGCATCGACGACGACGACGAGGTCTATCGCACCGACAAGGAAAAATACCGCTCGATCATCACGCTGATCGAGGATTGCAAGCTGCGCGGCCAGCCGGTGCTGGTCGGCACCACGTCGATCGAGAAATCCGAGCAGCTCGCCGAGATGCTGCGCGAGGCCGGCTGGGAGGCGCACGACTTCACCGATCCCAACGCTTTCGCCGCGCTCTATTCCGGCGACGACGGCGCCACCAAGACCAAGGTCTTCGCCATCCTCAACGCCCGCTACCACGAGCAGGAAGCCTTCATCGTGTCGCAGGCCGGCGTGCCGGGCGCCGTCACCATCGCCACCAACATGGCCGGCCGCGGCACCGACATTCAGCTCGGCGGCAATGCCGACATGCGCATCCGCCAGGAAATCACCGACATCGACGACTGGGGCGACGCGCGACAAGGATCCGCGCGCCGACGAGATTCGCGAGCAGGTGGCGCGGCTGAAGGAAAAGGCGCTCAACGCCGGCGGCCTGTTCGTGCTCGGCACCGAGCGGCACGAGAGCCGCCGCATCGACAACCAGTTGCGCGGCCGCTCCGGCCGTCAGGGCGACCCGGGTCATTCCAAGTTCTTCCTGTCGCTGGAAGACGACCTGATGCGCATCTTCGGTTCCGACAAGCTCGACGGCATGCTGACCAAGCTGGGCCTGAAGGAAAACGAAGCGATCATCCACCCGTGGATCAACAAGGCGCTGGAGAAGGCGCAGCAGAAGGTCGAGGCGCGCAACTTCGACATCCGCAAGAACCTGCTGAAATACGACGACGTGATGAACGACCAGCGCAAGGTGATCTTCGAGCAGCGGCTCGATCTCATGCGCGACGAGAACGTCGACGAGACCGTCGCCGACATGCGCCATGCCGTGATCGACGATCTGGTCGCCAAGCACATTCCGGCCAACGCCTATGCCGAACAGTGGGACGTGGCCGGTCTCGACACGGCGCTGCGCGAAGTGCTGACGCTGGCGCTGCCGGTGCAGGACTGGGCCAAGGAAGAAGGCATCGCCGACGAGGAAATGCGCGAGCGCATCGAGCGCCGCGCCGACGAGTGGATGGCGGCCAAGGTGGCCAAGTGGGCGCCGCGACGTCATGCGCTATGTCGAGAAGTCGATCCTGTTGCAGACGCTCGACCATCTCTGGCGCGAGCATCTGGTCATGCTCGAGCACCTGCGTCAGGTGATCGGCCTGCGCGGCTACGGCCAGCGCGATCCGCTCAACGAATACAAGGCGGAAGCCTTCAGCCTGTTCGAGGCGATGATTGCGAATCTGCGCGAGGCGGTCACCGGCCAGCTCATGCGCGTCGAGATCGTGCAGCAGCCGCCGGCCGAAGAGACCGAGAAGCTGCCCTATATGGAAGCGCACAAGGTCGATCCCGACCACCGGCGAGGACGAGCTGGCGCCGCTGCGCGCGCCATGCTGGTCGGCAATGGCGCACAGGCCAGCGCTCACGCCGAACGCAATCCGAAGGATCCGACGAGCTGGGGCAAGGTCGGCCGCAACGAAGTGTGCCCCTGCGGCTCCGGCAAGAAGTACAAGCACTGCCACGGCAGATTTGCCTGAGCGCGGCGTTACCGATCCGATGGCAAGCAAACTCGACGACATGAAAGCGCGGCTTGCCGACCTGAGCAGCGAGCGCGCGCAACTCGATACGGCGATCGAAGAGATGATCGCCAATATGGCCGAAGTGCCGCCGGAGCAGCGCTCGGCGAACGACTGGGCCCCCGATGGCGCCTTGACCCGGAAGTATCTGGAATTGACCCAGCGCCAGGCCGCGGTGGAAACGGAAATCATCGACCTCGGCCGCGCCATCGTGGCGGCGGACGATGAGCCGTCGCCATCGCTACATTAGCTGCGATGCTGACCGCGGCCGTGCTCAAGAGCTATCTGCTCGACATGCCGCGCGGGCATATTTTCGATCTCACTTATGCGCTGTTCGCCGATGTTTTTCCGCCCGGCGAGCCGGATAGCGCCGCGCGCGAAAACCTTCGCCTGCTCGCCGAGGAATGCAATTGCGATCTCGTCAATAACGAGGCCGAAGGCCGGTTTGAGCTGAAACGGCGCTAGAGCATGATCCCGAAAAGTGGGACCCGGTTTTCGGAAAAGATCATGCTCAAGTAAAGGCGTCAGGCCTTCAACGCCAAGGCTGCTGTTGGCCGCAATCTCGCTCAGCGCCTGCTTCAGAGCGGCCGACGCCCGATAGACCGGCACGTAGCCGCGCAACAGAATTTGCGCCGAGCGCTTGTAAGCCGCGCGCGTGATCTTGGTTTCCGCGTTGGTCTGCTGACCCTCGATGGTCGCCGACAGGATCCCCGCCGGATTTTCGATATCGACCTGGATTTCCGACGGCGTCGCACCCAGCGCCGGCAAACCCCGCGCCAGCTCATACGCGACCGTGCCGGGCATCAGACAGGCCGCGGCAAGACAGCAGCCGCCGGTGACCGCCATGGTGTCGTGGCCGGTTTGCGGCGTGAAATATCGCGTCGAGATATTGCCGCCGTTCACCGGCGGACCGACGATACAAACCTTCGGTATGGTCTCGCTGTTGGCGAGTTGGTCGGCCGTCATCGGGCTGCCATCCTTGTTCTTCAGCCCCATCTTCTGGCCGGCCGCGATCCAGAGCGTCTTCAGCGCCGAAAAGAAGACCTCGTCGTTGCGCAGCTCCTTGACCGGCTCGGTGCCGGTCTTGCCGAACTCCGACGCCCGCGCGATCACCATCGGCACGGCGACGTCGACGCAGGACACCGTGAACTTGCCGAAGGTGTCCGCCGCCGATCCGGTCGGCAGCGCCTTGCCGGTCTTGGCGCCGACCGGATTGGCCATGAACAAGTCGGCGCCGGGAAACTCGCCGTCGACGCCGGGAATTTGCGCGAAGGTGAAGCCATCGCCCGACAGCCCGACGCGGGCGATCATGGTTGTCTTGGTATTGGTATTGAAGATTTCGACTTCGCCATGGCCGTTCAACTGGCGCGGCAGAAAATTCTGGTCGATCGCCCAGTACGGCAGCGCGGCCGACATGTTGCCGCAGTTCACGCTCCAGTCGACCTGCGATTTGCCCGGCGCCAGCTGCGCCAGCGTGCTGACGATCTGCGGGCTGCCCGCGGCGTTGCGCGTCAGATCGGCGAAAAACACCTTGTCGCTGGTCGGATAGCCGCGCCCGAGCCCGGTGATCTGCTTGGTGTCGGCCGTCGAGCCCTGCAGCGGCAGTCCCATCAGATGACGCAGCAATTCCTCGCGCAGCTCAAGCTGCTTGGGCGCGACGCGGTCCCAGATGATAAGTCCGGTCGAGGTGCCGCCGCGCACATGCAGAACCGGAAACTCCCAGGTGCCATTGTTTTCGCGAGGCAAGTGGCTGACGGCGATCGGGGCTGAATAATTAATGACACGGTCCTCGCTGGAATTCGTTCGGCGCGAAAATACGCGCCGGCCGCGACTCTGTCCAATCAAGAAACGAACGGCTCGGCGTGGTGCAACTCGCGGGGTTGCAATAGGATATCTCCCCAATTGCCAATGCCGGGTTTAGCGATGCTGAAGCTCGATGACCGCATGCGGGTTGCGCCGCAGGTTGACGCCGAACGCTGGCTTGCTGCGTTCGCGGCTGCATTGCAGGCGCAAGATGCCGAGGCGGCGGCGGCGCTTTTCCTCGCCGACGGTCTGTGGCGGGACGTGCTGGCCTTCACCTGGGCGTTGCAGACCACACAGGGCCGGGCGCCGATCGCGGCAGCCTTCCGCCGCACGCTTGCCCGCATCCAAGCCACGAATTTCCGTTTCCCGCCAAAACGAACGCCGCCGCGATGGGTCAGCCGCGCCGGTACCCAGGCGATCGAGGCGATCTTCGAGTTCGAGACCGCGTTCGGCCGTGGCCAAGGCGTTGTGCGCCTGGTCCCCGATGCCAAAGAGCCGTCGCGTATGCTGGCCTGGACGCTTGTCACCACCTTGCAGGAGCTCAAAGGACACGAAGAGGCTTGCACGAAACGCACGCCGAATGCCGACTCGGCGACGCGGGATTTTGGCGGCGAGAATTGGCTCGATCGCCTCGACGACGCGCGTGCCTATGCGCATCGCGATCCCGCGGTTATCGTGGTCGGCGGCGGTCAGGCCGGGCTGTCGATTGCGGCGCGCTTGCATCAGCTCGGCATCGACACGCTGATCGTCGATCGGCACGAGCGGGTCGGCGACAACTGGCGCAAGCGGTATCATTCGCTGACGCTGCACAATGAAGTGCATGTCAATCATCTGCCCTATCTGCCGTTCCCGCCGACTTTTCCGACTTATATTCCAAAGGACAAGCTCGCGAACTGGTTCGAAGTCCTACGTCGAGAGCATGGAGCTGAATTTCTGGACCGGAACCGAACTTGTCGGCGGCAGCTATGACGATGAGCGCAGGCAATGGTCGGTGACGCTTAGGCGCGCGGACGGCAGCGAACGCATCATGCGGCCGCGTCATCTGATCTTCGCCACCGGCGTGAGCAGCATTCCCGCGACGCCGGATGTGCCCGGACTTGGCGCGTTCCGTGGCGCGATCGTGCACTCCGGCGACTACGCCAACGGCGAGCAATGGAAAGGCCGCAAAGCTTTGGTGCTGGGAACCGGCACCAGCGGCCATGACGTCGCCCAGGATCTTTTCGCGCGCGGCGCCGACGTCACGCTGATCCAGCGCAGCCCGACTTATGTCGTGAGCTTGAAAGAAGCGCAGAGCGTGTACGCGATCTATTCTGAAGGCATCCCGTTCGAGGACTGCGATCTTTTGGCCACTTCGTTTCCTTATCCGGTGTTGCAGCGCTCGTATCAGCTCTCGACGGCGCAAGGGCGCGAGGTCGACAAGGCGCTGCTCGAAGGCCTCGCCGCGCGCGGCTTTCGCCTGCACTTTGGCGAAGACGATACCGGTTTCCAGATGATGTATCTGCGCCGGGGCGGCGGCTATTATTTCAACGTCGGATGTTCCGATCTGATCGTTTCCGGCCAGATCGGTCTGCTGCAATACGCCGACATCGAATCTTTCGTCGCGAGGGCGCGCTGCTACGCGACGGCTCTGTGGCGCCGGCCGATCTGCTGGTGCTGGCGACCGGCTACAAGAACCAACAGGACACCGTCCGCGCCTATCTCGGCGATGCGATTGCCGACGCCATCGGTCCGGTCTGGGGCTTCGATGACGGCGGCGAATTGCGCAATATGTGGCGGCAGACCGCGCAGCCCGGGCTTTGGTTTACCGCCGGCAGTCTGGCGCAATGCCGGATCTATTCGCGCTATCTGGCGATCCAGATCAAGGCTGCGGAACTAGGGCTGTTGAATTAGCGCGGATTGCCGGGCTTATTTCTTTATTCCGAGCGCCAGCTTCTTGCGGAATTTGCGGTCGCGCTTGAGGTGCCACTCGCGGCTCATGGCCTCGCGGCGGGTCGGGAACCACTCCGAATGCAGCAGCACCCAGGTGCGCCCGCGCGTCGTGCGCGCGCCCTTGCCGGTGTTGTGTTGCTTGAGACGCCGCATGACGTCGTTGGACCAGCCAACGTAAGTCAGGGCCCGGTTATTAGCGCGGCTGCCGAGCACGTAGACGAAGCAATCCATGACGTCTGTCGGCGTTGCCTAAAGGGGTTGCGGTTTATCGCTCGCCGATCCAGCGGCTGTCGAACGAACCGACCGGCATCACCGGCTGCGCGCCCGCGAGGAGACCATTGCTGCTCGCCTGCGGCGCCGAGAACGCGGTACGCATTTCCCGCTCGGGCGCGCGCGGCGTTTCTTTTTGCTCGGCTTGTTTCACGTGCGGCTTGGGCTGGCTGACCGGCGCGGAGGCGGTGCGGAATATGGTGCCGCGTTTCGATTTCGCCGCCACCTCGGTCTTGCTGCCGCGCAAGGCGACCGGGGCGCTCTCGTTTGCCTGCTCCGTCTGTTTGGCTTCCGCCTGCGAGCCGCCGAATATGTTGCCGATCAACCCGGCGATCGTCTTCGGCTGTTCCGGCGGCGCTTCGCCTTGCTTGGCCTGCGGCGCCGGTTGCGGCATCGGTACGCTGGCCATCATCACCGGCGCGCTTTCGGGTTGCGGGGCCGCCTGTGGCACCGAAACAATCGGCGCAGGCGCCGGCGTGTTGGCCGTGCGCGGCAACGCGCCCGGCGCCGTGGCCACCTGAATGAGGTGGCCCTTGGCGTCGTATCCATCCTGCGTGCCGAGCTTTTCCGCGAACACCGGGTTCATGCCGCCGTCGACGCCTTGGCGTCCCGGCACCGTGGCGACGCCGCGAGAGATGTATTCCGCCATCTGAACTTGCTCGTGCCGCCGCTTGTCGAGCACCGCATCGGCGATGCTCGGGTCGAGCTGGTAGACCGGGCACTTGCCGCGCGCATCGAACTTGAGCGGGCGCGAGGCGTTTTCCGGCTGGGCCGGGTCGAACACGTAGCGCCTCTCGCAGACCGCGACCTTCGGCTCTTGGTGGGTGGCCTCGAAGTGGTCGTAGCCTTCCTTGATCATCTTCCAGAAAGCGAAGTTCGGGTTGTTGCGATGCTTGGCCATGTTCAGCGCCGTCATGCGGAACGGAAAGGCCTGCATCTGGAACGCCCGCTGTCCGCCGAAGAACGACTCGCGGCCGAGCGCATAGATTTCCTGAATCTGCTCGTCCGTCATCGCGTAGCAGCCGCGCGACGAGCAGTCGCCATGCACCATCAGCTCCGAGCCGGTGTAACCCCATGAGCGGTCATAGGCGTTCGGAAAGCCGGTGTTGAAGGCGAGATAGTAATTCGAGGCCGGATTCATCTGACCCGGCGTGATGGAGTAGAAGCCTTCAGGCGCCTGGCGGTCGCCTTCCCTCTTCTTCGGGCCGAGATCGCCGGACCAGCGGCAGATCGGATAAGTCTTCAGCAGCGCGTATTCGCCGTCGCGATTTTTCTTCCAGACTTCCATTTCCGACTCTTCCTTGAAGAGCCGAACCAGAATCGGAGAATCCTTGTCCATATTCTTGGACGCGATCTCGGCGAGCGTTTTTTCGGAGAGCGGGGCCTGGGCGCGGCCGTTGGTCGGGATATCGCTGGGATCGCAGCCGGCAAGGGCAATGGCGGCAACGACAGCCGCGGACGCCAGGAGCGTTCTTACGTAGGGTCGTTTCAAACGCGGTACTCCCCCGAACAGGCGGGCCCTCATTACGATATCGTTAGCCATAAGATGTGGCATCCGCAAGGCAGGCGAGCCCTCTTACAGGTGTCGGTAACCCTATGGTAAACCAGCGGTAAATACCTTCAACCGATCTCGGCGCAGCACCTGAGCGCCCGCCGCATGGCCCTGCCTAGCCGCCGACGCGGGCTAAAATGCGGCCCATATTGAGGAATTTCTCGCGCCGCTGCTGGCGAACCGCGCCGCTGTCGAGCCCGCGCAGTTCGGCCAGGGCCTTGGCGATCGCGTCGCCGGTGGCGGCGATGGCGGCCGGCGGGTCGCGATGGGCGCCGCCGGTCGGTTCGCTCACCACGGTATCGATGACGCCAAAGCGCACCATGTCCTGGGCGGTGATCTTCATATTGGTCGCCGCCTCCTGGGCCTTGGCGGTGTCGCGCCACAGGATCGAGGCGGCGCCTTCCGGCGAGATCACGCTGTAGATGGCGTGCTCCAGCATCAGCACGCGGTTGGCGGCGGCGAGCGCGATGGCGCCGCCGGAGCCGCCTTCGCCGAGGATCACCGCGACGCTCGGCACGCCGAGGCCGAGGCATGTATCGGTCGAGCGCGCGATGGCTTCGGCCTGGCCGCGTTCTTCGGCGCCGATGCCGGGATAGGCGCCGGCGGTGTCGACCATGGTGATCAGCGGAATGCCGAAGCGGTCGGCCATTTCCATCAGGCGCACCGCCTTGCGGTAGCCCTCAGGCCGCGCCATGCCGAAATTGTGCTTGAGCCGGCTCTCGGTGTCGGAGCCCTTTTCGTGGCCGATAACGCAGACGCTTTCGCCGCGGAAGCGGCCGAAACCGCCCACGATGGCCAGGTCGTCGCCGAATTTGCGGTCGCCGGCGAGCGGGATGAAATTCTCGATCAGTCCGGCGATGGTATCCAGACAATGCGGCCGCTGCGGATGCCGCGCGACCTGGGTTTTTTGCCACGGCGTGAGATCGGCATAGAGCTCCTTGAGCGCCACGGCCGCCTTGACCTCGAGCCGGCTGATCTCATCGCCGACGGCAACCGCGCTGCCGCTCTCGCCCATGGCGCGCAGTTCTTCGACCTTGGCCTCCAGTTCGGCCACCGGCTTTTCGAAATCGAGATAGCTGCGCATTGGTTCCCGGCAGGGTGATAATCAGGGCGGTGTGACGCGGACAAGGGCTTTTAGTCAAGCAATCGGGTTAATATGGCTCTTACGAGCCCATTTACTACCCATCCGTCAGCGGATGCAGGTCGCGGACCAGGGCCTTGAGCCGTTCTTCCAGAACATGGGTGTAGATTTGGGTGGTCGAGATATCGGCATGGCCGAGCAAAGTCTGCACCACGCGCAGATCGGCGCCGTTATGCAGCAGATGGCTGGCGAAAGCATGCCGCAGCACGTGCGGGCTCAGGCGTTCCGGTGCGATGCCGCAGGCCTGCCCGAGGCCTTTGAGTTCGCGGGCGAAGTGCTGGCGGGTGATATGGCCCTGCTCGCCGAAGGAGGGGAACAGCCATTTCGATTGCGCATCCCGGCCGGCTTCCTCCCGCAGTTTGAGGTATTCGGCCATGGCGCGCTTGGCCGCCTGGTTGAGCGGCACCAGCCGTTCCTTGGCGCCCTTGCCGCGCACCACCAGCATTCTCTGATCGCGCCGCGCCGCTCGATGCCGGCAGCGCCACCAGTTCGGACACGCGCAAGCCCGTGGCGTAGACAACCTCGAGCAGGCACAGCAGCCGCGCGGCCCGCAATTGTGCGGGCTTCGGCTGTTTGGCGTCTTCGGCCTGCGCCCGCGCTTGCGTCAGCAAGCCATCGACTTCGGCAATGGACAGAACCTTGGGAAGCGTGCGCGCGCGCTTGGGTCCATCCAGCACCGCGGCCGGATTGTCGCCGCGTTTTCCTTCGGCATAGAGAAACCGGTAAAGCTGGCGCACCGCCGATAGGCGCCGCGCCAGCGACGACGCCTTGAAGCCGCGCTCGGTGAGACTGCCGAGAAATCCGCGCAAGGTTTCGGTGGTCGGCGCCGGCGACGGTGTCGCCGCCGGCGCGCAGATGCGCGACCAGATCGGCAAGATCGTTGCGATAGGCGTCGAGCGTGTTGGCGCCGGCGCCGCGCTCGGCGGCTTGCATGTCGAGGAACAGTTCGACCAGGGATTCGTCGGATGCGCTTGACCGGCGCGCCATCGCCTTGCCCGGGTTTGATTTCAACGCGTCTGCTTGAGAAACTTGTCTTGCGGAATGGTCACGGTGATCTCGCGCTGCTTGTACGGCACGAAGGTCGCGAGCGAGAACACGGCGACATAGGCCAGCCCGCCGATGAGGCCAACGAAAACCAGGAATCTGAACAGACTTGGCATGATCGAAATCCGGCAATCGCCCGCCGCCAGCGCAGGCTTATCTAGCTAAAATGAGTTACGACCACGTTCCTTGGCCGCTGACAAGTCCCGCTTGAGGCCGCTTTCGGCCTGCTCTCGCGGCCGCTCATTTGCTGGTATATGGAACCGTGGTGACGATTTTGGAAGTCTAGCATGGTTAACGGCGCGGTTCAAAAATCCACGGAAAATGGCCCGGAAACGGCCATCGCGGACGCGCTTGGCGGGCGTGCGGTCGTGCTGGTCGGCATGATGGGCGCCGGCAAGTCGTCGATCGGCCGCCGGCTTGCGGTCCGGCTCGGCATTCCGTTCGTCGACGCCGATACCGAGATCGAAAGCGCCGCCGGCATGTCCATTCCGGAGATTTTCCAAAAGCACGGCGAGCCTTATTTCCGCGCCGGCGAGGCGCGCGTGATCCAGCGGCTGTTGGAAGGTGGGCCGAGTGTGCTGGCGACCGGCGGCGGCGCCGTCATGGACCCGCATACCCGCGAACTCATCGGCGAAAAAGGTATTTCGGTCTGGCTGAATGCCGACCTCGACGTGTTGGTGAAACGGACCAAGCGGCGCAACGACCGGCCGCTGGTCGAGAAGATCAAGGAACTGATGCCGTTGCGCGAGCCGTTCTATGCGCAGTCCGACATCGTCGTGCGCTCGCGCGACGAGCCGCACGACACCATCGTCGACGAGATCATCGGCGCGCTGCGAAAGCATGTCGGTTTGGCCGCGGGCAAAGGGGAACGGTCATGACCGCGCCGCTGCGTTCAGGCGAACCGATCGTGGTTCCGGTCGCGCTCGGTGCGCGCGCCTACGACATCGTCATCGGCCGCGGGCTTATCGGCTCGCTCGGCGCGCGCATCAAGGCGCTGCGCCCTGGCGCCAAGTGCGTCATCGTCACCGACGCGACGGTGGCCAAGCTTCACCTTGCCGCCGCCGAGGCTGCGCTCAAATCCGCCGGCATCGAGAGCTCGGCGATCGTGGTGCCGCCGGGCGAGGGCTCGAAAAGCTACGCGACATTCGAGACCGTGTGCGAGGCGATCATCGCGGCGCGCATCGAGCGCGGCGATCTGGTCGTAGCCCTTGGCGGCGGCGTGATCGGCGACCTTGCCGGCTTTGCTTCGGCGAGCGTGCGGCGCGGCCTCGACTTCGTGCAGGTGCCGACGACCTTGCTGGCGCAAGTCGACTCCTCGGTTGGCGGCAAGACCGGCATCAATTCGCGCCACGGCAAAAATCTGGTCGGCGCTTTCCATCAGCCGATCCTGGTGATCGCCGATACCGCGCTGCTCGACACGCTGTCCAAGCGCGAATTCCGCGCCGGCTATGCCGAGATGGCCAAGTTCGGGCTGCTGGGCGATGCCGCGTTCTTCACCTGGCTGGAAGCCAATTGGCAGGACCTGTTCTCTGGAGGTCCGGCACGCGAGCACGCCATCGCGGTGTGCTGCCGCGGCAAGGCCGGCATCGTCGCCCGCGACGAGCGCGAGACCGGCGAGCGGGCGCTGCTCAATCTCGGCCACACTTTCGGCCATGCGTTGGAAGCCGGCGCCGGTTTCTCGCAACGCCTGCTGCACGGCGAGGCGGTGGCGCTCGGCACCGCGCTGGCTTTCGAATTCTCGGCGCGCAAGGGCCTGACGGCTGCCGCCGAAGCCGCGCGCGCCAGCGCTCACCTTGCGGCGGTCGGGCTGCCGACTTATCTGAAAGACGTCCCCGGCGGCGTACCGGGCGTTGACGCGTTGCTGGACCTGATCGCTCAGGACAAGAAAGTGAAACGCGGCAAGCTCACATTCATCCTGGTGCGCGGCATCGGGCAGGCTTTCATTGAAAATAATGTCGATCCCGCCGAGGTGCGCGCATTCCTCGCAGATAAATTCAGCGCGTGATCCCGAAAAGTGGGAACCGATTTTCGGATGAGATCATGCGCCAAAAAAGAATCTAGGCTATGAGCGGCAACGACTGGCTTTCTCTCGCTATCGTGTTGTTCTGTCTTCTGCTGTCCGCCTTCTTTTCGGGCAGCGAGACCGCGCTTACCGCTTCATCGCGCGCCAGCATGGCGCGGCTGGAGAAGCACGGCAACCGCCGCGCGGCCATCGTCAATAAATTGCTTCAACAGCGCGAGCGATTGCTTGGCGCTTTGCTGTTCGGGAACAATGCGGTCAACATCGCCGCCTCCGCGCTGGCGACCGGCGTGCTGCTAACTTGGTTCGGCAATGCCGGCGTGGTCTATGCTACCGTTGCGATGACGGTGCTTGTCGTCGTGTTCTCCGAGATACTGCCGAAAACGGTGGCCTTCAACGCGCCTGATCGCGTTGCGCTTGCGGTCGCAAGGCCGATGCAGATCATCGTGATGCTGCTCGGACCCGTGCTGATGTCGATCGAAGCGCTGGTGCGCTGGCTGCTCAAGTTTGTTGGCATAAATGTCGGTGAGGATCAGTCGGTGCTATCGGCGCGCGAGGAATTGCGCGGCGCCGTCGATCTGTTGCACCGCGAGGGCGACGTCGAGAAGGTCGACCGCGACATGTTCGGCGGCGTGCTCGACTTGCGCGAGTTGGTGGTGTCCGACGTGATGATCCACCGCACCAACATGATCACCTTGAATGCCGATGAGCCGGCCGAAGAGGTGGTGAACGCGGTGATTGCTTCGCCGGTCACGCGGCTGCCGCTCTGGCGCGGCAACCCGGAGAACATCGTCGGCATTCTGCATGTGAAGGATTTGCTGCGCGCTTTGCATGCCGCCGACGGCAATGCCGCGAAAGTCGACATCGCATCGTTGATGGCGCCGCCCTGGTTTGTCCCCGATACGCGGCCGGTTTCCGAGCAGCTCAAGGCGTTCCGCCGCCGCAAGACGCCGTTCGCGCTGGTGGTGGATGAATATGGCGAAGTCGAAGGCATCGTCACTCTGGAAGATATTCTGGAGGAAATCGTCGGCGACATCACCGACGAGCACGATGTCGCCATGCCGGGCGTGCGGCGCCAGCCTGATGGCTCGGTCAATGTCGACGGCGCGGTGCCGATCCGCGATCTCAACCGCGTCATGGACTGGAATTTGCCGGACGAGGAGGCCACCACCATCGCCGGCCTTGTCATCCACGAGGCGCGCTCGATCCCGGAGGTGGGGCAGAGCTTCACCTTCCACGGCTTCCGCTTCCGCGTGCTGCGCCGCAGCCGCAATCGCATAACCGCGCTGCGCATCCAGCCGCTGCCGCGCAAACTGGCGGCGAAGGCGGGATAAGGCGGCTATTTCGCGCGACGGCGATTGAAAACAGCCCGCCCCTGCGTAATCTCCGTGAGACCGAGCATTCGATTCGCGTCACCCGCTGCAATCTTTTCAAACCCGCGTGGCGACTGCAAAAGGCTGCGGTTACGCGATCGGAGGAAATGGATGCTGTCGCCCTACCTCGTCGAAAATCGGTATTTGGCGGTCAAGCGGTGCAAGCACGGCCTGTTCATGTACAACCGCAACGACGCGTTTGTCGGCCGCGGCCTCGACCTCTACGGCGAGTGGTGCGATTTTGAGATCCAGCTGCTGCGGCAGTTTATCAGGCTGGGCGACACCGTCGTCGACGCCGGAGCCAATATCGGCACCCACACCGTTGCCTTCGCCAACCTGGTCGGGCCCGGCGGCGTCGTGCACGCCTTCGAGCCGCAGCGCCGGAATTTTCTGATGATGGCGGGCAACGTCGCGCTCAACGCGCTGGAAAATGTCTTCTGTCATCAAAAAGCGGTCGGCGAATCCAACGGCGAGATCAGCCTGCCGCCGATGCCGCCGCCGGATATCAATTTCAATTACAGCGCCGTGTCGCTCATGAACGGTGCGGCGAGCGCGGAAACCGTGCCGCTGGTCACGCTCAATTCGCTCAATCTGTCGTCATGCCGGCTGCTCAAGATCGACACCGAGGGCATGGAGCCGCAGGTGCTTGCCGGCGCCAAAGAATTGATCGGGCGCCACCGGCCGCTGCTGTATGTCGAGAACAACGAACCCGGCGCGTCGAAAACGCTGAATCAAGTTCTCACGCGCGCTGGGCTATTCGGCGTGGTGGTCGATCTTTCCGTATTTCGATCCGCGCAATTTCTATTCCAACACCGACAACGTCTGGCCGAACGTTGTGCCGGCGGCGAACATGCTGTGCGCGCCCAAGGAGGCTAATTTCAATCCGGCCGGGCTTGAGCCCTTCCTCGGCGAAAACGACGATTGGCAGACCTGCATCCAACGGCTTGGCAGCCGCGGCGCCTGAAGATCATGATACCCCGCCTTCGCCCGGCGCGGTGGCGTGGATCGCCAGCGCATGGATTCCGCCTGCCAGCTCGGCCGAAAGAATCCCGTTGATCATGCGATGCCGTTCGATCCGGGTCTTACCTTTGAACGCATCAGACACGATATAGACACGGAAATGAGTTTGACCTCCCTCGCGGTGGCCGGCATGGCCCTCGTGCAGGTGGGATTCGTCGTCAACCTTGAGGCTTTGCGGCTCTAAAGCTGCGGTCAACTTCTGTGTGATCAGATCGGCGGTTCGCATGCCGTCGGGCTTAGCGCATGAACCCGCAAAGTGGAAACCGGATTTCGGACATGTTCATGCGCGAAAAGCAGGCCGGCTTGCGGTTCAATGGCGGTTTTTGGGCTCACTTCGTGGAATCACGTGCCATGCAATGGTGTCAAGTCTTGAAGGTTTCATCAGCTAAAGCGCATAATGTCCGGTCATGAAATCCAACTCACCCCTATTCGATAAAATTCGCGTCAAACCGGACAAGGATCGCCGCCCCAAGACCGGCGGGCCGGTCTGCGAATGGCATGGCTGCAAGGAGAAGGCGACCAACAAGGCGCCTAAAGGCCGCGGCAACGACAAGGCCTATTGGAACTACTGTCTCAAGCACGCCCGCGAGTACAATCAGTCGTATAATTTCTTTGCCGGCATGAATGACGCCGCCGTGCTGGCTTTCCAGAAGGACGCGCTGACCGGTCACCGCCCGACCTGGAAGATGGGCACGGGAAAACAAAAAATCCGTCCCGATCTCGGCGCCCTCGGCCCCGGCGACGATCCGTTCGGCCTGTTCGGCGCGGGCATGAAAACCGAGCAGAAAAAGCAGACCGAACAGCGCCAGATCCGCAATGCCGAGCGCAAGGCGCTCGACCGGCTGGGGCTCGATGTGGGGGCCACCCCGCAGCAGGTGAAAATCCGCTTCAAGGAGCTGGTCAAGCAGTTCCACCCGGACGTCAACGGCGGCGACCGCTCGACCGAGGACCGGCTGGTGGAAGTCATTCAGTCCTACAACTACCTGAAATCGGCCGGCTTCGGCTGAGCCCCGCAAACCTGGCCGGGAGCAACCCAGCCCCGCCTTTCCGGCAGGCCCATCAATCCCTATCTCATTGATATAATTGATGGTGTTATTCGCGGCCCCTGGGTTTTTTGCGGGCTTTTGGTCTGCTAAGTTGCCGATGACATCAGCCGGACCGTTCTAGTCGGACCACATCACGGGCTTCGGGTGTCCCGAGGCCACGGAGGATCAATGACTGCCGCAGTGCAAGAAGTTACCAACCTGCCCGACATGAAAGTGTCGATCCGCCAGGTCTTCGGGATCGACAGCGACATGGAAGTCCCGGCTTATTCCAAGGCCGACGAACACGTCCCGGATCTCGACCCGGATTACCGCTTCGACCGGCCGACCACGCTCGCCATTCTCGCCGGCTTTTCCAGGAATCGCCGCGTGATCGTCACCGGCTATCACGGCACCGGCAAGTCCACCCATATCGAGCAGGTCGCGGCGCGGCTCAATTGGCCGATGGTTCGCGTCAACCTCGACAGCCACATCAGCCGCATCGACCTGATCGGCAAGGATGCCATCGTCCTCAAGGACGGTCAGCAGGTGACCGAATTCCGCGACGGCATTCTGCCCTGGGCCTATCAGCACAATGTCGCGCTCTGCTTCGACGAGTACGACGCCGGCCGGCCGGACGTGATGTTCGTGATCCAGCGCGTGCTGGAATCCTCAGGCCGGCTCACGCTGCTCGACCAGAGCCGCGTGATCAAGCCGCATCCGGCGTTCCGCCTGTTCGCCACCGCCAACACCATCGGGCTCGGCGACACCTCCGGCCTCTATCACGGCACCCAGCAGATCAATCAGGCGCAGATGGATCGCTGGTCGATCGTCACCACGCTCAATTATCTGCCGCACGACAACGAGGTGGAGATCGTGCTGGCGAAGGCCAAGCACTATCGCAACGAGCAGGGCCGCGACATCGTCAGCAAGATGGTGCGGGTCGCCGACTTGACGCGCAATGCCTTCATGAACGGCGACATCTCGACCGTGATGAGCCCGCGTACCGTGATCACCTGGGCGGAGAATTCCGAAATCTTCAACGATATCGGTTTTGCGTTCCGGCTCACCTTCCTCAACAAATGCGATGAGCTGGAGCGGCCGATCGTCGCCGAATTCTATCAGCGCTGCTTCGGGGTGGAATTGCCGGAAAGTTCGGTGAACGTCGCCTTGAGCTAAGGCTCTGCCTGATGCCGCGCCTTCAGATCGAGCGCGTTCACGGTCCGGCACGGCGGGCAGTCGTTAAGGGAATTCTGGCGTTCAACAAAGGCGCCCTCGGAAAAACCGACTATCGTCCGCTGACGATCACGCTGCGGAACGGCAAAGAGATCGTCGGCGGACTGGTCGGCACGACATGGCAAGGCTGGTTTTATATCGACGTCCTTTGGATATCGGACAAGTATCGCGGCAAGGGTTACGGAACGTCGTTGATGAAGAAAGCGGAATCCGAAGCGCGCAAGCGCGGGGTGCGAAACACGTACCTGAACAGTTTCAGCTTTCAGGCGCCGGCATTCTATAAAAAGCTGGGCTACAAAGAGTATGGCAGGCTGAAGGATTTCCCGGCGGGTCATACTCGATACTGGTTTACGAAGGCGCTGTAATGGCCTCGAATATCAAGAGCAAACCGTCGTCGAAGGAATCGCCGACCGAACCGTTCAAACGGGCGGTCACCGGCTGCTTGCGCGCGCTGGCGCGCAAACCCGACCTGGAGGTTTCGTTCGCCGCCGAGCGTCCCGGCCTGATGGGCGGCAAGGTCCGGCTGCCGGAGCCGCCGCGCAAACTCAGCAAGGCGGAGGCTGCGATCGTGCGCGGCAATGCCGACTTCGATCGCCTTGCGCCTTGCCTGCCACGATGCCGGCGCTGCATCGCCGCCTGCAGCCGGCCGGCCAGCAGGCGCGCGCGGTATTCGAGGCGGTGGAACAGGCGCGCGTCGAGGCCATCGGCGCGCGGCGCATGGACGGCGTCGCCATGAACCTGACGGCCATGCTCGACGAGCGCTTTCACCGCGGCAAGTTCGAGGACATCACCGATCGCGCCGACGCGCCGATCGAGGATGCGCTGGCGCTGATGGTGCGCGAGCGCCTGACCGGCCTGGCGCCGCCGGCGGCCGCCAAGAAGCTGGTCGATCTCTGGCGTCCGCTGATCGAGGATCGCGCCGGCAAGAAACTCGACCAGCTCGAAAACCTGGTCGAGGATCAACGCCATTTCGGCGACGCGGTGCATGATCTGCTCGATGCGCTCGAAATGGGCGAGGACCGCAACAGCGATTCCGAGGACGAAGACGAGGACGGCGAAGAGGACCAGCGCAAGCAGGAGTCCGGCGAGGACGGCGAAGCCGCCGACTCAGACGACATGCAGCGCACCAGCATGGAAGACAGCGAGGTGTCGGCCGAGGACATGCCCGATTCCGCCTCCGAAGCCGTCGATGCGCCGTCCGCCGACATGGCCGACGACACCGATATGGGCGACGCCGAAACCCCGGGCGAGCCGCAGCGGCCGCGCCAGTTCGGCGCCAACGAGCCGCGCGGGCCGGATTATCGCGCCTTCACCACCAAGTTCGACGAGACCATCGCGGCCGAGGAACTGTGCGAGCCGGAAGAGCTCGACCGCCTGCGCAGCTATCTCGACAAGCAGCTCTCCAACCTGCAGGGCGTGGTGGCGCGGCTCGCCAACCGCCTGCAGCGGCGCCTGATGGCGCAGCAGAACCGCTCCTGGGAATTCGATCTCGAAGAAGGCATCCTCGATCCGGCGCGGCTGACGCGCGTCGTCATCGATCCGATGCACGCGCTGTCGTTCAAGGCCGAGAAGGACACCGAATTCCGCGACACCGTGGTGACGCTGCTGTTGGACAATTCCGGCTCGATGCGCGGCCGCCCGATCACGGTCGCCGCCACCTGCGCCGACATCCTGGCGCGCACGCTCGAGCGCTGCGGCGTCAAGGTCGAGATCCTCGGCTTCACCACGCGGGCCTGGAAGGGCGGCCAGGCGCGCGAGCATTGGCTCACCGCCGGCAAGCCGGCCAATCCCGGCCGCCTCAACGACCTGCGCCACATCATCTACAAATCCGCCGATGCGCCGTGGCGGCGCGCGCGCAAGAATCTCGGCCTGATGATGCGCGAAGGCCTGCTCAAGGAAAACATCGACGGCGAGGCGCTCGACTGGGCGCATAAGCGCCTGTTGGGCCGCACCGAGCAGCGCAAGATCTTGATGATGATCTCGGACGGCGCGCCGGTCGACGACTTCCACGCTCTCGGTCAATCCCGGCAATTATCTCGAACGTCATCTGCGCTGGGTGATCGAGGAGATCGAAACCCGCTCGCCGGTCGAACTGATCGCCATCGGCATCGGTCACGACGTGACGCGGTATTACAAGCGCGCCGTCACCATCGTCGATGCCGAGGAACTCGGCGGCGCCATGACCGAAAAGCTCGCCGAACTGTTCGAGGAAACCACCGCGATCGAGCGGGCTCCTCGCCGCCCGCGCCGGCGCGTCGCTTGACGAGTTCATCGCCGGCGCTGGCTGGGCGGCGGCATCCTGTTTGCCGCGCTGCTGATTGCCGTCGGCTCGTTCGCGCTGGCGGAATCGCTGCGCACCAGTTCGGCGGTCACACGCATCGCCGTTGCCGCCACCCCGATCACCGCGTTCGACAACCGCGACCCGACCAGAACGCGCTTTGGCGCGCTGGAATTTCGCGGCGGGCTCGCGCTCACCTCGAAATACCAGGCCTTCGGCGGCGTCTCCGCGCATCCATGTCGAGCCCGACGGCAGCCGCTTCCTGGCGATCACGGACAACGGTTCCTGGCTGCGCGGCCGCATCGTCTACAGCGACGGCAAGCCGGCCGGCGTTGCCGATGCCGAGATGGCGCCGATCCTCGGTCCCGACGGCAAGCCGCTGGCCGCGCGCGGCTGGTACGACGTCGAATCGCTCGCCGAACGCGACGGCATGTTCTACATCGGCATCGAGCGGGTCGAGCAGATCGTGCGCTTCGAACTACGCTCGCGACGGCTTCCGGCGCGCGGCGAGCCGATCGCGGTGCCGCCGGACTTCAAGACCTTCACCTACAACAAGAGCCTGGAATGCCTGACGGCGCCGCCGAAGGGCTCGCCGCTAGCCGGCAATCTTATCGTCGTCACCGAGCGCAGCCTCGATAGCGCCGGCAACCATCGCTCGTTCCTGCTCAAGACCGGCAAAGGCGGCGGCGGTGTCGAGCGCTTCAGCGTCACGCGCAGCGACGACTTCGACGTCACCGACTGCACGATCCTGCCGCCGTCCGACATGCTGCTGCTGGAGCGCCGCTATTCGCCGGCGCGCGGCGTTGCCATGCGCATCCGCCGCATTCCGCTGGCCAGCATCAAGCCGGGCGCCGTGGTCGAAGGCAAGACGCTGATCGAGGCCGATCTCGGCTACCAGATCGACAACATGGAAGGCATCGCGGTGCATAAGGATGCCGATGGCGAAACCGTCATCACGCTGGTGTCGGACGATAATTTTTCCGTCATCCAGCGCAATCTGCTGCTGCAATTCACGCTGGTTGGTGAATAGTTAATCCGTCAGCCCTGAGGCTGCGCAGCGCGAAGCGCGAGCCTCGAAGGGTGACGGAATAAACCACAAACGAAAAACGCCGCCCTGGAAGGGCGGCGTTTTCAAATTCGAGTAATGCGAAGTTCTCAGCTCGCGGCGGCTTCCGGCGCGGCCTTGGCAACCTTCTTGGCGATCTGGCGCTTGACGTCGAGCATCTTCGGCGCGAGTTCGGCATCCTTGGCCTTGATCAGGAAGGCATCGAGCCCGCCGCGATGGTCCACGGTGCGCAACGCATTGGCCGACACCCGCACCCGGAAGCTGCGGCCGAGCGCGTCGGAAATCAGCGTGACGTTGCGCAGGTTCGGCATGAACCGGCGCTTGGTCTTGGTGTTCGAGTGGCTCACTTTGTGGCCGACCAGGGGTTTCTTACCGGTCAGATCGCAACGCCATGACATGGCTTAATCCTCAAATAGCAACCGCGCCAAAGCCGCGCGGGAACGGTCATACATCCTGGAAAGATGGCCGGACGTATAAAGTGAGGGGGGAGGGGCGTCAAGCCGAGGTTTTTGGCCGGTTTCGCCAGGTCCGGAACGGCCGTTAAGCATCAATTGGGGTGGTGGCGGCCGGCCGAGCGCGATTCCGGCTGCCTATCACAGATTCGACTTATTCGGCTCCGACCAAACAGTGGTGCAGCAGACGTGGCGTGCTGCCGGCGGCCGTTCAATCCTGTGTGTCATTTGCTCCGTACGCACGGAGAGCCCTTGCGTGCCGGATTGCGCTGCTGGTGATATGACGTGGCTGGACCGTGGATCTGTCCCCGGCGCCGGAACCCAGAAGGATACTATCGAGTGCTGGCGTTGCGGCAATTCCTAGGATGCGCGCTGATGGCGGCGGTCGTGGTTTCCGCCGCTGTCCCCGGCCTGGGCGCAGGGCAAGCTTGATGCGCGTTACATCGTGACCCTGGCCGGCATCCCGATCGGCAAGGGCACCTGGGTCATCGATATCAACGACACCCACTATTCCGCGGCGGCAACCGGCGCCACCACCGGCCTGCTGCACGCCTTCATCGGCGGCGAGGGCGTCAGCGCCGCGCGCGGCACGCTGCAAGCCGGCCGGCCGATGTTGTCGACCTACGCCGCCACGATCGCCACGACCAAAAAAACCGACGAGATCCGGCTCACGGTCGACAAAGGCAACGTCAAGGAATTCAAGGTCGATCCGCCGCAGGATAAGGATCCCGAACGGGTCCCGCTCACCGAGGCCAATCAGCACGGCATTCTCGATCCGATGACCGCATCGCTGGTCCGCATCTCGGGCACCGGCGATGTGCTTTCGCCCGAGGCCTGCCAGCAGACGGCGGCGGTTTTCGATGGGCGGCTGCGCTACGATCTGACGCTCGCCTACAAGCGCATGGACAAGGTGAAGGCGGACAAGGGCTATGCCGGTCCGGTCGTGGTCTGCGCGGTTTATTTCAAGCCGGTCGCCGGCTACATCCCGTCGCGCACGGCGATCAAATACATCGCCAAGCTGCGCGACATGGAGGTCTGGCTGGCGCCGATCGCGGGCACGCGGGTGTTGGTGCCGTTCCGCGCCGAAGGGCCGACGCCCATTGGCCATGTCGTGCTGGAGGCTACCGAATTTGTGTCGGTCGCGGTCCCGACCCGCGCCTCGGCCAATGGCACCAAGACGCAATAAGCCTGGTTGACTCATGCGCGGCCGCAGGCCTACGCGCTCTTAAGGTTTGCGGGCTCTTTCGAGGCGGCAAAATCTGCCTAGTTTACTCGATCTAGTGGGAGAAGGCGGAACGCGAGCCAGATGTCGCCGTGAACGAACGCATACAACCCCTGAGTCAGTGATTCGGGCGCGTTTCGTTCCAGACTCGTTCTAATGCTTAACCGCCACCATGTTTTCCGTCGCATTGTGATACAGGAAGCCGGTCTCAAGGCTTCTTTCCCGCCAGTATGGATCGCGTAATGGCCATTTCGTTTTCCGCGCCGCAAAGTCGAACGTCACGTGCCCGTGGCGCCGGCGTCACCGCCGTGCTGGGGCCGACCAACACCGGCAAGACCTATCTCGCCATCGAGCGCATGCTGGCGCATTCCTCCGGCGTGATCGGGCTGCCGCTGCGGCTGCTTGGCGCGCGAGGTCTACAACAAGGTGGTCGATCGCGTCGGCGCCGACAAAGTCGCGCTGATCACCGGCGAGGAGAAGATCAAGCCGCCGCACGCGCGCTATTGGGTCTCGACCGTCGAAGCCATGCCGCGCGATCTCGACGTCGCCTTCATGGCGATCGACGAAGTCCAACTCGGCGCCGACTTCGAGCGCGGCCACATCTTCACCGATCGTTTGCTCAATTATCGGGCGCGCGACGAAACCATGGTGCTGGGCGCGGCCACCATGCGGCCGATGGTCGAAAAGCTACTTGCCCGGCGCGCACATCATCACGCGGCCGCGGCTGTCGATGCTCACTTACGCCGGCGAGAAGAAGCTGACCCGGCTGCCGTCGCGTTCGGCCATCGTCGCCTTCTCGGCCGACGAGGTTTACGCCATCGCCGAACTGATCCGGCGCCAGCGCGGCGGCGCCGCGGTGGTCTTGGGCGCGCTCAGCCCGCGCACCCGCAACGCGCAGGTCGCGCTCTACCAATCGGGCGACGTCGATTATCTGGTGGCGACCGATGCGATCGGCATGGGCCTCAATCTCGACGTCAATCATGTTGCATTCGCCTCCGACCGTAAATTCGACGGTTACCAATTCCGCAAGCTCAATCCGGCCGAACTGGCCCAGATCGCCGGCCGTGCCGGCAGAGCCACCCGTGACGGCACCTTCGGCACCACCGGGCGCTGCGATCCGTTCGAGCCGGAATTGGTGCAGGCGCTGGAAAGCCATAACTTCGAGCCGCTCCGCATGCTGCAATGGCGCAATTCCGCGCTCGATTTCGCCTCGATCGGCGCCTTGCAGGCCTCGCTGGCCATGATGCCGACCGAGGAGGGGCTGACCCGCGCGCCGACCGCGGAAGACATTCTCGTTTTGGAACACGCCAGCCGCGATGAAGATGTGCGCGCGATGGCGCGCAACCGGGCGGCCATCGAGCGGTTATGGGATGCCTGCCAGGTCCCGGACTATCGCAAGATCGCGCCGGCGACCCATGCGGAAATGGTCGTGACCCTCTATGGATTCTTGATGCGAGAGGGTAACATCCCCACCGATTGGTTCGCTCAGCAGTTGGCTCAGGCCGACCGGACCGATGGCGACATCGACACCCTCTCCAACCGGATCGCGCATGTCAGGACCTGGACTTACGTTGCCAACCGCCCGGATTGGCTTGCTGATCCCGAACACTGGCAAGGCGTCGCCCGCGCGGCCGAAGACAAATTATCCGATGCGTTGCACGAACGGCTGGCCGAACGTTTCGTGGACCGTCGCACCAGCGTCTTGATGCGGCGGCTACGAGAGAACACGATGTTGGAAACTGAAATCGGAAAGTCTGGCGATGTGACGGTCGAAGGCCATGTGATTGGCCGGCTCGACGGATTCATGTTTGCGCCCGATGCCTCGGCCGCCGGCTCCGAAGCCAAGGCGCTCAACGCCGCGGCGCAGAAGGCGCTGGCCGGCGAGATCGAGGCGCGCGCCACCAAGCTGTCGCAGGCCTCGAACGATCAGATCGTTTTGGCCAATGACGGCGCCTTGCGCTGGACCGGCGACGCCGTCGGCAAGCTGATCGCCGGCGACGACACCTTGCGTCCGCGCGTTCGCATCATCGCCGACGACCACCTGACCGGGCCGGCGCGCGAACTGGTGCAGACCCGGCTCGATCTCTGGCTCAAGACCCATATCGAGAAGCTGCTGGCGCCGCTGTTCTCGCTGACCGCCGCCGATGACGTCACCGGCATGGCGCGCGGCGTTGCATTCCAGCTCGTCGAAGCGCTCGGCGTTCTGGAGCGGCAGAAAGTATCGGAAGAGGTCAAGGGCCTCGACCAGCCGTCGCGCGCGACCTTGCGCAAATACGGCGTGCGCTTCGGCGCCTATCACATCTATCTGCCGGCGCTGCTCAAGCCGGCGCCGCGCGCGCTGGCGACGCAATTATGGGCGCTCAAGCACGAAGCGCCGGACGCCAAGGGCGTCACCGAATTGCTGCACCTGGCCGGCAGCGGACGCACCTCGATCCCGATCGACAAGGAAACGCCGAAGCCGCTGTACCGCACCGCCGGCTATCGCGTGTGCGGCGAGCGCGCCGTGCGCGTCGATATTCTGGAGCGGCTGGCCGATCTGATCCGCCCGGCATTGTCCTGGCGCGAGGGCGTGCAGACGCCGAAACCGGACGGCGCTTTCGACGGCCGCGGCTTTGTGGTCACCGGCGCGATGACCTCGCTCACCGGCGCATCGGGCGAGGATTTCGCTTCGATCCTGCGCTCGCTCGGCTATCGCCTGGATCGCAAGCCGAAACCGCCGGAAGCCAAGCCGGCCGAAGCTGCCACGGTTGAAGCTGTCACGGGTGAAGTCGCGCCTGCGGCCGAGACGCCTGCGCCGGAGGCGCCGGCCGCTGAGCTTCCTGTAGAAGCGGCACCGGAAACCTCGGCCACCCTGCTGCCGGCCGCCGACCTCATTCCGCAAGTTGAAGTGCAAGTTGAAGCAATTGCCGACGCCGCACCCGCCGCCGACGCGCCGACGATTGCCGAGGCCGCCGCGGCAATGCCGCCGATGGCCGCCGATGGCGTGGTTGCGCCCGACGCGGCTGCCGCCACTGCCGAAGCGGCCGAAAAGAAGTCCGACGAGCCGGCGATGATCGACGTCTGGCGTCCGGGCGGCCGGTCCGAGAAGCGGCCGCCGCGCGCCGCGCCGTCCGCAACGCGTGCCGCAGGCGCCGGCGCAAGCCGCAACGCCCGCAGGCGAAGCCGTTGCCGCCGCAACACCGGCTGTCGCCGCCGCACACAGCGGAAGCGCCGCGCGGCGAACGCAAAGATGGCC
The DNA here is from genome assembly GCA_963825015.1 of uncultured Alphaproteobacteria bacterium. Taxonomy (GTDB): domain Bacteria; phylum Pseudomonadota; class Alphaproteobacteria; order Rhizobiales; family Xanthobacteraceae; genus Pseudolabrys. The sequence goes on along the minus strand of CAWGRN010000006.1, from coordinate 274,967 downwards.
CCAACCGCCAGCAGCGCCAGGACCGCCACGAGCGCCAGCAGCGCATGGAGCGCCAAGCCAAAAGTTTTGGTCAACGTCCGGCAGGTGGTGGCCCGCCGCGCGGCGACCGGCCGCGCCGCGACAAGGGCAACCAGGTGGAGCGCGCCGAACGCGAGCAGTATTACGCCAAGCCGCACGGCGGCGGCTCCGACCGCAACAAGGCGCCGGATCCCAATTCGCCGTTCGCCAAACTGGCCGCGCTCAAGCAGCAGCTCGAGCAGAACAGCAAAGATCGGCCCTGAACCCCGATGGCGCAATGGCAAATGACCGCCAGCGTGTCGACAAATGGCTCTGGCATGCGCGCATGGTGCGCACCCGCACCGCTGCGGCCGCGCTGACCGAGGCCGGCCATGTCCGGCTCAACGGCCGGCGGGTGACCGCCCCCGGTCACAAGGTCGCCATTGGCGATGTCGTGACCCTGGCGCTCGATCGCACGGTCAGGGTGGTCCGGGTCGAGGCGCTTTGCGAAAAGCGCGGCTCGGCCGCCGCCGCCCGCGCGCTCTATTGCGATGTGGCACTAGATAACGGAACCAGGCCATCCGGCGCAAAGCCTTCGCCGCCATGACCTTGGGGTGTCAGCGTTGCAGTTCGCGCCCTATTTGTCGTAACGATAGGCGGAGCGTTGCGTTAGTCCGGAGCCGCGGATGACCTATATCGTCAATGAAAGCTGCATTAAGTGCAAATACATGGACTGCGTGGAGGTGTGTCCGGTGGACTGCTTCTACGAAGGCGAGAACATGCTGGTGATCCATCCGGACGAATGCATCGATTGCGGTGTCTGCGAGCCTGAATGCCCGGTCGATGCGATCAAGCCGGATACCGAGCCGGGCCTGGAAAAGTGGCTGGAACTCAACACCGAATACGCCAAGACCTGGCCGAATATCACGGTAAAACGTGACCCGCCGGCCGACGCCAAGGAGTGGGAAGGCGTGCCGGACAAATTCAAGAAATTCTTCTCGCCAGAGCCCGGCGAGGGCGATTAGGCAAGCGGCCCGGTAGAACCGAGGGCCAGGCTCACGGTTCCCCGGATCAGGCTACCGCGGCGGGTGGTTTCCGGGTCCGGGCGATCTTAGCCGTTAACCGATTCACCAAATTTGCAGACCTGCCGTCGCCGAATTGCGGTTTTGCGACACCATAAGGCTTTGATTTTGGTCAAAAATGTGCTATATGTTGATTTATCCGATGAATATGAAAAACGCCGCCACGGACACCGCTCCCCCGCTTGGGAGCCTTATTTTTCGCGGCTTGTCCCAAGGGTCTAGTCAGAGGGCGTGAAATTCCACGCGTGAGCAGTGGCAGAAAAACCGCGTCAAAAAGCTAAGAAAGGTTCCACCGGCATGAGCCGGCGAACAAAAAAGTCTGCCGCAGTGCGGCGGACGTCTCATGCCTCGCGCGGGTCAGCCCGTAACGAGGCGCCCATCGCCAAAAGTGCCGGCAGCCCTAAGGGCGCCGGTGAAGGAGTTTTGCCCGGAATGACCGCCAAGAAAACGACCCAACGACAAGGCTTCAAGACCAACGAATTCATCGTCTACCCGGCCCACGGGGTCGGCCAGATTCTGGCTATTGAAGAGCAAGAGATCGCCGGCGCCAAGCTCGAGCTGTTCGTCATCAACTTCATCAAGGACAAGATGACGCTGCGGGTTCCGACGGCGAAGATCGTGTCGGTCGGCATGCGCAAGCTGGCGGAAGCTCCGCTGGTCAAGCGCGCGCTCGAGACGCTCAAGGGCCGTGCCCGCATCAAGCGCACGATGTGGTCGCGTCGCGCGCAGGAATACGAAGCCAAGATCAATTCCGGCGACATCGTCGCCATCGCCGAAGTGGTGCGCGACCTGTTCCGGTCGGATTCGCAGCCGGAGCAGTCTTATTCCGAGCGGCAGCTCTACGAAGCCGCTCTCGACCGGCTGTCGCGTGAAATCGCGGCGGTGCAGAAGGTCACCGAGACCGAGGCGGTCAAGGAGATCGAGGGCGCCCTCGCCAAGGGCCCTAGGCGTGGGCCCAAGCCCGCCGACGAAGCGGACGCGGAACCGGCCGCCGAGGAAGAGGCGGCCTGAAAGCCCCAGGATTCCGACTAAGTTCAAGTTCCAAACGAATAGCGAAAAGCCCGGCAGCGATGCCGGGCTTTTTGTTTGGCATCAGAACAAGGAAAACGGGAAGAACGAACGGCGCGTCCGGTCGGGTTGCAGGTCCGCGACCGGAGTTCCGCTCGAGCGCGGCGCGACCTTCGTTGTATGACGCGGCTTGGCAGTCTTTGCCGCCTTGGCGTTTAAGCCTGCCAAAATCGCTGGATCGACGATTGTTTGCCGTTTCAGCATGACGAGCGGAACGGCGCTCGAAATCTGCCGCCCGACGATCGGTCCATTCATCAGCGGCCCGCTGCGCGCCAAAGGCGGATTGTCGTATACGGTCGGCCCATTGGCCCAATAGACCGGCACCGCGATCAGTACAAATACGCACGCAATAGCGGCGACATAAATCGCCAGAGAGAATCCAAGGCCTTCGGTGTCGGATGTATCCATCCTCTCTTAAATCGCGGGCGCCGGCATCGTTCCATGCCGCCCTGTCGCAGGGTGGGGTTGCCGGGGACGGCAGTCTTGACAGTTTCGTGCTGCAGGACTATATTCCACATCGCTTAGGCTCGTGACGGTGCGGCTTCTAGAGCGGCACAGAATCGAGCGGTGGAGCGCCGGGAGGCGCCGCCCCCTAACCAGGGGCGCGCGCCTTCGCACGGCGCGCAGCGGGGCCTCGCAAGCTCCGCTAAGGGGGTCTCGCAAACCCCCTGGCGCCTCCCGGCGCTCCATTCCCCTTTTTGGGGAAACGGAAAAAGGGAACTGCGGGACGTCCGTCGCCCTGACAAACGGACAGCGAAGCGTTGGCTAAATACAGACTGTCATTGCGCGACGAAAGAAAGCCTGCCCACAAAACGGTGGGCGGTATTGTGCGGTTGCTCCGAATGCCGAGAGCGCTAGAATGCGCGCCAATCATCCATTCCTCGATCAAGGAACTAAACTATGACCGCCATTGCCGGTTACGTCGCGCCTGAAGCAAAGTCAGGCGACCTCGGCGTGCATTCGCTCGATCAGTTCGTGCTGTCGGTGCCGGACGTCAACGTGGCGGACGATTTCTACACCAATTTCGGCCTCAACATGGTGCGCAAGGGCAATACGCTGGCGCTCAAGACCTTCGGTCATGACCATAGCTGGGGCTCGGTCGTCGAGGGCAAGACCAAGGCGCTGCATCATCTGTCGTTCGGCTGCTACGCCGAGGACATCGCGCGGCTGAAGGCGCGCATCGAAGGCGCCGGCGTCAAGCTGATCGATCCGCCGCCCGGTTTCGAGAGCAACGGCTTCTGGTTCCGCAACCACGAAGGCGTGCTGATGGAAATCAAGGTGGCGCCCAAGGTGTCGCCCGACCATAAATCGGACAGCAGCTGGATATCCGCGCCTGCCGGTGCGCCCGGCGCCACCGTACGCGCCGCCGCGCCGCCGGTGCGGCCGCGCCGGCTGTCGCATGTGCTGATCTTCACCAGCGATGTGCTGGCCTCGATTGCGTTCTATGAACGCACGCTCGGCTTGCGGCTGTCCGACAAGGCCTCGGACCTGGTGGCCTTCATGCACGGCATCCACGGCAGCGATCATCATTTGCTGGCGCTGGTGAAATCCTCCGCCCCCGGCTTCCATCATTGCAGCTGGGACGTCTCCAGCATCAACGACATCGGCCTCGGCGCCATGCGCATGGCCGACAAGGGCCACACCAAGGGCTGGGGCCTCGGCCGGCACGTGCTCGGCTCCAACTATTTCCACTACGTCATGGATCCGTGGGGCAGCTTCTCGGAATATTCCTGCGATATCGACTACATCCCGAAAGAGGACCGCTGGCCTTCCGCCGACCACAAGCCGGAAGATTCGTTCTACCTGTGGGGTCCGGAAGTGCCGCGCGAATTCACCATCAACTGCGAGGCGGGCGAGAGCTGAGCGTTATCCGAGGTTCGCTTCGCTCGCACCTCAGGATGACGGCCGTCATTCCACCACGATCTTGACCTTCTCGCCCGGCCTGAGCCGCTCGTTGGCGGACAGCCCGTTGATGACGCGGAACCGCTCAAGCTGGTGATCGGTCGCCATCCGGCGCGCCAGCGCCTCCACGGTGTCGTGCGCGCCGGCGGTGACGATCTTGATCCGCAGCGGGTGCACTTGTTCGCTTTCCTTCAGGCTCATGCGCCGGAAAGTGGAAACCGACTCGCGGAACGAGCGGTCGATCGCCGCGGTCTTGTTCTTGGCCGCGAAGATGAAGCGATAGACGTCGCTGCCGAAACGCACCGCGAATAGCCGGAACGCCCATTGCTCGCCGGTTGCCGTCGCCGTCGCCACCGGGAAACCGTTGACGGTGAATTCCTCGATGCTCGAGGTATCGACATTCTCCATCCAGCCGGACTTCAGGTAGTCGGGCAGCGACTGCTCCGCCGGCACGCTCACCACGTCGAGGCGCAACGCTTCGCCGCCGCCATTCTTGAGGCCGAGCACTGCCTGCGAGGTATTGTCGAGCGAGAAGTCCGGCGGCGCCAGGAACGTGAAGCCGAGTTTGGGATGCTGGAAGCGCCGGCCGCGGGCAAAGCCCTCGCTCGGGTCCTCGCCATAGATCACGCCGTCGAGGCTGGCGAGATAGTCGGCGCGGTCGCGCTCGCCGGCGCCGGGGCTGCTGAACTGGCGGGCGTTGGCGAGCGCGTTCTTCACGCGCTCCGGCGTTGCCGGATGGCTGGACAGAAAGTCGAGCGCGCGCGGATCGGTATTGCCGCCGGCCGCCTTGATATCGGCGTTGCGCTGCATGTCGGTGAGAAAGCGCGAGGCGCCGAACGGATCGAAGCCGGCGCGCGCCGAAATGCCGACGCCGATGCCGTCGGCCTCGAATTCCTGGGCGCGCGAAAAGCTCGCCAGCGTCAGCTTCGACTTGGCGAGCGCCATCGCGCCGGTCTGCGGATCGCTCAGCACGTCGTTGACCACGTGGCTGATGATGGCGGCCTGCTTGGCCTGTTCCTCGCGGATCGCGGCGTGGCGCGCGATCACATGCCCCATCTCGTGCGCCAGCACCGAAGCCAGCTCGGCCTTGTCGTTGGCGAGCGCGATCAGCCCGCGCGTGATATAGAGCTGACCGTTCGGCAGCGCGAAGGCATTGATCGCCGGCGCGTTGAGAATGGTCACCTTGTATCGGAGGTCCGGCCGTTCCGATGCCGCCACCAGACGGTCGACGGTCCTTTCGATTTCGGATTGCAGCCGTTCGTTTTCATAGACGCCGCCGTACGACGCCAAGATGCGCCGATGCTCGCGCTGCGTTGCCGTCTGGCTTTCGTTCTGCGCGGCGGGCTGGGGCAGTGCCAGCGACACCTGTTGATTGTCCGGCGTGCTGGTGCAGGCAGCGACCAGCATAGCGAGCGCAACGCCGCACAGTCTGCTCGCCGATCGTTTGGTCAGTACCGCAACCATTGCCGCTCACGCTCTATGAATTACCGACTAGTCAATCAATTCGATCTGCTCAGGCGTCTCGGCCGCGATGATGGGGCCGCCGCGCTGCTCGATCCACCCGCGCACCCGGATATGGCGGCCTTCGAGCCGCTTCGGCTCGAGGCCGGCGGCGGCGAATGTGCGCTGCTGGCGTTTAAGAATCGTGACGGTGAAATCACGGGTCCAGCGCCGCCCAAAGTTGACGTATATAGTGGCCCCGCTTTCGCGTACCGACAAGACCTTGCCCTCGACCAGCGCGAAATGACCCCGTTCGGCCTGCAATCGAGGCAGATTTTCGGCCTGCAAAGGGGCGAAATTGGGATCGGCCCAAAGACCGCGGCGCTCGGCCCGCGCTTGCCGTTCTAGTGGTTAAAAGAGCCTGGGCGCAGGCTTTAGTGGCGATCCGTGCGGAAACTCTGGCGAGTCCTTGCGCCAGCAGGGCCTGCTGCAAGGATTGCCCGGCCTCGCCCGGAAAGGCGAAACCGACCAGCCGGCCATAACGGTCCGGCTCGGGGCCCGGTAGTTCGAGCCGGAGCGGCCGGCCGCCGATCAGGGCCAGCAAGGCCTCCCGGCTGCCTTCGGCCACTTCGATCCCCGCCAGCCGCAGTTCGCGGCCGTCTTCGAGCACCAGCGTGCCGCCGTCGCGCACGGCGGCGACTTTTGCGCTGCCGATCGCGGTCAGTTTGCAGTTTTCTTGGGCGGCAGCGTGGCTGACGAACGCCAACACGGCCACGGCCGAAACGATGCAAAGCCTCGATTGTCGCTGCATGCGCCGGATTGTCGGAGGTCTGCGGCCGCGCGGTCAACAGCGATAATCCCACGCGTGCGAAGCCCCCGGCCTTATGCTAGATCGCAGCCGACGGTCCCGTAGCTCAGCAGGATAGAGCAGCGGTTTCCTAAACCGAAGGTCGGAGGTTCGAACTCCTCTCGGGACCGCCAGTTTAGTCGGTAGCCAGTTCCCATCTCAGGTATCTTTTGGCGACCGCAGCACAACCTGCACCAGTCTGCTTTTGACCGAAAGCGGACATCAGGCCACTTAGCGTTTGTCGCGCCTCTTTCGCCGAATTTTTTTGGTGAAAGTCGCAGCTTGTAGTCGGCTGATCTCGCTCCTCACCTCACGCATCCGCCATTCGGGGACCTCGCGCGCGGCCCGCGCGCTGACCAGCGCGTCGATGGATCGCGCCAGCCTCGTCAACAGCATCCGCAGGCTCCGCGCCTGAAGCGGCAGTGCGGCGAGATTTTCGAGCACAAGGGCAGTCATGGAAGTCTCTCCTTATTCTTGTTGCGGAAACGTAGTTCTTTCCGCAACGCCTATGTGTGCACCGCCGCGTAGGTATTCGATTGGGAAATCGACGCCTGCCCATAAGCGCGTCGTAAAGACCGGATGGATGCCCGACGTTAGCCGGCGATAGCGTGCCGCACGCCGTTCGCCGGTTTGCCGATCGTATAGTCGGCAAAATTTTCGCACAGTTCTGCGACGGCAGCGGCGACTTCGGCCTTGGTCGTGTCGGACACTTCAACCAGCGGCAGCCGAACCTTGGGCGACATGAGGCCGAGCAGGCTCAGCGCGTATTTGAGCGGAGAGGGGCTCGTCTCCCGGAACAAAGCAGCGGTCAATTTTGCAATCGTTACCGCCCAGCGCTGCGCCGTTGTTGTTTGGCCCTCCCGGCACGCCAGAAACATATTTCGGCACAGGCCGGGCGCGATATTGGACGTTACCGAAATGCAGCCGTGACCGCCTTGAGAAATAAAGGCTAGCGCCGTGGCGTCGTCGCCCGTTAGCAGCCTGAAATCCGGACCGACGAGGGATCGCAGTCGCAGCGGCCGGGTCACATCGCCGGTAGCGTCCTTGATGCCAATAATTCGCGGCAGTGCCGCCAGGCGCGCGACCGTTTCGTCGGCCAAGCCGCAGGCCGTTCGCGACGGCACATCGTAAAGGATGATCGGCAATCCGGTCGATTGAGCGATGGCATGGAAATGCTCGTACAGGCCGGCTTGCGTGGGTTTGTTGTAGTAGGGCACGACCGACAGAATGCCGTCGGCGCCGGCCACTTCCGCTTCTTTGGTCAATTCGATGGCATGGCTGGTGGAGTTGGAGCCGGCGCCGGCAATTACCGGCACTTGGCCGCGTGCAACGCCGACGGCGATTTGGATCAGCGTTGTGTGCTCGGCCGGGCTCAGCGTAGGTGCTTCGCCGGTCGTGCCGCAGACCACGAGCGCGGTGGCGCCTTCCTGGATCTGGCGATAGCAGAAATCTTCGAAGGCGGTGGTGTCGATACTGCCGTCTTTGCCGAACGGCGTCGGCAATGCCGGGGCGTAACCGGAAAGTCTCGAAATGTGGCGACCGATGGCAGGCATCGCTGGCTCCTCACACAACATCGCGGGAGTGCATCAAGCCGCTTTGCGGCTGAAGTCGAGTTCGAGAACGCCGGGCACCATCACGACCGCTTGTGGCCGGTCGCCGTTTTCAAACATTGCGAACTTAAGCGCTTGGGTGCGGTCGACAAAAAGTCCGCCGCGGGTGCATTTTTCGTCCTGGACGACCCACTGACCGCGGCTGTTCTTGCCGATGCGAAAACAAGAAGGATCAGAGCAGGACTGCGACGAGGGAGGTTCCGTTATTTTCATGACACGTCTCCTTGGTGAAGAGTGACGACAGAGTGAACCGCTTATTGCCAATAGAGCGGCAGCCAGATCGCCAGCCGGAGCGCGAAGGTCGCGGCAAGCGCGGTGGCGAGGAACGAGAGGACGATAATGGCCGGGTAAGCGCGCTTCGCCATTGCGACGGCAGCGCCGGCGGCGCGCCGCCACGCCACGCGGGGGGATATTGATGGCGCGGGTTGCTCCGCCGGCGCCGGCGCCGACCCGACAATCGGCAGGTCGTCGTCGTTCTTGGACGCGAGCCTATATCGATTGCGATACAGCTCCGCCTCGATCATGGCCCGGTGCATCCGCGCTTCGGCGAAGATCTCCGAGGCTCGCACAAGCGGCCTCACGCTTTTCACAAGCGCCTTGCGTACAAAGCGGAAAATCGCCGGCGCGATTGACGCCCGAACGGCGCGGCCGGCCGGAGGCGGCAGATGCCCAGTTTTTCCGAGTGCTATGCAGGGTGAGCGACATTGTCCGCTCCTCTTAGTGGCCGGCCGGCGCGGGCTTGCCGTATTTGCGGCGTGCTTTCGGACGCGACGGCGTAGCGCTGCCAAAGTGTGACAGGCCAATGACGGTGGCGATCAGCAGTGAAGAGCACGATGAGCTTGATGTTCTCGAGCAGAAGGTCGGTCATCGAGGTCTCGCTTTATTGTTCTTGCGGAAGTCGCTTGCCTCCGTGACGCGCAATGTGTGCCCCGCCGCATAGGAATTCGATTGGGAAATCAATGCCTTCCTATAAACGCGTCATAAAGAGCGATTGATGCGCGCACGCGCCGGGCTGCTCGGCACGATCTTTATTTCTTCTTGATGTGCCGCAATGACAATTCCGCATCGCTTCCTTATGAATCGGCGCCTATTTGCAAGCTCGCTCCGATCCACATTTTGAAAGGGAGCGACCATGTTCGATCTCATCTTGCTGGCAATGGGTCTTGGCTTGTTCGCGCTGTCGATCGGCTACGCCTATGCCTGCGACCGGCTTTGAAGGGATAGCGTCATGACCCTCGATTATTCGCTCGCCGCCCTCGTGACCGCGGGGCTGCTGTTCTACCTCACCTACGCGCTGCTGCGGCCCGAACGCTTTTAGGAGCGCATGCATGACCTCATCGGTTGGATTCAAATCATTCTCTATTGCGCGATCATCGTCGCGCTGACGCCGGTCGTCGGCGGCTACATGACGCGCGTCTTCAACGGCGAGCGCACATTCCTGTCGCCGGTGCTGCGCCCGGTCGAGGCGCGCGCTCTATTGGGCCGGCGGCGTCGATGAGAAGCGCGAACAGCATTGGCTGACCTACACGGTCGCCATGCTGCTGTTCCATGTCGGCGGCTTCTTCGTCCTTTATGCGCTGATGCGTTTGCAGGCGGCGCTGCCGTTCAATCCGGCCGAGCAATCCAACGTGGCGCCCGATCTGGCGTTCAATACCGCCATCAGCTTCATCACCAATACCAACTGGCAGAACTACGGCGGCGAAGGCACGATGTCGTACCTCACGCAGATGCTCGGCCTGACGCACCAGAACTTCCTGTCGGCGGCGACCGGCATCGTGCTGGCGGTGGCGCTCATCCGCGGCTTCGCGCGCGCCTCGGCCAAGACCGTCGGCAACTTCTGGGTCGATATCACCCGCTGCACGCTCTACATCCTGCTGCCGATCTGCATCGTCTACGCGCTGTTCCTGGTCTGGCAGGGCATGCCGCAGACGCTCGGCGCCTATGTCGACGCCACCACGCTGGAAGGCGCCAAGCAGACCATCGCGGTCGGCCCGGTCGCCTCGCAGGTCGCGATCAAGATGCTCGGCACCAATGGCGGCGGCTTCTTCAACGCCAATGCCGCGCATCCGTTCGAGAACCCGACCGCGCTGTCGAACTTCGTCCAGATGCTGTCGATCTTCGTGCTCGGCGCGGCGCTCACCAATGTGTTCGGCCGCATGGTCGGCAACCAGCGCCAGGGCTGGGCGATTCTCGCCGTCATGGGCGTGCTGTTCATCGCCGGCGTCGCGGTCTGCTACTGGGCCGAAGCCAATGGCACCGCCACGCTCAATGCGCTGGGCCTCACCGGCGGCAACATGGAAGGCAAGGAAGTCCGCTTCGGCATCGTCGCCTCGGCGCTGTTCGCGGTGATCACCACCGCGGCCTCCTGCGGCGCCGTCAACGCCATGCACGACTCGTTCACCGCGCTCGGCGGCATGATCCCGCTGATCAACATCCAGCTCGGCGAGATCGTCATCGGCGGCGTCGGCGCCGGCCTCTACGGCATGCTGCTGTTCGTCATCCTGACGATCTTCGTCGCCGGTCTGATGGTCGGCCGCACGCCGGAATATGTCGGCAAGAAGATCGAGGCCAAGGAGGTCAAGATGGCGATGCTCGCCATCCTGATCCTGCCGCTGATGATCCTCGGCTGGACCGCGGTCGCGGTGGTCTATCCGCCGGCGGTCGCGTCGATGGCCAATGCCGGCCCGCACGGCTTCAGCGAAGTGCTCTATGCCTACAGCTCGCAGACCGGCAACAACGGCTCGGCCTTCGCGGGCCTCACCGGCAACACCTCTTCTACAACCTCACCGGCGCCGTCGCGATGTTCGTCGGCCGCTTCTTGATGATCATCCCGGCCATGGCGATTGCCGGCTCGCTCGCCGAGAAGAAGAGCGTCGCCGCCTCGACCGGCACGTTCCCGACCACCGGCGGGCTGTTCGTCGGCCTCATCGTCGGCGTCATCCTGATCGTCGGCGGCCTCACCTTCTTCCCCGCGCTCGCGCTCGGACCCATCGTCGAGCATCTCGCGATGCTGGCGGGCACGGTGTTCTGAACAGGATTCAATTCGGAGTTACGGCAATGGATACGTCCAAACTGCGCAAGCGGATGCCGGTCTCCACGCTCTTCGATCCGAAGATCGTGCTGCCGGCGATCGGCCAGAGCTTCGTCAAGCTCAACCCGGCGACGCTGATCAAGAACCCGGTGATCTTCGTGCTCGAGATCGTCACGGTGCTGATCACCGTGCTGTTCGTTCGCGACCTGGTCGAGCATCACGCCGATGTTGGATTCACCTTCCAGATCGTCGTCTGGCTGTGGTTCACCGTGCTGTTCGCCAATTTCGCCGAAGCGGTGGCGGAAGGCCGCGGCAAGGCGCAGGCCGACACGCTGCGCAAGACCCGCACCGAGACGCGCGCCAAGCGCATCCTGATGCCGGACAACTACGAGGTCTACGAAGGCGTTTCGGCGGAAGACCTGCAGGCCGGCGATCTGGTGGTGTGCGAGCCGGGCGACATCATTCCCGGCGACGGCGACGTGATCGAGGGCATCGCCTCGGTCAACGAGGCGGCCATCACCGGCGAGTCCGCGCCGGTGATCCGCGAATCCGGCGGCGACCGTTCGGCCGTCACCGGCGGCACCACCGTCCTGTCCGACCGCATCGTCGTCCGCATCACGTCGTCGCCCGGCACGTCGTTCCTCGACCGCATGATCAAGCTGGTCGAAGGCGCCGAGCGGCAGAAGACGCCGAACGAGATCGCGCTGAATATCCTGCTGGTCGGCCTGACCATCATCTTCGTGTTCGCGACCGCGACCATTCCGAGCTATGCCGCCTATGCCGGCGGCACGATCTCGGTCGTGATCCTGGTGGCGCTGTTCGTGACGCTGATCCCGACCACCATCGGCGCGCTGCTGTCGGCCATCGGCATTGCCGGCATGGACCGGCTGGTGCGCTTCAACGTGCTGGCGATGTCCGGCCGCGCGGTCGAAGCCGCCGGCGACGTCGACACGCTTGCTGCTCGACAAGACCGGCACCATCACCTTCGGCAACCGCCTGGCGACCGAAATCATCCCGGTGCCCGGCGTGACCGAGCGCGAGGCCGCGGAAGCCGCGCTGCTCGCCAGCGACGCCGACGAGACCGCGGAAGGCCGCTCCATCATCACGCTGATGCAGGAGAAATATAATGTGAAGCGCCAGGTGGCGCCGGCCGGCGCCAAGTTCATCGAATTCTCGGCCATGACGCGGCTGTCCGGCGTCGATATCGGCGACCGCAAGCTGCGCAAGGGCGCGATCGATTCCGTGCTCAAATTCGCGCGCGAGCAGGCCGGCCGCGACGTTGCCGAGCCGCCGGCGTTCCGCGCCGCGGTCGACAAGATCGCGCGCTCCGGCGGCACGCCGCTCGGGCTGGTCGAGGGCAGCCGCATCCTCGGCGTCATCCATCTCAAGGACGTGGTGAAGCCGGACGTGAAGGAGCGCTTCGCCGCGCTGCGCCGCATGGGCATCAAGACGGTGATGATCACCGGCGACAATCCGGTGACGGCGGCGTCGATCGCGTCGGAAGCCGGCGTCGACGATTTCATCGCCGAGGCGACGCCCGAGGACAAGCTGCGCTACATCCGCAACGAGCAGGCGCAGGGCCGGCTGATCGCCATGTGCGGCGACGGCACCAACGACGCGCCGGCGCTGGCGCAAGCCGACGTCGGCGTCGCCATGCAGACCGGCACCCAGGCCGCGCGCGAAGCCGGCAACATGGTCGATCTCGATTCCGACCCGACCAAGCTGATCGAGGTGGTCGAGATCGGCAAGCAGCTGCTGATGACGCGCGGCGCGCTCACGACGTTCTCGATCGCCAACGACGTGGCGAAGTATTTCGCCATCATCCCGGCGATCTTCGTCGCCTTCTATCCGCAACTGGCCGTGCTCAACATCATGCAGCTGGCCACGCCGCAAAGCGCGATCCTGTCGGCGATCATCTTCAACGCGCTGATCATCATCGCGCTCATTCCGCTGGCGCTGAAGGGCGTCGACTATCGCCCGATCGGCGCCGGCGCGCTGCTGCAGCGCAACCTGCTGATCTACGGGCTCGGCGGCATCGTGCTGCCGTTCATCGGCATCAAGGCGATCGACCTCGTCGGTCACCGCCTGCATCTGGTTTGAGGAGAACGTGTCATGCTGAAAGAAATCCGTCCGGCCATCGTCATTCTCGTCGCTGCTGACGCTGATCACCGGCTTGGCCTATCCGCTGGCCATGACCGGCATCGCCGGCGTCATCTTCCCGCACCAGGCGCAAGGCAGCCTGATCGAGAAGGACGGCAAGGTGATCGGCTCGGCGCTGATCGGCCAGGCCTTCGCCGACGACAAATATTTCCACGGCCGGCCGTCGGCGACCAACGCGCCCGACCCGAAGGACGCCACCAAGACCGTCGACGCGCCCTACAACGCCGCGAACTCGATGGGCTCGAATCTCGGCCCGACCAGCAAGGCGCTGGCCGACCGGATCAAGGGCGATGTCGACACTCTGAAAAAGGAAAATCCGTCCGCCGCGGTCCCGGTCGATCTGGTCACCACGTCGGGCAGCGGCCTCGACCCGGACATTTCGCCGGCGGCGGCGCTGTTCCAGGTGCCGCGGGTCGCCAAGGCGCGCGGCCTGCCGGAGGCGCAAGTTCGTGCCCTGGTCGAGGCCCAGGTCGAAGGCCGCACCCTCGGCCTGCTGGGCGAGCCGCGGGTCAATGTGCTCAAGCTTAACCTCGCGCTCGACGGGCTTAAGTCGTAAAATGCCGGCCGAATGGCCGGCGACCTAGCGCAACGAGCTTCCCCCGACGCCCTGCTGGCCCTCGCCAAGAAAGAGGGCCGCGGGCATCTGAAGATTTTTCTCGGCGCCGCGCCCGGCGTCGGCAAGACCTACGCCATGCTGACCTCCGGCCGCACCGAGAAATCGGGCGGGCGCGACGTCGTAGCCGGCCTGGTCGAGACCCACGGTCGCCGCGAGACCGAGGAGCTGATCGAAGGCTTCGAGGTTCTGCCGCGCAAGCCGATCGTCTACCACAATCAGATCATGAAGGAGTTCGACCTGGACGCCGCGCTGGCGCGGCGGCCGGGCCTGCTGCTGGTCGACGAATACGCCCACACCAACGTGCCGGGCAGCCGCCATCCCAAGCGCTGGCAGGACATCGACGAATTGCTGGCGGCCGGCATCGATGTCTGGACCACGCTCAACATCCAGCATCTCGAAAGCCTCAACGATGTCGTCCAGAAGATCACCAAGGTCCGCGTGCGCGAAACCGTGCCCGACACGGTGTTCGACAAGGCCGACGAGATCGTACTGGTCGATTTCCCGCCCGACGAGCTGCTCAAGCGGCTGGCGGAAGGCAAGGTCTATGTCCAGGACACCGCCGCCCGCGCCGTCGAGCATTTCTTCAAGCCGCAGAACCTGACGGCGCTGCGCGAACTGGCGCTGCGCCGCGCCGCCGAGCGCATCGACGTCGATCTGGTCTCGCGCATGCAGGCGCAGGCGATCGAGGGACCGTGGGCGGCCGGCGAGCGCATTCTTGCCTGCATCGGGCCGGATCCGATTTCGCCGGTCGTGATTCGCACCGCCAAGCGCCTTGCCGATCTGATGGATGCGCCGTGGATTGCCGTCACGGTGGAGCGGCCGGGCGACAAACCTCAACGATACGGCGCGCCAGCGGCTGGACGAGGCCATGAAGCTGGCGGTGAGCCTCGGCGCCGAGACGCAAACACTGACCGGCAGCGATCTGCCGGCCGAACTGCTGCGCTTTTCAAAATTCGAGAATGTCACCCAGATCGTGATCGGCCGCTCCCGTGGCGGCTTTCTCAGCGAACTTGTTGCGCCGGTCGCTGCCGCACGAGTTGGTGCGGCGGACGCAGGATATCGCCATTCACCTCGTGACACGAGAAATGGAGCCGCTGCCGCGCGTGCGGTTTGCGCGTTGGAAAGGTATCGCGTTGGAGCCGTTGCCATTTCTTTATGCGACCTCGGCAGTGGCCGCGGCGCTTGGCGTCGGTGAGCTGCTGACTAGGCTCACGCCGATTCCGAACCTGTCGATGGTATTTCTCATGGCGGTGCTGTTCACCGCCGTGAGTTTCGGCATCTGGCCGGCGATCTATGCCTCCATTCTTTCCTTTGCGACATACAATTTCTTCTTCATCGAGCCGATCTACACTTTCACCGTCGCCGAACCGTACGAATTGCTGGCGCTGGTGATTTTTCTGGTGGTGGCGGTCGTCACATCGGCGATTGCCGGACGTGGGCGCGAGCAGGCCAAAATTTCGGCCGGCCGCGTGCGGGCCATGCGCCGGCTCTATGAATTCACGCGGCGGCTGTCGGGGCTAGCGACGCTCGACGGCGTCGCCGAAGGCGCCGCCAGCGAAATCCACGCCAGTCTCGGCCGCGCCGTCGTCGTGCTTCTGGCGCATGGCGACGATCTTGAATTGACCGCCGCCTGGCCGCCGGAAGATGCGCTCGATGCCGCGCCGATGACGGCGGCGCGCTGGGCCTTCAGCCATGGCGAGCCGGCGGGCGCCGATACCGGAACATTGCCGATCATTCCCTGGTATTTCGTGCCGCTGCGGATCGGCGACAAGACGCTCGGCGTCATCGGCGTCGCCAAGCCGGAGGGCATGGCTCCGCTCGATTCGGAAGCACGCGCGCTGCTCGACACGCTATCCGAACAAGCCGCCGCTGCGCTGGAGCGCGCCTCGCTCGCGCGCGAAATGGTGAGCGCCAGGACCGCGACCGAAACCGAGCGGGTGCGCAATACGCTGCTGGCCTCGATCTCGCATGATTTCCGCACGCCGCTGTCGTCGATTCTCGGCTCGGCAACCAGCCTGATCGACTATGGCGACAAGCTCGATGCGGCGGCGAAAAAGGACCTGCTCGGGCAGATCAAACAAGAGAGCCGAGAGCCTCGACGAGATGGTGCGCAATCTGCTTGCCATCACCCGGATCGATGCTGGAGCTTTGGAACTGCGGCGCGACTGGATCGATCTGCGCGAGATCGTCGACCGCGTGGCCAATGCGGCCCGGCGGCGCGGCGCGCGCCACCGCATCGAAGTCAAGTTGCCCGCCGATCTGCCTTTGGTGCGCGCCGACGCAACGCTGGCCGAGCAGGCCATCGGCAATGTGATAGACAATGCCATCGTGCACACGCCGTCATCGACCCACGTCGTGGTGGACGCGCAGCATCACGCCGAACGTGCGGTCGCTCTGCGCGTGACCGATGACGGTCCCGGTATCCCGGCGCAAGCGCTGCCGCATGTGTTCGATAAATTCATCAAGGGTGGCGAGACCCAGGCCGACGGCGGGCAGGGCACTGGTCTTGGTCTGGCCATCGCCAAGGGCATCATGGAAGCGCATGGTGGTTCGATCACGGCCGAGAGCTCCGCACGCGGACGGCCGCGGCACCCGCGTCGTGTTGACTTTTCCGCGCCAGGAAGTGCCGGCATGAGCGCGAAGACGCAAGTTCTGGTCGTCGACGACGAGGCGGCGATCCTGCGCTTTCTAAAGCCGGCGCTTGAAGCCAACGGCTATGAGATGACCAGTGCCGGCAGCGTCGCCGAGGCGACCAAACGCATCGCCGCCGATTCTCCCGAAATCGTTCTGCTCGATCTCGGCCTGCCCGACGGCGACGGCAAGGACGTCATCCGGCGCGCGCGCGAATGGTCCGACGTGCCGATCATCGTGTTGTCGGCGCGCGAGCGCGAAACCGAAAAGATCGAGGCGCTCGATCTCGGCGCCGACGACTACGTCAACAAGCCGTTCAATGTCGGCGAACTGCTGGCGCGGATGCGCACCGCGTTGCGCCATCGCATGCAGCGCAAGGCCGAAATCCCTCTGCTGAAGGTCGGCGGGCTCGAAGTCGATTCCGTCCGCCACCGCGCGACGCGCGCCGGCGCCGAGCTCAAGCTGACGCCGAAGGAATTCGAGCTGCTTTCGTTTCTCGCCAAGCACGCCGGCCGCGTAGTCACCCACAAGCAAATCCTCACCGCGGTCTGGGGTCCAGCCCATACCGAGGACACCCAATATCTGCGCGTCTATATCGGGCAGTTGCGGCAGAAGGTCGAGGAGCATCCCGACGACCCGTGCGTCATTCTGACCGAGCCGGGGATTGGCTATCGGATTGCGGAAAGTTAGCTATGCCGTGCTGCCGCCTCTGTCTGCTTGTGGCACAAAGCGGACATGCCGCGCGGCACCAACCGAGCGTCCGGTTTTAGGGGTGAATAGGACATTTTAGCCCTGTTCCCGTTCCAACCGCGAGGCATTCGCGGCGCAGATGTCCGCAATACGTGTGAGCACGCCGTTGATCTCGCATTCAATCGCGTGTCGCATCGGCAGATCGCGTGCAATGCGCGCGGGCAAGCCGCTCAATTTAGTGTGGAAGGTGCCACTGATCAAATCAACAAAGGCATGGCGGTTTCCTAAGCCGAAGGCCGGAGATTAGACTCCTCACGGGACGGACATTGATCCAGCCTGTTCGCGGCTGATGGGCGCCGGCCCCGGACCAACCAGCGCACGGACCCGGCCATAGTCTCATCCGCGACGGCTCCATCGGCATGCTGCCGCCGATTCCCGCATTGCGCGCGTTCGGCCGTATATGATCTTCGCTCAAGATTTGATTTATGGGGTGAGGAAGGAACTGCACAAGGACGGGAAGTTCTTGAGCTAACCTATTATCTATGGGCTTCGTGCGGCTCTTGCTGGATGCCATTCCTAAAGCCATTGCCAATGTTGTGGATAGACCGAATTGCCGAGGGTGAAACGGGCCACATTGAAGCGGCGCAGGCATTGCTGGGCGGATACAAAAAGTGCCGTTTGGAAGTTGTCCGCCGTAAGCCGCAGCCTGAATTGGCGACAGATCGCCGCATTATCACATTCCTCGCTGGAAGTTGGCCGGCTGCCGCGACCCCCATGCCCAATAGTGATGGAGATGAATGAAGCGGGAATTGGACAACCGCGCCGCCCAAGCCGATGCTTATGTTGGGAAATTGGGCGAATTGACCGGGTAGACCGTGGCATCCATCGACTACGACAAATTTCGGCTGCGCCGCTTTGTGGAGCGGCTCGCCGCGGAAGGTGAGGTGTTGCGGATCGAACGGCCCGTCGATCTGGCGGACCTCGCACGGGACGTCGAATCGACCTCGCAGGCAACCTGGTTTCAAAACGTCGGTCCGGACAAGCTGGAAATGGTGGCTGGCGCCTCGGGCAGCCGCCGCCGGCTCGCGATGGCATTCGAGGCCGACGAGCGAAGCCTTACACGCACCGTTGCGAAACGCCTCGCGACGCCGCAACCTGTAGTGGAGGTGCCTTCCTCGGACGCGCCGGTCCACGCGGTGGTGCTCACCGGAGATTCAGTCGATTTGGCGCGATTGCCGTTCTATCTGCAGCACGAATTAGATGGCGGTCCCTACATCTCGTCCGCCATCGATTTCAGCGCCGATCCGGCGACCGGCAAACGCAATGTCGGCTGCCGCCGTCTGATGCTGCGCAGCCGGACGACCTGCACCACAAACCTGACCAATATTTCCGATCTGCGCGGCATGTATCTGGCGGCCGTGGAGCGCGGTGAACCGCTTCCGGTTAGCTTCGCGATCGGCTCGCATCCGGTGGATTTCATGGCCGGCGTATTGAAAGGTCCGGGGGACGAGTTCGCTTTCCTCGCAGCGCTTCGCGGCAGCCCGGCGCCCTTCGTGAAGGGGCTAACCAACGATATTCTCGTACCGGCGGACGCCGAAATCATCCTGGAAGGCTATCTCGGCGCCGAGGGCTATTCCGAGAAGGACGGGCCTTATGGCGAGTTCTGGGGCTATTACGGACCGATGCATAGCGACCCCGTGTTCCATGTCACGGCGATTGCCATGCGCTCGGACGCGCTACACCAGACCATCGTGCATGGCGGTCACCGCTCGGCGGGCATGGAAACCAACCAGGTAACCTCGCTTGCCTGCGAGTTGGCCGCGTCGCGAAATCTGCGTGGCGCCGGCATCGAGCCGGTCGCTGTCTATGCGCCACCGGGTTCGACCTTGTTCCAGTCGATCCGGATCGCGTTGAAACGCGCCGATCACACCCGAGCCAAGGAAGTTATCCAGTGCCTGATCAAGCTGCCCGGGTTCAAACATGTCGTCGTTACCGACGATGACGTGGATATATTCGACGACCAGGAGATCCATTGGGCGATGTCAACCCGCTTTCGTGCCGACCGCGACCTGTTGATAGCGTCCGGCTTACCGGGCTTTTATGAGGATCCAACCGCGGCCGCCGATGGAACGGCGGCAAAAATGGGGATTGACCTCACGGCGCCGACGGGATGGCCGGCCAACATCAAGCAACGGCGGACAGCCGTGCCTGTCATCGAAAGTGCGCGCAACGCCAGTCTGCATGAGGTCCTTGCGCGCGGGCCTCAGTGCTTTGCCGATCTCATGCGAGAGACGGGAAGCCGCGACGGTCGTGAGCTCGCGTTGGCGCTTGGTGAGCTATCCGCGACGGGAAAAGTGAAACGACTGCCGGACGGCGAATATGCCTTGAAGAGTTTGAACTGACCGCATTTCAGCCGGGCGTCTTCCCCAACGGGGATATGCAGGCCGATACGCGGTGCGGCGAGCAAAAACGGCAACGCTTGCGGCGACGTGTGAACTAATAAGTGCAAGGGAGCACCCAAGTGACGAATGCGCCAAACGAAGGTTCGACGACAAATGCGAAAGGACCGGCGCGCAAGCCGGTCGTGATCGACATTCACGCCCATATCGTCGTGCGGGAGGTGTTGGATTTTGCCTATCAGCATTCGATGTTTGCGCAAGGTGTCGTGGAAAAAGGCGAGGGCGGACACCCCCAGGGCATCCCCGAAATGTTCCTGACGCCGATGATGGATATGAATCGTCGGCTCAAAGACATGGATGAAATGGGCGTCGATATGCAGGTGGTGAGCCCCAGTATTCTGCAGCAATGCACCTATTTCGCCGAACCCGAGGAAGCTCTGAAATTCGAACGTCTCGGCAACGACCACATCGCCGAGACTGTGGCCAAGCATCCCGACCGGCTGCTCGGACTGGGTTCGGTCCCCATGCAAGATCCCGATATCGCGGTGCGGGAACTCACGCGTTGCATGCGCGACCTCAAATTGCGCGGCATCATCATTTCCTCGAACATCAACGGGATTGAACTTGGAGATGCGCGCCTGCGTTCGTTCTGGGCCGCGGCCGAACAGCTCGGCGCCACCATCTTCATCCATCCCGCCGGCAGTGCCGATCCGCGGCTGCGCAAGCATCGCATGGTGATCACCATAGGTCAGCCGCTGGAGGAAGCGCTCGCCCAGGCCTCGCTGGTCTACGAAGGCATAATGGATGCGTTCCCAAAGCTGAAAATTGTCATCGCTCACGGCGGCGGGTTCTTGCCGTTCTACACCGGCCGCGTCGACAATGATTATCGCTTGGGTCGCGGCGGAAAGTCGCTCAAGGGCGACTTCTCAAGCTATCTGCCGCGATTCTTCTATGACACGGTTCTGTTCGACCCGGGCATGCTTGATTACCTGGCGACGAAGGTGCCATCGAGCCAGTTGCTGCTGGCCACTGACTATCCGTTTGCCGAGATGCATCCGGTCGAGTTCGTGCGAAGCGCCAAAAACCTTTCGAAAAATGATCAGGACGCCATTCTTGGTCTCAACGCCGCTCGGATGTTGGGAATGTCGATCTGAGAAAGCTGCTGCCTTATGACGACAGGCGTTCATTCGGTTTAAAAAAGGGAGGAACAAGATGAAGACAATCACAACCGCGGTGCTTTGCCTCGCAGGTTCGCTCATGGTGAGTGCGGCCAGTGCGCAGGTCGTGAGCATCGCTACGACGCCAGCGGGGTCCTATACCAACTCGGCGGGCACTGCGATGGCCAAGGTCATCAGTGACAAGACCAAACTGCATGCGACCATCCAGGCGCAAGGTCAGGCGGGTCTCGATCCCGTCGAAGCCGGCAATGCAGACTTCGGGCTGGGCAATTCGTTCGACACCACATTCTTCGCCACCGGGACTGCCTACTATACCGGGAATGGGCCGAAGCCAAAAGTTCGCCAGGTGGCCACGATGCTGCCCTATCGCGTGGGGATGTTTGTGCGGGCGGATTCCGACATCAAGACGCTGGCCGACCTCAAGGGCAAGCGCCTGTCCGCCGGCTTCAATACCCAGAAGACGATCGGCCGCCTCATCGAGGCGGAGCTGGCGAATGGCGGCCTTACCTATGGCGATGTTGCCAAGGTGTTGACGCCGAATGTCCGGCGCGCCGCCGACGACTTCATCGCCGGCAAGGTCGACGCCCTGTTCTTCGCGGTCGGCTCCGCGGTGATCAAGCAGGCGGCCGTCACGCTCGGTGGCTTGCGCATGCTGCCGCTCGATACGTCGCCCGAGGCCGTTAAGCGGATGGTGGATACGCTGCCGAACTCCTACGTGATCGTTATTAAACCGGCGCCTGGCATCGAAGGCATCGACGTGCCAACGCCCGCGATCGCCAACGACATGTGCGTCTTCACCAACAAGGATGTGCCGGAAGAAACGGTCTACCAGGTGACCAAGGCGTTGCATGATAACAAGGCTCTGCTGGTCGATATCTTCAAGCCCTTCGCACTGTTCAATCCGGACAACATGGCTGCCGTGGTGAAGGACGTGCCGTTTCATCCAGGCGCATTGAAGTACTACAAAGAGATCGGCATCGCGCCCAAGGGGTAAGGCAAAGTTAGTCGCGATAACCGCTAACCGCGGCATCCTGGAAAGTGGGCAGCAGGCCGGTCCAAGGTGGAGGATGCCGCGGCCGGTATTATTCCTTCACGCGCGCTACGGCCGTGGGAGGCGCAGGTCTCCGCATGCCTTCCCAGGCGAACAACGACACCGCCATGAGGGCGCCGGCAATGTTGAACCACCACGCATTGTTGAACATGCCCGCTGGCAGCATCAGGAAGGCGCCGGTGACGAGATAGATGGCGCGATCGGCAATCCGCAAATGGCGCACTGAATACGCCATTATCGCCGCCGAGATGAACCACAACGCCTGCCACGGCGGTGACGAAATCGAGCAGGATCGCGAACGCCGAACCCTGCATCAGCAGCGTGCCGGAAAACACGAACAGGAACGGGATGACGAAGGCCGTCCAGCCGAAGCCCATGGCCACGTAACCAGTGCGCATGGGATCGGAGCCGGCAAGGTTGGCGGCGGCGAAAGCGCCGATCGCCACCGGCGGCGTAATCATCGACAGGCAGCCGTAATACATGATGAACATGTGAGCGGCCATCGGCGCGATCTTCATTTGCACCAGAGCGGGCGCGACCAGCGTGGCCAACAGGATGTAGACGCCGACGGTCGGCATGCCCATGCCGAGAATGATGGATACGATGGCGGAAAGCACCAAGAGTCCGATCAGCGTGCCGCCGCCGAGATGCAGCAGCGACAGCGTGAGCGAGAAGCCGACGCCGGAATAGTTGAGCGTGCCGACGATGATGCCGGCCGAAGCGCCGATCATGAACAGGCCGATGACCGTCAGTCCGGTATCGCGCAGCATTTCATAGACGTCATTGAGGCCAATGCGCTTGCCGCTAAACGGAAATATGACCGCCATCACCAGGACCGCGGCGGTTGCCAGCAGACCGGCCATCTCGGCTTCGTCGCCGCCCCAGAACAAGGCGTAGATGAGGACTACGAACGGGATCGGGAACTGCCAGCCGGCCTTGAGCACATGCGAGAGTTTGGGCAGCTGCGACGGGTCCATCGGCGCGATGTTGCTGCGCCCTGCCTCAAGATCGACCTGGATGAATAGGGCGAGATAATAGAGCACGGCCGGAATCACCGCGGCGACGGCGACATCGGAATAAGGTACCTGGAGGAACTCGGCCATGACGAAGGCGGCAATGCCCATCACCGGCGGCATCAATTGGCCGCCGGTGGAGGCGCAGGCCTCGATCGCGGCGGCGAAAACCGGCCGGTAGCCCGCGCGCTTCATCAGCGGGATGGTGACCACACCGACGGTCAGTACGTTGGACACGGTGCTGCCGGAAATGGTGCCGAATAGCGAGGAGCCGAGGATAGCGATCTTGGCCGGACCACCACGATAGCGGCCCATCAAGGCCATGGCGAAGTCGGTGAAGAAGACGGAGCCGCCCGATTTGAACAACGCCGCGCCGAAGAAGGTATAGATCACCACCACGGTCGACACGATCTTGAGTGGAGCACCGAACAATGCGGAAGAGTCCCAGACCACGTAATAGGTCAGCCGCGAGAATGGGATCGACTTGGCGGCCATGTCGCCGGGCAGCAGCCCGCCGATCAGCGCCAATATGAAGAAGCTTGCGGTGACGATCGCCAGCACTAGCCCGGTCGTGCGGCGCAAGCCTTCGAGAAATATGACGACCAGGATGCCGGCAACGATCAGGCCGTTCCAGGGTTGTTCCGATACTTGCTGGGACAGGTCGGGGAACCGAACGAACATATAGACCGAGCACAAAAATCCGAGCGCGGCCGTGGCTAGATCGTACCAGGGCACGGGTCCGGTGCGGCCGGCGCGGTCGCCCGATGCCGGGACATGCAGGAAGACAAGGGGTATTGCCAACGCCAGCAGTCCGGCGAGGTACTGTTCGGTATAAAGAGAGATACCGAACATGCGGAATACGTCGGCAGAAACGGCAATGACGGATGCCGTCAGCATAGCCGCCAAACCATTCACAAAACCACGCATTGTCAATCCCATGATTTCCTCAACCCAATCCGTCTTTTCTATGAGCGGCGAATGGACACCGCACGCAAATCGACCGCTCTGTACGAACGGTCGAAAGTCGACTGTGCGGAGCATACTGCATTTCGTCCAATTCCTTGTCCGGTGGGTGGCATGAATTTTGGTGATGGCGCCGCGCCGGGTACAGCTGTCGGAGCAGATCTTCGGCATTTCGACGGCGCCGGTGGAGCCGTTTTTGCGCCGCTGGAGCAAGAGGGCGTCTTGATGTGGACCCGCGAGCAGTTTCTCGACTGGTATCGCGGCGCGCGTCCGGGCGGCGGGTCCGGCGGCTAGGCCATCCGGTTGACCAGCTCGCCGATGCCCTCGATGGCGACGCGTACTTCGTCGCCGGCTTTGAGAAATTCGCCGCGCGGCATGCCGCAGCCGGCCGGCGTGCCGGTCAGGATCAAGTCGCCCGGACGCAGCGTGACTTTTGCGGACAAGTGCGCAACCTGCTCGGCGACGGTGAAGATCATCGCGCTGGTGTTGGACTGCTGCTTCACCACGCCGTTGACGCGCAGCTCGATCGCAAGTTTTTGCGGATCGCCGATCGCGGCGGCCGGCACGATCCACGGACCGGTCGGGCATGAGCCGTCGAAGCATTTGTGCCCGACCCAGTCGAATTTGAAAGGCGAGGCATCCGGCACCTGGTCGCGCTTGGTGAAATCGCGCGCCGACAGATCGTTGCAGACGGTGTAGCCGGCGACGTAGCGCAGCGCCTCGGCGACCGGCACATCCTTCGCCGTCTTGCCGATGACCACGCCGAGTTCGGCTTCCCAGTCGACCTTGCTCGACCGCCGCGGCAGCACGACCGGTTCGCCCGGACCGGCGACGCAGCTAGGCACCTTGATGAAATGCCAGGCCGTCAAGCCGACGTCATGCGGGTCCGGTTCGGGCGGAATATTCTGCGCCTTGGCCATTTCCAGCACGTGGTCGGTATAGTTGGCGCCGGCGCAATAGATCGCGCCGGGATAGAGAACTGGCGCCAGCAGTTTGGCGCTCGACAAGGCGACGACCGGGGTCGCGGACGGTGCCGCGGCCAGCTTGGCAAGCTGCGGCTCGGCCTGCGGCCAGTCCCGCAGCAGCGACAGCACGCTGCGAAAATCCTGACGCCCGAGCGCATCGGCGACATCGATAATGGCGTCGCCAACAATAATGCCGGCGCGCGGGCCGCGGCCGTTGTCATAGGTGGCAAGACGATAGCTCTGACGATTTTCGCTCACGATGCGATCCTTATTTCCCAGGCGGACGTATGCCCAGCTTGGCTTGCTGAACTTGCGAGTAGAGATGTTTGCGCAGTTCGCCGAAGCGCGCCAAGGAGCGCGTTTCCATCTGCGAACGCTCGTCGGGCAGATCGATCGCGATGTCTTCCATCACCACGGTCGGCGACGACGACAGCACGACCACCCGCTGGCCGAGATAGACCGCCTCGTCGATATCGTGGGTGACGAACAGGATCGTGACGCCCAAACGGCGCCACAAGGCGCGGATCAGATCCTCGAGATCGCCGCGGGTCTGCGCGTCGACGGCGGCGAACGGCTCGTCCATCAGCAGCACATGCGGCTCGTAGGCCACCGCCCGCGCGATGGCGACGCGTTGCTGCATGCCGCCCGAGAGCTGCCAGGGAAACGCGCCATGCACATCGGCGAGGTCGACCGCGGCCAGCGCGTCGGTGACAAGCTTGTCGCGGCGTGCCGCCGGCACACCCTTTTGCTTGAGCGGCAGTTCGACATTGTCGCGCACCGACATCCAGGGGAACAGGCTGCGGCCGTATTCCTGAAACACCACCGCCATGGCTTTTGGCGGTTCGGTCACGGTCTGGCCTTCCAGCACCACGCGGCCGCTGGTCGGCGGCAGCAGGCCGGCGATGCATTTGAGCAATGTGGTCTTGCCGGCGCCGGACGGTCCGAGAATGCACACCAATTGCCGCGCCGGGACGGCGAAGGTCACGTCGCGGATCGCCTCGACGCTGCGGGTGCGGTCGCCATAGACTTTTCTCAAAGCCACGATGTCGACCATCGCCTGGCTGTCTTGTCGGGTTGCTCATTACGCACTCTCTCGTTCGGCGCGGCGCAAGCCCGAAATACCAACCCAGGACATCCTGCTTCGGCGATGCGGAAAATGAGCGCGATGCCGAAGCCGATCAGGCCCAAAAGAACGATGCCCGACCACATTTCCGGAATTGCAAAGCCGCGCTGAAACTGGATCAGAGTAAAGCCAAGTCCGTTGCTGGCCGCAAACATTTCGCTGATCACCATGAGAATGATGCCGATCGACAGCGCCTGGCGCATGCCGGCGAAGATCTGCGGGCTGGCGCCCGGCAGCACGAAATGCCACAGCCGCCCGACCGACGAGATGCGGTACGAGCGCACGACATTGCCCAAGCACTTCGTCGAGCCCGCGGACGCCCTCGACGGTGTTGAGCAGGACCGGCCAGACGCAGCCGGAGATGATCGACCAGGATCTTCATCAGGTCGCCGATGCCGGCAAACAGCATGAAGATCGGCACCAGCACCGGCGGCGGGATCGCGCGCAGGAACTCGAGCGCCGGTTCGAAGAAGTTGCGGATCGTTCGCGACGAGCCGATCCGGAATCCCGAGCGCCAGCCCGATCAGCACGGCGGCAAGATAGCCGATCGACAGCCGCACCAGGCTCGGAATGACGTCGTCGACGATCTTGGCGGAAAACCAGATCTTGGCGAAGGCGCGCAGGATGACGGAGAGCGGCGGGAAAAAGATATTGGCGCTGCCGGAACTGAACACCCACCACGCCAGTATCAGCAGCGCCGGCAGGCCCAGCACCAGCAGCGCGTGCCGGACGACGGTGATGGCGCGAATCGTCTTCATGGCATCACCGCACGGATCGACGGGTGCCACGACATGATCGCGCGCTCGACCGCGCGTGCCGCCAGATTGACGACGACGCCGATGATGCCGGTGACGACGACGTAGACATACATGATCGTGTAGGCCGCGCTGTTCTGGGCGTTGAACAATTCCTTGCCGAGGCCCGGCGTGCCGATGATCAGCTCGGCGGTTATGGTGAGAATGAGCGCTACCGCCGCGGCAAGGCGGATGCCGGTCATCAGGTAGGGCAAGGTGGTCGGCCACAGCACGTATCTGATCTGCGCCCACCGGCTCATGCGATAGGACCGCGCGGTGTCGATGGCGACCGGATCGACGTCCTGGACGCCGTAGAGCACCTGGATCAGCACCTGCCAGAACGATGCATAGACCACCAGAACCAGGTTCGCCTTCAGCGTCGTGCCGAACAACAGCGTCGCCAGCGGGATCAGCGCGACCGAGGGAATCGGGCGCAGGAATTCGATGGTCGAATCGCGTCGCCTCGCGCAGCAGGAACGAACTGCCGATCAGGATGCCGATGGCGGCGCCGGCGATGGCCGCGATCGCCAGCCCGATGGCCCAGCTCTCAAGCGTATGACCGAGCGCGATCCAGAATGACGCCAAGTGCATTTCCTCGAACAACGCGGCCATGATCATGCTGAACGGCGGAAAATAGGTCGCCGAGACGATGCCGCTGCGCGGCACCGCCTCGATGATGATGGCCAGTCCGGTCAGTCCGCAAAGCCCCTGAACCCAGGTGACGATCGTGGACCGGCCGGGCGAGGCCGATTCGGTCACTGCCGAAGTGCTCATGCGTTACGGCAGCTTGAAGAACTTGGCGACGTCGGCCTTCTTCTCCGTCAGCCCTTCTCTTTGCGACAAGGTCCGCCAGCGTTTCCGTCGATTTGACGTTCATCGCGGTCGGCCAGCGCGGCAAGGTCAATTTGCCGATGAGTTCTTTCGAAACGCGCGTGAAGGTCGGCACCGCCGCGCGCACTTCATCGGGATGGGCGTCGGAATAAGCCAGCGATTCATTCATCGCCGTCGTGAACCGCTTGACGATATCGGCGTGTTCGGTGGCGTATTTGCGCGACGTGAAATAGACCGCGATCATCATGTTCGGCGTGGTATCGACCAGGTTCCAGGCGATGACCTTGGCGCCATGCTCCTTGGTGATGGTGAGGAACGGCTCGACCACCCAGGCGGCGTCGATACGCTTGTCGGCGAGCGCCGGCGGCATCGCCGGGAACGGCAGCTCGACATATTTGACTTTGGACGGGTCGCCGCCGGCCGCGCGCATCGCGGCGTTGACCGAAAGATCGCCGATGTTCTTGAGGTTGTTGACGGCGACCGTCTTGCCTTCGAGGTCTTTGGCGGTCTTCAGTGGGCTGTCGCCGCGCGCGACGATGGCGCCGAAGTCGCGGCCCTTTTCGCCGGTCGACGACGCGCCGGCGGCGACCGCCACCATGTCGATGCCGCGGGTTTGCGCCACCAGCAGCGAGATCACGTTGCTGAAGCCGAATTCACGCTGGCCGCTGATGACCGGGTTGACCAGTTCCGCGCCGCCTTGCGCGAATTCGATTGTGAGGTCGAGGTTCTGCTTTTGGAAAAAGCCCTTGGCTTTGCCCAATACGATCGGCGCGCAGTCGGTGATCGGAATGATGCCGACGGTCACCTTGTCGGCGGCGAAAGCGACCGACGACGACACGAATACCGGCAGCGCGATGCAGGCGGCGAAGGCGATTTGTAAGGTCTTTCGGCTTCTCATGGTGCATTCCTCCCTGTTTTCCATTTTCGGATGGATTTTCGCTGTTAGGACTCAAAATCCGGCGGCGGCATGATGCCCCACATGTTGGCGGCGCCCGGTTCGCGCTGCCACACTTTGGGACGTTGCGGATTGTCGTGGTGATAGGGACGTGGATCGTAATAGCCGAGTCGCTCATCCGCCATGCGATCGAGCTCGGCGATGATCTCGACGACGTTCTTTTCGGGGTCGAGGTGATAGGCGAACAGATTGTGTCCCATGCCGTGCCGGCCCGGACCCCAAACCAGCGGCACATTGTTCATTCCCAGGATGTCGCAGCCGCGCGCCAGCCGCGACATGTCGCGCATCTCGAAGGCGACATGAAACATGCCGCGCGATTTGGACGTCAGAAAATTCATCGAATGGTGGTCGCAATTGCAGCGCAGGAAGACGAAGAAGTCTTCGAGCCAGTCGGACCAGCGGAATCCGAGCACGTCGGTGTAATATTGCGTGGTTTTCTTGGCGTCGCCGACGCGCAGCGCGACATGTCCGATCTTGTCGGGACTGACGCCGGCGCCGCTGTAGGGCGTCTTGGCCGGCGCAGCCTCCCGGTAAAGGTAAACCGCGTATCCGTCCGGATCGGCAATTTCGATGCAATGCGCGATGCCGGCGAAAGCATCGGTCTTCAAGGTCGCGCCGATGCCGGCGCTCTTGAGTTCGGCGAGTGCGTCGTCGAGCGGCCCGGTGCCTTCGATCTGGAAACCGACATGCCGAAAGCCGCCGCGGTCGGAGCGGTGCAGGCTTAGGGCATAGCCCTCGCTGCCGCAGGCGAAATAAGTGTCTTTGCCGGTATCGGACGTCACCGGCAGGCCGAGCACATCTTGATAATGATGCTTCATCGCATCGGACTTGATTGCGTTGAGCCCGAGAAACCCGAGTTTGATTACTTTCGCAGCCATCGTCTTCCCTATCGTTGTCCCGTCGCGTGGTCAGTCATTTCCGGCATGCTGGAGGGCTTGCGTCTTCGCGCCGCCATGCATCGATTGCTGCACGACCTCGATCAGCGCGGCGGGATCGCAATGCGCAAAGCCAAGCGCCTCGGATTTGTCGATCAACGCCTTGGCCGATGCCAGCAAGTGGCTTTCGAGGCCGAGCGAGGATGCGAACGGCGCGATCAAGGCGAGGTCGCCGGCCAGGCCGCCGAGATCGGCATGCGCCGAGCCAAACAGCTTCTGCGCCATCAACGGCCCGCGCGACGTGAGTTGGAACGATCCGCCGGCGCCTTTGCCGAGCAGTTCGACCGTTTGCATCGGGTCGAGGCCCGCTGCCGCCGCCGCCGCCAAGACTTCGGCCGTGGCCGAGACGTGGATGGCGAGCAGAAAATTTGCGAAATATTTCATCTTCGTGCCGGCGCCGAACGAGCCGACATAGTGAACTTCGTCGGAAAGGATCTTCAGCAGCGGCGCGACGGAATCGAATTCGGCGCGGTCGCAGGATGCGAAAAACACCGCCTTGCGCCGCTCGAGCACCGGCGGAATCCCGGATATGGGACAATCGATCAGCGTCGATCCGGCGGCTTTCAGGCGGGCCCGCAAGTCGTTGCGCGTCGTCAGGTCGGTGGTGCTGACGTCGATGACGATGCGGCCGCGCGCGCCGCTTGAGAGAAACCCGTCGTCGCCGGCGATGACCTGGCGCAGCGCGTCGGCGTCGGGCAGGCAAGTGATAATGACCGGCGCGCGCGCGAACACTTCGGCCGGCGAGCGAAGGCGCATGCCGCCGGCCGCGGCGAAGGCCTCGCCGTCGCTGCGGCGATAGCCGACGACCTTGCGGCCGGCCGCAATGAAATGTCTGGCGATCGGCAGGCCCATGCGGCCGATACCGACCATCCCGATTTCGGATTGGGCGACGGTCATTCCTCCCTCATCAACCTGGGCTTTAGCTACCCGTTGGTTCTTGTGTACTGTACGTTACCGTTTACTATTACGAACGCAACCGCTAATTCGGTTTGGAATGAACGACGTGGAACGCCAATCTTTGCAGCAGCGTCTCGGCGCGATGCTCAATGCCGACGTCGTCGCGGTGCTGTCGCGTCCCGGGCCGGACTTCGATCCGGCGCCGCTGCTGCCGTCGCATATCGAGTTCATGGTGGCGCTGGAAAAGCGCGGCCTGTTGTTCCTGTCGGGTCCGCTGACCGGGCGTGACGGCAGGTTCGGACAGTTCGGGCTGACGGTGCTGCGCGTGGCCAGCATCGCGGAGGCCGAAGAAATCTGGGCCGATGAGCCGTTCAACCGCGCCGGGCTGCGTGACGCCGAGTATTTCGTGTGGCGGATGATGGAAGGCCGGCTGTCGATTTCCTTGGACCTGTCGGACCGCAGCTTCGCCTTGAGCCCGCACGGGGAAGCCATCAATGTCTGAAGCGGCGATCGAGGGCCCGGCGCCAACCGCGATGCGCGAAACGTCGCACCAGCAGCCGCCAAAGCCGCGGCGCGGCGGCCGTCTCACCGAAACCCGCAAGCAGGACATTGTGCAGCGGGCCGCGCGCCTGTTCCTCGAACGCGGCTACGAGCAGGTCAGCATCGACGACATTGTCGCCGAGATCGGCGGTTCCAAGCGCACGCTTTACGCGCGCTTTGGCGGCAAGGCCGGTCTGTTCGGCACCGTGATCGAGAATTATTGCGCCGCCGTGGATCGCGATCTGGAGGCCGGCGTCAGCGCGTCGCAGCCGCTCGAAGAGCAATTGGTCAGGATCGGGACGAATTTTCTCGGCACGATTTTGGATCCGAAAATCCTCGAACTGCACCGCCTGATGGTTTCGATGGGAAAGAAATTCCCGGCGGTGGCCCAGATGTTTTTCCGGCTCGGACCGAGTTCCGCCTATTCGATCGCCGCAAACTGGATTCGACGGCAACAGAAGAATGGCGCCATCGGTCCCGGCGATCCCGATCAGCTTGCCGCCTTGTTTCTCGACATGCTGACCGGCCATTTCCAGCTCGCGCTATTGACCTCGACGGCGCCCGCTATATCGGACGAGGCGATCGAGCGCGCCGTGCGCCTGGGCGCAAATGTGTTTCTGCGGGGCGCCGCTTCGCCGGCTTCGGCGAAAAAGACCTTACGCGATAGGCCTTAGCGCTGCAGTAGCTGACCCCGTTCACTGATTGACGTGGATATCGTGGTCGCGGATCACCTTGCCCCAGCGCGCGATCTCGCTATGGAGCATCGCCTTCGCGGCCGCCGGGCTGCGCCGATCCTTTGGAAAAGCCGTTACACCCTCGGCCGCCCACTGCTTGACGATGGCGGGATCGGAAACCACCTGCTGCAACGCGGTGTTGAGCGTCTTGATGACGGCTTCCGGCGTTCCGGCCGGCGCGAACATCGCCTGCCAATAGAGAATCTCGAAACTCGGCCCGAGCACCTTCACGAAGCTGTCGGTGGTCGGAAGCTGTTCCGACTTTTCGATCGAGGTGATGCCGTAGGCCTTCAATTGCCCGGCTTTGACCTGCGGCACGATCGACTGCGGCGTCGCGAAGAACAAGTCGACATGGCCGCCGAGAAGGTCCGTCATGGCCGGCGCCGCGCCGCGATAGGGAATCTGGTCGACTTCAACCTTGGCTTCCTGGGCGAATAACGTGGTGGCGAGATGGCCGGTGGCGCCGTATCCAGGCAGTGCCGCCTTCATCCGCTCTTTCTTCATCAATGCGATGAGTTCCGGCAGCGTGTTGGGTGCAAGCGTCTTGCGGCCGACCAGCACCAGCGGGTTCTTGTTCACCAGCATGATCGGCGCCATGTCTTTTTCCGTGTCGAACGGAAGATTCTTATAGAGCGTGGCGTTGGCGGAAATCTGCAGGTTATGCAGCATCAGCGTGTAGCCGTCCGGCGTTGCCTTGGCGAGGCGATTGGTCGCGATAATGGTGCCGCCGCCGGTGACATTTTCGACGATGAAATTCTGCTTGAGAATTTTCGAAAGGGAATTAGCGACGACGCGCGCGGTCTCGTCGGTCGGCCCGCCGGCCGGGTAGGGCACGATAATGGTGACGGTGCGGCTGGGATATTGCTGCGCCGGAACCGGCGCTGCGAACACGACAAGGCCGACAACGGCCACAGCAAAAGCAACGATGCGCTTCATCATAAACTCCTCCCATTTATTATCTTTTGGGAGAGCTTACGCCTCGGGGATGATCGGCAACAAGAGGTAAGGTTGGCGGCCGGCGGCGAAATGCAGCGTATTGCGGCCGGCGGAAACCGCGGCCTTGCGGTCGTCGGCATCGATATGCAGGAACGGGCCGACGCCCTTCATCGGATAGGGCGCGTTGGGCAGCGCAATATCGCTGCCGTCGACCTCATAGTCCTTGCCGCGCACCGTCAGCGCGAGCCGATAGCCGGGCGGCACCACGATCGAGGTCGGCCAGATTTCGATGTCCAACTCGACCGGCTCGCCGGGCTTGAGCGGCCACAATTCGTCGTGCGTGTGCCAGGGCCGGTACGGCTTCGATCGCTTCGGGTCGAGCTTGCGATGCGACGCCCGCAACCAGCCGAGACCGACGGGCACGCGCGGATCGTTGGAGCCGACGAAGGTGACCTCCTTGCCGGCGGGATCGAATAAGCGCAGAGCCAGGAACAGATCGGCGTCGGCCGATTCCGAAGACAACCAGAGCTTGACCGCGACCGGACCTGTAATCTCAAGGCTCTTTGTCATCGGCGGTGTTGAGAAGGTCAGGCCGTTGCCGTCGGTCTCGTAGCTCAGCGCTGTCTCGGTCTTGGGCGCATCGGTTGCTAGTCCCAGCCCCCGCGGCTGAAGAAAATATTTTGTCCACTCGGTGCGTGCCAACGGCCACTCGTTCTCGGCGCGCAATACGAATTTCTCGCCGGGATGGCGGATGTTGAGCGACACCGGCGGCTGCTTGTCCCAGCCGGTGTTCTCGCCTTTCAGAAAGTGGCCGAAGAACCGCTTTTGCAGGCCTTCGCCGTAGTTGCTGTAGAAATGCGTGAAATGCGTGTCGCCGTGCACTTCCAGCCATTTCTGCTTGGAGCCGGCGCCCGCCCAGCCTTCGAAATTGCCGCGCGTGTGCAATCCCATGCCGCCCCAATTGCCGGCCGACAGCAACGGCGCTTCGATTTGGGCGACATCGGCGGTGCGCGCCGCATAATATTCATCAGCCAGTTCGCGCCGCTTGGCCTCGCCGGGCGTGTCGGCGCAAATCTTGGCGAGTTCCTCTTTCGACAACGTCGGGGGGCCGGCGACCGGCTCTCCGGTCACGATGCTCTTCGCGCCGCGCGTTCCGACGCCATGCTGCACGCTGCCGACCTGGCGCGGATGCCAGCTGTTGAGAAAATCGCAGAGGATGCCGCCATGCCGGCACAGCTCGCGGTAATAATCGGACGAGCCTTCCCAAATGCAAAGCGCAGCGAGGTGCGGCGGCTTGAGCGCGCCGACATTCCATTGGTTCATCGCGTAGTATGAAATGCCGTTGATGCCGACTTTGCCGTTGCTCCAGGCTTGCGTGCCGGCCCACTCGACGCATTCATAGAGGTCACGCGCCTCGCGCGCGGACCATACGTCGAGCTCGCCCGGCGAACGGCCGGCGCCGCGCGAGTCGATTCGCACCAGCGCATAGCCGTCCGGCACCCACTTCTCCGGGTCGACCAGTTCCCAATTCTGGTATTTGTTGCTCGAGCCTTGCAGCACCTCGGGCGCGGCCTTGGTCAACCTTGCCCAATTGCCTTTGTAGCCTTCCTGGAACGACAGCCCCTTGGCATAAGGGCCGTAGCTCAGAATGATCGGATACTGTCCGTCGCCGAGCGGGCGAAACACATCGGCGCGCAGGACGACGCCGTCATCCATCGCAATCGCGGCATCCCAATCGACCTGCATGCCGTCGCGCACTTCGCTTTTCATCGTGTCCATGATTTTTCCAGCTCCTGAAGGGTCGGCCATGTTTCGCGTTGCGGCTCGAGGCGCCGCCTTAGGCAGGATTGCCCTGCGGCCGGTGGCGTTTGACGGCATCGAGGTTGGTGGAATCCTCGCCCATGTAGACGCCGCGTTCCCACTTGCGTTTGAGCGGGTCGGACACTTTCAGACTCATCTTGCCGATATGCTGGATTTCGATCTCGACGGTTTCGCCATCCTGCAGTGCGCCAAGCCCTTCGTGGTTGGTGCCGCAGGCGATCAGATCGCCGGAATTCATCGTCATCACCGTGGTCGCGAACTCGATCAACTCCGGAACCCGATGCTCCATGTCGTCGGTATTGTAGTTGTGGCGGAGCTGGCCGTCGTTCCAAAATCGCACGACCAGATCGTTGGGGTCCGCGATTTCATCGGCGGTGGCGATACAGGGTCCGATCGGCGCGAAGGTGTCGAACGACTTGCCGAGCCAGCTGGTGAGCGGGTCCGCCGGCCAAGTCCTGCGACCTTTCTCGCGCGCCGAGACGTCGATCATCGCGGTATAGCCGAACACCGCGCTTTTCCAGTCTTTCGCCTTCACCATCTTGGCCGGTCCCTTGATCACCAGCGCGAGTTCGGCCTCGTGCATGAAGATCCACGGCACGGTGAACTCGGGCAGCACGATGGTGCCGCCGGGTCCGACCACCGCGTCGGGATTTTTCATGAACATGTTGAGCGGGCGGGCTTGACGCTGGGCATGCTCCCAATAATTGGCGATGCAATTGAGCATCTTGCCGGGCCGCGGCAGCGGCGGATGCAGCCGCACCCGATCGAGCGGCATTGCGGCGCCGTCACCGGCCAATTTTTCCAAAGCGGGGCGCAACCGATCGAAATCGTCGATCAGCCCCTGCATTGTCAGCTGGGGCGTATAGCTTTTTTTGACGATAGCCGAGATATCGACGACGCCGGCATCGGTGAGAATGCCGGGTTGTATTTCGGCATTTTGCGTGGCCTGGAATAGCACCAGTTTCAAGCGTTCCTCCCCCGCGGTGTTTGGACCACAACATGTCTTAGAACCGCGAACCCGTGAAGCCCCGGCTTTGCCATCCCGGTCCCATCGGCGCGTTGCCGGTCGTGGGCGGTGCTTCCGTCTGGTTGCAGTTGGTTGGCGGTGCTATGAATAGGAAAAACAATGCATATCAGGGAGAGGGGCGGGATGTTCCCGTGCCTTGCCAAGGCAGGCCATGCAGACAATCGATTTTCAGACCGATCCCACGCGGTATCGGCATTGGCGCATCGTGCGGGATGGTGACATCGCTCCACCTCATCATGGACGTCGATCCGGCCGGCGGGCTGTCCGGCGACTACGAGCTCAAGCTCAATTCCTACGACCTCGCCGTCGATATCGAACTCAACGACGCGGTGCAGCGGCTGCGCTTCGAATATCCGAGCGTCCGCGTGGTCGTCATCAAGTCCGGCAAGGACAATGTGTTCTGCGCCGGCGCCAATATCCGCATGCTCGGCAAGGCGACCCATGGCCACAAGGTGAACTTCTGCAAGTTCACCAACGAGACGCGGCTTGCCATCGAAGACGCCAGCGAAAACTCCCGCCAGATTTACATGTGCGCGGTCAAAGGAAGCTGCGCCGGCGGCGGCTACGAACTGGCGCTTGCCACCGACCACATCATGCTGGTCGACGACCGGCGTTCGACCGTGTCGCTGCCGGAAACGCCGTTGCTCGCCGTGCTGCCCGGCACCGGCGGGCTGACGCGCGTCACCGACAAGCGCAAGGTGCGGCGCGACCGCGCCGATTTCTTCTGTTCGACCGAGGAGGGCTTGCGCGGCGCCAAGGCGGTCGAATGGCGTCTGGTCGATGAGACGGTGTCGCCGTCGAAATGGGACGATGCGGTCAAGGCGCGGGCGCAAGAGCTTGCCAAGCGTTCGGATCGTCCCGTAGCCGCCGCCGGCATCAAGCTGACGCCGCTTTCCCGCAACATCGCCGACGGCCGCGTGTCCTATTCCCACGTCGAGGTCGAAATCGACCGCGATCGTTCGGTCGCGACCGTCACCGTGCGCGCGCCGTCGCAACCGGCGCCGGCGTCGGTCGAGGCCGCGCACGCGCTCGGCGCCGGCTTCTGGCCGCTCGCGGTGGCGCGCGAGCTGGAAGACGCCATACTGCACTTGCGCACCAACGAGCCGGCGATCAACGTGGTGCTGCTGCGGACCGAAGGTGCGGCACAGGCCGTGCTCGACCACGACGATTTTCTTGGCCAAGGCCGATGGCGATTGGCTGATGCGGGAAATCCACCACTACCTCAAGCGCGTGTTCAAACGCATCGACGTGACGCCCAAGACCTTCTTCGCTCTGATCGAGCCGGGCTCTTGCTTTGCCGGTACGCTGGCCGAGCTGGTGTTTGCCGCCGACCGCGCGCTGATGCTGATCGGAACCCGCGACGGCGACAACCGTCCGCCCGCCGCAATCACGCTCGGCCAGGCCAATTTCGGCCATTATCCGATGGGCAACGGACTGACCCGGCTGCAAAGCCGTTTTCTCGGCGAACCGGAATCGATCGAACGCGCCAACAAGAAAATCGGCGAAGCCATTGAGGGCGAGGCCGCGGCTGAGCTCGGTCTCGTCACCTTCGCCTATGAAGACTTCGATTGGGACGACGAATTGCGGGTGATGATCGAGGAGCGCGCCAGTCAATCGCCCGACGCGCTCACCGGCATGGAGGCCAATCTGCGCTTCGCCGGGCCGGAAACGATGGAAACCAAGATTTTCGGCCGGCTGACCGCGTGGCAGAACTGGATCTTCCAGCGGCCGAATTCGGTCGGCGAGCACGGCGCGCTCAAGCTCTACGGCAGCGGCGTCAAAGCGACTTTCGACAAGGAAAGGATTTAGCCATGACCCTGCAGCAAATCGACTACAACGGGCTGATCCCGAACAATGTCGGCCTTGGCAACGACGAGCGCGTCAAGCGCGCGCTGGAGAAATGGCACCCCGGCTATATCGACTGGTGGAAGGACATGGGGCCGGAAGGTTTCCAGGAGAAGCTGGTCTATCTGCGCACCGCGGTCAGCGTCGAACCGAAAGGCTGGGCGGTGTTCGATTATATCCGCATGCCGGAATATCGCTGGGGCATCCTGCTGGCGCCGGCGGCGGAAGGCCGCACCATTCCGTTCGGCGCCCACAAAGGCGAGCCGGCCTGGCAGGAAGTGCCGGGCGAATATCGCGCCATGCTGCGCCGGCTGATCGTGATCCAGGGCGACACCGAGCCGGCTTCGGTCGAGCAGCAGCGCCATCTCGGCAAGACCGCGCCGTCGCTCTACGACATGCGCAACCTGTTCCAGGTCAACGTCGAGGAGGGCCGCCATCTGTGGGCGATGGTCTACCTGCTGCACAAATATTTCGGCGCCGACGGCCGCGACGAGGCGGACGGCCTGCTGCAACGCCGCTCCGGCGACGCCGATACGCCGCGCATGCTCGGGGCCTTCAACGAAGCGACGCCGGATTGGCTGTCGTTCTTCATGTTCACGTTTTTCGTCGACCGCGACGGCAAGATGCAACTCGAAGCCCAGGCGCAGTCCGGCTTCGATCCGCTGTCGCGCACCTGCCGTTTCATGCTGACGGAGGAAGCGCATCACATGTTCGTCGGCGAAACCGGCATTGGCCGCACCGTGCAACGCACCTGCCAGGCCATGGTGCAGGCCGGCATCGACGATCCCAACGACATCGAGAGAATCCGCAAGCTCGGCGTCATCGACCTGCCGACCATCCAGAAAAAGCTCAACCTGCATTATTCGCTGGCGCTCGATTTGTTCGGTTCGGAAGTCTCGACCAACGCTGCCAACGCGTTCAACTCAGGGCTCAAGGGCCGCTTCCAGGAAACCCGGCTGCAGGACGACCACCAGCTTGAAAACGACATCTATCCGGTGCTGAAAATGGTCAACGGCGAGATCAAGCTCTCCGAGGAGCCGGCCTTGACCGCGCTCAACATGCGGCTGCGCGACGACTACACCAATGACTGCAGCAAGGGCGTGGCGCGCTGGAACAAGCTGATCGAGGCGACCGGCGTCAAATTCGCGCTGAAATTGCCGCACGTCGCGTTCCACCGTCACATCGGCGAATTCCGCAACACATTCGCAAGCCCGGCCGGCGAACTGCTCGACCAGGCGACGTGGGAAAGCCGCAAGGGTGAGTGGCTGCCGTCAAGCGCCGACGGCGATTTCATCGCCGGGCTGATGCGGCCGGTGGTCGAGCCGGGCAAGTTCGCAAGCTGGATTGCGCCGCCCAAGGTCGGCATCGACAACAAGCCGGGCGAGTTCGAATACGTCAAGGTCGCGTGACGCAAGCGGCGCTGCGGTCACCGCAAGTCGGACAGATAGTGATGCGCGTCGGTCCGGCACAGCCATAGCCGCCATTCCACCGGCCGGCCGTCGCTGGCGAATGCGGTGCGGTCGATCGACAACAGCGGCGCGCCCGGCTCCAGTTCCAGATGCTTGGCCTCGCGCCGCGTGGCGGCGACCGCCTTCAGCTTCTCCGAGGCGCGCACGATGGTGACGCCGAAATCCGAACGATACAGTTCGTAGAGATTGTTCGGCAGCTCGCGCTTCTCGATGCCGGGAAACAGCGCGCGCGGCAATAGAATCCGCTCGAAGATGCAGACCTGGCCCGCGACCGAGCGCAGGCGCTCGATTTCCACCACGCGCGCGCCGCTGCGCAGGCTGAGCGCGGCGGCGGTCCGCGCATCGGCGGTTTCCGCCTTGACGCCGATAATCCGGCTTTCGGGAAATTCGACTTTGCCGGAATCGGGCATCAGCTTGAAGAACTGGAACAGGATGCGGGCATCGTCGTGGCGGGCGACGAAAGTGCCCTTGCCCTGCTGCCGGACCACGAATTTTTCGGCCTCGAGCTGATCGAGCGCCTTGCGGACGGTGCCCTGCGACACGCCGAGATCGGCGGCGATGTCGAATTCGCTCGGCAGCGCATCGCCCGGCTGGCCACACGCCGTCGACGATGCGCTTGACCAGCACATCCCTGGCCTGCCGGTAGAGCGGGCGGAATCCGAGCGTTTCGTCCGCGGCGGGGCGGGCGATTTTCGGGCTTATCCTCGGTCCGTCCATGCCGGGCCTCGGCTTCCTGCGATCGCGCGTTGACTCCTATCTTTTATGTCTTATAGAAGACCTACGCAAGCCAAGACACGGGGAAGGGTTGGTCCCATGAGCATTCCGCAATTGCTGGTGCACGACAAGAAAGACACGGTCGGCGTGGTCGCGGTCGAAGGCCTCAAGGCCGGGACCGACATGCTGTGCGTGGTGACCGCAGACAATTCGTCGTTCAATCTCAAGTCGAAGATGGACGTGCCGATCGGACACAAGATCGCGCTGACCGACATCAAGAAGGGCGACACCGTTCTGGAAATACGGCCAGGACATCGGCAAGGCGGTGGCCGACATCGCCAAGGGCGAGCATGTCCACGTCCACAATCTCAAGACCAAGCGGTGGTAGTCATGGCGCAAAGCAACGGCAAATCGAACATGAAATTCATGGGCTGGCGGCGCGAGAACGGCCGCGTCGGCGTGCGCAACCACGTGCTCATCCTGCC
Organism: uncultured Alphaproteobacteria bacterium; assembly: GCA_963825015.1. Classification (GTDB taxonomy): domain Bacteria; phylum Pseudomonadota; class Alphaproteobacteria; order Rhizobiales; family Xanthobacteraceae; genus Pseudolabrys. The sequence continues at coordinate 235,218 of CAWGRN010000006.1, read as the reverse complement.
GCTCGACGATCTGTCCAACGCCGCCTGCGAGGCGGTCGCCAACAACATCAAGGGCACGCTGGCGATGCCGCACGCCTATGGCCGGCTGCAATTCGGCGAAGACCTCGAACTCTTCTTCCGCACCATCATCGGCACCGGCGCCAATCCGAATGTCGCCGCGGTCGTCGTCATCGGCATCGAGGAAGGCTGGACCAAGCGCGTGGTCGACGGCATCGAGAAGACCGGCAAGCCGGTCACCGGCTTCGGCATCGAGCTGCATGGCGACATCGACACCATCGCCACGGCCTCGCGCGTCGCCAAGGAATACGTGCAATGGGCGTCCGAACTGCAGCGCGAGGAATGCGACATTTCCGATCTGTGGGTCTCGACCAAATGCGGCGAGAGCGACACCACCACCGGGCTCGCCTCCTGCCCGACCGTCGGCAACATGTACGACAAGCTGATCCCGAAGGGCATCTACGGCGTGTTCGGCGAGACCTCCGAGATCACCGGCGCCGAACATCTCGCCAAGGCGCGCGCGATTTCGCCCGAGATCGGCGAGAAGTGGATGAAGACCTGGCAGGCCTATGAGGACGAGGTCATCCAGGCGCACAAGACCGACGACCTGTCCGACTCGCAGCCGACCAAGGGCAACATCGCCGGCGGCCTCACCACCATCGAGGAAAAGGCGCTCGGCAATCTCGAGAAGATCGGCCGCACCTGCAAATACATCGACGTGCTGGAGCCGGCCGAAGCGCCGGCCAAGGGCGCCGGGCCTCTATTACATGGACACCTCGTCGGCCGCGGCGGAATGCGTGACGCTGATGGCGGCGGCCGGCTATGTGGTGCACACCTTCCCGACCGGCCAGGGCAACATCATCGGCAACCCGATCGTGCCGGTGATCAAGATCACCGGCAATCCGCGCACCGTGCGCACCATGTCCGAGCATGTCGACGTCGACGTGTCCGGCATCCTGCGCCGCGACATGACGATCCCGGAGGCCGGCGACGCGCTGATCGAGATGATCCTGCGCACCGCGAACGGCCGGCTGACCGCGGCCGAGGCGCTCGGGCCACCGCGAGTTCGTGCTGACAAAGCTCTATCGGAGCGCGTAGCATTCACGGCGCGGACGGCAGCGGCATCAAGTCCGCCCCGTCCCGCCGGAGGCAACGATGCCGACATTGACGCTTGAGCAGGCCAAGGATTGCGCTGCGGCCGCGCTTATGCGCTGCCGCACCGATCCCGAAAACGCCCGAAGCGTTGCACGGGCGCTTGTCGCGGCGGAAGCGGACGGCCTGAAAGGCCACGGCCTTTCGCGTGTCCCGACCTACGCGGCGCAGGCAAAAGTCGGCAAAGTCGATGGCTTCGCCAAGCCGACAATTGAATGGCGAAGGCCGGCCTTGGCCGCCATCGACGCCGGCAATGGCTTTGCCTATCCGGCGATCGAACTGGCGATTGCCGCGCTGCCGCAGGCCGCGCGGCAGAACGGCATCGCCGCCGCCGCCATCCGGCGCTCGCATCATTGCGGTGCTGCCGGTCACCCGGTGGAACGGCTGGCCGAGCTCGGGCTGGTTGGCCTGATGTTCGCCAACACGCCGGCGGCGATCGCGCCCTGGGGCGGGACAAAGGCGGTATTCGGCACCAATCCGATCGCCTTTGCCTGCCCGTTGCGCGGCCGCGCGCCGATCGTGATCGATATGTCGCTGTCGAAGATAGCGCGCGGCAATATTCTCGCCGCCAAGCAGAAAGGCGAGCCCATTCCCGCCGGTTGGGCGCTCGATTCCGCCGGCCGGCCGACGACCGATCCGGCAGCCGCGTTGGACGGCACCATGTTGCCGCTTGGCGACGCCAAGGGCACCGCGCTGGCGCTGATGGTGGAGCTATTGGCGGCCGGGCTGACCGGCGCCAACTTCGCTGCCGATGCGTCCTCGTTCCTCGACGCCGAAGGCGCGCCGCCCGGCACCGGGCAATTGCTGATTGCATTCGATCCGGCGGCCTTCGGCGGGGATGGCGTCATTGATCATTTCACCGCGCTCGCCGCCGCAATCGAAAGCCAACCGGACGCGCGCCTGCCGGGCGCCCGGCGCATTAAGCTGCGTGAGACGGCGAGGCATAGCGGGCTGGCGATCGCCGACGCGCTGTTCGCCGAAATCGCAGCGCTTTAGCCGGCATAATGCGATTGTGTGGTGACGCCGCCGCCGGTATGTATTATCGTATTACGATCCAGCCGCAACGTCGGCTCGGAACATCTAGGGCAGGAGGATTCAAATGATCAAAACAAAACCGTGGCACGCATTACTTTCCATTCCGGCGATCGCCGCGATCGTGTTCGGCTCGGCCACCGTGGCGCGCGCGGAATATCCCGAACGGGCGGTGCATGTCATCGTGCCGGTCGCCGCCGGTGGCGGCGTCGACGTGATGGCGCGGATGCTGGCGCAAAAGCTCGCCGAACGCCTGAAACAGCCTTTCGTGGTCGAGAACCGTCCCGGCGCCGCCGGCGTCATCGGCAGCAAGACTGTGATTGCCGCCGCACCGGACGGCTATACGCTGCTGTACACGCCGAGCAGCCTGTCGCTCTCGGTGGTGGTCCGTGAGACGCCGCCTTACGACGTGACCAAGGACTTTACCCCGATCATCAATGTGGCGATCAGTCCCTATGCCCTGGTGGTGAACCCGTCGGTGCCGGCGCATAACCTCAAGGAATTGATCGCTTACGCCAAGGCCAATCCCGGCAAGCTGAACTACAGCTCGCCCGGCGTCGGCAGCGCGTCGAATCTGGCTGCCGAAATGTTCAAGACCATGGCCGGAATCGACATGGTTCACGTCCCTAACAAGGGCATGAGTCCGGCGGTGCTCGATTTGATTAGCGGGCAGGTGCAGGTGATGTTTGCCGGCGTGCCCAGCATAGCAAAGCAGAAAGGCGATAAGCTGCGCCCGATCGCCATGGCGGAATTGAAACGCTCGGCGCTGCTGCCGGATCTGCCGACCATCAACGAATCCGGCATCCCTGGATTTGCGGTTGCGAACTGGGCCGGTCTGCTCGGACCTGCCGGCCTCGATCCGAAGATCGTGAAGAAATTGCACGACGAAATCATCGCCATCATCGCCACGCCGGAGATGAAGGAGCGGATCAAGACGCTCGGCTATGACTTGGTCGAGAGTTCGCCGGAAGAGTTCGGCAAGGAACTCAAGAGCGACCTTGACCGGTGGGGCCCCGTGGCCAAAAAGGCCGGCATATCCGTCAAGTAAGCGGCGGTCATCAATAGGCGCGGTGCAACGGCGCCGCGCCTGTTTCAACACGCGCTCGACGTTCTGCCACGACGAGCGGAACAGAAACGCCGCCGACTGGCGGGTGACGCCGGCGATATGCGGCGTCAGCAGCAGGCGATGCGCGGCTTCGCCATCGAGCTTGAGCAGCGGATTGTCGGGCGTCGGCGGTTCGGTCGAATAGACGTCGACCGCAGCGCCGCCGAGATGGCCTGCGCGCAGGCAATCGGCGAGCGCCTGCTCGTCGACGATGCCGCCGCGCGAGGCCTGGATCAGCACGGCGTCCTTTTTCATGCTGGCGAGCTCTTTGGCGCCGATGCAGGCCGGTGGTCGCCGGCAATAGCGGCACGTGCAGCGTCACCACGTCGGCGCTGCGCAGCAGCTCGTCGAGCGGCATGGCTTGCGCGCCTAAGCGCCTGCGCCGCCTTCGGGTCGGCCGGCGCCGGATCGAAATAGCAGATGCGGCAGCCGGCATTGGCGAAGGCCTTGGCCACCGCCATGCCGATCACGCCGAGGCCGACCACGCCGACCAGCAGGCCATCGATGCCGGCCAGATTGGCGCCCACCATCTTGGCGCGGAACGCGGCATAGTTGCCGCGCTTGATCTCGGCGTCGGCCCAGCCGAAGCGCCGCAGCAGCATCGACGCCGTGGTGACCGTATATTCGGCGAGCGCGCTATTGCTGCCGCCGGGGACGTTGGCGACCGGTATGCCGGCCTTCGTCAACGCCGCCTTGTCGAGGCGGTCGAGACCGGCGCCGGTGACCTGCACCAGCTTGAGCGAGGTGCCCTCGAACAGCGATGGCGCGAGCTTCGGGCCGACCGCCGGAATCACCAGCGCCTGCGCCTTGCGCATCAGCGCCGGCACCTCCGCCGCGTCCGGTGCGTGGTAGCTCACCGAGAGCGTCGCCGGCGCCAGCGCATCCACCCGGGCGAAATCGGCCTGCGGGCGCAGGCACAGCACGTCAGTCATTTGAAGATCTCCACCGGCATTCCGGCCGAGCGCTTGAGGCTCGCGTCCGGGCTAAAAACTGGGGAATTCCGTCGTCCCGGCCGTCACATCAGCAACCGGGAAGAAGCACAGCAGCACGAGCGGCTCGGTGCCGGTATTCTTGGTCATGTGCTTTTCGCCGGCGGGCACCAGCAGCGTGTCGCCCGGCCGCACCGGATATTCGCCGCTCTCCGCATGCATCGTGCCCTGTCCGGACAGGACATAGATGCATTCCTCGAAGTCTTTGTGCACATGCGGGCCGCGCGGCTTGTCGCCGGCCTGCGGCACCGCAAGGGTCGCGATGCGGAAACTGACGCGCGAACCGATCTCGCCGGATACCGGCTCCAGCGAGGAGCGCCCGGGCAGGCCCAGACGCTTCGCCTCGGCCTGCTTGAGCAACCGCGCCATTACACCGCCTGCCGCAGATGCTTGATCTCGGCGGTGCCGCCCTGCACGCTGTCGAGTTGAAGGAAGATTTCCTTCGCCTCCTTGGCGATCGCCTCGGCGATATCGGCGAGCATGCGTTCGCCCTTTTCCGCCGTCGCGTGCTGCGGGCTGCCGAACCAGCCGGTCGCCGCGATCGAGCGGATGTCGGTGAGCACCGGCTGATAGCTGCGGGTGCGCCGCAGCTTGTCCATCTTGTGGCCGTGGGTGTGATCGGACGAATAGTTGATGCGGTCGAGATGCACGAGATCCGGCCGGTACGCCAGCACGGCCAGCGCTTCGATCTCGCCGCCATGGGTCAGGCCGTTGCAGGAATGGCCGTACAGCTCCTCGGCGACATAGCAGGCCTGAACGGTCAGCACCGTCATGCCGTGATCGCGATGCAGCGATTCCGCGGCGATCGCGAGCGAGGGAATGTTGCCCTCGTGCCAATTGAGGATCAGCAGGTACTTGGCGCCATGCTTGGCGGTCGACACGCAGGTTTCCGACACCACCCGCATATAGGTATCGGGCGTGAAGCTGATGGTGCCTTCGAACGGCATGTGCATGGGCGTGACGCCGAACGGCGTGGCCGGCAGCACCAGGCCATCCATCCGCTCCGCCACCGCGTGAGCGATCACGTTGGACGCGAAGATGTCGGTCCCGGTCGGCAGATGCGGGCCATGCTGCTCGACGCTGCCCGCCGGCAGGATCACCAGCGGGTTGGCTTTAAGCTGGCCGGCGATCTCCGGCTGCGTCAGATCGATGAAATAGCGGCTAGGCAACATGGCGGGCCTTCTCGCCAACGCGCACGCGCGCTTCGGCGATCATGTCTTCAACGCGCACCAATTGGCCTTGCTTGTCGATCGAGCGCAACGCCGCATTCACCACGGCCACGGCGACGTTGCCGTTATGCGCCGTGAGTTCATTCGATTTTCCGGTGCGGCAGCTCTCGGCGAACATGTCCAGTTCGGCGCAGAACATGTCGCTTTCGGGAATCTGCAGCACTTCGCGCTTGGCGTAGCCGTCCTTGCCGCGTTGGATATAGAGCGTCGAATTATCGTGTATCTTGGTGGGCGTATCCCAGGTGCCGAAATCCATCTCGTAGTGCATCAGTCCCTTGGAGCCGAACACGCGGACCGAGAAGATGCCGGGCGACGTCCAGCAAGAGCCGACATAGCCGACTTTGCCGTCAGCGAACTTGAGGGTCGTCATCGACTGATCGTCGACCTCGGCGCCGACCGGCGACAGTTTCGATGCGATCGAACTGGCTTCGGTGATTTCGCCGCCGAGATAGTGCAGCACGTCGAATTGATGGATGGCGAGTTGCGACAGCGGGCCGCCCGGCGCGCGGTTCTTGTACCAGCGCCAGGTGTCGGGGGTGAGTTCGAGCGCGCGCTCGTTGGAGAAATTGGCCTCGATGAAGGCGACCCGGCCGAGTTCGCCGGCCTTGATGGCTTCGCCGATCTTGCGGATGCCGGCCATCAGTCGGGCGCTATGGCCGACGGTGACCGTAACCCCGTAGCGGCTTTCCAGCGCTTCGATCTCGAGACCGTCTTCCAGCGTATGCGCGATTGGCTTCTCGGTGTAGACGTGCTTTTTGGCCTTGGCGATTTCGTGCGCAAGCGTGAGGTGCTGCTCGTTGGGGACGGTGATGATGACGCCCTTGATCTCCGGGTCGGCGAGCATGGATTGCAGGTCGGCGGCGGCCGGCACGCCCATTTCGGCGGCGAAAGCCTGGCGCTTTTCTTCCGAACGGCTGAAGCCTGCTACAATCTGCAGCTTTTCCGATTTCTTGCTGGCGCGGGTCAGCACCTTGGCCCAGCGGCCGAGACCGACGATACCGACCTTGACGGGACTTACGCTCATGGACGTTCCTTCTCTTGCTGGCCAGTTCAACCACTTGGCTGCGTTTGTGCAATGCGTAATACCATATTACGGTCTTGGATTTGGAGCAACCCTCTATGCTTGATGCCCCTCCCACGCCGGCCATCCGCAAATCGGCGGCGCCGCTGCGCCACCAAGTGCTTGATTTCCTGCGCCAATCGATCATTTCCGGGCGGCTGCCGCCGGGCTCGCGGCTGGTCGAGCGCGAGCTGATCGAGATGATGGATGTTTCGCGCACGGTCATCCGGGAAGCGCTGCGCCAGCTCGAGACCGAAGGCCTGGTGGCGACCATCGCCAACAAGGGGCCGGTGGTGCGCGAACTCAGCGCCGGCGAGGCCAAGGATCTCTATTCAATCCGCGAGGTGCTGGTCGGCCTGGCGGCGCGGCTGTTCGTGCTCAACGCCAAGCCGGGCCAGATCGACACCTTGCGGCTGGCGCTGGAAGAGGTGACGCGCTGTTACGCGGCCGGCGATCCGGCCAAGATCCTGCAGGCGAAGAACAGTTTCTACGACGCCTTGGTGACGGGCGCCGGCAGCGAATCGCTGTCGTCGATGATTTCGATATTGCACGCGCGGATATGGCGCTGGCGCGCGCTCGGACTGACCCATCCGAAGCGGTCGCCGAAACGTTCGCGCGAAAGCGTCAGCGCGCTGCGCGCCATGTTCGCGGCGATCAAAGCCGGCAATGCCGCGCAAGCCGAAACGCTCGCCCGCGAGGAAACCGCCCAGGCCGCCGCCGAAGTGATCCACCTGCTGGCGGAACCGCGCCCCGGCGGCAACTAGCGCCCCGCGCCTCGGGCGGGCAGCGCCAGCGACAGCCCGCCGATCTCGCTTGCCGGCGCGCCATAGCCTTCGCGCATCAGCGGGAACGCGCTGTCGAGCCAGTTGGTGGCGAGCGGCTCGGCCGGCGCCAGGCAGCGCGGGTTGAGCTCGGAGATTTTCGTCACGCCCAGCAGAGTCATGGCGACCTTGATCTCGGTCTCGAGAATCTCGATCATCCGCACCACGGCGTTTTCGCCGCCGGCGGCGAGCGCGATGCCCTGCAAGCGGCCGAGGCCGACGGCGGTTGCGCCGAGCGCCAGCGCCTTGAGCACGTCGGTGCCGCGCAGGATCATGCCGTCGACGATGATTTCGGCGCGGCCGCCGACCGCCGCGACCACTTCCGGCAGCACTTCGATCGAGCCCTGCGAATGGTCGAGCTGCCGGCCGCCATGGTTGGAGACGTAGATGCAGTTGATGCCGTGCGCCACCGCCATCTCGGCATCCTCGGCGGTCGCGATGCCCTTGAGGATCAGCGGCAGGTCGAATTTGGCGCGGATGCGGTCGATGTCGTGCCAGTTGAACGCCGCCTGGAACCGCTCGCTGGCCGCGCCGTCGCGCACGGTCGGCTTGTGGCCCTTGGCGGTGTCGCGTTCGCGCCGGCCGTAGCTGGCGCGGTCGACGGTGAGGCATAGCGCGCGATAGCCGCAGTCGACCGCCTTGGTCAGCGTGTCATCGACCCACTGCTTGTCGCCGCGAATGTAGAGCTGGAAGAATTTCGGATAATCGGCGGCCTTGGCGACTGCTTCCAGACCGGGAAAGCAGACCGAGCTCAGCATATGCAGCACGCCGGTGCGCGCCGCGGCCCGGGTCGGCGCCACGCCGCCTTCGGGCAGCAGATCCTGCATCGATCCGATCGGCGCCAGCATGACCGGCAGCTTGAGCTTGTGGCCGAGCAATGCCGTTGCCGTATCGATATGCTCGACGTCGCGCAGCACCCGCGGCCGGAACGCGATGCGGTCGAGCGCCCGGCGGTTGCGATTGAGCGTGGTCTCGGTCTCCGAGCCGCCCATCAGATAATCCCAGGCGCCCGGCGTGAGCTTGCTCTTGGCCAGCGGCAGCAACTGAAACAAGGTGTCGACTTGCGAGACGTCGATCATGCGAGAGGTTCCCGGGATGAAGCGGTGACGCGGCGGTGAATATGCGGGCTGGATTGCGCGGAGGCGCGGGTCTAGAAGTTCGGGCTCGAAGACCATAGTCTAGCCAAAGAAGCCCGCCGCCACCACTCCATCAAGCCGGATCGCCACGATGTGCGAAGAATGCGAAAACCCCGCGGCGCCGCAGCTCAGCTATAACGACAAGCGCAAGCGCATCGCCGCGACATGGCAGCCGGCGCGCAAAGGCGGACGGCCGTTCGTCGCGGTGAAACTGCCCGACCGCGCGCCCGATGCCGACGCCGAGCGTCAAAGCAGCGATTGATCGCTGCCGCCGGCTCAGCCGGTGTATTCCACGATATGCATGCCGGCGCCCCAGCGGTCGATCAGATAGAGCCGGCCGTGCTCGTCGGTGCCGACGTCGTTCGACTGGATCGCTTCCTGCGTCGACGGCGTCGCCGGCACGTAGCAGCCGACCTCCTTCGGCCGCAGCGGATCGCTGACGTCGACCGCGCGCAGGCCGGCGTTGAAGTAGGTCAGGAACACGAGGTTCGCCCACGGCCCGTCGGCCGGGATGTTTTCCAGGATGTTGTGCGCGCCGAAGCGGCCGCGGCGCGGTTGAAGTACTTCTCGCGGTCGGGAAAGAAGGTCGACGACCGGGATCGGATTGGTCTCGTCGCGGATATCGACGATCCACATGAACTGGGCGTCCCAGTATTTCTGCCGGGCGCGCGCTTCGTCGGTGACGACCAGGTAGGGCCTGTCGCCGATCGGCCAGGCGGTGTGGGTGCCGCCGGGGAACGGCGGCGACCAGCAGACGTGGCCGACCAGCTCCATCTTGCGTCAGATCGGTGCAATCGATGACGGCGACGCCGCCGCCCCAGAACGCCGCGATACATGCGGTTGCCGCGGATCGTCGGCGGGCCGTGCAGCGTGCAGGTGTCGTCGGCCGGCATCGGATCGTTGCCGATCGCCGGCGTCTTCGGTCTTCTGCCACGGCAGGCCCCAGATGCTGACGATCTCCGGCTTCAGCGGGTCGCGGATGTCGAGCGTCCAGATGACGCGCTTGTTCCAGCCCGGCGCGTCGTACGGCAGCAGCGCGAGCTTGCGCTTGTTGTCGACGCCGAAGCGGTGCGGGCCGCTGCCCGGCATGTCGTAGAAGCCGACCTGCTTCGGCTCGCCGCGGCTTGCTGATGTCGAAGATGAACAGGCCGGCGCGGCCGTCCTTGCCCTTGTCGCCGGCGAGCTTCTCGGAATTCACGTAGAGCAGGTCGTCGCCGACCAGCCGCAGCTTGTGGCAATGCACGCCGGGCGGCGCGCGGAATTCGGCGACCTTGTGCGGCTTGCGCGGATCGCGACACGTCGTGGACGGTGAAGCCTTCCGGCGCCGTTGAAGCTCGAGCCGCCGACCGCGCCGACATAGGCAAAGCCGTTCTTGACCTCGACCAGGCTGCCGCCGCCCCAGGCCGCCGAGGCGTCGTGGCCGAGCAGTTTGAAATTCTTGGCTTCTTCAGGGAATCGGTCGGTCACGGGTCGTCCTCCGGCAAGCGCCTTGGATCGTTGGGCTTATTGTGTGAGGTCGGACGGAATTGAATGCGGCTGGAAGCTATTTTTCATAATGGCGGATGTCAACTCGCAATAGCGGACAGCCGCCATCGCATTTCGCGGCAAGCCGCTGTTGAGAATGCCGCTAGCGGGTGCCGTACATGCGGTCGCCGACATCGCCGAGGCCCGGCAGGATGAACCCTTGCGCGTTGACGGTTTCGTCGATCGCCGCGGTCCAGATGTGCACGTCGGGATGATGCGCGCGCAGCGTCTCGACCGCCTGCGCGGTGGCCAAGCAGGCAGACGATGCGGACCGCCTTGGCGCCGCTTTCCTTCAAGCGATCGACCGCCGCGACCGCCGAGTTGCCGGTCGCCAGCATCGGATGCAGCACCAGCGCCAGCCGGTCCGCCATGTCGTCCGGCGCCTTGAAGAAATATTCGACGGCGACGAGCGTGCGCGGATCGCGATACAGCCCGACATGGGCGACGCGCGCCGACGGCACCAGATTGAGCATGCCTTCGAGAAAGCCCATGCCGGCGCGGCCGACCGGCGCCAGCACCAGCTTCTTGCCGGCCAGCATCGGCGATTTCATTTTCGCCAGCGGCGTTTCGACCTCGATCATCTCGAGCGTCAGGTCGCGCGTCACCTCGTAGCACAGCAGCGTGCCGATCTCGTTGAACAGTTCGCGGAACACCTTGGTCGAGCGCGTCTTGTCGCGCAGCAGCGTGAGTTTGTGCTGCACCAGCGGGTGATTGACGATCGTGACGCCATCCATGGCAAACCTCTCGATATCTAAAACACCGTGCCGTCGCTGACGATATTGAATGGCGGTCCGCCGTCCGGCCGCTTCTGCTTTGCAATCTTGCGGCCCGCCGACCAGGTGCCGCCTTCAAGCAGCGCGCCGAGCGGGAAATCCTGCGCGGCAATGCCGAGCTTGTCCCGCACCGGCGGCGCGATGCGGTCGAGCAGCGCGACCGTCAGCGCGCGCCATTCGACGATCATTTCGAACTCGACCGGTTCGGACGCTGACCTTGCGCCGGGTCGCGCAACGCGATCACGCCGCTGTCGACGAACAGGCCGCCATTGCGATATTCGGCGAGCCCGGTGAGGCCGTCGATGTCGGTGACGGCGATGCCGGCGCCGCGCACCGGCTCGATCAGCGAATAGCTCAGCCACTGCGACAATTTGTGGATCGGCACCAGGCCGTCGGTCGCATCGTCGCGCTTGATGGCGCGATGGCGCCAGGTGTCGCCCAGCGACAGCCCGCCGAGCGTCAGACGCTCGGGCCAGATCGGCGCCAGATGCAACAGCAGAGCTTCAAGAATGGCGGGAGCGGGCAGCGGCTTGTCCGCCGCGATCTCGGCAAGATGATCGAACAGGCCGCCGGCGCGCGCGGCGCCGTGTTCGGCAAAGACTTTTGGATTGACCAGCATGGCGCGGCCCAATCGCGCGAGCAGTGCCGCGCGGCCGTCGAGCCCGGCCAGCGGGTTGCCGGCATCGGCGCGAAAGCCTTTGGCCAGATCGTCGCTGGTCAAAGTCGCAAGCCGCGTCGCGTCGGCGCGCAACGGATCGCGCGGATCGGACGAGAACAGACCGGATTCGAACATGCGCAGGCTGGCGAGCGCCAGGCCTTCCGAACGGCCGATGGTCAGTCCGGTCGGCGCATCGTGATAGCGCCAGTCCGCTCCCGCGCCGGCGTCGAGCAGCACCGAGACGATGGCGAGATCGAACTCGGCCCGCGCGCGGCTCTTCGCATCGCTCCAAGCCGCGCGTTGCGCGATCTGTTTCCAGAGATCATGCCCGTCGAACACGAAATGCCGCCAGCGCGCGTGCAGCGGCACTTTCAGGTCCGGATAATTGTCCCGGATCACACCGGCGACGAAAGCGGCGGTCGGCGCCAGTTGCGCGAGATCGACGCGGAAATTCGGCAGTTTGCCAGCGAGCCCGATCTCAAGCATCTCGGCGGCGCGGCTGCGCACCGCGGCTGCAGTCAGCAGCGATAGGGCCGCGCGCTGCTCGGATTGAAGTTCGTGCGCCAGGCCGGGAATGGCTAAAACTCGTCGAGCTTGCGGCCGACCACGCCTTTGAGTTCGTCTTCGGTCGGCGTGTCGTCCGGCGCGTAATAGCCGGCGGCCTTTTTGGCTTCCATCTCGACCCGCGCATCGGTCGGGATCAGGTCCGGCGGCATCGAGACGCGCTCGCCGACGACGATGCCGGATTCGATGATCGCGTCGTATTTCATGTTCGACATCGACATGAAGCGATCGATGCGGGTGATGCCGAGCCAATGCAGCACGTCCGGCATCAATTGCTGGAAGCGCGCATCCTGCACGCCGGCGACGCATTCGGTGCGCTCGAAATAGGTCGCGGCCTGGTCGCCGCCTTCCTGGCGCTTGCGCGCATTGTAGACCAGGAATTTCGTGACCTCGCCGAGCGCGCGGCCTTCCTTGCGGTTATAGACGATGAGGCCGGCGCCGCCGTTCTGCGCTTCCTTCACGCATTCGGCGATGCCGTGAACCAAATAGGGCCGGCAGGTGCAAATGTCGGAACCGAACACGTCGGAGCCGTTGCATTCGTCGTGGACGCGGCAGGCCAGCCGCCGCTTGGGATCGGCGATCGCCGAAGGATCGCCGAAGATATAAAGCGTGATGCCGCCGATCGGCGGCAGGAACACCGACATATCCGGCCGCGTCACCAACTCCGGATAGATGCCGCCGGTCTGTTCGAACAGCGTGTGGCGGAGCTTGTCCTCGGAGATGTTGAAGCGCTCGGCAATGCCCGGCAGATACCAGACCGGATCGACCGCGGCCTTGGTCACCGCGATGTCGCCGCTGGCGCGCACGATGGTGCCGTCGATTTTCACCGGCGAATCTTTACCGGCGAATTCGGCCAGCGTCAGCCGCGCCTTGGTGATCGCGATGGTCGGGCGGATGTCGAGACCTTCGGCGATCTCGCGGCGGAAGTCCGCAGCCACACGATGGCCCCAAGGGTCGAGCGACACGATGCGGCCGGGTTCCGACCATTGCGGGAATGGACCGATATCGACGACCGGCGAGGTATTGGTGAGATCGGGTCTTATAAGAGGATTGAGAGCCCCGGATGATACCGCCAAAGCGCGGTAAAGCGCGTAGGAGCCGCCATGCGCGCCAATGGCGTTGCGGTCGGCGGCCGACGTCACCGTCCCGATAATCGGCCCGCGTTCTTGTGCTGTGGCTGCGCCCCATTTGATCGGGTGACGGTCAGGCGCGCGATGGCCCGGATGCGACGTCAGCCGTATGTGGCCTTTTTTGTTCGCGGACATCAGATTGCCCCACAAAAGCAAAAAGCCCCCTTTCGGCGGACCGAAGGAGTGGCTTCAAAAACCTATAATACGCCTTCTTGTGGCTTTCTCAAGACCGGTGTGATGAGGCGAGTGCTGCAAAACCGGGCTAATCTGCTCCGCCGCGTAGCTTGGTACAAAGCATGCATGCGCGACGTCGCGGTGCTTGGCAGCCGAAATACCGTTTCGGCTTGGCGCATTGCCAGCGACGCGGCGACAAGAAATCAACCCGGGAAAGAGCAAAGAATGGCCATTGAAGTTGCGAAAGTCGAATTGAAGAACGTCTCGGACGCCAGCGGCGTCGAAGAACTGATCAAGGCCGGCAAGTTCACCGCCGATCAGGTCATCGCCGTCGTCGGCAAGACCGAGGGCAACGGCGGGGTGAACGACTTCACCCGCATTCTCGCCGACCAGGCATTCCGCCGTGTGCTGATGAAATACGGCAAGCGCAGCGAGGCCGAAATCCATAACGTGCCGATGGTGTGGTCGGGCGGCTGCGATGGCGTGATCACGCCGCATGCCACGATCTTTGCGCGCAACGACAAAACGGGTCCCGCCGACAAGTCGCGCCTCGTGATCGGCACCGCGCTCAGCGCCGAATTGCTGCCCGAGGATATCGGCCGGCCGGCGATGGTCGAGAAGGTCGCGGCGGCGGTGAAGGCCGCGATGAAGGACGCCGGCATCACCGATCCCAAGGACGTGCATTACGTTCAGACCAAGACGCCGCTCTTGACCATCGACTCGGTGCGCGATGCGGAATCGCGTCATCGGACGCTTGCCTGCGAAGTGCACGACTCGATGGGCGTGTCGAACGGCACCACCGCGCTCGGCATCGCGGTGGCGCTCGGCGAAGTCGCCATGCCGAAGGCGGAACAGATCTGCAAGGACCTCGATCTCTATTCGTCGGTGGCGTCGTGTTCGTCGGGCGTCGAACTGACGCAAGCGCAGATCGTTCTGCTCGGCAATAAGCCCGGCGCCGGCGGCCGCTACCGGATCGGCCATGCGGTGATGAAGGACGCATTGGATATCGACGGCATCTACGATTCGATCCGCAACGCCGGGCTCGACGCTGCCGGAACGTCCGCGCGCCAGCGATCTCCAGGGCCGTGTCGTCAACTGCTTCATGAAATGCGAGGCCGACCGCACCGGCCAGTTGCGCGGCCGCCGCCAGATCATGCTCGACGATTCCGACGTGTCCTGGCACCGCCATATCAAAGCCGCCGTCGGCGGGGTCGCGGCGACCGCCATCGGCGACGCGGCGGTATTCGTCTCGGTCGACGCCATGCACCAGGGCCCGCAAGGCGGCGGACCCTGCATCGCCATCATCGATGCGGGAGAATGACGCATAGCGTCATGCGGAAAAGAACGGCGCCGGTGCCGGCCGCGGCACGAGCTTTGCTTGCAAACATATGAATTCGGCGCGGTGCCGGTTCCGCGGTCCGGAATTCCGAATAGTTCAAATAAAAGATGGAGTTAGCGAAATGAAGACGTTCAAGAGCCGACGCCGGATGCTGGTCGGCGCGCTCGCGGCCATGGCCCTGTCGAGCCTGCCGGCGGCGGCGCAGACCCCCGACAAGGTGAAAGTCGGCGTGTTCCCGATCTCATCGTCGCTGCCTTATTTCGTCGCGATCGATCTCGGCTACTTCAAGGAACTGAACATCGAGCCCGAGACCATCAAGCTGATGGGCGGCCCGCCGAACGTCGCGGCTCTGATCACCAATCAGATCGAAGTCTCGGCGGTGCTGGTGACGCTGGAAGGCCTCAACGCCGACGTGAAGAAGCCGGGCGTCGCGATGTACATCGCCATGCACAGCCAGAACGCCAAATACAAGATGGAGCAGTTCGTGGTGCGCGAAGGCCTCGTCGACAAGGTCAAGACGCTCAAGGACTTCAAGGGCCTCAAGCTGATGTCGGCGCCGGGACCGGCCAACCTCAACACCGCCAAAGGCATTCTCGCCAAGAACGGCTTGAAGGAGGGCGACTACACCATCGACCAGCTCGACATGGGCCAGCACGTCAACGCCCTGAAGGCCGGCACCTTCGACGGCGGCTACACGCTCGAGCCCTCCGCCACCATCATGCAGAATATCGGCGCCGGCAAAGTGGTCGAGGCCGGCGTCATCGCCAAATATATCCTCGGCAATCCGATGGCCGATGCTTACGCCGCCGGTTGCGCCTTCACCACCGACTTCATCACCAAACGTCCCGACGTGGCGAAGCGCTTTGCCGCCGGCTGGGCCAAGGCGATCGATCTACATCAACGAGCAACCCGGCCGAGGCGCAAAAGCACCTCGCCAAGAACACCATGACGCCGGACAATGTCGTCGATACCGTGCCGCCGTTGGGCTACATCATGACCAAGGACATGAGCCCCAAGCAGCTCGACTATCTGCAGAAGCTCTCCGACTTCGGCACCGACATCGGCGTGGTGCCGGAGAAGATCGACGTCAAGAAGTACCTCAAGTCGTTCTGAGGATCGGCAATGGGTGACCGGCGATGAACGCGCAGCACGCTCTTCGAACGCAATCGACGAGCGTGCCGTCGTCGTCGGTCACCGGCGCCTCCAAGCGCCCGCATGTCACCATCCGCGGCCTGAGCAAGACCTTCGGCAAGACGGTGATCTACGACAAGTTCGATCTCGATATCCCGCGCGGCGAATTGATCTCGGTGTTCGGGCCGAACGGCTGCGGCAAGAGCACGCTGATCAACATGATCGCCGGGCTGATCCCGCTCGATGCCGGCGAGATCCTGTTCGACGGCATGCAGCTTGCCGACATCAAGTTCGGCTATGTGTTCCAGAACTACCGCGAGGCGCTGTTTCCCTGGATGCGCGCCTTCGACAATATCGCCTATCCGCTGAAGATGATGAAAGTGTCGCCGGCCGAGCGCAAGGCGCGCACCGAACGGCTGGTGGCGCATCTCGGCGTCAAGATCGACCTCAATCTTTATCCGTATCAGATGTCCGGCGGCCAGCAGCAACTGGTATCGATCATGCGGGCGCTGGTGGTCGACCCGGAAATACTGTTCCTCGACGAGCCGTTCTCGGCGCTCGACTACGAGATGACGTTGTTCATGCGCGAGCAGCTGCAGAAGCTGTTCATGGAAAGCGGCACCACCATGGTGCTGGTGTCGCATGATCTGGAGGAGGCGGTCTATCTCGCCGACCACGTGCTGTTGCTGTCGCGGCATCCGGCGCGGGTCGCCGACTTCACGGTTGTGACCGCGCCGCGGCCGCGCACCGACGCGACATTGTCGGATACGGAATTCGTGCGCACCAAGGCGCACTGCCTCGAGGTGTTCCAGCGCGAGGTCAGGCGGGCATGAACAAGAAATTTGAACCGTTTCTGCCGATCATTGGCGTCATCGGACTGTTCGCGATCTGGTCGATGGCGACCGCGGCCAAGCTGGTCGATCCGGTGCTGCTGCCGTCGCCGCTCGAAGCCGGCAAGGCGTTCTGGATCGGCATGCACGGCGCGCTCGGCTTCGATTTCGTCAAGACGATTTACCGCACGCTGATGGCGACCGCGATCGCGGCGGTGATTGCGATCCCGCTCGGCATCGTGCTCGGCGCCTCGGAGAAGCTGTACCGTTCGCTGGAATTCGTCATCGACTTCTTCCGCTCGACCCCGGCCTCGGCGATGTTTCCGCTGTTCCTGGTGCTGTTCGGCGTCGGCGACGAAACCAAGATTTCGGTGGCGGCGTTCGGCGCCATCCTGGTGATCCTGTTCAACGTCGCCTATGGCGTGATGAATGCGCGCAAAACGCGGCTGCTGGCCGCGAAGGTGATGGGCGCCTCGCGCCTGCGCGTGCTGTTCGACGTGATGCTGTTTGAATCGCTGCCGCAGACCTTTGTCGGCTTGCGCAACGGCGTGTCGCTGGCGCTGGTCATCATCGTGGTGGCCGAGATGTTCATCGGCTCGCAGGACGGCCTCGGCCACAGCGTGTTCGAGGCGCAGCAGATGTTCGAGATGCCGCGCATGTATGCGGCGATCTTCGCCGCCGGCGCGCTCGGCTATGGCCTCAACCTGCTGTTTCTGCTGATCGAGCGCCGTTTCGTGCACTGGTCGGGGAAGTGATCCCCGGGCCGTCCCCGACGCCTGGATGAAGTGACGCCGCGCTCCGGCGCCTCTATGATGCTCCCGAAAACCTAAAGGGAGCGTCAGGCGAATGAGTGACGGTGAAGTGCGGCTGGTGCGCGACGGCGCCATAGCGACCATTTTGTTCGACCGGCCGCAGGCGCGAAACGCCATGACCTGGCGAATGTATGAGGGCCTGGCGGCGGCCTGTGCCGCGCTGAGCGGCGACAACAGCGTGCGGGTTGTCGTGTTGCGCGGCGTCGGCGGCAAGGCCTTTATCGCCGGCACCGATATCGCCCAGTTCCAGGAATTCACCACGCCGGAGCAAGGCGTCGACTATGAGGCGAAGATGGAGGCCTATCTCGGCGCGCTCGAAGCGCTGCCGATGCCGACGCTCGCGGTGGTCGAAGGCTGGGCGATCGGCGGCGGCCTGGCGATCGCCGCCTGCTGCGACCTGCGCATTGCCACGGCGGGCTCGAAATTCGGCGTGCCGATCGCGCGCACGCTGGGCAATTGCCTGTCGGTCGCGAATTATGCGCGGCTGGTCGCGGCGCTGGGTCTGGCGCGCGCCAAGCGCATGTTGCTGATGGCGGAGAACGTATCGGCCGAAGACGCCCTTGCCGCCGGATTTCTGATGGACGTGCTTCGAACCCGCCGCGCTCGATGCGCGCGTCGCCGAAATCTGCGAGCGGCTTAAAGGCAATGCGCCGATCACCATGCGTGTCACCAAGGAAGCCATGCGCAGGCTGCAACTGGCCGGGCTGCCGGACGGCGACGATCTGATCCGCGCCTGCTACGGCAGCGACGATTTCCACGCCGGCGTCAAGGCCTTCGTCGAGAAGCGCGCGCCGCAATGGACCGGCCGCTGACGGCTGTGATACCCAATAAAAAACTGCAATGAGGAAATTCCAGGATGCATCCGTTCGAAAAGCAAATGCTGACCGTGGTACGGCAGAAGCAGATCGGCACCGACACCGACTATGAGCCGCCGCTGCGCATCGGCTTCGGCATCAGCGACAAGACGGTCGGCGATGTCGCCAACGCCACCATGGGCCGCACCATTTTGGTGCCGGGCGCGGGCCCCAATCCGACGCATTACCACGCCAAGAACGACGTCTGCTGGTACATCCTCTACGGCAAGGTGAAGTGCTGGTATGCCAAGAGCGACGGCAGCGACCGCACCGAGGTGATCCTCGAAGGCGGCGACTTCGTCTACGTGCCGTCCGGCGCCATCCATGTCATTGCCAACGCCTCCGAGACCGAGGAGGCATCTTTGATTTTCTGCTATATCGGCGTGCCCAATACGGACGCGGCCGAGACCGTTTGGCTGCCGCATATGAAGTAGCGTTGATTGCGCGGTTTTCTCACTTTTAAGGTGACCAAATGTCCGTAGTCGATTGCCACCACCACTTCTGGAAGTTCGGCAAGCGCGCGCACAAGTTTCCGCCGGCGGTCGGCACGAGGCTCGATCGCGATTTTATGCCGGAAGATCTGCGCCCGCATTTGATAAAGACCGGCGTCGACCGCACCATTCTGGTTCAGGTGCTGCACGAAATCGACGAGACCAATGAATTTCTCGATCTGTCGCGCGAGATCGACTACGTCGCCGGCGTGGTCGGCTGGGTGCCGCTTGCCGACCCGAAAGCCTGCGCACGCGCGCTTGAAGCGATGGCGCCGCGCGGCAAGCTGGTCGGCATTCGCCACCTGATCGCTTACGAGCCCGACCCCGATTGGCTGTTGCAGCCGAACGTGCGCGAGTCGCTCGGCCTGTCTGGCCAAAGCCGGTCTGGTGTTCGAGGCGATCCCGGTGAACGACCGCCAGTTCGAAGCGATGCTGACGGTGACCCACGATATTCCCGAATTGAAGGTCGTGCTCAACCACCTCGGCAACCCGCCGGTGCCGGAAAACGGCTGGGAGCCATGGGCCACGCTGATCGGCGTGCCGCGGAGCTGCGCAACCTGTCGATCAAGCTTTCGGCCGGACTGGCGCTGGTGGTCAGGTGGCAATGGTCGACCGAGGAAATCCGCCGCTATGCCGACCACGTGCTCGATCTGTTCGGCCCCGACCGGGTGATGGCCGGCAGCAACTGGCCGGTGGTGGAGCTCGGCGGCACGTTCGAGCAAGTGTGGCACGGCATCAACGAACTGCTCGTGGGCTTGAAGCCGGCCGAACGCGAAGCGGTGCTTGGCGCCACGGCGCAACGCATCTACGCGCTATAGTTCGGACTGCGGATTGCATCCATCAAGTGCAAGATCTTTTCAGCCGACATTGTATAGGCGAACCAGCAGCAACAGAACGATAGCGGCGAGAATGCCGGAAACGAATTGCCAAAATAGCAGCGGATTGCGCTCCAGCAGAGGCATGGATTCCGCATTGAGATATTTCGCATTGGGGTGTCGAAGGTCGAACACGAATTCCGACAACGCCTCGTAGCGTTTTACAGGATCCGGGTGTACGGCCCGTCTGATTGCGCCATCGATCCAGGCCGGAATTTCGCGCGTCGTCATCGCGCGCGGATCGGTATCTCAGCTTGCGAAACTGCGACTTCGTTCGCGCCTTGGCGCTATCGGCGCCGTAGGGCAGCTTGCCCGTCAACATCTGATAGGCAATCACGCCAAGCGAAAACATGTCGGATAGCGGCGATCCGCCTTCGCCCAGGAAATATTCGGGCGCGGTATATTGCACCGTTCCCAGCATTTCGTTGCCGTCGGCGTCGGGCGCGGATTCGATCACGCCGGCAACCCGCGTCGCGCCAAAGTCGATGATTTTCACCGTCCCGGTCTTGTCGATCATGACATTCTGCGGCCGCAGATCCTGATGGAGCATCTCCATCCGGTGAAATGCGCCGAGGCCGAGGGCGATTTGTTCGACGACGGTCCGCACCGTTTCGAGATCCGGCTTCGGGTTGTCGACCATCCATTGGTTCAAAGTCTGGCCTTCGACGAACTCCATGACGACGTAGAGATAGTTCCGCTTCCGGGTCGGCGGGCGCGCTTTGAGGACATGAGGGCTATTGACGCGGCGTGCGACCCATTCCTCCATCATGAACCGTTTGAGATAAGCGGGGTCGCCGCGCAGGTCTATCGAAGGGATCTTTATCGCGACCGGCGCATCGGTTTCGGTATCGACCGCCAGGTAAATGTGGCTGCGGCTGCTGGCGTTGATTTCCCGGACGATCCGGTAGCCCTCGAAGAGGTTTCCGGCTTCCAACAGCGGCGGCGGCGGCAGCGCGATCGACCGGTCGAAAACCTCGACCGCTTCGCCGTTCGGCACCTCGTCGACCCGGACGATCTGGATGGTGAGATTGTCGTCGCTGCCGTTCGCGTAGGCCTGCTTGACGAGACTGTCCGCCGCCCGGTCGAGATCGGCGGCGTTTTCGACGATCGCTTTGACGATGTCGCGGGCGCCGACGTGCTCGTAAACGCCGTCGGTCGCCAATACGAAAACAGTGCCGGCCTGGACCGGCAGCGCCAGATAATCGATTTCGATGTGGGAATTGATGCCGAGCGCGCGGCTGAGATAGCTCTGCTGCGACGACACCGCGACGCGGTGGTCCTCGGTCAGTTGCTCCAAGCTGGTGTCGACGACGCGATAGACCCGTGTGTCGCCGATGCTGAAGATATGCGCGGTCGTGGACTTGAGGACGATGGCGCTGAAGGTGCAGACGTAACCCTTGTCCCGGTCATATTGGTACTGGCTGCGCTTCGTTTGCGCGTTCGAGCCAGGAATTCGTCGCCTCCAGCACCCGGTGTACCGACGTCTTCACCGACCAGGATTCTGACGTGCAGTAATAGTCGGTGAGGAAGCCATCGACCGACGCCGCGCTGGCGATCTGACTGACATTGCTGCTGCTGATGCCGTCGGCCAGCGCGACGGCAATGCCCTTCATGCCGAGCTGGGGCTCTTTAGGAACGACAGCGCCGTGAAAGTCCTGATTGACCTCTTTGCGGCCCTTGTCGGAAAATTGCCCGATCGATATCCGCAGCTCGCCCGGCATCTGTCATCCAAATAAAAAGGGCCCCATTCCGTTTGGAATGAGGCCCTTTAATTGCCGTCAGATCAAGCCGCCACTTTCAGCGTGCGCTTCGGCGCGGTCATGACGTGCGTGGCGTAGATGGTGAGGCCGGTGAAGGCCAAGCCGCCGACAAGATTGCCGAGGGCGGTCGGGATCTCGTTCCAGATGAAGTAATCCAGGATCGAGAATTTGGCGTGCAGCATCAGCCCGGCCGGGAACAGGAACATGTTCACGACCGAATGTTCGAACACCATGTAGAAAAACAGGAAGATTGGCATCCACATGGCGATGACCTTGCCGCTGACATTGGTCGAGACCATCGCGCCGACGACGCCCGTCGACACCATCCAGTTGCAAAGCATACCGCGCATGAACAGCGTCACCATGCCGGAAAATCCATGCGCGGCGTATCCGAGCGTGCGCCCCTCGCCAATATTGCCGATCACGGCGCCGACCTTGTCAGGCGCTTGCGTGAATCCGAACGTTGTCACATAGGCCATCATGAAGGCGACGGTGAGCGCACCAGCGAAGTTGCCGACGAATACCAGGCCCCAGTTCCTTAAGACGCCGTTGAGCGTGCAGCCCGGCCGCTTGTTGAGCCAGGCCAAAGGCGCCAGCACAAATACGCCGGTCAAGAGATCGAATCCAAGCAGGTAAAGCATGCAGAACCCGACCGGAAACAGTATCGCGCCGGCGAGTGGCTGCCCGGTGTTCACGTTGATGGTGACGGCCATCCACGCGGCCAGCGCGAGAATGGCGCCGGCCATATAGGCGCGGATCACGGTGTCGCGGGTCGACATGAAGATTTCGAATTCGCCGGCATCCACCATCTTGGTAGCGAATTCGGCAGGCGCGAGGTACGACATTGCAATCCCTTTTTGTTTGATGGTGAAGCCGAACAAATCCTTCCGCAAGGCGCAGCGACGCCATCTCCACCGCGTGCCGACGATTTGCACGCATTGGCGTCATGACTGCTCTTGTTCGAGAACCGGAAATCCCAAAGCCGCTTGCACGGCTACGGGGCGACCATAGCGAGCATTCTCGACAGGAAGTTTTTGCCAGCTTCAGCCGAATTGGTTTCGACTGTGGTCGCCATTGACCGCTGCGGTCGTCATTAACCTGAGCGATACAAAGCAATCACCGTGCCAAGCAGCGATTGGGCTGCGAATGGCGAGTGCGCAAGGATATATCGGTCGACGCCGTCGCGAACTTTGTGTCCGGCGCGCCGGTCGGCTGGCCGGGACGGCTGCCTAATTAATGGGCCCGCACTGCACATTAGTACGACAACACTTCCGCGAAAAAATCGCTATCGTTTTAGGCGCGATCAAACAGTCGAGGACCACAACAATGACCCGTGCCGACCTGACCGAAAAGCTTCTCGATATCAAACGCGAGAAAGGCTGGACCTGGAAATATATCTGCGAACAGATCGGCGGCATGTCGCCGATCCTGATCACGGGAGCCATCCTTGGTCAGATGAAGCTGACCAAGCCGCAGGCGGCTAAGGCTGCGGAGCTCTTCGGCCTGTCGAAATCAGAGCAGACATTGATCAATGAAACGCCGATGCGTGGGACCGGAACGCCTATGCCGCCGACCGATCCGCTGATCTATCGCTTTTACGAACTGATCCTGGTCAATGGACCGGCCTTGAAGGCGCTCATCGAGGAGGAATTCGGCGACGGCATCATGTCGGCAATCGACTTCGACATGGACATCGTTCGCCAAAGCGACCCCAAGGGCGACCGCGTCAAGCTCGGCATGACCGGCAAGTTCCTGCCGTACAAATACTATGGCGCGACCGGCAACGCGCTGGCGTTAGGCTTGAAGGAAGAATGAGTAGCGCCGGCGATGCCAAAGCGGGTACTCGCTATTGGTTAAATTGCTTACAGATTCAGAGGGTTGCGGGCGTCCAAGCCGCCTTGTGCGATCCTTAGGCATGGAATAGGTCTTGCATGACCAATCAGCGAGAACGCATGGCATTTGGCCGCCCGGCCCGCGTCAGCGGGGCGGCGGCGGAGACATTGCATTTGGCCGAGACGCGTAAGGGTTCGGAACCACCTAGCCACGGCTCAATGCCGCAGGGCGGGCAGCGGGATTCGACACTCAAAATCGCCATCGTCGACGAAAGCCCGATCCGTGCCGCCATTCTCGAAGATGGCTTGCGCGAGGCCGGCTTCGTCCAGGTCGAGCGCATTGCCGAGACCCGCAATCTGCTGGCGCGCGTCTATGCTATGGACCCCGACGTCATCCTGATCGATCTGGAAAGTCCGAGCCGCGACATGCTCGAGCAGATGTTCCAGATGAGCCGCGTCGTCAAACGCCCGATCGCCATGTTCGTCGACCAAAGCGACAGCGCGTCGATCCAGGCCGCGGTCGATGCCGGCGTCTCGGCCTATATCGTCGACGGGCTGAAGAAGGAACGCATCACCAGCATCCTCGATCTGTGCATCTCGCGCTTCAACGCGTTCTCGCACCTGCAAGGTGAACTGGATCAGGCCAAGGACGCGCTCGAAGAACGCAAAGTCATCGACCGCGCCAAGGGCGTGTTGATGAACGCCAAGAAATATACCGAAGAACAGGCCTATGCGCTGTTGCGCAAAACCGCCATGAACGAAAACAAGAAGATCGTCGAGATCGCGCAATCGGTGCTGACCGCCGCGGAGCTGTTCAAATGAGCGGCACCAAGCTGCGGATCGGTTACATCCCGCTGGTCGACGCCACCGCGCTGGTGGTTGCCGTCGACATGGGATTTGCCGCGGCGGAAAATCTCGCCGTCGATCTGGTGCGCGAAGTGTCGTGGTCCAATGTGCGCGACAAGCTCAATATCGGCCTGTTCGACGCCGCCCATCTGCTGGCGCCCGTCGCGATCGCCTCCAGTCTCGGCATTGGCCATGTCCGGGTGCCGATCGTTGTGCCCTTTAATCTAGGGCTAAACGGCAATGCCATCACGGTTTCGCCGCGGCTGTTTTCGGCGCTGACTTTGGCCGCCGACGGCGACATTACCGATCCGACGGTGTCGGCGCGGGCGCTGGCGCGGGTCGTCACCGAGCAGAAGGCGCGCGGCGCCGAACCGCTCACCTTCGGCATGACCTTTCCGTTCTCCAACCACAATTACCAATTGCGGTTCTGGATGGCGGCCGGCGGCATCGATCCGGACGAGGACGTACGGCTGGTCGTGCTGCCGCCGCCTTACATGGTCGAGAGCCTGGCCAGCGGACATGTCGACGGCTTCTGTGTCGGCGCGCCGTGGAATTCGGTGGCGGTCGATTCGGGCGTCGGTCGCATTCTGCATTTCGGCTGCGAGATCATGGCGCGCGCCTCGGAGAAAGTTCTGGCGGTCCGCGAATCTTGGGCCGATGAAAATCCCTCGACCTTGTCGGCGCTGATCCGCGCGCTGGCGAAGGCCAGCGCATTTGTCGATGACGCCGGCAACCGCGCGGCGGTGGCGGCGGCGGTGGCGCCGCGCATCGGCGTCGAGCCGGAACTGGTCGTGCGCAGCCTCGCCGGCAATCTGAAGATCGCGCCCGACGGGCTGACGCGCGCCGACGACCGCTACATGATGATCGGCCGCAACGGCGCGGCGAGGCCCGATCCGGTGCAGGCCGCCTGGATCTACGCGCAGATCGTGCGCTGGGGCCAGGCGCCGCTGCAGGAAGAATTGAGCGCGACCGCGCAAGCGGTGTTCCGGCCCGATCTCTACGACGCCGCGCTCGGCGCCGCGCCTACGCCATTTGACGGCGAGCCGCGTGACGGCATTGGCGCCTTCGCCGGCCCCGTTTTCGACGCCGGCGATATCGCCGGACATCTCGCGGCCTGGACCAGCAAACGGCCCGGGCGGCCACGCTTGTCGGTCGTCCGCTGACTTATTGCATTGCACAATAATTGCGCAGCATGCGCCCGATGTAAGCATAGCGGCGCTTCCGGGCGCGCTTCAGCCGGCCCGCGATTCTATAAGCTAAGCGCTTGAATTCATTAGTGATGGGCCGTGCCAGGCAACTGGCACGGCGCTTGAATAGAGAATGCCGAGCAGGCGTCGAACCCACGTTCCGGCGCCGCAGGTCCAATGACGGGCCGACGAGCAACGCCGCTGTCCTGGGGGGTGCGAAATGACGCGCCGCGGGACTGCGGCTTTTTTTATGGCGAAACGCGAGCAGACGAAACGCGAAGACGAGCTTCACTCGAACGGCGAAAGGATTTCTAGCAATGTCCCGCAAGACCAATAACGAGCGCAGCAAAAGAAGCCTCGACCGCCGCAGCTTTCTCAAGTCCGGCGTCAGCGTCGCCGCGCTCGCCGGCATCGTGCCGGCTTTCGAGACTGTTCGCGCCCAACATCGCGCGCGCCGCGATCAAGCCGGAAAAGGAAGATCTCAAGTTCGGCTTCATCAAGCTCACCGACATGGCGCCGATCGCCATCGCCAAGGAGCTTGGCTACTTCGAGGACGAAGGCCTCTATCGTCGCGGTCGAGCCGCAGGCGAACTGGAAGGTGCTGCTCGACCGCGTCATCACCGGCGAACTCGACGGCGCGCACATGCTGGCCGGCCAGCCGCTCGGCGCCACCATCGGCTTCGGCACCAAGGCGCATATCATCACGCCGTTCTCGATGGACCTGAACGGCAACGGCATCACCGTCTCCAACGTCGGTCTGGGAGGAGATGAAGAAGTACATTCCGAAGGGCGCCGACGGAAAGCCCGTGCATCCGATCAAGGCCGACGCGCTCAAGCAGGTCGTCGACCAGTACAAGGCCGAGGGCAAGCCCTTCAACATGGGCATGGTGTTTCCGCTGTCGACGCACAATTACGAGCTGCGCTACTGGCTCGCCTCCGGCGGCATCAATCCCGGCTTCTACTCGCCGACCGACATCTCCGGCCAGATCATGGCCGACGTGCTGCTGTCGGTGACGCCGCCGCCGCAGATGCCGGCGACGCTCGAGGCCGGCACCATTCTCGGCTACTGCGTCGGCGAGCCGTGGAACCAGCAGGCGGTGTTCAAGGGCATCGGCGTGCCGGTGATCACCGACTACGAAATCTGGAAGAACAATCCGGAAAAGGTGTTCGGCTTCACCGCCGAGTTCCAGAAGAAGAATCCCGAACACCGTGCTCGCCGCCACCAAGGCGCTGATCCGCGCCGGCATGTGGCTCGACGCCAACAACAATGCCAACCGCATGAAGGCGGTGAAGATCCTCGCCAAGTCGGAATATGTCGGCGCCGACGCCAAGGTCATCGCCAACTCGATGACCGGCACGTTCGAGTACGAGAAGGGCGACAAGCGCGCGGTGCCGGACTTCAACGTGTTCTTCCGCTACTTCGCGACCTATCCCTACTACTCCGACGCGGTCTGGTACCTCACGCAGATGCGGCGCTGGGGCCAGATCGCCGAAGCCAAGCCGGACAGCCTGGTACGACGAGACCGCCAAGAGCGTCTATCGGCCCGACCTCTACCTGGAGGCGGCCAAGGCTGCTGGTCGCCGAAGGCAAGGCCAAGAAGGCGGACTTCCCGTGGGACAGCGACGGCTACCGCGAGCCGACGTCAGCGAGTTCATCGACGGCGTCACCTACGACGGCCGCAAGCCCAACGACTACATGAGCAAGCTCGCGATCGGTCTGAAGGGCGAGCAGCACGTCGACGGCTCGAAAGTGGTCGCCAACTGAGGCGGCGGCCGGGCGTCGCCCCGCCGCCCGGCCGCGCCGACATGACGAGACCAAGCTCGCACAATCGAGGAATCCGACAAGATGTCCACCGCCAGCGAATTTCTTGGCCCCACGGCTGTGACGAGCGAGGCCGCGCACTCGGCCGCGGCGCGAGCGCTGGCAGACGCGGATTTCGCGGGTGTCCGGATTTCTCAACATTCTCGGCCTCGGCTGGCTCGTGCCGCTGATGCGGATCGCGGCCGGCGAGAGCGTCAAGCCGCAGCTCAAGGAGCTGTGGCAGCTCGTTCGGCGTTCCGCTGCTGGCGATCCTGTTCTTCCTCGCCGCCTGGGGCGTTCTGGCGCCGAAGGTGAAGACCAGCCTCGGCGCGCTGCCGGGGCCGGTGCAGGTCTGGGAGCAGGCCGAAAATCTTGTGGGCCGATCATCTCGCCGAGCGCGCCAAGGAGCGCGCCTTCTACGAACGCCAGGAGAAGCGCAACGCCGAAATGCTGGCGCGGATCCGAAGGCCGAGGTCAAGCATGCGGCCCTACACCGGCAAGCCGACCTTTCTCGACCAGATCGTCACCAGCCTCGAGACCGTGTTCGCCGGCTTCCTGATCGCGCACCCTGATCGCGGTGCCGCTCGGCGTCGCTGTGCGGCCTGTCGAAGACCGTCAACGCCGCGATCAATCCGCTGGTGCAGATCTTCAAGCCGGTGTCGCCGCTGGCCTGGCTGCCGATCGTGACCATGGTGGTGAGCGCGCTCTACGTCTCCGACGATCCGCTGTTTCCGAAATCGTTCCTGATCTCGGCGATCACGGTGACGCTGTGCTCGCTGTGGCCGACGCTGATCAACACCGCGGTCGGCGTCGCCTCGATCGACAAGGATCTGATCAATGTCGGCCGCGTGCTGCGGCTGTCCTGGCGCACCAAAGATCATCAAGCTCGTGCTGCCGTCGTCGCTGCCGCTGATCTTCACCGGCCTGCGGCTGTCGCTCGGCGTCGGCTGGATGGTGCTGATCGCGGCCGAAATGCTGGCGCAGAATCCGGGCCTGGGCAAATTCGTCTGGGACGAATTCCAGAACGGCTCGTCGAGTCTCGCTCGCCAAGATCATGGTGGCGGTGTTCACCATCGGCATCATCGGCTTCCTGCTCGACCGCGTCATGCTGGCGCTGCAGGCCGCCTTCACCCACGGCGCGACGCGCTAAGGGAGCGACAGCATGGCGATTCTTGGAACTCAAATCGGTCTCGAAAGTCCTACGGCGGGCGACACGCGCACCGACGTGCTCAAGAACGTCTCGCTCAAGGT
Source organism: uncultured Alphaproteobacteria bacterium (assembly GCA_963825015.1). Classification (GTDB taxonomy): domain Bacteria; phylum Pseudomonadota; class Alphaproteobacteria; order Rhizobiales; family Xanthobacteraceae; genus Pseudolabrys. The sequence continues at coordinate 206,865 of CAWGRN010000006.1, read as the reverse complement.
CGAGGAAGGCGAGTTCGTCGCCATCGTCGGCTTTTCCGGCTCCGGCAAGACCACGCTGATCAGCCTGATGGCCGGCCTTGACCGCGCCGGACTCCGGCGAGGTGCTGTTCCGGGGCAAGCCGGTGACCGAGCCGGGCCCCGAGCGCGGCGTGGTGTTCCAGAACTACTCGCTGATGCCGTGGCTGTCGGTGCGCGGCAACGTCGCGCTCGCGGTCGATGCCGGTGCTCGGCCGGCAAACCGCAAGCCGAACGCGCAGGCGCGCGCCGAGCACTACGTCGAGCATGGTCGGCCTCGGCGCACGCCAGCGACCGCAAGCCGGCCGAACTGTCCGGCGGCATGCGCCAGCGCGTCGCGGTCGCGCGCGCGCTCGCCATGGACCCGGAAATGCTGCTGCTCGACGAGCCGCTGTCCGCGCTCGACGCGCTGACCCGCGCCAAGCTGCAGGACGAGATCGAGGAGATCTGGTCGCAGGAAAAGAAGACGGTCGTGCTGATCACCAACGACGTCGACGAGGCGATCCTGCTCGCCGACCGCATCATCCCGCTCAATCCCGGCCCGGACGCCAGCTTCGGCCCGGAATTCCGCGTGCCGTTCGAGCGGCCGCGCGACCGCACGGCGATGAACGACGAGCCCGGCCTACAAGAAGCTGCGCGCCGCGATCACCCAATATCTGATGGACGCCGGCATCAAGCGCGCGACCGCGACAGTCGGAGACGCGCGAGCTGCCCAATGTCGTGCCGGTGCAGTTCGATCTCGGGCCGCCGCGCGCCTACAAGGCCGCGGCCGAAACGCCGTTCGACCAGCGCTACGTCGAGTTCTACCAGGTGCGCAAGGACTATCCGACGCCGGCGGGCCCGCTCACCGTCGTCGACGGCTTCGACCTGCTGATGCGCAAGGGCGAGTTCGTCTCGCTGATCGGCCATTCCGGCTGCGGCAAGTCGACGGTGCTGTCGATGGTCGCCGGCCTGAACGACGTGTCGCGGCGGCGGCATCGTGCTCGACAACAAGGAGGTCACCAGCGCCGGCCCCGACCGCGCCGTGGTGTTCCAGAGCCCGTCGCTGCTGCCCTGGCTGACCGCGCGCGAGAACGTCGCGCTCGGCGTCGACCGCGTCTATCCGCATGCCGCGCGCGGAGCGCGACGATATCGTCGAGCTACTACCTCGTCGCGCGTCGGCCTTGGCGACGCCATGGACAAGCGCGCCTCCGAACTGTCCAACGGCATGAAGCAGCGCGTCGGCATCGCGCGCGCCTTCGCGCTGTCGCCGAAGCTGCTGCTGCTCGACGAGCCGTTCGGCATGCTCGATTCGCTGACGCGCTGGGAACTGCAGGAAGTGCTGATGGAGGTGTGGTCGCGCACGCAGGTGACCGCGATCTGCGTCACCCACGACGTCGACGAGGCGATCCTGCTGGCCGACCGCGTGGTGATGATGACCAACGGACCGAACGCGCGCATCGGCCAGGTCATGGAGCGTCGACATGCCGCGGCCGCGCACGCGCCGCGCGCTGCTCGAGCACCCGCGCTACTACGAATACCGCCAGGAGCTCCTGTGCTTCCTCGAAGAATTCGAACACGGCGCCGGCGGCCGCGCCAAGCGCGTTCGGCGGCGGCGTGAACCGATGCGTATCACCCCAAGCAACGGAGGACGACGGCAATGACACCGAACCAGATCGCACTCGTTCAACAGAGCTTCGGCAAGGTCGCGCCGATCTCGGAACAGGCGGCGAAATTGTTCTACGGCCGGTTGTTCGAGATCGCGCCGGAGGTCAGACCGCTGTTTCGCCACGACATGACCGAGCAGGGCCGCAAGCTGATGGCGACGCTCGCCGTGGTGGTGGGCGGGCTGGCCAAGCTCGAAACGATGCTGCCGGCCGCGAGCGCGCTGGCCAAGAAGCACGTCGCCTATGGCGTCAAGCCGCAGCACTACACGCCGGTCGGCGCCGCGCTGCTGTGGACGCTGGAGCAGGGGCTCGGCCCGGACTGGACGCCGGACGTCGCCGAGGCCTGGACCGCCGCCTACGTGACGCTGTCGGGCTTCATGATCGACGAGGCCTATGGCCGCAGCAGTGCGGTGGCCTGACGTGATGAACCGCGGGGACAGCCGGTGAGCGAACCGCTCGTCATCATCGGCAACGGCATGGCCGCGATGCGGCTGGTCGAGGAACTGAGCCAGCGCGCGCTCGGCCGCTACGCGATTGCCGTGGTCGGCGAGGAACCGCGGCTCGCCTACAACCGCGTGCTGCTGTCGTCGGTGCTGGCGCAGCGAAATCTCGCGCGCCGAAATCGAGCTGAAGCCGGCGCAATGGTGGCGCGATCGCGGCGTCACGCTGCTGTACGGCCAGCCCGCGACCGCGATCGATGCCGACATCCGCCGCGTCGCGGCTCGCCAACGGCGCGACGCTGCCGTTCACCAAGCTGGTGCTGGCGACCGGCTCGCGGCCGATCCGGCTCAACGTGCCCGGCATGGATCTGCCGGCGTGCTGACCTTCCGCGATCTCGGCGACGTCGCCGCGATCGAGGCGGCGGCCGGCGCGCAGGCGCAGGGCCGTCGTCATCGGCGGCGGGCTGCTCGGGCTCGAGGCCGCCTACGGCCTCGCCAAAGCCGGCGCCGCAGGTTTCCGTCGTCCACCTGATGGACCGGCTGATGGAGCGCCAGCTCGATGCCCGCGCCTCCGCGATGCTCAAGCGCGCGGTCGAAGCGCGCGGCATCGCCGTGCATCTCGATGCCGAGACCGCCGCGCATTCGACGGCGACGGCGCGCGTCGAGGCGGTCGTGCTGAAGGACGGCCGCGCGATCGCCGCCGATCTCGTGGTGGTCGCCGTCGGCATCCGGCCGAACGTCGATCTCGCCGCGCACCGCCGGCCTCGACATCGACCGCGGCATCGTCGTCGACGACCGCCTGCAGACCAGCATGGCCGGCATCTACGCCATCGGCGAATGCGCCGAGCATCGCGGCCTCTGCTACGGCCTGGTCGAGCCGGCCTACGAGCAGGCGCGCGTGCTGGCGCGCATCTCGCCGGCGACGAGCGGCGCGCTACGCCGGCAGCGTGCTGGCGACCAATCTCAAGGTGTCCGGCGTCAACGTGTTCTCGGCCGGCGACTTCATGGGCGCGCCCGGCACCGAGCAGATCGTGCTCTCCGATCCCGGCCTCGGCAGCTACAAGAAGCTCGTGATCGCCGACGGCCGGCTGGCCGGCGCGGTGCTGTTCGGCGATACCGCCGACGGGCTCTGGTATCTCGACCTGATCCGCTCCGGCGCCTCGATCGAGGCGATCCGCGACGACCTGGTGTTCGGCCGCGCGCTGGCCGAGCGCAAATGGCGGCGTGAGGGCGCATGTCGAGCGATTTCACCCCCGAGCAGAAACGCTACCTCGAAGGCTTCGCCTCGGGCCTCAACGCGGCGCGCGCCGCGCGCGGCGCAGCTGCCGGCCGGCGGCACTGCGCAGGCCGAGCCGACCGGGCCCGATGCCATCCACATCAAGGCGCAGGACCGCGCTGTCGCGGCCGGCGGCAAGCTCGTCCGATCAGGAAAAGTTCAAGCGCGAGCAGCATCCGTTCGACGCCTATGAGCGGCTGAAGGAGCAGGCGCGCGAACAACGAGCCGCCGAAGCCCGCCGACAATTTCCGCTGGCGCTATTACGGCCTGTTCTACGTGGCGCCGGCGCAGAACTCCTACATGTGCCGGCTGCGCATTCCCAACGGCATCCTCAAGCACTGGCAGTTCGCCGGCCTCGCCGATCTCGCCGAGCGCTACGGCGGCGGCTACTGCGCACGTCACCACGCGCGCCAATCTGCAGATCCGCGAGATCGAGCCGAAGAACGCGGTCGCGATGGTCGAGGGGATCCAGGATCTCGGCCTCGTGCTCGCGCGGCTCCGGCGCCGACAACATCCGCAACGTCACCGGCACGCCGACCGCCGGCATCGATCCGCAGGAGCTGATCGACACGCGGCCCTATGCGCGCGAATGGCACTTCCACATCCTCAACGATCGCTCGCTCTACGGCCTGCCGCGCAAGTTCAATGTCGGCTTCGACGGCGCCGGCCGCATTCCGGTGCTGGAAGACACCAACGACATCGGCTTCCAGGCGGTCGAGGTGAAGGACGGCTTCGGCGTCGAGCCCGGCGTCTGGTTCCGCCTCGCGCTCGGCGGCATCACCGGCCACAAGGATTTCGCCCGCGACACCGGCGTCATCGTCAAGCCGGACGAGGCGACGCAAGGTCGCCGACGCCATCGTGCGCGTCTTCATCGAGCACGGCGACCGCACCAACCGCAACAAGGCGCGGCTGAAATACGTGCTCGACGCCTGGGGCTTCGAGAAATTCCTCGCGCAGGTCGAGGAGAAGCTCGGCCGCAAGCTCGACGCGCGTGCCGGCGCGAAGCGATCGCGCCGCGCCCGGCCTTCGACCGCTCGCGCGCATATCGGCGTGCATCCGCAGAAGCAGGCGGGCCTGAACTGGATCGGCGTCGTGCTGCCGGTCGGCAAGCTGACCGCCGCGCAGATGCGCGGGCTCGCCAAGATCGCGCGCGATCTCGGCGACGGCGATATCCGCCTCACCGTCTGGCAGAACCTGCTGATCTCCGGCGTCGCCGACGACAAGGTCGCAGCTCGCGGAAGCCGCGATCGAGGCGCTCGGCCTCGCCACCAAGGCGACCTCGATCCGCGCCGGCCTCGTCGCCTGCACCGGCAATACCGGCTGCCGCTTCGCGGCCTCCGACACCAAGCGCCACGCCGAGGACATCGCGCGCTGGTGCGAGGCGCGCGTCGAGCTCGACGGCCCGGTCAACATCCATCTCACCGGCTGCCATCATTCCTGCGCGCAGCACTACATCGGCGACATCGGCCTGATCGCCTGCAAGGTCGACGTCGGCGAGGACGGCGACACCGTCGAGGGCTATCACATCCTATGTCGGCGGCGGCTTCGGGCCGGACGCCGCGCTCGGCCGCGAAATCTACCGCGACGTCAAGGCGCGAGGACGCGCCGCGCGCCGTCGAGCGCATGCTCAAGGGCTATCTCGCGCACCGCGCCGCGCGCGACGAAACCTTCCTCGCCTTCACGCGCCGGCACGAGGTCGAGGCGCTCAAGGCAGATGTTCGACGCGGAGGCGGCGCGAATGACGCAGAACGTGCCGCCGCCGATCCCGTCGCTGGTGCCGGAGACCGCGCCGTTCACCGCGGAGCAGCGCGCCTGGCTCAACGGCTTCTTCGCCGGGCTGGTCTCGCTCGACGGCGCCGGCGTCACGCCGCTGTCGCGGCGAGCAGGCGGCGGCGCTGATGGCCGGCGCGCGACCGGCGCCGCGCCGACGACGACGACGGCGGCGCGCCCTGGCACGACCAGACCATTGCCGCTGCGCCGAGCGCATGAAGCTCGCCGAAGGCCGCCGCTGCGCCGGCGCATGATGGCGGCGATGGCGCAGCAGGACTGCGGCCAGTGCGGCTACGACTGCGAGGACTATTCCGACGCGATCTTTCGACGGCAAGGAAGAGCGGCTGAACCTCTGCGTGCCGGGCGGCAAGGAAACCGCCCGCATGCTCAAGACGCTGCATGAGGAGCTCGAGAGCGCGCCGCCCGCCGCCGGCTGCGGCGCCAGCCGGCCGCGGCGGCAGCGCCCGCCTCGCAGGCCGCGCCCGGCGCTTCGCGCGACAATCCGGTCGACGGCGACCTTCCTGTCGCGCGCGCGGCTCAACAAGCCGGGCTCGGAGAAGGAGACCTGGCACGTCGAGTTCGATCTCGCCGGCATGCGGCCTCGACTACGCGGTCGGCGATTCCTTCGGCCTGTTTCCGCCCAACGATCCGGCGCTGGTCGACGCGGTGATCGCGGCGCTCGGCGCGCCGGCGGATTTCCCGATCGGCGGCCGCACGCTGCGCGAGGTGCTGACCGACGGCGTGTCGCTGTCGCCGGCGCCCGACATGCTGTTCCAGCTGTTCTCCTACATCACCGGCGGCGAGCGGCGGAAGAAGGCGCAGGCGCTGGCGGCCGGCGAGGACCCGGACGGCGACGCGGCGACGCTCGACGTGCTGGCGGCGATCGAGAAATTCCCCGGCGTCCGGCCCGACCCGGAAGCCTTCATCGAGGCGCTCGATCCGCTGCAGCCGCGGCTCTATTCGATCTCGTCGTCGCCGAAGGCCAACCCGGGCCGCGTCTCGCTCACCGTCGATGCGGTGCGCTACGACATCGGCAAGCGCCGCGCGGCTCGGCGTCGCCTCGACCTTCCTCGCCGACCGCGTCGCGCCCGGCGCACAGCGTCAAGGTCTATGTGCAGAAGGCGCATGCCTTCGGCCTGCCGGCCGATCCGACGTGCCGATCATCATGATCGGTCCCGGCACCGGCGTCGCGCCGTTCCGCGCCTTCCTGCACGAGCGCATGGCGACCAAGGCGCCCGGCCGCAACTGGCTGTTCTTCGGCCATCAGCGCCGCGACTACGATTTCTTCTACGAGGACGAATTCGCCGGCATGAAGGCCGCCGGCGTGCTGACGCGGCTCTCGCTCGCCTGGTCGCGCGACGGCGACGAGAAAATCTACGTGCAGGACCGCATGCGCGAGGTCGGCCGCGACCTGTGGGCCTGGCTCGCCGACGGCGCGCACATCTATGTCTGCGGCGACGCCAAGCGCATGGCCAAGGACGTCGAGCGCGCGCTGGTCGATATCGTCGCGCAGCACGGCGCGCGTCGCGCCGAGGAGGCGGTCGCCTTCGTCGCCGAGCTGAAGAAGAAGGGCCGCTATCAGCAGGACGTGTATTGATGAACGCGCCCGCGCATCATCCGCCGGCCGTGCGCACCACCTGCCCCTATTGCGGCGTCGGCTGCGGCGTGCTGGCGAAGCCGGACGGGCGCGGCGGCGCGGTCGATCGCCGGCGATCCCGAGCATCCGGCGAATTTCGGCCGGCTGTGCTCGAAGGGCTCGGCGCTGGGCGAGACGCTCGGCGCTCGACGGCCGGCTGCTGCATCCGATGCTGCGGCAGGCCGACGGCACGCTGGCGCGGACGTCGTGGGACGACGCGCTCGACGCGTCGCCGACGGCTTTGCCCGCACCATCGCCGAGCACGGGCCCGAACGCGGTCGCCTTCTATCTCTCCGGCCAGTTGCTGACCGAGGACTACTACGTCGCCAACAAGCTGATGAAGGGCTTCATCGGCTCGGCCAATGTCGACACCAATTCGCGGCTGTGCATGGCCTCGTCGGTCGCCGGCCATCGCCGCGCCTTCGGCGCCGACACCGTGCCCGGCAGCTACGAGGATCTCGATCGCGCCGATCTCATCGTGCTGGTCGGCTCCAACGCCGCCTGGTGCCATCCGGTGCTGTACCAGCGCATGGTCGCCAACAAGCGCGAGCGCGGCGCCAAGATCGTCGTGATCGATCCGCGCCGCACCGCGACCGCCGAAGAGGCCGATCTGTTTCTGCCGATCGCGCCGGGCATGGACACCGCGCTGTTCTGCGGCCTGCTGGTGCATCTCGCCGACACGCTGGCGCTCGACTACGACTATATCGACGCGCACACGACGGGCTTGGCCGACGCGCTGGCGCGCGCGCGCGAGATCGCGCCGGACGTCGCCGCGACCGCGGCGGCCGCGGGCCTCGCCGAGGCCGATGTCGCGCGCTTCTTCGAGCTGTTCCGCGCCACGCCGAACGTCGTCACCTGCTTCTCGCAGGGCGTGAACCAGTCGGCGCAGGGCACCGACAAGGTCAACGCCATCATCAACTGCCATCTCGCCACCGGCCGCATCGGCAAGCCGGGCATGGGGCCGTTCTCGCTCACCGGCCAGCCCAATGCCATGGGCGGCCGCGAGGTCGGCGGGCTCGCCAACCAGCTGGCCGCGCACATGGGCTTCACGCCGGCCGAGATCGACCGCGTCGGCCGGTTCTGGAACGCGCCGCACATGGCGCAGCGCGAAGGCCTCAAGGCCGTGCAGATGTTCGAGGCGATCGAGCGCGGCGAGATCAAGGCGCTGTGGGTGATGGCGACCAATCCGGCGGTGTCGCTGCCGCGCGCCGCGCGCCGTGCGCGACGCGCTTGCGCAAGCTCGATCTGTTCGTCGTGTCCGAGAACGTGCTGTCCAACGACACCGTCAATGCCGGCGCGCATGTCCTGCTGCCGGCCGCCGCCTGGGGCGAGAAGGACGGCACCGTCACCAATTCCGAGCGCCGCATCTCGCGCCAGCGGCCGTTCCTGCCGCTGCCGGGCGAGGCGAAGCCCGACTGGTGGATCGTGACGCGAGGTCGCGCGCCGCATGGGCTTTGCCGAGGCGTTCGCCTATCGCTCGCGCGGCCGACGTGTTCCGCGAGCACGCGGCGCTGTCGGCGTTCGAGAATGACGGCGCGCGCGATTTCGATATCGGCGGGCTCGCGGCGCTCGAGCGACGACGAGTTCGACGCGCTCGAGCCGGTGCAATGGCCGGTGCGCGCGGGCGAGCCGCGCGGCGAGACGCGCTTCTTCGCCGACGGCGGCTTCTTCACGCCCGACGGCAAGGCGCGGCTCGTCGCGCCGGAGAGCCGCGTCGCCGCACGCGCCGGTGTCGCGCGGAGTTTCCGCTGCGGCTCAACACCGGCCGCGTGCGCGACCAGTGGCACACCATGACGCGCTCGGGCTTGAGCCCGCGGCTCGGCGCGCATCTGCCGGAGCCGTTCGTCGAGGTGCATCCGGACGACGCCGCGGCGACGGGGCTTGACGCACGGCGGCTTCGCGCGCGTCGAGTTCGCCTATGGCGCCTGCGTGCTCAAGGTCGTCGTCAGCGACGGCCAGCAGCGCGGCTCGCTGTTCGCGCCGATCCATTGGAGCGACGAGACCGCGTCGTCGGCGCGCATCGGCGAACTGGTGACGCCGGCCACCGATCCGTTATTCCGGCCAGCCGGAAGCCAAGGCGACGCCGGCGGCGATCGCGCCGGTCGCCTTTGCCTATCGCGGCTTTGCGCTGGCGCGCGCGCCGCTGGCGCTGCCGGCGGAGACCTGGTGGTCGCGGGTGACGCTGGCGAACGGCGGCGGGCCTGCTGCTGGCGAGCAACGAGCGCGCCGGCGGCGTGGCGCGAGCGCGCGCCGAGCTGTTCGGCGCCGGCGCGGAGCTCGCCGAATATGTCGACGAGCCGCGCGGCAGCTATCGCGTCGCGGCCTTCGTCGACGGCCGGCTCGTCGGCTGCCTGTTCGTCGGGCCGGCCGAGGCGGCGCCGCAGTGGGACGCGGTGAAGGCGCTGTTCGAGGCGGAAGCGTCGGCGACGCGCAGCGGCGCGCCGTGCTGTCGGGCAAATCGACCGATGGCCTGGCCGATCCCGGCCCGGTGGTCTGCGCCTGCTTCGGCGTCGGCCTCAACGTCATCCGCGCGGCGATCGGCAGCGGCGCGGCGGCGAATGTCGAGGAGATCGGCAAGGCGCTGCGCGCCGGCACCAATTGCGGCTCGTGCCTGCCGGAACTGAAAAGGATCGTGGGTCATGGAGCGCATCGCGCAAACCGCTTGAAGCAAGAGTGCCGTCTGAGGCGCGGCCGGAGCGCATGGCGAGCTGGCGCGGCTGCCGGTGTTCCTGGCGCTCGAGGGCAAGCGCGTGCGTGCTGGCCGGCGGCAGCGCGGCGGCGGCCTGGAAGGCGGAGCTGCTGTCGGCGGCGGGCGCGCGGGTCGATGTCTATGCGGCCGAGGTGTCGGACGAGATGCTGGCGGTGGCCGGCGATGCGCCGCATGGCGCGATCGTCGTTCACCGCCGCGACTGGACGGCGGACGATCTGGGCGGCGCCGCGATCGCCGTCGGCGCCTTCGACGATGACGAGGAGGCGGCTGCATTCGCCGCCGCCGCGCGCGGCGCGGGCGTGCCGGTCAATGTCATCGACAAGCCGGCGTTCTGCGATTTCTCGTTCGGCGCCATCGTCAATCGCTCGCCGCTGGTCATCGGCATTTCGACCGACGGCGCGGCGCCGGTGTTCGCGCAGGCCATCCGCGCCAAGCTCGAAGCGCTGCTGCCGAACGGCTTTGCCCATTGGGCCGCCGCCGCCGCGATGGCGCTCGGCGGTGAAGGCGTCGGGCCTGTCGTTCTCCGGCCGGCGCAAGTTCTGGCAGGTGTTCACCGCGCATGCGGTGAGCCAATCCGGACAGCGAGCCGACCGCAAAACGATTTCGCGCGCTTCGTCGCCGAGGTGAAGGGCCTTGGCGTCGCGGTCGAGAACGGCTCGGTCACTCTGGTCGGCGCCGGACCCGGCGATCCGGAGCTGCTGACGCTGCGCGCGGTGCGCGCGCTGCAATCGGCCGACGTCATCCTGTTCGACGATCTGGTGTCGCGCGACGTGCTCGACTTCGCCCGCCGCGAGGCGCGCAAGATGCTGGTCGGCAAGACCGGCTTCGGGCCGTCCTGCAAGCAGGACGACATCAACGCGCTGATGGTGTCGCTCGCCAAGCAGGGCAAGCGCGTGGTGCGGCTCAAGGGCGGCGACCCGCTGATCTTCGGCCGCGCCGGCGAGGAGATCGACGCCTGCAAGGCGGCGCATATCGCGGTCGACATCGTGCCCGGCATCACCGCGGCGCAAGGCGCGGCGGCCAAGCTCGGCATCTCGCTGACCGACCGCAATCATTCGCGCCGGCTGCAATATGTCACCGGCCACGCCAAGAACGGCAAGCTGCCGGACGACATCGACTGGCGCAGCCTCGCCGATCCGGCGACCACCACGGCGATCTACATGCCGGTGAAGACGCTGGCCGCGCTGGTCGCCCGCGCCACCGCCGAAGGCCTCGATCCGCTCGACGCCGGCCGTCGCCATCGCGCGCGCCACCCGGCCCGATCAGCACGTCATCGCCGCGCCGATCGGCGATCTTAGCCGATGCATCGCGCAGGCCGAGCTGCCAGGTCCGGTGCTGGTGATGCTCGGAAGAGCGTTCGGCGGCCACATCCAGCCGAACAAAATCGCCGGTGAACACTGCACTGCGCCGCGCCCGGCAAAGCAGGCTTAGCGTTCAAGCGCGGCAGCAATTCCGGGGGTTAGCTCGATCCCGCTCCCTGCGAGTGAGCAATATTGACCAGCCGGCGCGGCGCCGGCCGGGTAATGTCGCCTATCGCGCTTAGCGGCTCTGCACCAAGACGTTCTTGCGCGGCCTCAATCAGGAGCCGTTCATGAGCAAGCCCGCCGTATCCGCTTTCAGCCCCGAAAAATTTCTCGCCAAAGTCGGCGACGGCGTAACGGTTTCGAAATATCGTAAAAATCAAATCGTCTTTGCCCAAGGCGACGTTGCCGACAAGATCTATTACATTCAAAAGGGCAGGATCAGGTGCGTGGTCGTGTCCGATCGCGGCAAGGAAGCGGTGGTCGGAATCTTCGAGCCCGGGCAATTCTTCGGCGAAGGCTGTATGAACGGCCATCCCGTGCGCATTGCGACCACAACCACGATGGAAGAATCCACCGTCACGACAATCGCAAAAAAATCCATGATTGCGACGCTGCACCGCGAGCCGAAGTTCTCGAAAATGTTCATCGCCTATCTCCTCACCAGGAATGGCCGTGTTGAAGAGGACCTGATCGACCAGCTGTTTAATTCGAGTGAAAAGCGTCTGGCGCGTCTTCTGCTTCTGCTGGCGAATTTCGGCAAGGAGGGCGGGCCCGCAGACGATCCAGCCCAATATAAGCCAGAACACGCTGGCGGAGATGATCGGCACGACCCGATCCCGCGTCAGCTTTTTCATGAATAAATTTCGAAAATTGGGCCTGATCAGCTACAACGGAAAAATCGAAGTCAATCGTTCGCTGTTGAACGCTGTTTTGTACGACAACCCGCAGATCAAAAGAGACTAGCCCGAGCGCCCTGCGACCATGTCCTGCGGCCGCGTCGGTTGCGCAGTCGCGCGCAACATGCTTGCAACACCGGCTGGCTGTCGTATTGAATGAATGACAAGCGTGGCGATGCGTCACCAAAGGTTGCCGCCGCCAGGGTGCGCCATCCAAGCCCGGGGTCTTTCCAGCCATGAAATCTATCGTCATTCGCGCGCGCTTTGCGGCGCTGCTCGCAGGGCTCGCAGTTTGCCTTTTAACGCAAGCATTGCCGGCGCGCGCCGCCGGTTATCCGGCCCACCCGATCATGCTGGTGGTGGCGTTCCCGCCCGGCGGCCCCAGCGACGTGCTTGCCCGCATAATCGGCAAGCAGATGGGAGAGTTGCTGGGCCAGCCTTTCGTCATCGAGAATCGCCCCGGCGCCGGCGGCAATATCGCGGCGGATTCGGTCGCGCATGCGGCGGCCGACGGCTACACGCTGCTGATGGGCAACAACAGCATCCTCGCCACCAATGAGAGCCTGTACAAGAAGCTCACCTACAACCCGCAAAAGGACTTCGCCCCGATCACGCTGATCGGCACCCAGGCCAATATCCTGGTGGTCAACAAGGACGTGCCGGCGCATTCGCTGAAGGAACTGATCGCGCTCGCCAAGGCGCAGCCCGGCAAGATCAATTTCGCCTCGTCCGGTTATGGCGCGGCGGCGCATCTGGCCGGCGAATTGTTCAAGACCGAAGCGCAGGTCGATATCGTCCACGTGCCCTATAAAGGCGCGGCGCCGGCCTTGCAGGACGTGATCGCCGGCCACGACCAGATGATGTTTGCGACCGCGGCTTCGGTGGTCGGGCACATCAAAGGCGGGCAGGTCCGCGGGCTGGCCGTGACCACGCTCAAGCGCACGGCGATCTTGCCCGATTTGCCGACCATGGACGAAGCCGGTCTGAAGGGCTTCGAGGCCAGCACCTGGCACGGGCTGGTCGCGCCCGCCGGCACGCCGCCCGAGGTGATCAAGGCATTGCACGACGCGGCGATCAAGGCGCTGGCCGATCCGGGCGTGCGGGCCTCGCTCGGCCGGCTCGGCGTCGATATCGTCGGCGACACGCCGACCGAGTTCGCGGCCTATATCAAAGCCGAAATTCCGAAATGGACGGCGATCGTGAAGGCGTCAGGCGCGACGATGGATAAATAGCGCACGACTTAATTCGAACTATTCCCCCGCCCGATAAAACGCCGCGGCGTCGGCGCTGAACGCCGTGCGCGACTGCGGGTCGAGATAGACCATGTGGCCGCCGCGATAGAGCTTGAGCTGCGCGCGTCCGGGCGGATCCAGCGCCGGCAGATGGTCGAGCACGTAGCGCGTCATGGCATAGGGCGTCACCATGTCGGACATGCCGTGCGCGATCAGCAGCCGGAACGACGGGCTGAAGGCGAGCAGCGTGCGCAGGTCGTCTTCCGCGCTGGCCTGCAGCCGGCCGCCTTTCCAATCCCAGTTGCCGGTGACGTCACCGGCGAGCAGCGCATAGGTGATCTCGGTCTTGAAGCCGAGCTCGTTGCGCGCGTAAGCGGCGAACGCGCCGCCATAGGAGCGCGAGATGCCGTCGAGGATCGGATCGCTGCCGCGCGATGTACGCCGCTCGGGGAACGGATCGTCGACCGCGAAATTCGCATCGTAGCGGCTGACGATCTTGCCGTCGGTCCCGCGCAGACTTTTCACATAGGCGTCCTCGATGAAGCCGTGCGAATTTTTCACCACGTCGAGCGGCAAGCCGCTGATTTGCGCGACCCGCTGGTAGAACGCTTCGCCGGCGGCGCCTTGCGGCGGGGCGCCTGCCAGCGTCGTCAGATATTCGGTCATGGCGAATTTTTCGGCCGCGGCCAGCGCCCCGGCGCTGAAGCCATGGCTGCGTTCGAGCGCCGCGGCGGCGAGCGAGGGCAATTTCAGCGCCGCGTGCAACGCGGAGCTACTGTCGCCGAAGGTGAGCCAGCCTTCCAGCATCGGCGACAGCATGACGATGCCGGAGATCGCGATGCCCTGATCGCGGGTCAGCGCGCGCGCAGTCTTGGCGGCGCGAAAGCCGCCATAGCTCTCGCCGAACAGATATTTCGGCGAAGCGGTGCGATTGTTCTTGGCGACGTAGAGCGCGATCGCTTTGGCCATGGCGTCGGCGTCGCTGCGTACGTTCCAGAAATGCTTGGCATCGTCCGGCTTGACCGCGCGGCTCCAGCCGGTGCCGATCGGATCGATCAGCACCAGATCGGTGAACGCCAGCCAGGTGTCGGGGTTGTCGCGCAACTCGGCGCGGGTGGCGTCGTTGCCGTTCGGACCGAAGTCGAGAATGCGCGGACCGACCAGGCCGAGATGCAGGAAGGCGGAGGCCGCGCCCGGCCCGCCGTTGAACACAAAGGTCAGCGGCCGGTTGGCGCTGACGCCTTTCGCCACATAGGCGGTGTAGAACACCGCCGCGCTCTGCTCGCCGGATTGGTCGTAGAAGGCGAGCGTGCCGGCGGTCGCGGTATAGGCGAGTCTTGGTCTTGCCGATTGCGATCGAATGATCGCTGACCGCGTCGGCCGGCAGCAGGCGCAGAGATGCCTTTGCCGGTAATGGCCTTGCTGTCGTCGTGCTGCTCGCTGCGGGCCGGCGGCCGATGCGGAGAATCTTTGGGGCTTTCTTGCGCCGAAGCGGTGCCGAGTGCGCCGGCCAACAAGATCGCCAGCGTCAGGCGTAAAATCGATGCGGTTTTCATGGCACACCCGGAATTGTGCGGCGCCCGGCCGGCTTACGCGCTCGGCCGATGCGGTCTGGATCTAACTAGCCGGTGCCAATGTGGGGTTTATTGGGCGGTGATCGCAATTGTCCGACCCGATAACACGAAGACGGACACAACGAATTGGCTGAAGAACGCGTAGTTCAATGCGCTTCTTCAGGTTGAAAACAGTATAAATACCTCCGTAGCGAGTATAATCAATCAATAAAGCTGGGAATGCTTGCGTTTCGCGTCCCCGTGAATTGACCAAAGTGGTGCCCGTAACATTCATATTTCAGTTTACGAATATTATAGAATTACAACCTATAAGTTTATCCCTCGGTTGAAAAAATCGCAGGTGAGCCGTCCAGAAGGGCGGCCGAAATTGAGAATAAGGAAATTATGTCTCGCACCGCGCCAAAAAATCCAATCATTGATGAGATCGAGTTTGCCCTGCGCTCCGGGTCAAGTGAAAAGCGGATGGAGACTTTAAAGCGGGTCACCGACCTTTTTATCAATGATGCTTCAAGATATGCGGAAAAAGAAACGACGTTGTTTGGCGATGTCTTTGGGCATCTGATCAATCACGTTGAGAGCAGGGCGCTTGTTGAACTCAGTCGCAGGCTTGGGCCAATTGAAAATGCTCCGGTCAGCACAATTCAGCGTCTTGCCCGCAATGATTCAATCGAGATTTCCGGTCCAATTCTGACAACATCCAAGCTGCTGAGCGATGACGATCTAATTGAAATCGTGAAGACCAAGAGCCAATTGCACTTGGCTAAGATTGCCGTCCGCCCGCAACTCAATGAAGTGGTAACAGAAGTCCTCGTCGACCATGGCGACGCCAATGTTGCAAACGAGGTGGCAAGCAATGCTGGCGCTCAGTTTTCGAAAGCCAGTATGATAAAGCTCATCATGACCGCCGACCGTGACGATCGGCTGGCCGAATTGATTTCTCGCAGAGTTGATATTTCTCCTTCGCTATTTCGGTCTCTTTTGATGCAAGCGACCGAAGCCGTGCGATTGAAACTGCTTGCTGCCGCGCCACAGAATCAGAAAGATTCGATTAGGCAAATACTGGATGAGATTTCCGTTCAAGTCGGCAAAGATGCTCGGAAGACGCGGAATTACGCGGAAGCTCAACGGGTCATCACCGAACTAAGCCAAGACACTGAGCTGACAAAACGGAAAATTTTAGAGTTCGCCGATTTAAGTCGCATGGTGGAAATGACCGCCGCACTTTCCGTGTTGAGCGGAGTTCCAATCAATCAAATCGATTGGCTCTTCCATGCGTCTAATGAATTGGGCCTAACGGTCTTGTGCAAATCAATCGGGTTGGAATTGGATACCGCATTCGCGGTCATCATGGCGTGCAAGGGGAAGATAACGGCGGACGACACGCGGGTATTCGACGATTTCCACGAACACTATAACGAACTTTCAACCGCCTCGGCGCAGCGGATTATCCGCTTCTGGCAAGGCCGTCAAAAGGTTGTCAGTCATTTTCAGACGATAAAGTCCTAGGCAGATTCGCGCGTGGTACACTTGGCGCGAAACGCTAGCTCCTGGCACTCAGGCAATGCGCGGCCAATCGGATATACACGGCGCTGATCGCGGCAGGCGGTTTGACCGCCTGCCGGATGTTGATATTAGCGCCTGCGGAAATTCGGCCGGCGTGTCTGCGGACCGGGCGCCGGTGCGTCGCCCTTGTGGCGAAAGCTGATGCGCCCGCGCTGCAGGTCGTAGGGCGACATTTCCACGATCACGCGGTCACCGACGCCGGTGCGGATGCGGAACTTGCGCATCTTGCCGGCGGTGTAGGCCAGCACCTCATGCTCGTTGTCGAGCTTTACCCGGAAATTGCCGTCCGGCAGCACTTCGGTCACCGTGCCGTCGAACTCCAGCAGTTCTTCCTTCGCCATCCAGTTCTCTCCCGGTCAACTTTTTGCTTGGCGCATGATCTTATCCGAAAACCGAATATGACTTTTCGGGATCATGCGCTAGCGCGGCGCCCGGTGGCCGGCGTTACGCCGCGGCTCACCAGAACGCTGGAGGAATGTAACATTTCCGATGTCTCTTGGCTCCCCCGTTGTTGCTTCCTGGCGGGGGGCCTGGTTCTGGTGGCTGGGGCGGCCCTGATGGGCGTTGCCGCCGCCATGCGAGCGGTTGCCGTTATGGCTGGGACGGCCATTGCCGCCGCCGCCATTGCCGCCGCCGCGGTTATTGCCGCGCTGGTTGCGGCCGCCGCCGTTATTGCCACGGCCGTTGTTGCGGCCGCCGGCATTCTGCTGCGCCGGGCGATGGGGCTGACGTTCGCCGCTCGCCGGGATGGTGATGCGGATCATGCGCTCGATGTCGCGCAGGAACGCGCCTTCCTCTTGATCGCAGAACGAGATGGCGATGCCGTCGGCGCCGGCGCGCGCGGTGCGGCCGATGCGGTGGACATAGCTCTCGGGAACGTTCGGCAGATCGTAGTTGATGACGTGGCTGACACCGTCGACGTCGATGCCGCGGGCGGCAATGTCGGTGGCGATCAGGATGCGCAGCTTGCCGCTCTTGAAGTCGGCGAGCACGCGCTCGCGCTGGTTCTGCGACTTGTTGCCGTGGATCGCTTCGGCGAGAAAGCCGGTCTTCTCCAGGCCGCGGACGACCTTGTCGGCGCCGTGCTTGGTGCGGGTGAAAACCAGCACGCGATCGGTCTTTTCGGTCTTGAGCAGTTCGACCAGCAAAGCCGGTTTCGCCGACTTTTCGGTGTGGATGACGCGTTGCGCGATGCGCTCGACGGTCGTCGCCGGCGGCGTTACCGCCACACGCACCGGGTCGGTCAGCATCTGGTCGGCGAGACGGGTGATTTCGCCCGGCATGGTGGCCGAGAAAAACAGCGTCTGGCGTTCCTTGCGCAGCATGGCCACGACCCGCTTGATGTCGTGGATGAAGCCCATGTCGAGCATGCGGTCGGCTTCGTCGAGCACCAGGATTTCGACCTGGTTGAGCGTCACCGCGCGCTGGTTCACCAGATCGAGCAGACGGCCCGGCGTTGCCACCAGCACTTCGACGCCATGCGCGAGCGAGCGCACCTGACGATTGATCGGCACGCCGCCGATGGCGAGCGCGACGCTGAGCGGCCGGGTGTGACGGCCATAGGCGCGGAAGCTGTCCGAGATCTGGCCGGACAATTCGCGGGTCGGCGACAGCACCAGCACGCGGCAGGACTTCTTGTCGGGCCGCAGGCGCTTGGTGGTGAGGTGGTTGATGATCGGCAGCGCGAAAGCCGCGGTCTTGCCGGTACCGGTCTGCGCGATGCCGATGACATCGCGGCCTTGCAACACGATCGGAATGGTCTGGTCTTGGATCGGAGTGGGAGTGACGTACTTCTCTTCGGCAAGGGCGCGAAGGATCGGCTCAGCGAGGCCGAAGTCGTTAAATGAAGTCAAAGAGTATCTTTCTTATATGGCGAATCGGCCGGCCCGCTCATGCGAGCGACGGAATCGCGGGGTTCTAAAGACATCCCGCGTGGCCAGGGTTGTCGGCTTGTTAGAGAAGCAGAAGAGGCGGGGCGAAAATCGTTTTAATGAGTTTTCGTGCACGCAGCCCGCAAACCCGAGACCGGGTCTTTCATCTGCACCGCTCATATGACAGGGGTCGGTGGTCTTTTCAAGGCAAGTTCCGCGATTATTCGGCCAAATGATGAATAAAACGGTTCTCGTTGCCGGCCTTTCGCGGCCTTGGCCTGCCGTCCCGCCCGATGGACAAGCCGCTTTAGATCGGGGAAGGTCGGGCCGCGAAAATACCCCTTTAGGCCATTCTACGCGATCCGGAGCCGTTGCGATGCCGTTTCCCAGGGCCTCTCAGGCCCTTTCCCGCTTTACCGTCCTCGACCTTACCC
Organism: uncultured Alphaproteobacteria bacterium; assembly: GCA_963825015.1. Taxonomy (GTDB): domain Bacteria; phylum Pseudomonadota; class Alphaproteobacteria; order Rhizobiales; family Xanthobacteraceae; genus Pseudolabrys. The sequence continues at coordinate 188,498 of CAWGRN010000006.1, read as the reverse complement.
GTGTCCGGTCCGGTCCGACCTGCGTGCGCCAGCTCGGCGACTGGGGCGCCAATGTCATCAAGATCGAGAGCCCGCCGCATCTGGAGAAGGGCGAAGGCCCGGGCGGCCCGCGCGAGGGTTCCGACTTCCAGAACCTGCAACGCAACAAGCGCGCCATGACGCTCGATCTGAAATCGCCGGAGGGAATTGCAGTCTTCCGGCGGCTGGTTGCGAAAGCCGATGTCGTGGTCGAGAACTTCCGGCCCGACGTGAAGGACCGCCTCGGCATCGATTACGAGTCCTTGAAGAAGATCAACAAGGGCATCGTGCTCGCCAGCATTTCCGGCTTCGGCCAGGACGGGCCTTACGCCAAGCGGCCGGGCTTCGATCAGATCGCGCAAGGCATGGGCGGGCTGATGTCGATTACCGGAGCGCCCGGCGAAGGTCCGATGCGTGTCGGCATTCCGATCGCCGATCTCACCGCCGGATTGTTCTGCGCGCTCGGCGTTCTCACCGCGCTGCTCGAACGCGACGTTTCCGGCGAAGGGCAATGGGTATCGACCTCGCTGCTGCAGGCGCAGATTTTCATGCTCGACTTCCAGGCCTCGCGCTTCCTCACCGAAGGCCAGGTCGCCAAGCAGGCCGGCAACAATCACCCGACCTCGATTCCGACGGGCGTGTTCAAGACCAAAGACGGTTATTTGAATATCGCCGTGACCGGCACCGTGATCTGGGAGCGTTTCTGCAACGCCGTCGATCATCCGGAATGGATCGTGTCGCCGGATTTCAAGAGTAGCAAGCTGCGCTCGCAAAATCGCGACGCGCTCAACGCCGAAATCGACAAGGCGACCGAAACCAAGATCCAGCGCCGAGTGGGTCGACATCTTCAACAAAGTCGGCGTGCCTTGCGGTCCGATCTATACGATCGACCAGGTGTTCTCCGATCCGCAGGTCAAGCATCTCGGCATCGCGCAGGAATTGGCGCGTTCCGACGGCAGCCGGCTCGGTCTCGTCGGCCAGCCGTTCAAGCTGTCGCGCACGCCGAGCAGAATCGCGGCGCGGCCGCCGGACCTCGGCGAGCACACCGACGAGATCCTCAAGGAATTCGGCTTCGCCGAAAATGAAATCGCAGCGCTGCACGCCGCCAAGGCCGTATAACTTGGCGGTATAATTCGGCGGTCCGAAGCGCGTTACGAACAACGGAGTGACTGAGAATGACGCAGACCGACAAAATGCTGTCCCGGAAAGAGGGCGGCGTCGGCTATCTCACCTTCAATAATCCCGAGCGGCACAACGCGGTGTCGCTGGACATGTGGGAGGCCGCCGAGGGCATTCTCGCCGATTTCGCCGCCGACAAGAACATCCGCGTCGTGGTCCTCACCGGCGCCGGCGGCAAGGCTTTCGTGTCGGGCGCCGATATTTCCAAGTTCGAGAGCGAGCGCTCCAACAAGGAAGCCATCGAGCGCTACAATGTGGCGGTCGACCGGGCCAATACCGCGGTCTACGAATTTCCCAAGCCGACCATCGCCATGATCCGCGGCTATTGCATCGGCGGCGGCGTCGGCCTGGCGCTGTGCTGCGACATGCGGATCTGCTCGGACAATTCGAAGTTCGGCGTGCCGGCCGCCAAGCTCGGCCTCGGCTACGGTTTCAAGGGCATCAAGAAACTGGTCGACGTGGTCGGACCGTCCTTCGCCAAGGAGATTTTCTACACCGCGCGTCAATTTAACGCGGCCGAAGCGCTCGCCATGGGGCTGGTCAATCGCTCGCTGCCGGGGGATGAGCTTGAGAGCTACGTCAAGAATTACGCCGAAACCATCAGCGGTAATGCGCCGCTGACGGTCGACGCGGTCAAATTCATCGTCGGCGAAGTGGTCAAGCCGGGATCCGAGCGCAACCTGAAAAAATGCGCCGACCTGGTGGCGCAATGCTTCGCCAGCAGCGATTATACCGAAGGCCGCAAGGCCTTCATGGAGAAGCGCAAGCCGGCTTTCACCGGCTCGTAAAAAGAGTTCCCTCGACCCGCAAAGCGGGCGAGGCAATAAAAACAAGAAAAGCCGGAAATAACAGGGAGGATTCGCGTGGCGTCGGTTGAGTTGAAGGGCCTGACCAAGCGATACGGCAGCGCGGCGGTGGTCGACGACATTTCGCTGCATATCGAGCACGGCCATCTGGTCTGCCTGCTGGGCCCCTCGGGCTGCGGCAAGACCACCACGCTGCGTTTGATCGCCGGCTTCGTCGAGCCGAGCGACGGCGAAATCCGCGTCGGCGACCGGCTGATTTCCTCGCCGGCGCACACCGTGCCGCCCGAGCGGCGCAACATGTCGATGATCTTCCAGAGCTACGCGCTGTGGCCGCACATGACGGTGGCCGAAAACATCGTCTACGGCCTCAAGCTGCGTAAGCTGCCGCGCGACGTCATCGGCAAGAAGCTCGACGCCATCCTCGCCACCACCAAGCTGGCGCCGCTGGCGCAGCGCTACCCCGGCGAACTGTCCGGCGGCCAGCAGCAGCGCGTCGCGCTGGCCCGCGCGCTGATCGTGGAGCCGGAGACCCTGCTGCTCGACGAGCCGCTGTCGAACCTCGACGCCAATCTGCGCGAGGAAATGCGCTTCGAGGTGCGCCGCCTGCACGACGCCTATCGCTACACCACGGTCTACGTCACCCACGACCAGTCGGAGGCGATGACCACCGCCGATCTGATCTGCGTCATGAACCTCGGCAAGATCGAGCAGTCCGGCAGCCCGGAGGAAATCTACGACCGGCCGCGCTCGGAATTCGTCGCGCGTTTCATCGGCGTCGAGCAACGTCATCAAGGGCAAGGGCCTGGACGGCAGCCGCGTCGATGTTGCCGGCGTGGCGCTGCGCTGCACCGGCGAGCCGGTCGTCGCCGGCGCGCAGACCGCGGTCTCGATCCGCCCGCACGACATCACGATCTCCGCCAAACAGCCGCCACAGGCCGAAAACGTCGTGCCGGCGACCGTGGTGCGGCAGGTCTTTCTCGGCGACAGCCGGGACTATATGGTTGAGGTCAAGGACGGCACCCAGCTGCGCGCGGTCACCGCGGCGGAAGCAGAACATTCCGCAAGGCAGCGCGGTGTGGCTGTATCTGCCGGCCGACCGGTGCCGGGCGCTGGCCGGATAGAACAACATTTTGCGGGAGCGAAACAACAAGATCAGGGCAAGGGAGGATACGCGATGATGGGCTCAAAGATTTCACGCCGAGACGTGTTGATAGGATCGAGCGCGCTCGCCGCGGGCGCTGCGTTTTCCACCCAGGTGCTGTCGGCCGCGCCGCCGGCCAGCGCGGTCACGCCGGCGCTGATCGAGGCGGCCAAGAAGGAAGGCAAGGTCGTCTAGTACACCTCGGTCGACCTGCCGCTGGCCGAGAAGATCGCCAAGGCGTTCGAGGCGAAATATCCCGGCATCGCCGTGCGCGTCGAGCGCACCGGCGCCGAGCGCGTGTTCCAGCGCATCGGCCAGGAATACGGCAGCCACATCCACGCCGTCGACGTGGTGAACTCGTCGGACGCCGCGCATTTCATCGTCTGGAAGAGCGACGGCATGCTCGCGCCGTACGTGCCGGAGGACGTGGCCAAGTTCTATCCGGCCGAGCACAAGGATGCGGACGGCCTGTTCGCCAGCTTCCGCGTCGGGCTGTGCATCATCGCCTACAACACCAATCTGGTGAAGAAGGAAGAGGCGCCGAAGAGCTTCGCCGATCTGCTCGATCCGAAATGGAAGGGCAAGATCGTCAAGGCGCATCCGGGCTACAGCGGCACCATCATGACCGCGACCTTCCAGATGCAGCGCGATCTCGGCTGGGGCTATTTCGAGAAGCTCGCCCAGCAGAACATCATGCAGGTGCAGTCCGTCGGCCGATCCGCCGAAGAAGCTCGCGCTCGGCGAGCGCGCGGTGCAGGCCGACGGCAACGAATACAACATCTTCCAGATCAAGGAGAAGGGCGGGCCGGTCGAGCCGGTCTACGCCACCGAAGGCACGCCGCTGATCGTCGGGCCGAACGGCATGTTCAAGGAGGCGCCGAACCCGAACGCCGCGCGGCTGTTCCAGTAGCTTCTGCTTCTCGCCGGAGTGCCAGCAGCTCATCTTCGACGTCGGCGGTCTGCGCTCGGTGCATCCGCAGGTCAAGGAGAAGGCCGGCCGCAAGCCGTTCAAGGAGATCAAGATCATGAAGGACGACGCCGCCGGCGTCGAGAAGATGGGCGACGAGATCAAGGCGCACTACAGTCAAGCTCTTCAAAGTGTGACGCCACGGTCGCCGCAATCCGAAACGAGTGAGGCGCCATGACAAGTGCGGATTCTCCCGACGCGACGTTCTCAAAGGCGCGACGGCGCTGCCGTCGGCGCGTCTTCGCCGAGCCGGTGCGGGCGGCGGCGCCGCCGGCCGAGGCGATCACGCCGGCCTTGATCGAGGCGGCGAAGAAGGAAGGCAAGGTCGCCTTCTACACCGCGATGGACCTGCAGTTCGCCGAGAAGCTCGGCAAGGCCTTCGAGGCGAAGTTTCCCGGCATCGCCGTGCGCGTCGAGCGATCCGGCGCCGAGCGCGTCTTCACGCGCATCGGCCAGGAGTATTCGGCCAACATCCATGCCGTCGACGTGGTCAACACCGCCGACCAGTCGCACTGCATCGTCTGGAAGACGCAACGGCTGGCTCGCGCCGTACCTGCCGGAGGAGGTCGCGAAGCACTATCGACAAGCGATTACTACGATCCCGACGGGCTGCATGTGACGACGCGCATCCTGGTCTCGCCGATCGCCTACAACACCAACCTGGTGAAGAAGGAGGACGCGCCGAAGAGCTTCGCCGACCTGCTCGATCCGAAATGGAAGGGCAAGATGGTCAAGGCGCATCCGGCCTATAGCGGCACCATCATGAACGCGACCTTCCAGATCGCGCGCGATCTCGGCTGGGGCTATCTCGAGAAGCTCGCCAAGCAGAACGTCCTGCAGGTCCAGTCGGCGACCGATACGCCGAAGAAGATCGCGCTCGGCGAACGCGCCGTCATGGTCGACGGCGCGGGCTACCTCGTCATCCGCAACAAGGAGGCGGGCCAGCCGGTCGACATCGTCTATCCGAAGGAGGGCACGCCGCTCGCCACCGGCCCGAGCGCGGTGTTCAAGGCCGCGCCCAATCCGAACGCCGCGCGCCTGTTCCAGAACTGGATGCACTCGCGCGAGGGCCAGCAGATGCTGGTCGATTGGGCCCGCCAGTATTCGCCGCACAAGCAGACCGTCGAAAAGCCCGGCGTCCGCAAGCTCGCCGACATCAAGCTGATGAAGGAGGACCCGGAAGGCGTCGAGGAGCAGGCGGAGGAGATCAAGAAGCGCTACGCGCAGATTTTCAAGGTGTGATGCGAAACGATGACATGCGATGCCCCGCGGCCCTTTCCCCTCCTCACACGCGCCCTTGCGCGTGGCGGGGAGCGGTTAGGGGGTAAATTGATGCATGCCGATATGCCCCCCACCCCGGTTTGGGTCGCGTGCGCGATGCAAACCGACCCTCCTCGCCGCTTCGCGGGGGGAGGGTGGAGTACACCATGACCATCGAGCTGCCCGCTACGCACGCGCCGCACGGCTTCGATTTCACGAAGCCGGTGCTGCTACGGCTTTCGCGCTGTGCTGTGCGTGCTGATCGTGCTGCCGATGTCGTGGCTGGTGTTCTACGGCCTTCACCGACAAGAACGGCGCATTCACGCTTCGGCAATTTCGCCGGCTGATCAACGACCCGACGCTGCTCGATCCGCTCGTCACCACCTTCATCCTTGCCACTTCGTCCGCGCTGATCTGCTGCGCGGTGGCGGCGCCGATGGGCTGGCTGGTGGCGCGCACCGACATGCCGTTGCGGCGCACCGTGCGCCTGCTGGTGACGGCCTCGTTCGTGACGCCGCCGTTTCTCGGCGCCATCGCCTGGGAACTGCTGGCGGCGCCCAACAGCGGGCTGCTCAACCAGCTCTTCCGCGCGCGTCACCGGCGCCGAGCAGGACGACCATCTGTTCAACATCTATTCGTTTCGCCGGCCTGATCTTCGTCATCGCCTGCTACACGTTCCCTTACGTCTTCGTGCTGGTCGCCAATGCGCTCGACCGCACGCCGGGCGAGCTCGAGGACGCCTCCTCGATCCTCGGCGGCGGCCTGGGACACCGCGCGGCGCATCACCATTCCGCTGGTGCTGCCGGCGATGCTGGCCGGCGCGCTGGTCGCGTTCCTGCAGGCGATGACGCTGTTCGGCTCGCCGGCGATCCTGGCGCTGCCGGCCGGCTTCCACACCATGACCACCAAGATCTGGAGCCTGTTCCAGTATCCGCCCAAGCCGGAGCTCGCCGCCGCCGCCTCGCTGCCGCTGCTGGTCCTCACCGTGATCCTGCTGCGCGCCGAGCACATGATCCTCGGCCGGCGCTCCTATTCGGTGGTCGGCGGCAAGAACAGCGAGCCGCGCATCGATCCGGCTCGGCGGCTGGCGCTGGGTGGCGCTGGCGTCGTCTGCTTCATCGTGCTGATGCTGCCCGGTGTTCCTGCCCTATGGCGCGCTGTTCAACGCCGCGTTCTCCAAGGTCGCCTCGCAGCTCGTCTGGCTTCAACAATTTCACCCTGCACAACATCGCATTTCGTGTTCTTCGAGCTGTCGGCGACCGCAGCTCGCGCTCCAGCAACACCTTCATCCTCGGCATCGCCACCGCGACCATCGGCACCGTGATCGCGCTGGTGATCGCCTACGTCACCGCGCGCGAGGCGGTCACCGGGCACCGCGTGCTCGGCTTCCTCGCCACCGCGCCGGTCGCCATTCCCGGCATCGTGCTCGGCGTCGGCCTGTTCCTGAGCTACACGCGGCCGCCGTTCGTGCTCTACGGCACGCTGTGGATCCTGCTGATCGCCTTCGTCACGCTGAGCATGCCGGCGGCCTATCAGCAGCTGCAGTCGGCGTTCCGCGCGATCCATCCGGAGCTGGAGGACGCCAGCCGCATCCTCGGCGCCACGCGGCTGCGCTCGCTGTGGCAGATCACGGCGCCGCTGCTGCGCACCAGCGTGATCGCCACCTGGTGCTTCATCTTCGTCGGCGTGATCCGCGAACTGTCGGCGGCGATCATGCTGTTCACCTCGGAGACCAAGGTGCATCTCGGTGCTGATCTACGACCTCAACGAGAGCGGCGATCTCGCCGCCATCTCGGTGCTCGGTCTGCTGCATGCTGGTGATCACCTTCGGCATCGTCGCGCTCGCCAACCGCCTGCGCGGCCGCAACGTGCGCCGCAACGTCGCGATCGGATAGTCTTCATGGACGCGATAAACTTCCCGACGTCTCCGTCGCCGAGCATCTGGCCGAGCGTATCGTCGCGCTCGACGCCGCGGCGCTGCCGCCGGCGGTGCAAGCGGAAATGCGAAGACCTGTTGATCGACGTGGTCGGCCTCTGCGTCACCGCGCGCAACGAGGACTACATCAAGAGCGCGCTGGCCGGCTGCGACGATGACGGACCCTGCACCGCGATCGGCCATTCCCGCACGCTGACGTCCGGCCAGCGCCGCCTTCGTCAACGGCACCGCGGCGCACGGCGAGGATTTCGACGACACCTTCGAAGGCGGCCCGGTGCATGCCGGCGCGGTGATCGTGCCGGCGGTGCTGGCGGCCTGCGAGCGTCACGGCCGCGACGGCGCGGCGGCGCTCGTCGGCATCGCGGTCGGCACCGAAGTGATGTGCCGGCTGTCGACGGTGGTGCCGAAGGCCGTGCACAAGGCCGGCTTTCATCCGACCGCGATTTTCGGCGTCATGGGCGCGGCCAGCGGCGTCGGCGCGGCGCTCGGCCTCAACGCCAAGCAGCACGTCGACGCGCTCGGCATCGCCGGCAGCTTCGCCTCCGGCATCATCGAATATCTCACCGACGGCGCCTGGACCAAGCGGCTGCATCCCGGCTGGGCGGCGCAATCCGGCATTCGCGCGGCGCTGTTGGCGCGCGGCGGCTTCTTCGGGCCGCGCACGGTGTTCGAAGGCGTGCACGGGCTGTTCCACGGCTTCGCCCACACCACGCAGGGCAACTACGCGGCGGTCACCGGCGATTTCGGCGACACGTGGGTGACCGAGACGCTGGCGTTCAAGCCCTATCCGTGCGGCACCATGGCGCATCCCTACATCGACTGCGCCCGGCGGCTGGCCGCGCGCGGCATCAAGGCCGCCGACATCAAGGAAATGATCTGCGAAGTCGGCGAGGGCACCGTGCACCGGCTGTGGGAGCCGCTCGCGGCCAAGCAGCGGCCGCCCAACGGCTATGCCGCCAAATTCGCCACGCCTTTCATTCTCGCCACCGGCTTCGTCAAGGGCGGCGTCGGGCTCGATGCCTTCACCGACAGCGCGGTGCGCGACCCGGACGTGCTCGCGCTCGCCGCCAAGGTGCGTTACGTGATCGATCCGGACAATCCCTATCCGAACGCCTTCACCGGCCACATCCGCGCGATGCTCAACGACGGCGCGGTAATCGAGGAACGTCAGCCGCACTTTCGTGGCGGGGTGCACGAGCCGCTGACGCGCGCCGACATCGAGGAAAAATTCGCGCTCAACGTCCGCTACGGCGGCTGGGACGACAAGCGCGCGGCGGCGGCGCTGAAAATGCTGGCGGGGTTATACGGCGGCAAAATCGATCTGACGTCATTGCGGGGATAGATAGTCTCATGAGCAGCAACGAACTTCCGGCCAGAACTTGCCGGCCAAGTCGCCATCGTCACCGGCGCCGGGCGCAATATCGGCCGCGCCATCGCGCTTCAATTGGCGCAGGCGGGCGCCGCCGTGGTGGTCAACGTGCGCTCGAACAAGGCCGAGGCCGACGCCGTCGTCGCCGAGATCGAGAAAGCCGGCGGCAAGGCGCTGGCCGTCATCGGCGACGTCGCCGACGCCAAGACCGCCGCAGCGCTGGCCGACGCCGCAGTGAAAAAATTCGGCCGCATCGACATCCTCATCAACAACGCCGCGCTGCGGCGCGAAAGCGCGATCGACAAGATGAGCTACGAGGAATGGCGCGAGGTGATGAGCACCACGCTCGACTCGGCGTTTCTGTGCGTGAAGGCCTGCCTGCCGGCGATGAAGAAAAACGGCGGCACCATCGTCAATATCGGCGGCATGAGCGCGCATATCGGCTCGAAAGACCGCGCCCATGTCATGACCGCGAAGGCCGGACTGGTCGGCTTCTCCCGCGGCCTGGCGCACGATCTCGCCGCCGACCGCATCACCGCCAATTGCGTGGTGCCGGGCGCCATCGACACCACGCGGCCCGGAACGTCGCTGACGCCGGCGCATCATCTCACCCACGGCACCATCACCGGCGAACGCGGCAAGCCCGACGACGTCGCCGCCATGGTGGTTTTTCTCGCCGGCCCCGGCGGGCGCTACGTCACCGGGCAGACGCTGCACGTCAGCGGCGGGGCTTATCTCGGGTCGTAGCCGTGCTGCGCGCCAGGGTGGCCGCACCTCCGCGAAAGTGCTAATCCACGCGCCAAGAATGACCGGGTAACAACGAGGTTCGCCCATGTACACCGAGCTCAAGCTTTTCATCGACGGCAAATGGCTCAACGGCGAAGGCCGCAAGGGCGAGGACGTCATCAATCCGGCGACCGGCAAAGTGCTGGCGCATCTGCCGCATGCCAGCAAAGCCGACCTCGACGAAGCGCTCGCCGCCGCCGACAAGGGTTTCCAGGTTTGGAAGAACACCTCGGCCTATGACCGCGGCAAGATCATGCGCAAGGCCGCCGACCTGTTGCGCGAGCGGCACGACCATGTCGCCAAGGTGCAGACCCAGGAGCAGGGCAAGGCCTATGTCGAGTCGCGCGCCGAAGTTTTGACCTCGGCCGACATCATCGACTGGTACGCCGAGGAAGGCCGCCGCTCCTACGGCCGCATCGTGCCGGGCCGCATGAAGGGCGTGCGCCAGATCGTGACGCAGGAGCCGGTCGGCGTGGTCGCGGCCTTCACGCCGTGGAATTTCCCGACGCTGACGCCGGTGCGCAAGATCGCCGGCGCGCTCGCCGCCGGCTGCTCGCTCATCATCAAGGCCTCGGAAGAAACCCCGGGCGGCTGCGTCGAACTGGTGAAGTGCTTCGTCGATGCCGGCGTGCCGGCGGGCGTGCTCAATCTGGTGTTCGGCGTGCCGGCCAACGTGTCGGAGCATCTCATTCCCTCCGACATCGTGCGCAAGATCTCCTTCACCGGCTCGATTCCGGTCGGCAAGCATCTCGCCGGTCTCGCCGCGCGCGGCATGAAGCGCGCCACCATGGAGCTCGGCGGTCATTCGCCGGTCGTGGTGTTCGACGACGCCGATCCGGAGAAAGCCGCCGACACCATCGCCGCCTTCAAGTATCGCAATGCCGGGCAGGTCTGCATTTCGCCGACGCGCTTCTATGTGCAGGAGAAGGGCTACAACAAGTTCGTCGCCCGCTTCACCGAATATGCCAAGGGCCTCAAGCTCGGCGACGGCCTGGAGAAGACCACCACGCTCGGCCCGCTGGCCAATCCGCGCCGGCTCGACGCCATGGAGTCTTTCGTCAACGACGCCAAGGCGCGCGGCGGCAAGATCGCAGACCGGCGGCTCGCGCCACGGCAACCAGGGCTTCTTCTTCGAGCCGACGGTGATCACCGACGTGCCGGACGACTTCGAAGATCATGACCGAGGAGCCGTTCGGGCCGGTGGCGCCGATCGTGCCGTTCAAGACCTTCGACGAAGTGGTCGAGCGCGCCAATTCGCTGCCGTTCGGGCTCGCGGCCTATGCCTTCACCTCGTCGGGCGCGCAGGCGATGGCGATCGGCGACGCCATCCAGTCCGGCATGGTCGGCGTCAATTCGCGTCGCCATCTCGACGCCGGAAACGCCGTTCGGCGGCGTCAAGGAATCCGGCTACGGCTCCGAAGGCGGCATCGAAGGCTTGCAGGCGTATATGAACACGAAGTTCATTTCGCAGGCGTAGAGACTGCGTCACCGCGCTAACTGCTGCCATTGCGGGCTGACCCGGCGATCCACGACGGCGTTCGTCGAAGGACCTTGTAAGGGTCACGCGGAATCCATCATGGTGTCCGAGTCGCGCCGGCACGGCAGTCCGTGACCACGGGCCGATTACTTCCCCGCCATCCCCTTCTGGCACGCTTCCCACACCTTGCTCGGCGTCGCCGGCATTTCCATGTGGTCGGCGGCGCCGTTCGGGATCGCGTGCGAGATCGCGTTCATCACCGCGGCGATCGCCGCCGTGGTGCCGGCCTCGCCGGTGCCTTTGACGCCGAGCTTGTTGGTGGTCGCCGGCATCGAATGCGCCGCCTCGCGCAGTTCGACCGGCATGTCGTGGGCGCGCGGCATGCCGTAATCCATGAACGAGCCGGTGACCAATTGGCCGCTGCCCGAAATCGTACACCGCGTTTTCCGTCAGCGCCTGGCCGAGCCCTTGCGCGATCGAGCCTTGCACCTGGCCCTCGACGACGGTCTGGTCGAGAATGGTGCCGCAATCGTCCACCGCCGTATAGGTGACGATATCGACCTTGCCGGTGTCGGGATCGATCTCGACCTCGGCGATGTGGCAGCCGTTGGGAAACGTCAGCGGCGTGTCGAGCTTGCCTTTGCTGTCGAGGCTCTCGCCGCCCAGCTCCTTGGCGCGCCGCGCGGTCTCGAACAGCGACACTTTCTTGTCGGTGCCGACCACCTCGAAGCTGCCGTTGCGGTATTGGATGTCGGCCTCGGAGGCTTCCAGCAGCGCCGAGGCGACCTTCTTGCCCTTTTCCAGCACGATGTCGGCGGTATGAATGATCACGTTGCCGGCGCACATGGCCGAGCGCGAGCCGACCGAGGCCGCGCCGGTCAGCCCCAGATCGGTATCGCCCTGGCGGTGCACGATCGTCGCCGGGTCGATGCCGAGCTTGCCGGCGAGCAGGCGGCCGAACACCGTGGCATGGCTCTGGCCGGTCGATTGCACGTTGAGGCCGAGGATCAATTTGTCGTCGCCGGGAAATCCGAGCGACGCGGTTTCCGTCGGCATCGCGCCGGCGTGCTCGAGCATGCAGGACACGCCGATGCCGCGCAGCTTCTTGCGCTTTTGCGCCTCGCGCTTGCGCTTGGCGAAATTGGCGTAGTCGGCAAGCGCCAGCGCCTTGTCGACGATGCCCGGGAAATCGCCGCTGTCGTAGGTCTGGATCGCCGTCTTGAACGGCATGGCGGAGGCCGGAATGAGGTTCTTCTTGCGCAGGCGGACCGGATCGATGCCGGTGACGCGCGCGGCTTCCTCGACCACGCGTTCCAGAACGAAATTTGCTTCCGGCCGTCCGGCGCCGCGATAGGGCGCGATCGCCACCTTGTTGGTGAAATAGCAGGCGACGCCAATGTCGACCTTCGCGACGCGGTACATGCCGGGCAGGCAGCGCGCGAAATTGTTGGTGTTGATGTTGACGCCGGCATTGGACACGTAGGCGCCCTGGTTGCACACATGCCGCACGCGCAACGCCAGGAACTTGCCCTTGTCGTCGAGCGCGAGTTCGGCGTCGCTGATGGCGTCGCGGGCTTGCGCGTCGCTGACGAAGGCTTCCGACCGCGTCGATTGCCAATGCACCGGCCGGCCGATTTTTTGCGCCGCCACCAGCAGCGCGATGTATTCCGGGTAGCACGTCGTCTTCATGCCGAAGGCGCCGCCGACGTCCGCGGTGAGCACCCGCAGTTTGTCGTTCGGCACGTTCATGATCGAGGCCGCCTGGCCGCGCATCGCATCGGCGCTCTGCGAGCAGGCATGCAGCGTGTAGCTGCCGTTCGCCGCGTCGTATTCGCCGGTGGCGCCGCGGGTTTCCAACGAGGCCACCACCATGCGCTGATGGATGACGCGCACGCGCGCCACGTGCGGCGCTGCCTTGATGATGTCGGCAACCGCGCGCTCGTTGTCCTCGCTCGGCACCGGGCCCGCCCAGTCGACGCAAAGATTGCCGGGCACATCGGGGAATAATTGGGTCGTCGCTTTCATCGCCGCGTCGAGGTCGACCACCGGCGTCAACTCCTCGTAGTCGACCTGCACGAGGTCGGCGGCGTCGAGCGCAAGCGCCAGGGTTTCCGCCACCACCATCGCAACCGGATCGCCGACATGCATCGGCGTTTCCGCCAGCACCGGGCGGAACGGCATCGCCATTTTGGCGCCGCCGCGGCCGGCGATCGGCGGGTGACGCGAGATGCCGCCGATGCCGGCGGCCTTGATATCCGCGGCGGTGAGCACCGCCAGCACGCCCTTGGCGCGGCGCGCCGTTTCGGTATCGACCTTGAGCACCTTGGCGTGGGCGTGCGGCGAGCGCACGAAGGCGGCATAGGCCTGGTTCGGCAATCGCGGATCGTCCATGAAGCGGCCGCCGCCGCGGACCAGGGCGTCGTCCTCGACGCGCGGTTCGTGGCGGGTGCGGGCAGGGCTGGTTGCGGTCATGGGGGCGTCCGGGGCTTTGCTTGCAGGGCCCCGTTTATAACGTAAACCAGGGCTGCCAACAGGGGCTTGCGTCCGGTGCGCCGCTGCGGCACTCAGACGCTCCGCACCGGCTAAAAGACGACAATTTCAGGGGACGAAATGACCAAGCAGCGTACCATCGACACCCACACCCACATCCTGACCCTCGAGACCGCCGCGCTGATCCAGAAAGCCGCGCCAAAGGTGCCGATCACCTATACCGCCATCGACGCCGATGGCGGCGTGCTGGATGTGGCGGGGGTCGCCTACCGGGTGTTTCCGACCGGCGGCTTCGACATCCCGCGCCGGCTGAAGGATATGGATGACGCCGGCGTCGACGTGCATGTGCTGTCGGCGACGCCGCAGACTTATCTGTACGGCCTGGGCGACGAGCTGAGCCCCATCGTCGCCGCCATCCAGAACGACCAGATCGCCAAGCACGTTGCCGCCCATCCGACCCGCTTCATGGGCATCGGCACGCTGCCGATCGCGCAGCCGCAAAAGGCCGCCGACGAACTCCGCCGCATCGTCACCAAGCTCGGCCTCAAGGGGGCGATGTTCGCCTCCAACATCCAGGGCCGCAACCTGGACGATCCGGGATTCGAGCCGCTATGGGCGACGGCGCAAGAGCTCGGCGCCTTCATGTTCGTTCATCCCAACAACGTCGCCGGCGCCGACCGGCTGAAGTCCTATTACCTCGCCAATCTGATCGGCAATCCGCTCGACACCACCATCGCCGCCGCCAGCCTGTACTTCGGCGGCGTGATGGACCGCTATCCGAAGCTGAAGGTCATGCTGGCGCATGGCGGCGGTTTCACGCCCTATCAGGCGGCGCGCTGGGAGCACGGCTGGGCGGTGCGGCCCGAGCCGAAGAAGAACATCCCGAAGCAGCCGGTCAACATCGCCGGCCGCTTCATCTACGACACCATCCTGCATTCCGCGCAGACGCTTGAAGCGATGATCGGTCTGGTCGGCGTCGACAAGGTCATGCTCGGCAGCGATTATCCTTACGACATGGGCATGATGGATTGCGTGCAGCATGTGCAGGGCCTCAAGATCGCCGACGCCGACAAGGCGGCGATCCTCGGCGGCAACTTCGAGAAGGTCCTGGCAGGGGTTTCAAAATGAACGTGCAGACCAAAGTCGCGCGCACCCCGATCGACGCCGTCACCGGCCTGATCAACGACGCCATGATCAAGGCCGGGGTGCCTGCGGCCGATGCGGGAAAAATCGCCGAATTGATGCTGGAGGCCGATCTGATCGGCGCCGACGCGCATGGCGTGTTCCGTCTGCCGCAATACGTCCAGCGGCTGAAGCTCAAGTCGACCAATCCGCGGCCCAACATCAAGGTCAACCGCACAGCGCCGGCGACCGCTTTGGTCGAAGGCGATAACGGCATGGGCCATCTGGTGGTGGCGAAATGCGCGGAACTGGCCGATCGAGATGGCGCGCGAAAACGGCGTCGCCTGGGTCGGCTGCAACATGTCGGGCCATGCCGGCGCCGCCGGCGTCTATGCCGCGCTGCCGCTGAAGGCCGACATGATCGGCATCTATTCGGCGGTCGCCAATGCCAACCACATGCCGCTCGCCGGCGGCGCCGAACCGCTGCTCGGCACCAATCCGCTGGCGATGGCGATCCCGGCCGGCGAGGAGCCGCCGCTGGTGCTCGATATCGCCACCTCGATCGTGTCCTACGGCACCATCAAGAACCACAAGATGCTCAAGCGCCCGCTGCACGACGACTGGATGATCGATCCGAAGACCGGCGAGGCGGTCACCGATCCGGAAAAGAGCGGCGGCGCGCTGCTGCTGCCGATGGCCGGCTACAAGGGCGCTGGCCTGGCGCTGATGTTCGGCATGCTCGCCGGCACGCTCAACGGCGCGCTGTTCGGCCGCGATTGCGTCGACTTCAACGCCGACCCGGCGCTCGGTCACCAATACCGGCCAGTTCGTGCTGGCGCTCGATCCCAGCCGCTTCCAGCCGCTCGCCAAGTTCAAGTCGGAAGTCGACCGCCACATCCGCAGCCTGCGCAATTCCAAGGCGCTGCCGGGCCAGGCGGCGGTGCGCCTGCCGGGCGACGAGCGCGCCAAGCGCCGCCACGACCGCGTCACCAATGGCCTGGCGCTGCCGGCCGAATTGCTGGCGCAACTCGACAAACTCGCAAGCGAATTGTCGATCAAACCGCTGCGGGACCGCTGACCGGCGGTTCTGCTAAGGTCGGTTGCTTAAATCAGGCCACACCGGCCAAAGGGGGGAGACTTTCATGCGTAAATTGCTTGCCGTCGCCGCCGCTGCGCTTTTGTTCAGCATCACCGCCGCATTCGCCGATCCGGTCGGACGCTACGATGTCGACGGCACCAATCCGGGCGGCAATTCCGGGTCTTATTCCGGCACCGTTTCGGTCGAGCGCACCGGGCAGACCTACAGGGTCGTCTGGTTGATCGGCGGCGAGCGTTATGTCGGCACCGGCATCGGCAACAAGGATTTCCTTGCGGTGTCCTACCGCTCCGGCAACCAGACCGGCCTTGCGCTTTATGCGCCCGACGGCGACGGCTGGACCGGCGTCTGGACTTATGCCGGCGGCAGCCAGATGGGCACCGACCACTGGACGCGGCGGCGCTAGAAATAAATAAAGAGGCCGCCCACGAGGCGGCCTCTCAATTTCAAATCATTCGCGTTGGTCTAGTAACCGCGGTACGGCTTGCAGACGCCGTCCTGCACGGTGTAATGCGGCCGGCATTTCTGAACCTCGCGGCGGTAATGCCGCCGGTCGCGCCGATCGTCACGGCGATAGTGGTTGCGGTCGTAACGCGGCGCGCGGTCGCTTTCATAGCGCGGGCCCGAATAGAAGATCTGGGCCGACGCGCCGCCGATCGTGGCAAACATAGCCGCCGATGCGAGCGTCAGTATCACGAGCTTTTTCACGAATGTCGCCTCCATGGGTGTGAAGGGACAAGTTCCAGCGCCTCGAATAGTTCCATGAACGCCGGCGTGGCGCCGTCGGCTCCGGCAAACTGCCGGTTCGACGGCGCCGGAGGTATCCTACTGTGCCTTGGCGCCGATCTGCGCCACGACCCGCTTCCAGGTCGCCGAATTGGCCGCGAGAAATTTCTTGAAATCCTCGGGCGTCGGGCTCGACGTCGGCAGCATGCTGGCGGCCAACATGTGCTGGCGCACTTTCGGATCGGCCATCGCCTTCAACACCGCCGCGTGCAGCTTGTCGACGATCGGCTTCGGCGTTCCGGCCACCGCGAACAGCCCCTGCCAGGAGCCGCTGACGTCCTCCGGGAAGCCCAGTTCGACCACGGTCGGCACGTCGGGAAGCTGCGCGACACGCTCGGTCGTCGTCACGGCGTAGCCTTTCAGTTTGCCAGCCTTTACGAACTGCGCCGCCGAGGACAGCGTGACGAACATCACGTCGACATTGCCGGCCAACAGGTCGATAACCGCCGGGCCGGCGCCGCCTTTGTAAGGCACCTGCGTCATCTGCAAGCCGAGCCGGTGCCGGAACTGCTCCATCGCCAGGGTATTGAGCGTGCTGACGCCGGCCGCGGCATAATTGATCTTGCCGGGGTTGGCTTTGGCGTAAGCGATCAATTCCTTGAGCGAGTTCGGCGGGAATTTTGGACTGCCGACCACGATGCCGGGCGTTTCGGCGGCTTTCGATATCGGGATGAAGTCGCGCTCCGGCACCACCTTCAGGTCGGGAAAGAAATGCGGATTGATCGAAATGGTGCCGATATTGCCGAAGAACAAAGTGTAGCCGTCGGGCGCCGCGCGCGCGGCGGTTTCCATTCCGACATTGCCGGCGGCGCCGGTCCGGTTGTCGATGACGAGCGTTTGGCCGAGTGCTTCCTGCAGGCTGGGTTGAATGAGCCGGATCGCAAAATCGGAAGCCCCGCCCGGCGCGAACGGCACGATGACGTGGATCGGCTTGTTGGGATAGCTGGCCGTGTCATCGGCTGCCCGCGATTGGCTCGCGCCGAACAGCGTCAGCAGACCCAGCAGCGCGCCGCTCAGGCGCGCGATCGTAAACGTCCTCATCGCATTTTCTCCAGTTTGGCTTTTTCTTGGTTCGAACGTGGCGTGTTTTTATACCGAAGTGCGAAAACTTGCACGCGATCTTCCGTGCAAATCTGCCAAGCCCCGGCGCGGAACTCGGCCGCAATTCGCGTTACTTTAAGCGTGGAAAGGCGGCGCCTTAAGCCGCCGCCATCACGTCGTCGGCGTCGAGCGGCAGCTTGACCGGAGCTTTGCGCTTGGCCGACAGATCCATCGCCTTGGTCAGCATCAGGTTGCGATGCGCTTCTTCCACCGTCGCCGCCGCGGTCGGCAGACCCATGGCGACGCGGTTGAGCCATGAGACGGTTTCGTCCGCCATCGGTCCGCGCAATTCGCCGAGCGCCATGTCGCCGGGCGGATAGCTGCCCATGAAGTCGACCAGCCGCGTGGCGTCGGGGTTGTAGCCTTCCGACTGCGCCTTCGACACCGCGAGCACGATGTCGCGGTGGGTGTCGTCGATGGTGAGCACGCCGGTGGTGCCGACAATGCCGACCTCGAGCGAGTAGACCGCGCCCGGCCAGGTCACCGGCAGCGCCCAGGAAATGTTGAGGTGGTAGACCGTGCCGTCGTCGAACAGGATCATGCCGGCGGTGGCGTCGATGCCCTTGTAGAGCGGGCCCAGCACCTTATCGATCGAGCGCGCATAGACTTCGACCGGCTT
Source organism: uncultured Alphaproteobacteria bacterium (assembly GCA_963825015.1). Taxonomy (GTDB): domain Bacteria; phylum Pseudomonadota; class Alphaproteobacteria; order Rhizobiales; family Xanthobacteraceae; genus Pseudolabrys. Next base: position 170,345 of record CAWGRN010000006.1, on the reverse strand, counting down.
CTTGCCTTCCAGGCACCACATGCAGATGTCGAGCGCGTGGGTGCCGGAAATCACCATCGGCGAGATCGACGCCGGATCGTCGGTGCGCTTGTAATTGTCGATCGCCACCAGCCGGTTCATGAAGGCGCGCGAGGTCACCAGCGTGACGTCGCCGAGCGCGCCGGTGCGGCATTTTTCCTTGGCCGCCAGCCAGCGCCGGCGGAAGCGCTGGGTATAGCCGACCACGGCGTCGATCTTGGCGTCCTTGATCGCCTTCAGCACCTTGGCCGATTGCGCGAGATTGGTCGCCAGCGGCTTCTCGATCAGCATCGGCAGGCCGCGCTCGACCGCCGCCATGATCGGATCGACATGCAGATGCTCGTCGGTGGCGATGATAACGGCAGTCGTTTCCGGCCGATTGATCAGCTCGACATGGCTCTGCGTGACGAAATCGGCGCTGATTTTCGGTCCGACTTCGCCGGCGCGGTTGGGGTTCTTCTCGGCCAGCCCGATCCATTCCACCGCCGGATGGCGCGCGGCCACTTCGCCGCGAAACAGACCGACGCGTCCGCCGCCGATAATGGCGAGGCCGACGCCCTTTGTTGAATTCTTCATCCTGGATTGGCTCCTGACTCGGTTCTTTTCCTTGAATTCCGCGATCGCGGAAATCGTTTCGTTGGACAGCGGCAGATCGACCGGTTCGTTGCGGTCGGCCGACAGATCGGCCGCGCTGTAGGTCTCCATCACCCGGCGCGCCGATTCCGGCGTCACCATCACCGGCGTGTTGCGGATGCAGGCTTCCAGGAAGTGGATGGTCTCCGGGCCCATGCCGCCGGCGAACACCTCGCCGACTTGTTCGCCCGGCATGGTCGACATCGGGAACACCTGGCCTTCCTTCATGGTATTGAGCCAGTTGTCGCGCTGGGTGTCGTCGAGCACCAGCGCGCCTTCGGTGCCGGTGATCTCGATCCAGGTCGAGCAGTAGTTCGGATAGCTCACCGGGAAATTCCAGCCGCCGCCGATCATCACCACCACGCCATTGTCCATGGTGACGGTGGTGAACATCACGTCATGCGAACCGTTGACCGGCTTCATGTAGCCGAAGGCGCCCTGGCTGTAGACCCGAATCGGCTTGGCCGGCTCCAGCAGCCAGAACACGAAGTCGAGGTCGTGGGTCGATTCCATCACCACCGGCGACAGCCGGACGCGGCCGGCGATCTTCTTGCCGAGGCTGCGCGACAGGTTGCGGCTGACCAGCACCGACACGACGTTGCCGAGCGTGCCGTCGGTGATCTTCTTCTTGGCGTAGGCGATCTTGGTGTTGAAGCGCTGCGAATAGCCGATGGTGAATTTGAGGTTGTTGCGCTTGGCGAGCATGATCAGCTCGTCGGCTTCCCACAATTCCAGCGCGATCGGCTTTTCCAGCATCACGTTCTTGCCGGATTTCAAGCAGTCGCGGCAGATCGGATAGTGATTGGTCTCCGGCGTGGTCGAGATATAGACCACCGAGATGTTCGGGTTGTCGATGATGTCCTGATAGTTGAGCGTCGCCGTCGCCGGCTTGCACAGCGCCTTCACCTCGGCGAGGCGGTCGGGCCTGATGTCGCAGATGTGCAATTTATCGACCAGCGCGGTGCGCGACAGCGTTTCCGCCCGCGTGCCGCCGACCCATCCGACCCCGATCACCGCTGCTTCAACTGTCTTCACCGGGCGTATTCCCTTGCAGTTTCTGTTGCTGATTTGGCCCGGCCGGACGGCCGCGCGGCGGCACACTAGCCCACGGGCGGCGTGACCGGAAGCCGTTTCCCGGGTGCATCGCACGCGCGATTTTCACGCCGTTTTCACTTGGCCAAAGCCGCCTCGCCAATGCCGAAAATCTGGGCGGCGAACTGCGGATAGACCTCGGCGAGCTGCGGCGCCACCGTCTCGCGCATCAGCTTGAGGGTTGCCGGCGAGGGCGCAGGCGTCTCCGGCACGGAAGTCGGGCATGGTCGAAATCGAAGCCGGTGTGCTCGATCACTTCCTCAACCGTATGGCCGGGATGCACGCTGTCGAGCCGGAATCGGCCATCGGCGAACGAGAACAGGCAGCGGTTGGTCACCAGCGCGACCGGCCCGCCGGTGCGGAACACGTTCGGCGCATTGCTGCCCGGCGCGCTGATGAAGTCGACCTGCGGCACCAAGGTGCGGCGCGAATGCTCGGTGCGGAACAGGATCACCTTCGGCACCACGTAATAGAGATAGGCCGAGCCGAACGAGCCGGGAAACCGCACCTTCGGATGGGCGTGGTCGCCGATCTCCACCAGGTTGATGTTGCCGTGGCCGTCGATCTGCCCGCCCGACAGGAAGAACACGTCGATGCGGCCTTGCCCGGCGCAGTCGAACAATTCGCGCGCGCCGTCGGTCCAGAACGTGTTCTTGGGACTGCCGAGCAGCGACACGTAAGGTCTGCCCTTGCCGCGCTCGCGCGCCAACAGCGCCGCGGTCGCCGGGATCGGCGAGGCATTGCCGACCGCGACGTGGCGCACGTCGCCGATCAGCCGCGCGATCACGTCGGCGAGCAGTTCTTCGGGGAGGAAAGTCACTTACGCCGCTCTCTTCTCATACACATACTTGTCCAGATACTGCGCAAAGCCCTCGCGCCGTCGCCGCCATCCGCGCGTACTCCGCGAGATGACTCTGCATCGGACGCATAATGGTCCGGCAGCGCGAGCGGCCAGACAGCCGCGCTCGGCGACCGCGATGCTCTCGACATAGAAGCCGGGCAGGGTGCCGGCGGCGAGCACCGGATCCTCGAGCAGATTGCCGTCGTGAATTTTCTCGACGGTGACGACGGTGCGCTCCGCCGCATGCGCCATGGTGGCGAGTTCGCGTTGCCGCCCGATCCAGACATTGCCGAAGCGATCGGCCATGGCTGCGTGAAACAGCGCGACGTCCGGCTTGATCGCCGGCAGCAGCACGATCGGATCGTTATTGCCGAACGGACTATCGATCACCTTCCAGTCGTCGCGGTATTTCAGCACGTCCGATCCGATCAGCCCGCGCAGCGGCATGAACGGCACGCCCTTTTCCGCCGCCTGCAGCGCGGCGTGCAGCGCCGGACAGGTGGCGTCCTTCATCTTGATCGCGCCGGAAAGGATGGCGGCGGTAAAACGCGGCGCCGGACCGAATTCGCCGAGGCTGACGGCGGAGGTCTCCAGCGTCTCGACGCAACCGGCGCCGATCAGGAGATCGGCCTGCAGGCTCGAGGTCGGCAGCGCCACCAGATGCAGCCGCTTGACGCCGCGGCGGATCAGCGCGCGGGTCGCCGCCATCGGCACGCCCGAGACCTCGCGCGGCACCACCAGCATGCAGCCGTCGGTGATGGCGCCGAGCGCCTCGTCCAGCGATTTCGCCGGTTGAAACATGATGACCCGCAAATCGGCGCCTTTGCGCCCGGACCGCCTTTTTCCCACTGTTATGCTTGCAAGGTCCACACAATTTTGCGACGTGGTTGCGGTGAAAAGGACCCTGCAAGAAAAGCTGGCCGACCGGCGCTTCGTGATCACCGCGGAGATCACGCCGCCGGTGTCGGCCGACCGCGGCGAACTGCTGGCCAAGGCGCTGCCGCTCAAGGGCCTGGCCGATGCGGTCAACGTCACCGACGGCGCCGGCGCGCGCCCGCATCTCGGCGCGGTGACCGCGGCGGCGATCCTGGTCGAGCACGGCATCGAGCCGATGCTGCAGCTCACCTGCCGCGACCGCAACCGCATCGCCTTGCAGAGCGACCTCATGAGCGCCGCCGCCTGCGGCGTGCGCAATCTTCTGATGCTGCGCGGCGACGATCCGAGCGCCGGCGATCAGCCGGATGCCAAGCCGGTGTTCGATCTCGATCCGCGCTCGCTGCTGGAAACCGCGCGCCGCCTGCGCGACGCCGATGAATTGCCGACCGGCCGCAAGGTTTCCGGCCGCGCCGATTTCTTTCTCGGCAGCGCCGACAACCCGATCGACCCGCCGCCGGGCTGGGCGCCGACCGGGCTCACCGCCAAGCTCGAAGCCGGCGCGCAATTCGTGCAGACCCAGTTCTGCATGGATGCGGGCGTGGTGCGGCGCTACATGGCGCGGCTCGAGGAAGCGGGCATTGCCGGCAGGCTCAAGTTTCTGATCGGCATCGTGCCGCTGCGCTCGGCCAAGTCGGCGCGCTGGATCAGGGAAAAACTCTACGGCGCCATCATCCCGGACGCGATTATCGCGCGCATGGAGCAGGCCGCCGATCCGGCCGCCGAGGGCCGCGCGATCTGCATCGGCATGGTGCGCGAACTATCCGAACTGCCGCACGTCGCCGGCGTCCACATCATGGCGCCGAACAACGACGCCGCGGTGCCGGATATCATCAAGGCCGCGCGCGAGAGCGTCGCGAGGTTGGCGGCGGTCTAACTCAGCGCCGCCTTGACCCGCTCCGCGGGCGCGTCGTTGCCCGGCGCTTGCAGACGAAAGGCTAGTCCCGCACAGTGGCCTTGGGAACGCCCCCGGCGATAAAAATGATGTTAAGATCGCCGGGAATAGACGCCTGACTCATGATCGCAAACCGCGATCATGCGCAAAAGGCGCAGGTCAAATCAGGGAGGATCCGCACATGACGACCGCTACCGCCAAACGCAATGCGCTCGCGATTTTCGTTGCCGCCGCAACGGCTTGCCTGGTCTCGGCTCCGGCCGCGGCACAGGAAAAGGTCTGGAAGCACGGCCTGATCAAAGCCAAGGCCGACGCCGGCATTTTCATGATGGTCGTCGACGCGCGACTTCGCCAAGAAGCAGGGCCTCAAGCTCGAGATCTCGCAGTTCAAGGACGACCAGATCGCCCTCAAGGCGCTGATCGCCGGCGAACTCGACAGCTTCGAAGGCGGGCCGCAGGGCGTGTTCTCCGCCGACTCCAAGGGCGCGCGACGCCAAGATCCTCGGCTGCCACTGGGTGGTGGTGCCGCACGGCATCTACGCCACCGACGCGATCAAGAAGGTCGAGGACCTCAAGGGCAAGCAGATCGCGGTGTCGGCGCCGAACTCGATGCCGGACATGCTGGCGCGCTCGGCGCTGGCGAAATTCGGCGTCTCCGACAAGGACGTGAAGCTGGCCGCCGTCGGCGGCGACCGCGACCGCTATCAAGCGCTGATCGGCGGCGTGGTCGACGCCGCGGTGGTGTCGAACGAATACGAGCCGGTGGCGCCGAAGAACATCCATCTGCTGGTCGCCGGCCGCGACGCGGTGCCGAACTTCCTGCGCGTCTGCATCGTCTCCAGCGCCAAGAAACTGGCCGCACGCGGCGACGACGCGGTCAAGTTCCTCGCCGCCGAGATGAACGCGCTGCGCTTGCGCTCTCGCACAAGACGGAGACCGTCGCGCTGACGCGCCAGATCATCCACGCCAAGCCCGACGATCCGCGCCCGGCCTTCGTCTATCGACGATGCCGTCGCCATCACGCGGTCGATCCGACGCTGCCGCTGCCGGCCGAGAAGTTCAACTGGATCCAGGAGCAGCTGGTCAAGGCCGGCAAGCTCAAGGCGCCGCTCGATCTTGCGACCGTCACCGCGCCGGAGTATCGCGAAAAGGCCTTGAAGATGGTAAGCACCGGCCACTAGTGAATATAATACCGTCATTCCGGGGCGCGCGAAGCGCGAACCTGGAATCCAGAACTCATGCTTGTGTCTCTGGATTCCGGGTCCGGGCCTTCGTCCAGCCCCGGAATGACGAACTGAAAGGTTTTTGAATGGGTGAGGTGAGTTTCCACGACGTGTCCAAGCGCTTCGCTCTGCGCGTGGACGGCGAGCTGCATCACGTGCAGGCGCTCGACCGCGTCAGCTTCAAGGTCGCCGACGGCGAGATCGTGGCGCTGATCGGGCCGTCCGGTTGCGGCAAGACCACGGCGCTGCGCGTCGCCATGGGGCTCGATGCCTCGACCGCCGGCCGCGTCACCGTCGACGGCCGCGAGGTCAAGGCTTGCGGCCACGACCGCGGCATGGTGTTCCAGCACGCCGAATTGCTGCCGTGGCTCAATGCCTTGCAGAACGTCATGTTCGGCCTGGAAATGAAGGGCCTGCGCGGCGGCGAATTGCGCGACACCGCCGAGAAATATCTCGCGCTGGTCGGCTTATCCGAATCGAAAAACCGCCGGCCGCATCAGTTGTCCGGCGGCATGAAGCAGCGCGTCGGCATCGCCCGCGCGCTGGCCATCGATCCTTCGGTGCTGCTGATGGACGAGCCGTTCGGCGCGCTCGACGCGCAGACGCGCGAATCGTTGCAGGCCGAGCTGCTCGACATTCACGCCCGCACCAAGAAGACCATCCTGTTCGTCACCCACGATCTCGACGAGGCCGTGCTGATCGCCGACCGCATCGTGGTCATGAAGCATGGCCGCGTGCACGACATCATGACGGTGCCGCTGGCGCGGCCGCGCGCCGATCTCGGCATCGTGCGCGGCACGCCTGAATTCGCCGAGACCCGCTACAAGGTCTGGCGCGAGCTGCACGACGACACGACGGTAGTCCACTAATGGCCGACATCGCCGACAACGCAGACCAAGCTGCCGCGCCGGAAGCCGAGACGCCCGAGCGCCGGCAGATGCCGCGCTGGATCATCACGCTGGTCTCGGTCGCCTGCCTGCTGATCTTTTGGGAAATCTTCGGCCGCGACGTCAATCCGGTGTTCGGCTCCTATCCGTCCGCGATCGCGGTGGCGTTCTGGGAGCTGCTGATCACCGGGCAGTTGTGGTCGGCGCTGTTCGAAAGCCTGCAGCCGTTCTTTGCCGGCTATCTGCTCGCCATCGTGGTCGGCATTCCGATCGGCCTGGTCGATCGGCCGCTTCCGCACGGCGGAGGCGGCGCTCGGCATCTACGTCACCGCCGGCTACGCCATGCCGCTGGTGGCGCTGGTGCCGCTGCTGATCCTGTGGCTGGGCCTGGGCTTCAAGGTCAAGGTCGCGGTGGTGTTCCTGATGGCGCTGTTCCCGATCTGCATCAACACCTGGCTCGGCGTCACCGCGGTGCCGAAGACCTTGATCGAGGTCGGCAAGTCGTTCGTGGCGCCGGATTTCGTCATCCTGCGCCGCATCGTGCTGCCGGCGACGCTGCCTTACATCATGGCCGGCGTGCGGCTGGCGGTCGGCCGCGCGGTGGTGGCGATGGTGATCGCGGAATTCTTCACCACCATTTCCGGCCTCGGCGCGGTGATCATCAACTCCGCCAATAATTTCGACACCGCCACCATGTTCGTGCCGATCATAATTTTGATGATGATGGCAATCGGACTGAACAGCCTGATCGGCTATGTCGAGCGCAAGGTCGCGCCCTGGCAGGCGGAGATTGCGGGCCGGGACCGGGAGTAGATCGTCATGGGTGCATGGCGCGCACCAACGCCCTGACCGCCTTAAACAAATCCCGCACCTGTTTCTCCGAAATATTCCGCGTGATGAACACCACGCGGCTTGCCCGGTCGCCGTCGGGCCAGGTTTCCAGCTCGACCGGCGGCGGCGACAGATGCTGCACGAACTGCACCAGCACCGGGCCCTTGCAGCCTTCGACGTCGAGGAAACCTTTGACGCGCAGCACGTCGGCGCCGCGCAGCGTCAGCAGCGTTTCCATCGCCCGCGAGAACACCGGCCACGGCATCGGCGCGGTCTCGTTCAACACGAAACTCACAATGCCGTCGCTGTGCTCGGCCTCGGCGACGAAAGCGTTGCGCAAGGTATTGGTCGTCTCCGTCAGCCGCGTCGGGTCGAGTTCGCCGTTCACGGCGGTGAGGATTTCCGCGCCGGCATTGAGCGTGCGCAGCCGCGCCGTCAGCGCCTTCACCTTGGCGCCATCGGCGATGTCGGTCTTGGTCACCACCAGACGGTCGGCGAGGATCGCCTGCTTGCGCGCTTCCGACGATCCCTCGAGCGTGGCGAGGCCGTTTTCGGCATCGACCACGGTCATCACCACTTCGATATGAAACACCTCGCCGAGCGCGCGGTCGGTGGCGAAGGTCTGCAAGATCGGGCTGGGGTCGGCGAGGCCCGAGGTCTCGATGACGATGCGGCGGAAGTCCGGGATCTCGCCGCGCTCGCGCTCGATCACCATGCGGCGCAGCGTGTTCTGCAAATCGCTGCGCGCGATGCAGCACAGGCAGCCATTGCCGAGCAGCACGGTCTCGTCGGCGCTGCCGCGGATCAGCGCGTCGTCGATGCCGGCGGCGCCGAACTCGTTGATCACGACGGCGGTGCCGGCGCCTTCCGGCGTGCCGAGAAACCGCTTGAGCAGCGTGGTCTTGCCGGCGCCGAGGAAGCCCGTAAGCACGGTCACCGGAATCTTCGGGCCGCGCTCGCGGCGCAGCCTGCGTCCGAACATGCCGGCAGCCGCGGAAGGGAAGACTTCGTCCATGGGGAGACTATACCACGTTGTCATCACCGGGCCGCGCGAAGCGCGTGACCCGGTGATCCCGCTTAGTGGAACTGCGGTGCTCGCCTAAGCGAGATGGCCGGGGCAAGCCCGGCCATGACACTTCCTTTAAAAATCCATCTCCAGGATGTACAGGCCGCCGGAAAACCGGTCGACCGTGTACACGATCTGGCGCTCGTCGACATAGACGTCGTTGAGCTGGATGGCGCCGAGCTTGGAGCCGTTCGGCGCCGGCGGCACGAAGGCCGCGACTTCCTTCGGCTGGTAGGCGTTCGAGATGTCGAAGGCGCGCATGCCGCCGTTGAAGAAGGTGCCGAACACCAGCTGGTCCGACTGGAACGACGTCTTCACCGGCACGTTCTCGTGGATGTTGTGCGCGCCGAAGCGGCCGCCGCGGTTCTTGTAGGCATCGACCGGCGGCATCGGCAGCGTGGCAAACGACACCGGATGGGTTTCGTCGCGCGCGTCCAGAAGCCAGACCAGCTTCGGCCAGTCCTTGGCGTTGTTTTCGGTCGAACTCCTCGGTGACCAGGATCAGCCCGCGGTCGAACAGCGGCACCGCGGTATGGGTGAAGCCGGTGTAAGGCGGCGAATTGGTCCAGTGCGAGATCACCTTCGGCTGCGACTTGTCCGAGATGTCCATCACGTACATGCCGCCGTCGAGGTAGCACAGATACATGCGGTCGGGCCGCTGCGGATAGACGTTGCAGTTGTGCGCGCGGTAGCCCTTGTCGAGCGTGTGGCGCGGCGGCGGCGCGACGTTGTCGCCCTTGCGCGTGCCGGAGAGCCACCAGCGGCCGACTTCCTTCGGCTTCGACGGGTCGCGCACGTCGACGCAGCGGTAGAACTGGTCGTCATTGGGATTGGCGGCCTCGAAATCCGGGCTGCCGGCGGCCATGTGCACGTATTCGCCGTCGCAGAACCAGAGCTGATGCACGCCGCGCGAGGTCGGGCCCGAACAGTCGAAGAACGAGATCGACTTCGGTTTTTCCGGCACCGACACGTCGAACAGTTCGAAGCCGGCCGGCTGCATGCCTTTCTTCTTCGTCTGATAGGCGACCGCCAGGATGTCGCCGGACATTTCCAGCGAGTTCGAGCGCACATCCGCGTGCGGCAGGTCGGTCTGCACCACCACCTTCGGGTTGCGCGGGTCGGTGACGTCGACGCCGGTGAAATTCTTCGGCGCGCTTTCATGCGCCAGCCACATGATGCGGCGGCCGTCCTTGGCGACCTGACATGCCATGCCTTCGCCCATGCCGCCGAAGCCGCCCAGTTCGTTCTGGGACAGCAGCTTGAAATTCCAGGTAACAGGTTCTCCGCTATGGCTGAGCGGATTGTTAGCGGCGGACATTCGCGTCTCCGGTGATTGGTGGTTGTACGGTCGAAAACTCTGTGAAAAAGGCCGGCGCGGATGCGCCGGCCCGTTAGCTACAACATACGGCTTGCGCCGTCACCCCACTTGCTCGCCCGGCAGCCTATGCGCTAGGCGCCGGCCTTCTTGAGGAAGTCGGTGCGGAACGCCTTATTCCAATCGGGGATAGCCTTGATCTTCTTGGCCGCGAGCAGGATTTCGGCGTGGTGGGTCATGTAGGGCTTGAGGTCGGCCGGCCAGCCGACGTCGACCTCGACGCGCGCCAGCGCCTTGGCGAAGGTGTCCTTGGCCATCTTGTAGCCCTTCGAGGTGTAGAACGAGTAGATCGAGTCCGCCACCTTGCCGGGATTGCTCTTGAAGTCCTTCTGGACCTCGAGCCAGGCCTTGAGATAGGCCACCACGGTGTCGGGGTTTTTTTCGACGAATTCCGGCGTCGCCGCCATGAACACCGGCAGCTTGTCGAAGTCGTAGAAGTCCGAGATTCCATTGGCGAGGCCATCGGCTTCGGCGATCGCGTTGTAGGGCTCGACATTGACCATGGCGTCCACGGTCTTGGCGGCCATGGCGGCCACCATGTCGTTCACGTTCATGCGGATTTCCTGGTAGTCGCCCTTTTTGAGACCGGCCTTGGTCGCGATCTGGTCGGTGAAGATGTTGCCGGTCGACGACCCGGTCTGGTTGGCGACCTTCAATCCCTTGAGCTGCTCGACTTTGGTGATGCCCAGATCCTTGCGCGCCAGCACGCGCGCGGTCTTGCCGACATATTCGATCTTGGCGATGGCGACCAAGCCGCCTTTGTCGTGGCCGATGGCAAACGAAGGTCCGGCATAGGTGCCCATATCGACCTGGCGCGCCACCATCTGCTGCATGGTGAGATTGCCCGACGGCACCGCGAATTCCTCGAACTTGACGCCGTGCTTCTCCAGCAGGCCTGAGCGCAGCAGATAATAAGTCGGCATGCCCCACATGTTGGTCTGATAGCCCTGGCGCACGGTCGCCATCGCCGCCGAGGCCGTTCGCACGCCCAGTCCCGCCGCCAGCACACCGGCGCCGGCTCCCGCCACCACATGACGGCGCGTAAGTCCCTTGTTTAGAATCGTCATCGCTCGTCCTCCCTTTGTTTCACTGCGCATGAGTTTTCCGAGAACCGGTTGCCGATGGTCCGGATCATGCGCTGATTTTTAGTTCACCTTCGGCGCGTTCATTGATCATCTCTTCCGCGCCCGACGTCGTGGCCGAGATGGCGCAGCAGTTCCTTCTGGCATTCCAGGAATTCCACGCTGAGCGGATCGCGCGGCCGCGGCAGACCGATCGCGATCTCGGCTTTGACGGTGCCGGGATGCGGGCTCATGACGATGACGCGGTCGGCCAGATACACCGCCTCGGCCACATTGTGCGTCACATAAATCACCGTCTTGCGGGTCGTCTTCCACACATCGGCGAGCAGGCGCTGCATCTCGTCGCGCGTCATGGCGTCGAGCGCCGCGAACGGCTCGTCCATCAACAGCACGGCCGGATTGTAGGCCAGCGCGCGGGCGATGGCGACCCGCTGCTGCATGCCGCCGGACAGATGATGCGGATAGGAGTTGGTGAACTTCTCCAGCTTGACCAGCCGCAATTGCTCGCGCGCGATCTTCTCGCGCTCCGGCTTGGGCACGCCCTTCATCTCGAGCCCGAAGCTGACATTGCCGAGCGCGGTGCGCCACGGGAACAGCTGGGCGAAATCCTGAAACACCACGCCGCGGTCCATGCCGTGCCCGGTCACCGCCTTGCCGCCGATGCGGATTTCGCCGGAGACCGGGGTCATAAATCCGGCGATGATGTTGAGCAGCGTTGACTTGCCGCAGCCGGACGGTCCGACGATGCAGATGAACTCGGAGGCGCCGATGTCGATGCTGACGTTCTGCACGCCCGGCACCTTGCCGCCCGGCGTATCGTAAGTCAGCGTGACGTCGCGGATTTCGATGGGGACCATGAACTAGACCTTTGCCTTCTGCGCCGGCGCCCAGCGCGCGGGGCGTTTTTCCAGGAACGCCGCCAAGCCTTCCGCAGCCTCATCGGATTGGCGTTTGGCGGAATGAGTTTCGATCAGCGCGGTGAACGTCTTGTCGTCGAGATCGCTCCAGGCCGAGTGCAAGGCGCAGACCTTGGTCTGCGCCACGGCGTCCGGGCCGTTGCTCAAGCAGATGCCCGACGATGCGCTCGCCGGCGGCGGCCAATTCGGCCGGCGGCACCACCTCGTGCACCAGACCGATACGATGCGCCTCGGCGGCGTTGAAGCGTTCGCCGGTCAGCGCGTAGCGCCGCACCTGGCGCACGCCGATGGCGTCGTTGAGCTGCGGAATGATGATGGTGCCGGCGACGCCGACGCGCACCTCGGCGATCGAGAAGGTCGCGTTGTCGGCGGCGATGACGATGTCGCAGGCGGCAACGATCCCGGTGCCGCCGCCGAAACAGGCGCCTTGCACCAGCGCCACGGTCGGCACCGGCAGCAGATTGAGGCGCTGGATCGCATCGGCGGTGGCGCGCGAGGCGGCGAGATTCTCCTGCGGCGACGAGCGGCGAACCTGGTCCAGCCAATTGACGTCGGCGCCGGCCTGAAAATTCTTGCCGGTGCCGGCAATCACCACCGCGCGCAGGGCTTTGCCGGCCAGCGCGTCGTAAGCCGCCAGCAGGCCCGCGATCATGCCGCCGTTATAGGCATTGTAGACGTCCGGGCGATTGAGCGTGACGTAGGCCACGCCGCGTTCGTCGACGCGCCACAGAACCGGATCGGTTGCTGCTCTGGTTCATTGCCATTTCCCATTAACCTTTGGCCACGCGCGACATGCCCCAGCGCTGGATCGTGGCGCGCTCGATCGATCCGAACACCAGGCGCTCGAAGGCAAAGCCGATGGCGCCGATGACGACCAGCGCCGCCAGCATGGTGTCGGTCTGCAGGAATTCCTTGGCGTCGAAGATCACCCAGCCGAGCCCCCAGTCGGAAGCCGCGATCATCTCGGCGCCGACCACCCCGATCCAGGCGCGCAGGAACGCCTGCCGCATGCCGGTGATGATGAAGGGCGAAGCGCCGGGGATGATCACCTTCCAGAACAGGCTGTTCTCCTCGGCGCCCATGGCGCCGGCCGCGCGCAGCCAGATCGGATTGACCGAGCGCACGCCCGACCAGGTGTTGAACAGCATCGGGAAGGTCGCGGCATAGAACACGATCAGGATCGTGGTCAGGTTGCCGATGCCGAACCACAGCATGAACAGCGGCACCAGCGCGAACGACGGGATCGGCATCAGCGCCGACACCAGCGGCAGGAAGAAGTTTTCGACGCGCTGGAATCGCGCCATCAGAATGCCGAGCGGCAGGCCGACCACCACCGCGAGGCTGAAGCCGAACAGCACCCGGTACAAGGTGAAGGCGGCGTGCTCGATCATGGTGCCGTCGAGGATGCTGGCAACGAGCGTCTTGAGCGATGACCGGAATCGTCGGCAGCAGCGCCGGCGCGAAATAGCCGCTGCGCGCCAGCAGCTCATAGACCGCGGCGGCGCAGGCCAGCGTGATGGCGGCGCGGCTGATCGAACGAACGCGTTGTTTGTTTTCGTGTCATGAGGTGACCATGCCCCAGCGCACCACGGTGAAGTTCTCGATTTTCTGGAACACGAATTTCTCCAGCGACAGGCCGATGATGGCGATCACCGCGATGCCGGCCAGCATGGCGTCGGTATTGAGGAATTCGCGCGCGCCGAAGATCAGCCAGCCGAGGCCCCAGGGCACGGCGGCCAGCATCTCGACCGCCACCAGAATGCGCCAGGCCTGCGCCAGGCCGAGCCTTAAGCCCGTGAGAATGTAAGGCAGCGCGCCGGGCAGGATGACATGGCTGAACATGCGGCGGTCGTCGGCGCCCATCGATTGCGCCGAGCGCACCCAGATTTCCTTCACCGCCTTCACGCCGGTCCAGCTGTTGAAGATGATCGGGAACGATCGACACGAAACCGACCAGCAGCACGGCGGAGAAATTGCCGAGCCCGAACCACAACAGGAACAGCGGCGCATAGGCGAGGCCGGGGATCGGCGCCATGATGCTGACCAGCGGCAGGAAAATGTCCTCCGCCCGCCGCGACCGTCCCATCAGCACGCCGATGGCGACGCCGAATACGGCGGCCAGCGTAAAGCCGGTGAGCAGACGAATCACCGTTTCGATGGCGTGATGCGGCAGGATGCCGGCGATGGTGAGCTGGACGAAGGACAGCGCCACTTCCTCCAGCGTCGGAAACAGCCGGTGCGGAAACACGCCGGCCCAGGCGACGATTTCCCAGATGGTGCCGACCACCACGAACGGAAAAATATTGTTGGCAATGGCGCGCAAACGCCGGTCGCTCGTCGAACGCCCGGCGGCGTTCGAAACGGCAATCGTGGTGGCCGCGTTTTGCATCGTGCGGTGCTCCTCCCAGGTTTTACTGCAGGCCTCTTGCGGCGGACCTGTTAAGGGCGGCCTTGGGCCGTCCCGGGGGCAGGATAATGCGCTTTGAACGCTGACTACAAGCTTGACCAGCGGTTGAGCGCGGACCCGACATGACACCTCTGGCGATTTGGCGTCAGAACGGCTAAAGCGCCCGCACGGCGTGCAGGCGTCGTGACAAATTCCCAGCGGGAGAGATTAGTAATGTCGAAGAATGCACAAAAGATTGGCTGGATCGGGACGGGCCGCATGGGCTCGCCCATGGCGGAACGCCTGCTCAAGGCCGGCCACGACGTGACCATCTGGAACCGGACGCGCGCCAAGGCCGAGCCGCTGGCAGCCAAGGGCGGCAAGATCGTCGACAAACTGTCCGATCTGGCCGGCTGCGACGTTGTGTTCTCGATCGTCTCCACCGGCAAGGACCTCGAGGAGGTCTATTTCGGCAAGACCGGCGTGCTCTCGGGCGGCGGCAAGGCGCCCAAGATCGTGGTCGACTGCTCGACGATTTCGGTCGAGGAATCGGTCGAGATCCGGCGGCGGCTGATGGAAGCCGGCGCCGATTACGTCACCGCGCCGGTGTCGGGCAACGCCAAGGTGATCAAGGCCGGGCGGCTGTCGTCGGTGGTGTCCGGACCGGAAGAGGCCGCCAAGGCGATCATCCCGCTGATGGAAGTGGTCGCGCCGCAGGGCGTGTCCTATGTCGGCGACGGCGAACTCGCGCGCGTCTGCAAGATCGCGCACAACGTCATGCTCGGCGTGGTGATCGAGAACCTGATCGAGATCACGCTCTTGGCCAACAAGATGGGCGTGCCGCGCCACGCCTTCCTGGCCTTCATCAACAACGGCGTGATGGGCTCGATGTTCACCAAGTACAAGTCGCCGGCGCTGGTCAATCTCGACTGGACCACCACCTTCACGCCCGAACTGCTGCGCAAGGATCTCGATCTGGGTCTGGCGCTCGGCCGCGAATATGACGTGCCGATGCCGGTCACCGCCGCTACCCGCGAAGTGCTGCAGGGCCATTTCGGCGCGGCCATGCTGCAGAAAAACCCGGAAGAATACATCAACAAGGATTTCGCGGCGCTCGCCGAAACCATGGCGCTGGCCGCCGGCATGAAGCTTGAGCCGGAAAACGTGAAGGTCGCAACGGGGCTGGAGTGATCGCCGGCAAATAAGAATGCTGCTGCGCCGCTTGCTTCTTACCCTCTCCCACAAGGGGAGAGGGTCAAGCGCGTTTACCGCGGCTCTTCGCTTACGGCTGCGCGATATGCCATGTGTTGTTGAGGAAGCCGTCGCCGGTGATGTCGCCCGGCTTCTTGTCGTTCTTCCAGGTGTAGAGCGGCTTGCCCTTGTAGGCGACCTGCTTGGCGCCGTCGTCGCGCGTGATAGCGGTGTAGCCGGCCGCCAGCTTGGCATCGGCGGACGCCATCAAGGGCGGCCAGTTGACGGCGCATGGGCCGTTGCAGGCCGACTTGCCGCCGGCGTCCTTATCGAACGTATAGAGCGTCATGCCTTTGCCGTCGGTGAGCACCTTGCCCTTGGTGCTGTCGCCGGTCTTGGTTTGCGCGAAGGCGACGGTGGTCAAGAATGCCACCGCGATGGCGGCGACCGGAACCAGAAGTTTCTTCATTGAATCCTCCAAACTGTGCGTGGACTATGTGAAGTCCCGTCTGACCAATGCCTCGTGGCGCCGATTATTCCGGCCGGCCGCGGCAACAAATTTTTTCTCCGGCAGGGAATAGTCGCGCGGGCGAGGCGCCCTAAAAAAGGGCCCCACCGGGGGCATCGCTCCCGCGCTTGCGCGGGGAGCGCACATAAAAAAAGGGCCCCCATCGGGGGCCCTGTGTGCATAAGGTGGAGGATTCAAAGCCGCCGTCTATTCCAAAGGGAGGGAAACGGCGGCCGCGCACCAACCCACTCAACCGGTCGCGGGCGGCCATCTCAAGTAAATAGGCCGTAAATACGGGGTGGGCCGGCAGCCGGCGCAACGGCGCCAGGCCGGCAATGCCCGAATAATCGAGGTTGCGCGAGGAGGCCATGCCATGACGCCGCAGATCGCCGCGCTGATCGAGAAAATTCGCGGCCTCGAAGGCGAACTCGATGCCGAGCTCGCCAAGCGCCGCGCCGACTGCCATCTCTGCTTGCCGATCGACGGCACGCCAGGTTGCAGGATCGCGTCCGATGATGACAAACTGCCGGCAACGGGAGAATGCTCATGGCCTTCAAGCTGTACAACGCGCCGCAATCGACCTGCAGCCAGCGGGTTCGCTTCGTATTCAATGCCAAGAAGCTGCCTTTTGACGAGGTGAAACTCAACCTGCTGGAAGGCGACCAGCTCAAGCCCGGCTATCTCAAGCTCAATCCGAACGGCGTGGTGCCGACGCTGGATCATGACGGCGCCATCGTCACCGATTCCACCGTCATCACCGAATATCTCGACGAGGTCTCGCCCGACGACAGCTTCACGCCGGAGTCACCGCTCGAGCGCGCCCGCATGCGCGCGCTGATGCATTTCATCGACGAGATGCCGGCCGCAGCCGTCCGGGTGCCGACCTTCAATCTCGCTTTCCTGCCGAGCTATCAGAAGATGAGCCGCGACGATTTCATCGCGCACGCCGAGTCCAAGCCGCTGCGGCGCGAATTCCTGCTCAGCATGGGGCAGACCGGATTCCCGCAGGCCGAGATGGATAACGCGCTCGCCCGGCTGCGCCGCACCTACGAGCGCATGGATGCGCGAGATCGAGAAGAGCGGCGGTCCGTGGCTCCTGGGCAAGAACATCTCGCTCGCCGACGTGGCGGTGATGCCGGCGCTGGTGCGCATGTACGACCTCGGCATGCCGGGCTGGCTGGATCTGCCGCGCATCGTCACCTGGTTCGACAATATCCGCGCCCACCGGGCCTTCGTGCCGACTTATTATCCCGGCTCGCTGCTGACCGAGCGCTTCCCGCATTTGCGCGAGAAGGTGGCCGCGAGCGCGTAAATTCGCGGTAACGTAACGGCCGCCGCCTTGTGGTCGGCCGATTAGGGTGTATCTGCAAGGGGAGGCGGCCAAGGCAAGGTGCCGAGCCTTGGTGCCAAAGCTTGGCGCTTTTTCGCCGGCCGCCGCAGTTCCTCGCAACGCGGAGCTCACGCCATGAATCCAATCACCTTACTCATTACAGTTGTACTGGGCGCCGTCGGCGCGCTTCTTTTCGTATCCGGTTTCCTGCTGCCCGGCATCGGCTTCGGCGTGCTCGCGCTGCTCACGTTCTTCTCGCTCAAGATGGCCAACAACTGGGAGCGCTTCGTCATCCTGCGCGCCGGCAAGCTGTCGAGCGTCAAGGGGCCCGGCCTGTTCGCCATCATCCCGATCATCGACAGCATCACCGCGGTGATCGACGAGCGCATTCAGACCACGCAGTTCAACGCCGAGCAGGCGCTGACCCGCGACACCGTGCCGGTCAATGTCGACGCCGTGATCTTCTGGCACGTGCACGACGCGCAGCGCGCCGCGCTCAATATCACCGACTATCGGCTGGCCATCGACCGCGTGGCGCAGACAAGTTTACGCGAAATGATCGGCTCGTCGCATCTCACCGAGCTGTTGTCCGAACGCAAGGCGGCCGACGAGGTGCTGCGCACCGAAATCGCGCAAAAGACTTCCGACTGGGGCATCTCGGTCAATTCGGTCGAGATCCGCGACGTCGCCATTCCGGTCGGCCTGCAGGACGCCATGTCGCGCCAGGCGCAGGCCGAGCGCGAGAAGGAAGCCCGCGTCATCCTCGGCTAGCGCCGAGGCGGCCATCGCGCAGAAATTCGTCGACGCCGCCAACACCTATGGCAGCAACGCCGCCGCGCTGCATCTGCGCGCCATGAACATCATCTACGAGACCACCAAGGAGCGCGGCGCCACCATCCTGATGCCGACCTCGATGGTGGATTCCATGAGCGTGGCGCTGCCGGCGGCGATGGTGATGCAGAAGGACATGATGCGCCGAAGGATACCGGCGGAAAAAGCTAGCTTCGGCTATTGGCGGCGGCGATCCGCTGCTTCTTGGCCTCGGCGAAACCGTGCATGCCGCCATACCACTGGATCGCGACCACGGCGCCTTTGACCGGCTGCAATAGAGCTGAGCGCCATCGCGAGCGCGATCGACGGCCACAGCACCATGCTGACCACGACCGGCGGGGAGAGATTGGTTTCCACCGACAGCACGATCGGCACCAGAATCTGCCCGACGATGGCGATCACCAGATAGGCCGGGAAATCGTCGGCGCGGTGATGATGCAGCTGCTCGCCGCAATTCGGGCATTCGTTTCTGACCTTCAGGAATTTGTCGAACAGGCGGCCCTCGCCGCAGGCCGGACAGCGGCCGCGAAATCCGCGCCAGATCGCTTGCCCGGGCCCGCCCGGCAACGCGCGGGGCACGGGCGCCGGCGGGGCGGTCCGAATTTCTCCAGCATTCATCGGGTCTGACTTTCGCTGCGGCGTTGGCTATGACCTAGCCCCGGCCGGCGCCAAGCGCCACGCCGGTATCGCACGGCTGCCCGGCGGGCGATATCGCCACCGTCGAAGGCGCACGCAAAAAACCGCCCGTGCGGGCGGTTCTTGCAGCGATTGCTTCGCGCATGCGATTATTTTGTCGTCGAAATCTTCGGCAATTCGATCTTCACGGTCGATGACTTGCCGCCCAGATTGCCGGTGGCGAACAAAAGGCCGCCGCCCACCACGATCACGATCAGCGCGCCGACCAGAACGCCAAGCACGCCGATACCGCCACTGCTGCCTTCAGCCATGGTTCGCCTCCCTTATATTGTTCGGGAGATCAAGCCGCGAAGCGATGTTTTGTTCCGCGCCGGGAACCAGGACGCTAAGCCGCGACCGCCTTGATCAGCCACAAAATCGGAAAGCCGAAAGTGGCGTCCAGGCTGATGGTAAAGCCGCGCAGCCAGGCCGGCGCCTGGTCGCTGTAGCCGAACATGATCACCGCGATCAGCGCCGGGATAGCCACCGCGGTCCAGAACAGCCAGGTCCGCACCCGCGCGCGGTTCTCCGCGCGTTCCTTTGGCGAGATGTAGCGTTGCGTGAGAGGTGCCATCGGGGCCGATCAGTTACCGGGGCGCACGCAATGCGACGCGCGCGCCCCGGCCGAACTCAATACTTCGCCGCGATCGGCAATTCCTCGGCCGGGAACAGCGAGATCACGCGGCAGCCTTTGTCGGTGACCACGACTTCTTCCTCGATGCGCGCGCCGGAGTAACCGTCGGTCGCCGGGCAGTAGGTCTCGATGGCGAACACCATGCCTTCCTTGATCTCGGTCGGGTGCTCCATCGAGATCACGCGCGAGATGATCGGCCGCTCGTGCAGCGCCAGCCCGAGGCCGTGGGCGAACTGCAAGCCGAAGGCCGACATTTCGTCCGGGAAGCCGAACTCGCCGGCGGTCGGGAAGGCCTCGGCGATGTGCTTGGTCGAGGCGCCGGGCTTGATGCGGTCCATGGCGTCGTCGAGCCACTGCCGCGCCTTCTTGTAGGCGTCGTGCTGCGCCGGCGTGGCGCGGCCGACGTTGAAGGTGCGGTAGTAGCAGGTGCGATAGCCCATGAAGGCCTGCAGGATGTCGAAGAACGCCTGGTCGCCGGGCCGGATCAGCCGGTCGGTGAAGTTATGCGGATGCGGATTGCAGCGCTCGCCGGAAATGGCGTTGACCGCTTCGACGTCGTCGGAGCCGTGGGTGTAGAGGAACTTGTTGACCTCGGCGACGATGTCGTTCTCGCGCACGCCCGGGCGCAGCGTGTCGTTGATCATGTGATAGGCGCCGTCGACCATGGCGGCGGCGCGGTTCAACAGCGCGATCTCGTCCTGCGACTTGATCTCGCGCGCTTCCAGCATGACCTGCTGGCCGTCCTGAACCTTGATGCCGGCCTTCTGCAGTTCGAACATCATCGGCGGCTCGATGATATCGACGCCGATCGGCATGTCGCCGACGCCGGCTTCCTTGAGCATCGAGGCGATTTCCTCGGCGTGGCGCTTCATCAGCCCGAACGAGGGCTGCACCGTGCCGCGCAGGCCGATCAGGCCGGCCTTGCAGTTTTCCGGCGCCAGCCAGGGCGCATACAGCTTGTGGTGGATGGCGGCGGAGCCGAAGTCCCACAGGATCGGCTCGCCGGTGCGGGTCAGCAGCGCCCAGCGCGCCAGCTTGTCGCGCTCCCATTCGCCGATCTTGGTCGAGGTCAGGTAGCGGATGTTGTTGACGTCGAACACCAAGAGCGCGCCGAGCTCGGAGGCTTCCAGCGCCTGCTTGGCGCGGCCGAGCCGGTAGCGGTGCAGGCGGCGGTAATCGACCCGCTCCTCGAAATCGACGCCCATGATGCCGAGCGAGGGCAGCGCGCGGCCCCAGTTATGGCGCGGGTTGATGTCTTCGGCGCTGATTTTGCGGACGGTCTGGTCCATGGGTCGTCTCCCTATCGAATTGGCTGGTCGGCCTTATAGCGGGTGGGTTGACCGTATTATAGGCCCTGCGGGCGGCTCTGTCGGCTGTTAATCGCGGCCGTCTGCCCTGTGATTTCCGGTCGTCCCCCGTGTGCCGTCGTCGCCGCGCATCGTCGGCTCCGACGGGGCGAGGAGAACCGCGCGCACCCGGGACGACAGCAAATAATTCTTTGCCGCGCCTCTTGACTTTAATTCCCAAGGCACTATATTCTCAGTTATCCCGCCTCGTCTACCGAGGGGCGTTTGATCAGCACTCCAGATGCTGAGGCGGGGAGCGGTGGCCGGCCGGGGGCGTTGGAGATGCGACGCACGTTTTCCCCAGCCGGCGGTCCAAGCCGCGTTGTGTCCGGCGTGCAGTCCGCACGTTAGGGCCCCCTGACGGCCGAGGGCCTCGCATCCCTGTCAGCGCATGCGAGGTTGAGTGGCCGGGGCTCGCCGGTGGAGCGTCGTGGCGTCTGTAACTGACGCAGCGGACGAACGGGTCTACCACCGAGACCAACGCGGAACAAACCTAACAAACACCGCGCGCGGAGCGCCGGGGATCCGGCAGTTTCGTGGTGACTTGCTCGTGTGAATCTGACTCAAAAATCACACGAGGCTGCGGGGCTGTTGTGGCCCCGGCGTTCCGCGCGCCCTCGGCTTTAGGAGGGCGGAGACGGAAGGCACGATCAAGCGACGGCCTACCCGGGGCCGCTAAAGAATACGGGCGATGAATCGCGACTCGTCGTCCCCGCGAAAGCGGGGACCCAGCACTTAAGAAAGCCAGGGCTGGATTCCCGCTTTCGCGGGAATGACGGGCGTCGCTAATGCGCCGGGACGCCCGCGGTCTTGATCACCTGGCCCCAGACCTGCGTTTCCTTGACGATGAAGGCCTTGGCCTCGGCCGGGCTGCCGCCGGCGGCGTGCAGATTGATCTTGGCGAAATGATCCTGCACCTCCGGACTGTTGAGCACCTCGACGATCGCCTTGTTGAGCTTGGCGACGATCGCGGCCGGCGTCTTCGGCGGCGCGGCGATGGCGTTCCAGGTGCCGGACTCGAAACCCGGAACGCCGGCCTCGATCAGCGTCGGGATGTCCGGCAAATTGGCGATGCGCTTGTTGGTCGCCACCGCCAGAATGTGGGCGCGGCCGGCCTGGTGCAGTTTGATCGCCGACGCCAGCTCCATGAAGATCATGTCGACGTGGCCGGCGATCAGATCGTTGAGCGCCGGCGCGGTGCCCTTGTAGGGCACGTGCACCAGCTTGGTGCCGGTCACGGTCTCGAACAGCGCCGCGGTCAGATGCGAGGTGGTGCCGATGCCCTGCGAGGCGTAATTGATCTTGCCCGGATTGGCCTTGGCGTAGGCGATGAATTCCTGCGCCGTCTTGGCCGGGAAATCCGGCCGCACCAGCAGCACATTGGCGATCGAGGTCATGATCGCCACCGGCTCGAACTTCTTCGGATCGAAACTCATGTTCTTGTACAGCAGCGGGTTGACCGTGAGCGGCGCCGGCTGCGCCGCCAGCAGCGTGTAGCCGTCCGGCTCGGCGGTGAACACCACATCGGCGCCGATATTGCCGGCGGCGCCGGCGCGATTCTCCACCACCACCGGCTGACCGAGCCGGCGCGACAGCCCGTCCGCGACGATGCGCGTCACGGTATCGACCCCGCCGCCGGCCGGCACGCAGACGATGATCCTGATCGGCCGGTTGGGAAAATCGGCGGCGGCGTTTTGCGCCGAAGCGGCGCCGGACGCAAAAAACAACAACGTGGAAATCAACGCCAGAAACGAGCGCATGCTGTTCTCCCTGATGACCTACCGGCTTATCGCCGGCCGTTTTTATCGTTCGGTATCGTCCGGCGTTTACGCCGGTATCTGCAAATTAAACACCCGCATGGCGTTGCCGCCAAGGATATTGCGCTTGGCCTGTTCGCTCAAGAAACGGCAGGTCGTAGATCGTCGACGGCAGATCGAAATCCCAATGCGGATAGTCCGACGAATAGAGCAGCTGGGTCTCCGCCTTGATCATGCGGAAGGTCTGTCTCCAGCGCGCGCCATGTCGGTCATTTCCATCGGCTGCGAGGAGAAGAACATGTCGCGCATGTAGTCGCTCGGCAGCTTCTTGAGCGCCGGCGCTTCCGACGAGCGCATCATGTATTCGTTGTCGAAGCGCTGCATCATGAACGGCACCCAGGCCAGCCCGCTTTCGATCCACAGCACCTTGAGCTTGGGAAAGCGCTCCGGCAGCCCGTTCATCACCCAATTGGCCAGATGCACCATGTTGTAGAACACGAAGCCGAGCGCGTGCACCGAGATGAACTTGATTCATCAGGCCGACGGTCTGGTCGTTCCAATTGTAGCCGGCGTGGAAGGCGAGCGGCAGGTTCATCTCTTCCAGCAGCGCATAGGTCTTCATGTAGGAATTGTGGTGCACCGGGCGATAGCGCGCCGACGTCACCATGAAGCCGACCACGCCCGGCTTGCCGCCGAATTCCTGCACCATCGGTACGACGCCTCGGCGTCGTTGAACGGCAGATACAGCATCGAGCGGATGCGCGGCTCGTGCGCCAGCACGCGTTCGGTCAGCCAGCGGTTATAGGCGCGCGCCAGCGCGACCTCGACCTCGACCTGCGGATGCAGGCCGAGCTGCAGCATCGGGGTCGGAAACATCACCGCGACGTCGATGCCGATGGCGTCCATCCAGCGCCGCGTCAGCGAGATGTCGCGCTGCTGTCGCCCGGCTCGGTCTTCTCCAGCCCGCGCAGCGAATAGCGCATGACGCGCCCGCCCATGTCCTGATAGCCGACGCCGCCGCGGCAGCATGCCGCCGCCCTTGGCGCTGGCCTGGCGCGCGCTGCGCGCGAGCTGCTGCAGCACGGGATCGTCCATGTATTCGAGGATCTCGTCGATCGCCTCGCTTTCGTAGTGATGCGAGTTGACGTCGACGATCGGGAAATTCTTGTAGCCGCGCTCGCCCGCCTGCTTGGCGGCATGTGCGAGCAGCTTGGAGGTGTCGAATTCCTCGACCGCCATGCGGCGGAAATCGCTGAGCGGGAGGTCCATTGCATCTTGTTCCTTTTAGCGGCCCGACCAGGCCTGCCACATGCCGAGCTCGAACACTTGCAGGTTCACCGCCTTGAGCATGGCGGTGACGGTCACCATCACCTCGGTCGCGGTGACTGCGCATCGGCGCGGAAAGGCCGGAAGCGGCCGTCGCGCTCGGCGGCGCGCTCGGCATAAAGCCGCACGGCCTTGGCCAGCATGGCCTGGATGTCGGCGTCGCTCGGCCGCGCTCGGGCCGCGATCGTTTCAGCCTGCGACGACATAGATGTCCTCCCCGCGCCGGACCACCTCGAAGCTCTTCAGCCGCAGCTTGCGGTCGGCGGCGCATTCGCCGGTTTTCAGATCGTATTCGTAGCCGTGCCAGGGGCAGACGAAATGCATTTCGTCCTTGGAAAACGCTGGCCGTTCCAGGTGCGGTCGGGCGCCGAGCACGTCCTCGACCTTGTGCATCATCACGCCTTCGCAGGCCGGGCCGCCCTGATGCACGCACAGGTTTTCATAGGCGTAGAACTGGCCCTGCCAATGGAACACGCCGATTTCGCTGGCCGCCGTGACTGCACGATGCGGCGCTCGCCGTCGGGGAATTGCGCGGCTTTGGCGACGAAAACTTCCGGCATGCTTGCGATCCCGTGTTGCTCCGGCGTCGGCATGACGCGTGGCGCGAAAAGTATGGCACGAACGGCGGCCAGCTTCGCGAAAATCGAAGTCAGGGTTGCGCGTCTTCGCGCATTGTCGCGCGCGCGCGGCTTCGCGCAAGGTCTCGCGCCTTCGCAACAGGGACGGCTGCCGGTGGATCACAATTGCTCGATTCTCGGCGCCGTCGCGGTCGCCTATCTGCTGGCGGGCTTCGTCAAGGGCGTGATCGGGCTCGGCCTGCCGACGGTCGCCATCGGCCTGCTCGGGCTGTTGATGACGCCGGCGCAGGCGGCGGCGATCCTGGTGGTGCCGTCGCTGGTCACCAATATCTGGCAGTGCACGGCCGGCGGCGACGTGCTCGCGCTGGTGCGGCGGATGTGGCCGCTGCTCGCTCGGCATCTGCATCGGCACCTGGATCGGCGCCGTGCTGTTGCCGAACGGCAACGGCGGCGCAGGCGACGATCTGGCTCGGCGTCGCGCTGGTGATCTATGCCGCGCTCGGCCTGTGCAATGTGCATTTCCAGGTGCCGCCGCGCGCGGAAGGCTGGCTCGGCCTGCTGGTTGGCATCGCGACCGGCGCGATCACGGTGGCGACCGGCATGTTCGCTCTGCCGGGCGTGCCTTATATCCAGGCGCTGCAGTTCGATCGCGACAAACTGGTGCAGGCGCTCGGCCTGTCGTTCACCGTGTCCACCATCACGCTCGCCGTGGCGCTCAGCCATGCCGGCGAAATCCATACGTCAGCTGCTGTGGCCGTCGCTGGCTGGCGCTCGGCGCCGCGCTCGATCGGCATGTGTGCTCGGGCAATTGGTGCGCGGCAAGGTCAAGGCCGAGACCTTCCGGCTGTGCTTCTTCCTCGGCCTGCTTGCTGCTCGGCGCGCATCTGGCGCTGCGCGGTCTGCTGTGATCGACTAGCCCAATTCTCTCAAGCAGGAGCTGAAATGAAAATCGTCGATCTCTCCCATGTCATGAACGTGCACACGCCCGGCTGGGTCGGCTATGCCGGCAACAAGATGTACTACGCGCAAAATCTGCAGACCCAGATGATCGTGGCGCAGCGCATCGACACCGCGCTGCATGTCGGCACCCATTTCGACGGCGCCATGCACGCGACCGACAATCGCAACGGCGACATGGCGCATCTGCCGCTCGACTATCTGGTCAACCGCGGCGTCGTGGTCGACATCTCCAAGCACATGCACGACTGGGCGGTGATCACGCCGGAGATGATCGAGTCGTCCGGCGCCGATATCCGCGAGGGCGACATTCTCATTCTGCACACCGGCTGGCACAGGCACTACGAAGGCCAGCCGCAGCAGGATCTGGTGAAATACTTCTGCTATCACCCCGGCCCCAATCTCGACACGCTGCACTGGATGCTGAAGAAGAAGATCAAATGGTGGGGCATGCGACACCGGCTCCTGCGACCACGCCATGAACACCTCGATCCGCAACATGCGGCCCGATCTCGCCGAGGAGTTCACCAAGAAGCACGGCAAGACGCCGGCGGAGTTCTTCGGCACGTTCGAATACACCCACAAGAAATCCGGCCGCCGCGTGTCGCAGGACATGTTCCCGTTCCATAGCTGGGCGTTCCAGGAAGGCCTGCTGCACGCCGAAAATCTCGGCGGCGATATCGAGCTGATGCTGGGCAGCGCTGCCTGATCGGCGCCTTCCCGTGGCGCTACGAGGGCTGGAAGGCTGCCCGTGCCGCATCGTCTGCTTCCTCGACACCGACATGTCGGTCGAAGCGGTCGGCGATGCCGCGAAGGCGATTTTGCGCAGCTAGGCCTGCGCCAGCCGTGGATCCGGCCGGTTGTTCTGCAGGTGACTGGATCGCCTCGCGCAACAGCCGTATTGTTCCTTCCCATGCGCGACGTGAATGTCGGCGAGCAGCTTGGCCGATTTGCCGAACACCGCGACGCGGTCGCCGACGGTGATGGCTTCTTCCAGTTGATGCGTGATCAGGATCGCGGTCGAGCCGCATTCGCGCGCCAGCGCCAGGAAGGTCTCGCGCAATTCCGCCGCCGTCACCTCGTCGAGATGGCCGAAGGCTTCGTCGGCCAGCAGAATGTCGGGCTGCACCGCGAAGGCGCGCGCGATCGCCACGCGCTGGCGCATGCCGCCGGACAGTTCGTGCGGATAGGCATTGGTGAAACTGCCGAGCCCGAGCCGATTGAGCCAGGTGAGCGCGCGGTCGCGCTGCTCCTCCTCGGCCATGCCGATCAGTTCGAGCGGCAGCTTGGCGTTGTCCAGCGCCGAGCGCCACGGCAGCAGGCGGTCCTGCTGGAACACGGTGGCGATCCTGCCCGCGGAAATGATCGAAGTCGGCATACGGGCTCTTGTCGCCGATCAGGATCGAACCTTCGGTCGGCGCCTCCAGCCCGATCATCAGATCGAAGAAGGTGGATTTGCCGCAGCCGGTCTGGCCGACGATAGCGACCACTTCGTGCGGCGCAATGGTCAGATCGAGCCGGTCGATGGCGACCACCGCCTGGCCGGTGGTGGTCTGCCGGAACACCTTGCGCAAGCCGCGCACTTCGATCGGCTGCGGACCGCTCACGCTGCGCCACCGCAATAGACGCGTTTCGACCCGCGACACGATCGCCTCGAGCAGGAACAGCAGCGCGACCAGCACGATGGTCCAGGCGAACACGTCGGAGACCGAGAACAGTTCCTGCGCCACCGACAACTGATGGCCGATGCCGGTCACCGCGCCGACCAGTTCGGCGATGGTCACGACGCGGATCGCCAGGCTGATATTGACCTTCCAGCTGGTGAAGATGGTCGGCACGATCGCCGGCAGCATCAGCTTGATGAAGAACTGCAGCGACGTCGGCCGGAACGACTTCATCATGTGGCGCAATTCGCGCGGCACGCTGCGCATGGCGTCGAGCGTGTCGACCAGGAACACCGGGCCGCACACCACGACCAGCACGAAGCCGATGCGGAATTCGACGCCGGGAAACCACAGCACCGCGAACAAGATCCACGACACCACCGGCACCGCCATGAACAGGCGGATCATCGGGTGCAGGTATTTCTCGAGCGGCTCGGAGCGGTACATCGCCATCGCCAGCGCGAGGCCGATCACGAAGGATGCGATCAGCGCGCCGATGACGCGCGCCAGCGTGACGACGATGTCGATCGGCGTGATGGTGGCGATGCTCTTGGCGATCCGCACCAGGCTCGGGATCGCGAACGGCGGAATCCCGAGAACTGGCGCGAGATGCGACAGCACTTCCCAAAACGACGGCGAAGACCAGCAGTGAGACGAACGTCTGCCGCGGGAAAGTGAAGGTCCGGACAGGCTCGCGCAGCTCGTCATGCGACATCGTCATGTAACGTCGTTATGGCGCATAGATGATCTTGTCGTCCGGCATCTTTTCATAGAAGCCGGCCTTCACCGCGCGCTCCATCATGTCGGTGATCGACTTCTTGGTCGCCGGCTCCCAGGCCGGCTTCACGATCATCTGCAGCCGCTTGCTCTCCACCGCGGCGGTCAGAATGCCCGGCGGCAGCTTGAGCGTCTCATTGGCGATCTTGTCGGCCGCCGCGGTGTCCTTCTTGCATGAAGTCGGCGACGTCCTGCAAAGCCGCCAGCAGCATCTTCGGCCCGTTCGGAATGCGCGCGATCGCATCGGCGCGCATGGCGGGCACGATTTCCCAGCCGTCTTCGCCGGTCATCTCCTTCCAGCCTTGCGCGCCGTTGAAGACGACGTGCCAGTCCGGATGCTGCTTGGCGCTGATGCTGGCCAGCGGCTCGATCACCAGCGCGGCGTCGACGCGGCCGGCCTCAAGCTGCGCGCGCGCGACGCCGAAATTGGCGTTGACCGCGATGATGTCCTTGCCGAGGTCGAGGCCCTTGGCGTTGGTGTAGATCTTGACGACCTGGTATTGCGAGCCGCCCATGTCGATCGCGAGCTGCTTGCCCTTGAGATCGGCCAGCGTCTTGATCGCCGGATCCTTGGCGA
This sequence comes from uncultured Alphaproteobacteria bacterium, assembly GCA_963825015.1. Classification (GTDB taxonomy): domain Bacteria; phylum Pseudomonadota; class Alphaproteobacteria; order Rhizobiales; family Xanthobacteraceae; genus Pseudolabrys. Next base: position 142,015 of record CAWGRN010000006.1, on the reverse strand, counting down.
AGATCACGAGGTCGGCGAGCGTGAAGCCGGTGCCGATGATGCGCAGCGGCACGCCTTCCTGATAGAGCTTCTGGAAGATCGTCGGTCCGCCGATCAGCACGTCGGTCTCGCCGGTGGCGAAGGCCGCGTAGAAGGCCGAGATCGACGGATAGGCGTGGATGTCGAGCTCGAAGCCGTGCTTGGCGTCGATGCCGCGCGCCTTCATGATGTTCCAGACCAGCGGGTTGAACACCGGCAGCGTCAGGCTGGAAACCTTGATGACGGGCTTTTGCTGCGCCTGCGCCGGACCTGTGACCAAACCGGCAGCGGCCATCGCGAAAACCGCGGCGAGTGCGGCCAGCCCGCGTCGAGACATTCTGGACATTTACAATTCCCCCTGGATTTTGAGCGTGGTCTTGTCGCCACCGCTTCTCGTGTCCGCTCAGGACCGCAGCGCATTGGGCCCAGCTTGGGCGCAATGCGCAATCGATCTTCTGCGGAAGGTGACTTTACTCCGCTTTCATTTGTGTGCAAATAATTGTCGGTCGCCGACCGGAGCACAACATGCCCACATCGCTGCGCGGGATGGCACTCGGTTGTATTACGAAGAGGCGGGCCAGGGTTCGGCCGTCGTCTTCGTGCATGAATATGCCGGCGACTTCCGCACCTGGGAGCCGCAGATGCGGCATTTCTCGCGCTCGCATCGCTGCGTCACCTACAGCCAGCGCGGCTATCCGCCCTCCGACGTGCCCAGCGATGGCGCGCGCTACAGCCAGGACATCGCGCGCGACGACGTCATCGCGCTGATGGACGCGCTCAAAATCGACAAGGCGCATGTCGTCGGCCACTCGATGGGCGCCTCGACCGCGCTGCATGTCGGCATTCATTACCCGGAGCGCTGCATCTCGGTGATCGCCGCGAGCTGCGGCTATGGCTCGAGCCCGGACCCGAAAAAGGTCGAGGAGAGGCGCGCCGCCTCGCGCGAAACCGGCAAGATGTTTGCCGCCGAAGGCATCGCCGCCGCGGCGCCGCGCTATGCCGACGGCGCCACGCGCCAGACCCACAAGAACAAGGACCCGCGCGGCTTTGCCGAATTCGCCAAGATGCTGAGCGAGCATTCGGCGGAGGGCCACGCGCTGACCATGCTGCATGTGCAGGCCAAGCGGCCGACGTTGTGGGACATGGAAGCCGACCTGAAGAAATTTTCGCCGCCGCTGCTGGTCATCGTCGGCGACGAGGACGACTGGTGCCTCGACGGCAGCGTGTTTCTCAAGCGCACGGTGCCGACCGCGGGGCTGTTGGTCATTCCGCGCTCGGGCCACACCATCACCAGCGAGGAGCCGGCGGCGTTCAACGCCGCGCTCGCCGAACTATTCGCCACGGCCGAAGCCGGGCGCTGGATGGCGCACCGCGCCGCGTCAGCAAGATCGTAACGGAGAATTTGCAATGGATCTCAAGCTCAAAGGCAAAACCGCGCTGGTCACCGGCGGCAGCGAAGGCATCGGCAAGGGCATCGCGCTGTTGCTCGCCAAGGAAGGCGTCGATGTCGCCATCTGCGCGCGGCGCAAGGAGCCGCTCGAGGCAGCGGCCGCCGAGATCGCCAAGGCGACCGGCCGCAAGATCGTCGCCATCCCGGCCGACCTGCGCAAGGATGCCGACGCCAAGAATTTCATCGAGCAGGCGCACAAGGCGCTCGGCCGCATCGACATCATGGTCAACAATGCCGGCTCGGCCGCCGGCGGCGTCATCGAGCACCTGACCGAAGACGATTGGGAAAAGGGCCTGCAGCTCAAATTCATGGGCTATGTGCGCTGCCTGCGCTACGTGCTGCCGATCATGGTCAAGCAGGGCGGCGGGCGCGTCGTGAACCTGATCGGCAATGACGGCGTGAAGCCGTCCTACTGGGAAATCTGCCCGGGCGCCGCCAACGCGGCGGGGCAGAACCTGACGCTGTCGCTCGCCGGCCAATACGGCAAGGACGGCATCAGCTTCGTCGCGGTCAATCCGGGCCCGGTGCGCACCGAGCGCTGGGCCGGGCTGGTCGACGCCATGGCGCGCGACATGAAAATTCCACGCGAACAGGCCGACAAACTGGCGCCCGCCTCGATCCCGATGGGCCGCATTGCCGAGGTCGACGAGGTCGCATCGCTGGTTGTCATGCTGGCGTCGCCGCTGATGGAAATGGTCAACGGCACCATGATCGAAATCGACGGCGGCCAGGACAAGGCGCTGATGGACAAATTCCGCGACCGGCCGAAAGCCTAGCGCACGACTTGCGAAACGACGTCATCGGTTTTCGAACGAGCCTTATGCAAACAAAATGCGCAGCGCTGATGCAATTCGTGTCATAGGGCTCGCTTGACAAGTTCGGTGCAGCGGACAGACTATTTGCGTACAAACAAGTTCGCGGTGCCGGAGGCGACAAAGGGACTTTAAAATTCAGCGGCGCCGCGACTGCGCGGTCAGCCTTGATGCATGGAGTTTTCGTCATGATGACCAAACGTCACCTGTTCACGCTCGCGCTTTCGCCAGTGTTGCGATTGCCGCCGGGTTTGCCACGCAGGCTTCGGCGCAGAACACGATCAAGATCGGCGAACTCAACAGCTACAAGTCGCAGCCCGCCTTCCTCGATCCCTACAAGAAGGGCATGGAGATGGCGCTCGACGAGATCAACGCCAAGGGCGGCGTGCTCGGCAAGAAGCTGGAACTGATTTCGCGCGACGACGGCGCCAATCCCGGCGAGGCCGTGCGCGTTGCCGAGGAACTGGTGACGCGCGAAGGCGTCGTCATGATCGCCGGCACGTTCCTGTCGAACATCGGTCTGGCGGTCACCAATTTCGCCGGCCAGAAGAAAGTGTTCTTCCTCGCCGCCGAGCCGCTCACCGACAAGATCACCTGGGCGAACGGCAACAAATACACCTTCCGCCTGCGCGCCTCGACCTACATGCAGACCGCGATGCTGATGCCGGCCGCGACCGGCTTCAAGAAGAAGAAATGGGCGCTGGTCTATCCGAACTTCGAATACGGCCAGGCCGCGGCCGAAGCCTTCAAGACGCTGATGAAGAAGGCGCAGCCCGACGTCGAGTTCGTCACCGAACAGGCGCCGCCGCTCGGCAAGATCGACGCCGGCGCGGTGGCGCAGGCGATCGACGACGCCAAGCCGGATGCCATCTTCAACGTGCTGTTCGGCGGCGATCTCGCCAAGTTCGTGCGCGAAGGCAACACCCGCGGCGTGTTCAAGAACCGCCCGGTGGTCAGCCTGTTGTCGGGCGAGCCGGAATATCTCGATCCGCTGAAGGACGAGACCCCGGTCGGCTGGGTCGTCACCGGCTATCCTTGGAACAAGATCAAGACCCCGGCGCACACCGCTTTCGTCGCCGCCTACCAGAAGAAGTACAACGACTATCCGCGCCTCGGTTCGGTGGTCGGCTATGTCACGATCAAGTCGATTGCCGCCGGTATCGCCAAGGCCAAGTCGACCGACACCGAGAAACTGGTGGAAGCCTTCAAGGGCCTGAAGGTCGACAGCCCGTTCGGGCCGTTCAGCTACCGGGCCAGCGACCATCAGGCCACCATGGGCGCCTTCGTCGGCAAACTCGCGCTCGAAGGCGGCAAGGGCACCATGGTCGACTTCAAATATGTCGACGGCGCTTCGGTGCTGCCGAGCGACGCCGAGGTCAAGAAGCTGCGCCCGGCGGCGGATTGATCTTTCATCCCTCCCCGATTTCGGGGAGGGTGGTCGGCGAAGCCGACCGGGTGGGGTATGCTCAACGCATGCAACCCCACCCGGCTGCTCGCGTTGCTCGCAGCCACCCTCCCCTTGCAGGGGAGGGATAAGAGCAGCCATGACCTTCAGCGCATTCCTATTCCAGGCGCTCAACGGGCTCTCGACCGCCTCCGGCCTGTTCTTCATCGCCGTCGGCCTGTCGCTGATCTTCGGCGTCACCCGCATCATCAATATCGCGCACGGGTCCCTCTATATGCTGGGGACCTACATCGCCTATTCATTCGCCACCCATATCGGCGGCGCGTTCGGCTATTGGGGCGGCATCGTCGCCACCGCGCTGATCGTCGGCGTCATCGGCGCCTTGATCGAGATCGTGCTGCTGCGGCGCATCTACCGCGCGCCCGAACTGTTCCAGTTGCTCGCCACCTTCGCGCTGGTGCTGGTGATCAACGACGCCACGCTCTGGCTCTGGGGACCGGAAGATCTGCTGGGCCCGCGCGCGCCGGGCCTGCGCGGCGCCGTCGAAGTGCTCGGCCGCCAGTTGCCGAGCTACGATCTGTTCCTGATCTTCGTCGGTCCGCTGGTGCTGTTGATCCTGCATTTCGCCATTTCCCGCACGCGCTTCGGCCGGCTGGTGCGGGCGGCGACGCAAGACCGCGAAATGGTCGGCGCACTCGGCGTCAATCAGTCGCTACTGTTCACCTCCGTGTTCGCGCTCGGCGCGCTGCTCGCCGGTCTCGGCGGCGCGTTGCAGGTCGCGCGCGAGCCGGCCAATCTCGCCACCGATCTGGTCGCCATCAGCGACGCTTTCGTCGTGGTCGTGGTCGGCGGCATGGGCTCGATCACCGGGGCCTATTTGGCCGCGGTCATCATCGCCGAGGTCAAGGCGCTCTGCATCGGCATCGGCGTCGTCGATTTCGGCTTCATCACCGTGAATTTCTCCAAGTTCACGCTTGGTCGCCGAATTTCTGGTGATGGCGGCGGTGCTGATCGCGCGCCCCTACGGCCTGCTCGGACGGGCGCAGGCGGTGGTGCGTTCGATGGCCGAGCCGGAAGAGCCGATCCGGCCGGCGACGCCGATGCTGAAAGCGCTCGGCGTCACGGTGCTGCTGCTGCTGCTGTTGCCTGCCGCTGCTGGCGCAGTCGTCGCCCTATCTGCTGATCCTCGGCATCGACGTGCTGATCGCGGTGATCTTCGCGACCTCGCTGCATTTCATCATGGGCCCGGGCGGCATGCATTCGTTCGGCCATGCCGCCTATTTCGGGCTCGGCGCCTATGGCGCGGCGCTTGCTGGTGAAATGGCTCGGCGCGCCGATGGGATTGGCGCTCGTCGCCGCCCCGCTGGTAGCGCTGGCCGGCGCGCTGCTGTTCGGCTGGTTCGCGGTGCGGCTGTCCGGTGTCTATCTCGCCATGCTCACGCTCGCCTTCGCCCAGATCGTGTGGGCCGCGGTGTTCCAGTGGGAAGGCTTCACCGGCGGCTCCAACGGCGTCATCGGCGTCTGGCCGCCGCCGCCGTTCGACAGGGCTTGGGTCTATTTCCTGCTGACGCTGCTGCTGGCGGTGGTCGCCGTGCTGCTGCTGCGGCGCTTTCTGTTCGCGCCGTTCGGCTATGCCATGCGGGCAGGGCGCGATTCCCCGCTGCGCGCCGAAGCCATCGGCATCGACGTGAAGCGGGTGCAGTGGCTCGGCTTCGCCATTGCCGGCGGCGTCTGCGGCGTGGCGGGCGGGCTGTTCGCCTTCGCCAAGGGTTCGATCTCGCCGGAAACGATTCACATCAACCGCTCCATCGACGGCCTGGTCATGGTGCTGCTCGGCGGCATTCAGACGCTGACCGGCCCGATCGTCGGCGCATCGGTATTCGCGACTTTGCAGGATACGGTGATGCGGCAGACCGAATATTGGCGCGCGCTCTTGGGCGGCATCATCCTGCTGCTGGTGCTGGCGTTCCCGCAGGGCATTGTCGGCGCGTTTGCGGCGGTTTGGCGCAAGGCGAGGGCTAAGTCATGAGCGTGCTCGAAGTCCGCTCTTTGACCAAATCCTTCGGCGGCGTGCGCGCGGTCAACGAGATCGACTTCGCCATCGAGCCCGGCGAATTTCTTGCCATGATCGGTCCGAACGGCGCCGGCAAATCCACCTGCTTCAACATGATCAACGGCCAGCTCGCGCCGGACTCCGGCGAGATCCTGCTCGAAGGAAAAAATATTGCCGGCCTGGAGCCGCGCGAGATCTGGCGGCGCGGCGTCGGGCGCACCTTCCAGGTCGCCGCCACCTTCGGCTCGATGACCGTCATCGAGAACGTGCAGATGGCGCTGATCTCGCACGCCGGCGAAACCCTATAGGCTCTGGCGCGCGGTCAGCGCGCTGCACCGCGAGCGCGCGCTCGATCTGCTCGGACAGGTCGGCATGCGTGACGCCGCCGACCGGCCGAGCCGCGAACTCGCCTATGGCGACGTCAAGCGCATCGAACTCGCGATCGCGCTGGCCAACGAGCCGCGCCTGTTGCTGATGGACGAGCCGACCGCCGGCATGGCGGCGCGGGAGCGTCACGGACTTATCGAGCTGGTCAAGCGGCTGGTGGTGGAGCGCGGCATCTCGGTGCTGTTCACCGAACATTCGATGGACGTGGTGTTCGCCTTCGCCGACCGCATCATCGTGCTGGCGCGCGGGCGGGTGATCGCCGATGGCGATGCCGCAGCCATTCGCGACAATGCCCAGGTGCGGGAGGTCTATTTCGGCACCGGCAAGACATTCGCAGGTGCTGCATCATGAGCACCGAGGCCATGCTCTCCGTCGAATCTTTAAGCGCCTGGTACGGCGCCGCGCGCATTCTTTACGACTTGAACTTCGAGGTCGGCCGCGGCGAGGTGGTGGCGCTGATGGGGCGCAACGGCGCCGGCAAATCCACCACCATGAAGGCGATCATGGGGCTGATGGCGCAGCGCCAGGGAACGGTGCGCTTCAACGGTGACGACATTTCCGCCTTGAAGCCATTCGAGATCGCGCGCAGAGGCCTTGGCTTCACGCCCGAGGACCGCCGCATCTTTGTCGATCTCACTGTCATGGAAAATCTCGATATCGGCCGGCAGGCCGCGCGCGCTTTCCCCGATGGGCAGCCGGCGCCGTCATGGACGCCGGAAAAACTGTTCGCGCTGTTTCCCAATCTGGCCGAAATGCCGGACCGCCTGGGCAATCGCATGAGCGGCGGCGAGCAACAGATGCTCACGGTCGCGCGCACGCTGATGGGCAATCCGCTGCTGGTGCTGCTCGACGAGCCGTCGGAAGGCGTAGCCCCGCTGATCGTCGAGCAGATGGCCAACACCATCGTCGAATTGAAAAAGGAGGGCCTGTCGATCCTGCTGTCGGAGCAGAACATCCACTTCGCCCGGCTGGTCTCCGACCGGGTCTATGTGCTCGAGAAAGGCCAGATTCATTGGCAGGGCTCGATGGCGCAACTGGCCGATAATCTTGAGGTGCAAAGGGCCTATTTGACTGTCTAAGATGGCCCGGCAGATTTCCATGGCAAGCCGAGCAAGGGGGCTATCGCCATGGCGCAAACTTGGTCATGATTTAACTCTGGCTGGAAGTCATCTTCGTAGGACCGCCGATGCGGCGTGACAAATTGAAAGTTGTGGTGCCGACGCCGGACCCCGCCGAAACCGGGGGCTATGTGCTCGACGAGCAGGTCGGCTTCCTGCATGCGCGTCGCGATGCAGCGGCACACGTCGATCTTCACGGCGCGCATGATCGAGGGGCTGACGCAAACCCAGTTCGCGGCCCTTTCCAAGCTCTACGAAGTCGGCCCCTGCTCGCAGAACCATCTCGGCCGGCTGATCTATCTCGACGCCGCCACCATCAAAGGCGTGGTCGATCGGCTGGGCACGCGCGGCTTTGTCAGCGCGCTGGCCGATCCGAAGGACCGCCGCCGCCGCGCTGTGGCGCTGACCGATCGCGGCCGCCAGGTGACCGAGGAGGCGATGAAGGTCGCCGCCGAGATCACCGCCGCCACGCTGGCGCCGCTGACGGCGGAAGAGCAGCGCACGGTGACGCGGCTGTTGAAAGCGCTGAGCTGATTTTCATGTTCACGCTGGGCCAAGCCACCATCACCCGCGTTGGCGAAACCTTCGGCGCGACCTATCCGTTGCGCGACATATTCCCGGACTTCAGCGACGCGCATATGGCCGAGCACGGCCATTGGCTGGCGCCGCATCACTACGACGCCCAATCCGGTGCGATCAAACTCAGCGTGCATAGCTGGCTGTTGCAGATCGGCGGCCAGAAAATCCTCATCGACTCCTGCTGCGGCAACAACAAGATCAAGCCCGGCCGGCCGTTCTGGAACATGCTCAACGAGCCCTATCTGGAACGCCTCGCCGCCGCCGGCGCGCGGCCGGAGGAAATCGATCTGGTGATGTGCACGCATCTGCATCACGATCATGTCGGCTGGAACACGCGGCAGCAGGACGGCAATGGGTGCCGACCTTCCCCAATGCGCGCTACGTGTTCTCCAAGCCGGACGTCGACTATTTCTCCAAGATCGATGCCGATCCGAAGGAAGGACCGGCGGAGCTCGGCACCTTCCGCGAATGCGTGATCCCCATACTCGAATACGGCAAGGCCGATCTGGTGACTGCGGGCCGCACCGCCTCAACGATTTCATCGAGATCGATTCCGCGCCCGGCCATTCACCCGGCCACGTGTTCTTCAAGCTCGAAAGCCAAGGCCAGCGCGGCGCCTTCATCGGCGACGTCTGGCACCACCTGCTGCAGGTCTATTATCCGGACTGGAATTTCCCGAAGAATTCCGACGCCGCGCAGGCCCGCGCCAGCCGGCGCAAGGTGCTCGACTATTGCGCGTCGAGCGGCGCGCTGGTGATGCCCGGCCATGTCGGCTTGCCGTTTGCCGGCCGCATCGAGAAGACTGCGGACGGCTACCGGCCGGACTTCAAGGCCTAGCCGCCGCGATCAGCGCCTTCAGCCGCTGCGGCGAGATCGGCAATTGCGTCACCGCGCCGGGGCGCTGCAGCGCGTCGTCGATGGCGGAGGCGATCGCCGCGCCGACCGGATTGGCGCCGCCTTCGCCGGCGCCCTTCAGGCCGAGCGGATTGAGCGGGCTCGGCGCATCCTCGGTGATGAGGATGGAAAGCTCGGGCACCTCGCGCGCCGTCGGCATCAGATAATCGGCGAAGGTGACCGACAGCGGCTCGCCGGCTTCGTCATAGAGAAACTCCTCCAGCAGCGCGCCGCCGATGCCTTGCGCCAGGCCGCCGGCGATCTGGCCTTCCACCAGCTTCGGGTTGACCGCCTTGCCGACGTCGTAGGCGATCACATAGCGCTCGATGGTCGACGCCGCCGGTGTCGGCATCGACGCGCACCACGGCGACATGGACGCCGTAGGGATAGACCATGTGGCGTGGATTCGAAGGTGTCCTCGGCGCTCAAGCCGCCGCGGCAGCGTGCGCGCGAGTTCGCCGAGCGGCATCGACGGGCCGGACCGCCGGTGCGGACGATCTCGCCATTGACGATGTCGAGCGTGTCGGCGCTCGTTTGCATCAGTTCGGCGGCGGCCGTCAGCGCCTTGTCGCGCAGCTTGGTGGCGGCGAGCCGCGTGGCTTCGCCGCACATCACCGTGACGCGCGAGGCAAAGGCGCCCATGCCTCTGTCGATGCGGTCGGTCTGGCCGTGGATGACGCTGATGCTGGCGTAATCGACGCCGAGCGCGTCGGCGCAGATCTGCGCGATCACGGTCTCGACGCCCTGGCCGATCGAGGCGACGCCGGTGACGACCTCGATCGCGCCGTCGGGCTTGACCTCGACGCGCACGGTGTCGAACGGCCCGAGCCCGCTCTTCTCCACGAACATGGCGACGCCGGCGCCGACTTTCTCGCCGGCTGGCGCGGCGCTTGCGCAATTGCTGCCTGCAGGTTTTTCCAGTCGGCGGCGGCGAGCGCCTTGTCGAGCAGGCAGGCATAGTCGCCGGAGTCGTAGACGATATGGGTGCCGAGCGTTTCGAGCCCGAGCGCGTAGGGCATCGCGCTTTTGCCGATCAGATTGCGGCGGCGGATTTCGACTTTGTCGACGCCGACCTTGCGCGGCGATCGCGTCCAGCAACCGCTCGCGCACGAAGGTGGATTCGTAGCGGCCGGGCGCGCGATAGGTGCCGCAGGGCGTCTTGTTGGTGAGCCGGATATGGCCGACGGCGCGATAGGCCGGCACGCGATAGGGCCCCGGCAGCATGGCGGCGGCGAGATCGGGCACGGTGGCGGCGTGCGTGCGCATATAGGCGCCGTTGTCGTGGAAAAATTCGTCGTCGATGCCAAGGATATGGCCCTGCGCGTCGATGGCGGCGCGGATGCGGTGGGTCTGCTGGCGCGAGTGATTGGCGGCGATCAGATGTTCGCGGCGGTCCTCGATCCATTTGATCGGCTTTGCGGAATTTCAGCGCGGCGGCGCAGACCAGCACGTCCTCGGGATAGATTTCGCCGCGGATGCCGAAGCCGCCGCCGACATGGCCCTCGTAGAGCTGGACGGATTCCCGTTTCCGGCCAAGCATTTGCGCCAGCGTATCGCGATTCCAGTGCGGCACCTTGGCGGCGCCGTGCAGTTCCAGAATGTCGCGCGCTTCGTCGTAGCGGGCGATGGCGCCGCGCGTCTCCAGCGGCACGCCGGAATGGCGGCCGATCGAAAGCTCAAGCGAAACAACGGCATGCGCGTTGCGGAAGGCGGCGTCGACGTCGCCGATAGCCTTTGCGCACGACGTCGGGCTCGGTGGTCAGGTCATGGTCGTAGAAGCCCGGTTCCTCGGTCGCGAGCAGCGTTGCTCGGCAGCGGCTCGATCTCAACCTCGACCAGGTCGGCGGCATCCTCGGCGACATATGGATCGTCGGCGAACACCACGCGCGACCGGCTCGCCGACATAGCGCACGACGTCCTTGGCCAGCACCGGCTGGCGGTAGGGCTCGAGCGTCTTGAGGCCGGTGAGGCGAAACGGGATCGGCGGAATGTGCGCGACGTCGGCGGCGGTCCACACCGCGTGCACGCCGGGCAGCGCGAGCGCGGCGGTGGCGTCGATCGATTTGATTTTGCCGTGCGCGACGGCGAGCGCACCACGCGCATGTGCCATTGGCCGGGAAACGAAATGTCGGCGGCGAAGCGGCCCTGGCCGGTGAGCAGCGGGCGGTCCTCCAGACGCGGGACGGAGCGGCCGACGAATTTGGCCGGCGCCGTCATTTGCCCGCGCATCTCTTGCGCCGCGGCGCGCACGGCCTTGATGATGTTCTGATAGCCGGTGCAGCGGCACAGGTTCGACGACAGCACGTCGAGCAGATCGTCGTCGCTGATGTCGGGCTCGCGCTCCAGCACGCCGACCGCCAGCATCAGAAAGCCCGGCGTGCAGAAGCCGCATTGCAGGCCGTGATGATCCATGAAGGCCTGCTGCATCGGATGCAGCGTGTCGCCGTCGGCCAGGCCTTCGACGGTGCGGATTTTCTTGCCCGCCGCCTGCACGGCGAACATCAGGCAGGAGCGCACCGGCTCGCCGTCGACGATCACGGTGCAGGCGCCGCAGACGCCGTGCTCGCAGCCGATATGGGTGCCGGTCTGCCCGCAATCCTCGCGGATGGCGTCGGCCAGCGTGCGGCGCGGCTCGACGCTGATGGCGTGGTCGCGGCCGTTGATGGTCAGGGTGATGGCGGTCTTGTCGCTCATGCGGCGCTTTCCTGTCGCGCGCAACGCCGCGCGGATGCGCTGCGGCGTCGCCGGCATTTCGTCGATCTGCGACGCCGAACGGCGACAGCGCGTCGTTGATGGCGTTGACCACCGCCGCCGGCGCGCCGATGCAGCCGCCTTCGCCCAGGCCCTTGGCCTTGGTGATCGACTCGGTGCTCGGCGTCTCGATGTGATGCAGCTCGATCGGCGGAATCTCGCGCGCGGTCGGCGGCATGTAGTCGGCGAGATTGGCGGTGAGAATGCCGCCGCTCTCGTCGTAGATGATCTCCTCCAGCAGCGCGTTGCCGATGCCCTGCGCGATGCCGCCATGCACCTGGCCGTCGGCGATCATCGGATTGATGATGCGGCCGGCGTCTTCCGCCACCAGAAATTTCTCGATCGTGACGTGGCCGGTCTCGACATCGACCTCGACGATGGCGACATGGCAGGCGTTGGAGAAGGTGCCGGGCGGATCGTAGGTGCCGGTCTCGGTCAGGCCGGGCTCGATCTCGCCCTTGAAGCGATGCGTCTGGGTGTAGGCCTCGCGCGCCATCTTCGCGATGCGTGACGGAGCGGTCGGTGCCGGCGACCTTGGCCGCGCCGTCCTCCAGCACGATGTCGCCGGGCGCCGCTTCCAGCATGTGGCTGGCGATCTTGATCAGCTTGGCGCGCACTTTCCGCGCCGCGATCAGCGTGGCGCCGCCGGAAATCACCAGCGAGCGGCTGGCGAAGGTGCCCCAGCCGTAAGGCGCGCGGTCGGTGTCGCCGTGCACGACCTTGATCATGTCGGGCGTGACGCCGATCTCGTCGGCGATGATCTGCGCCAGCGTGGTGCGCAGGCCCTGGCCGTGCGGCGAGGAGCCGATGCGCGCCTCGACGAAGCCGGACGGATCGACGGTGAGGATGACGGTCTCCCAGCCGGGCGTGATCTCCATGCCGCGCGCGGCGAAGGCCGGACTGCCGTAGCCGGTGCGCTCGGAGAAGGTCGCAAAGCCGATGCCGAGATAGCGGCCCTTGCGCGCGCGCTTCTGCCTGACGCTTGCGGAAGGCCGGCACGTCGATGGCCTTCACCGCCATCTCCAGCGTCTGCTTGTAGGTGGCCTCGTCGTACACCAGGCCCGATCGCCGAGGTGTAGGGAAACTTGTCGATCAGGTTGCGGCGGCGGATGTCGATCGGGTCGATGCCGAAGGCCGCCGCCGCCTTGTCCATCAGCCGTTCGAGCGTGAAGGTGATGACCGGCCGCGACACGCCGCGATAGGCCGCCATGGTGCAGGTGTTGGTGAAGACGCCGCGCGCGCAGCACTCATAGTGCCGCACGTCATAGGGCCCGGGCATTTCCGCCATCGCCATCAGCGGCTCGACGCCGCAGGTGGTCGGGAAGCAGGAATAGGCGCCGACATTGGAGACGATGTCGGCTGTGCAGCGCGAGCAGCTTGGCGTTCTTGTCGAAGGCGCCTTCCAGCGTGATGTATTGATCGCGCGCAGTGGAACGACGGCGATCAGGTTCTCGCGCCGGTCCTCGGTCCAGGCCACCGAGCTCTTGAGCTTGCGCGCCAGCCAGACCAGCACGACATATTCGGCGCACAGCGACATCTTCTGGCCGAAGCCGCCGCCGACATCGGGCGCGATCACGCGCAGATCGGATTCCGGCATGCCGAGCACGTCGGCGATCGCCGTGCGCATCAGATGCGGCATCTGCGTGGTGCAGGTCAGCGTGACGCGGCCGGTGGCGGCGTCGTAGGCGGCATGGCCGGCGCGCGCTTCCATCGGCGTGGCGTTCTGCCGGTGCGAGCGCGCCTCGATCTTGACGATCTTCGCCGCGCCGTTCCAGACCGCGTCGAAATCCGGCGTCTTGAACTTGCCTTCGAGGATGACGTTGCCGGGCGCCTCGGCGTGCATCTGCGGCGCGCCGGCGGCGAGCGCGGCGCGCGCGTCGATCACCGGCGTGGTCTCGTCGATGGCGACCTCGACCAGATCGGCGATGTCCTCGGCTTCTTCCTCGCTCGCCGCCACCACGGCGGCGATCGGCTCGCCGACGAAGCGCACGACGCCGTCGGCCAGGATCGGCTGCGCCGACCGGCTTGTAGTTGAACTTGTGCAGCATCGGCGTGATCGGCTTCACGCCCTTGAGATCGGCGGCGGTGATGACCATCGCGCCGTTCGGCGGCGTTGATCGATTTGATTTTGCCGGCGGCGTTCGGGCTGCGCACGAAGCGCACCCAATGCGCGGCGGGCAGATCGGCGGTGAAGCGGCCTTGGCCGGTGACCAGCGCCGGGTCTTCCACCCGGCGGATGGCGCGGCCGACCCATTTCAGGCCGGAGCCTTTGGTGTGCGCGGTCATGATTGAGAATGCTCCAGCGCGCGGCGCACCACGGCGCGCACCAGGTCGCGCCGGTATTCGGCCGTGGTCTGATGATCCTCCAGCGGATCGACGGCGGCGGCGGCGGCTTCGGCGGCGGCGCGGAAGACGGCGTCGCCCGGCGCCTTGCCGTTGAGCGCGGCTTCGGCTTCCGGAATGCGGCGCGGCGCGGGCTCGGCGCCGCCGACGCCGACGCGGGCGTCGGCGATCTTGCCGTCTTGCAGCCGATAGGTGACGAGCGACGCCGCCATGGCGAAATCGCCGGCGCGGCGGTTGAATTCGTTGAAGCCGAATTTGGCGTCGGGGCCGAGCAGCGGCAGCCGCACTTCGGCCAGCAACTCGTCCTCGGCCAGCGCGGTCGACATGATGCCTTCGAAGTAATCCTTCGCCGCGATCAGCCGTTCGCCGCGCGTGCTCTTGGCCACCATGGTGGCGTCGAGCGTCGCCGCGACCAGGCACCATTCCGACGACGGATCGGCATGCGCCAGGCTGCCGCAGAAGGTGCCGCGCATGCGGATCGGATAATGCGCGATGTGGCGCGCGACGAAGGTCAGCAGCGCGCCGAGCGGATTGTCGACCACGGATTTGTGAAACGCGGCGTGGCGCACGCGCGCGCCGATGCTGAGCGTCTTGCCGTCGCTGGCGATCTTGTCGAGCCCTTCGACCTCGTTGATGTCGACCAGATGCGCGGGCTTGGCCAGCCGGAACGCCATGATCGGCACCAGGCTCTGCCCGCCGGCCAGCATGCGGCCGTCCTGCGGCGCGACCTCGCCGAGAATCTTCAGCGCCTCGTCGAGCGTCTTCGGCACATGGCGGACGAATGGCGCGGGCTTCATGCGGCAAACCTTTTCGCGGCCCAAGGCTCGCCAATGGCCAGCGGCAGGCGTGATTATATGCGCGCAAACGATAAACCCCGCGCCGAATTTGTCAAAGGCTGATGCGTTGGCGGCGCGGCTTAAGCGGCCTGGATGTTTTTCGACGCCGCTTCGGTCGACGGCTCGACCGGCGATTTCACCGCCACTTCGGTGCGGTTGCGGCCGCGATTCTTGGCGCTGTAGAGCGCCTGGTCGGCGAGCTCTACCAACTCGCCGGACCGCATGCCTTTCTTCGGCGTCATGCTGGCAATGCCGATGCTCAAGCCCAAATGGGTCATGTGTTCGCGCTGGCAGAACGTCGCGAAGTTCAGGCGAATCTTGTCGGCGACCCGTCTGGCGCCGTCGAGCGTGGTCCCGGCCAAAAGCACGGCGAATTCATCGCCGCCGTAACGCGACCCGATGTCGCCGCCGCGGCTGAGCGCGCCGGCGATGGCGGCGCCCATGGTCTTGAGCATCACGTCGCCGGCCTGATGGCCGTGGACGTCGTTATAGGGTTTGAAATTGTCGACATCGATCATCATCAGAGCGAGCGGCAGCTGGTCGCGCCCGCCGCGCCGCCATTCGCGGCCGAGCGTCTCGTTGAAGTGGCGCCGATTGGACAGGCTGGTCAGCACGTCGGTCGCGGCGAGGACCGCGAGCTGGCTCTCGGCGCGCTTGCGGCGATCCAGCTCGTACACCAGGTACATCGACAGCAGCACGGCCATCGCGCACAACAACGCGATCACAAAGATGACGCCGAAGGCATAGCTGTTCCACTGCGCGTAAATATCCGCGGTCGACTGGCCGACCGCGATCACCAGCGGGGTATTGCCGATCTGGCTGTAGACGAAAAGCCGGTGTTCGCCGTCGATCACCGAATATTGCTCGTAGTGGCCGCTGCGGGCATGCGCATATTCTTCAAACAGCCGGGAGGCGCTGAGATCGCGGTCGATATATTCCACCTTGAACGGCCAGCGCATCAGCACGATGCCGTCGTTGCGCATCAATGTGATAACGCCGCCGGCTCCGGCCGAAATATTCTTGAACAATTCCTCGAAATAAGCGAGCCGCAGGCTGGCCGAGGCGATGCCGGCAAATGAGCCATCGGGATGCGACAGCCGGCGGCTGACGGCAATGATCCACAGTCCGTTCGCGCGCGAGATCACCGGCCGGCTGATGAACGTCCCGACCGTGGCGCTGTTCTTGTGCACCTGGAAATAGTCGCGGTCCGATAGATCCACCGGCTCCGGATCGAGATCCTGCGAATCGAGACGGATGTGGCCGGTCTCGTCGGTCACGACCAGCTTGCCGATGTTGCGCGCCTGGGTCGGAACGATCGAACAGCAGCATGCGCCGAAGTTCCGGGTCCATTTTTTCGAT
The DNA here is from genome assembly GCA_963825015.1 of uncultured Alphaproteobacteria bacterium. GTDB lineage: Bacteria > Pseudomonadota > Alphaproteobacteria > Rhizobiales > Xanthobacteraceae > Pseudolabrys. The sequence goes on along the minus strand of CAWGRN010000006.1, from coordinate 126,010 downwards.
GTTGGGAAGCTTCAGATTGTCGACCACCGCTTGCAGCGACAAATCCACCGACTCGACGGTGCGGGCAATATCGGCCGCGACGGCGGCGGCCAGGCTGGTCGCAACTTCGGTCGCGCGCTCCATGGTGGCGCGGCGCGCGTCGAACAGAATATAGGCGCATAGCGCGCAGAAGCAGAACACCATGAGGAAGATCGGCACGATCACTCAGCTTGGTCGGACGATGCTGCGTCGCGACGCTTGATTTGCGATGATGGACCGGCGGCGTCATGGGTGACCCTTCTCGGGTCAAATTGCATGTCGCGCCTGTGATTGGAGTTAACGTTAGCCGCGTCATGCTTTCGCTGGTTGACGGGGCATTAAAAGATTGCCGCGGAATCGCGCCCGCCTGTAGCCCGCTACCTAAAAATCAATTTGGCTGTCATTTCCGGCGCCGCGCCGGCGTTCAGGAGTTCAATCGGTTGAGCGCCAGCTTGTCGCGCAGCACGATATGGCGCGACGTCTGCATCGAAATCACAGCGGCGTTTTCCAGCCGCGTCAGCGTGCGCGACACCGTCTCGATGGTGAGGCCGAGATAATCCGCGATATCCTGGCGCGACATGCGCAGATCGAACTCGCGCTTGCACGCTTCGCGTTTGGCGATCTCGAGAAGAAATCCGACGACGCGTTCCTCGGCGCTCCTGAGCAGCAGAAGGATATGGGCTTGCGTGCGCTGCAGCTCCTGGGTCGTCAGATCCAGAAGGAGATGGGTCATCATGAGATCGCCGGATGCGTGCGACATTAGTTTGGTTTTTTTGACCGCGTGCAGCATGCTGCGCGAGATCGTTTCGGCGGTGACGCTGTGGAATTTGCGCGCTTCCAGTCCGAATATATCGCCCGGCAGATAGAACGCGGCGATCTGGCGGCGGCCGTCGTCCAGCGAGTTGTAGGTCCGCACGCCGCCGGAGATCACCTTGTAGAGATATTCGGCCGGCTCGCCTTCGCCGAAAACTTCTTCGTTGCGTGCGAATGTCGTGGGTGCGCCGATCAGTTCAAACGACCGGCCGACCGGCAGCGGTAGTGGCTGCGCTAGCTGACGCCGTCCTTCTTTACGCGTCAGTGCATTTTGGACGGGCATACCGGGGTTCCTTAGAGCGCAAACCGCAACTTGGCGCCGAGCCCCCCCGACAACGTACGATACCGTACACATTCACGTTTGTCTTGCTGTTTGTCGGCAGATCGCCGGATGCGCGCCGCTCGCTAATCTGCTGAAATAGCCAGACATTTCGTCTAAGATGACAAAAACAAATAACGGGAGGATGACGTGGGAATAGAGATATTGGGCATCGCCTTCGTTGTGTACGCAACTATCTGGCTCGTAATCATCGTGGGGTCACAGTTCTTTGGTCCAAGGTAGCGCTCGATCCCACGCGTTATTGACGCGAAATTGCAGTCCGGTGTTTGGCGCAGAAATTCTCTATGGCGAATAGCGACACCGAAGTCGTCATTGTCGGCGGCGGAGCGGCCGGAATTGCAGCGGGACGACGCTTGGCCAAGGCCGCCATCGAATGCCTCGTGGTCGAAGCGCGTCCACGGCTTGGCGGCCGGGCCTGGACCATCACCGATGCCGGCGGTTACGCGCTCGATCTTGGCTGCGGCTGGCTACACTCGGCCGACCGCAATCCCTGGGCGCCGATCGCGCAGGCGCAAGGGCACACCATCGACAAGACCTTGCCGCCCTGGGAGCGGCGCTCGATGCCGATCGGTTTTCCGCCGTCCGATCAGCAAGACTTCGCCGACGCGATGGGCAAATTCTTTGAGCGCGTCGGTCCGGCGGCTGAGCTCGCCGACGTGGCGGCTTCGGTCGCGCTCGAGCCGAACGGCCGCTGGAACAATCTGATCACCGCGGTCGGCACTTTCATCAGCGGCGCCGAATACGATCGCGTGTCGGCGCGCGATTTCGAGTGCTACGCCGACGACGGCGTGAACTGGCGGGTGCGCGAAGGCTATGGCGCGACCATCGTGGCGCATGGCGACGGCTTGCCGGTGGTGCTCGATTGCCCGGTGCTGCAGATCGATCACCATGGCCGGCGTCTGAAAATCGAAACCGCCAAGGGCACCATCACCGCCGATCAGGCGATCGTGACGTTGCCGACCGCGATCATCGCCGACAAGGAGTTTCTGTTCTCGCCGGCGCTGCCGGACAAAACCGAAGCGGCGCGCGGCTTGCCGCTGGGGCTTGCCGACAAGCTGTTCATGTCGCTGGAGCGGGCCGAGGAGTTTGAATCCGGCAGCCAGTTGTTCGGCCGCACCGACCGCGTGGCGACCGCGGCCTATTACTTCAGGCCGTTCGGCCGGCCGATGATCGAAGCCTATTTCGGCGGCCGTCTGGCGAGCGAACTGGAAGCCGCGGGCGAGGGCGGCTTTTTCGACTTCGCTGCGTCGGAGCTGCGCGCTTTGCTGGGCAGCGATTTCGTCCGCCGGCTGAAGCCCGCACATCACCATAGCTGGGGCGCCGATCCGTTCGCGCGCGGCTCATATTCATTTGCGCTGCCGGGCCACGCCGACTGCCGGGCCACACTGGCCGCGCCGGTGAACGACCGCTTGTTCTTTGCCGGCGAGGCCTGCTCGCCCAATGATTTTTCGACCGCGCATGGCGGCTATCACACCGGCGTCGCCGCCGCCGACCAGGCGATCGCCGCGCGCCGGCGCAAGCGTGTGGTGTGAGGCGATCTAGCGGGCGGTGCCGCCTTTTTTCAGGGATTTCCTGCTGCTTCCGAACTCGACGACGACATCGCTGGTCCCGTCGCCGTTCACATCGCCGGTCGAGGTGGTAACGCCTTTCGGCTGGGTCCGGTAGACATGGATCGCGGCCTTCGCCGGGCGGTGGTGCTTGACGTGGCGGGAGCGGGCCGATGCGCTACGGTCGGTTGCCAGGCAGGCCAAGCCAAGCGCAACAACACAGGCGGCAACGATAGCGGTGCGAAATTTCATGCGAGGCGGCTCCTCGGGCCCGGAATGCCCAAGGCGCAACTTAACCTGTTGCATCGCTATGCAAAAGGTCTCAATGCATTTCGAGAATTCCACAACGCGCCGCTAGATTTTCCAACGGGCAGCGCACAGACGTATCAGCTTAGACGTCTTCTTCAGTAATGCCGAATTGCGCCAGCCCTTCTTGCAGGTGGTCGCCCAGCATGGGCTTGCCAAGCAGATAGGCGGCGGTGCGATCGTTGTGCAGCCGGGCGGCTTCCTCGCGCAAATCGTTCCACTCGCTGAATTCGCCGTCGCCGCGGCCGAGCCACGCCAAGGCCACCAGATCGGCCTGCTCGTCCTCGTTGAGGGCGCTGATGAATGCCGTGAGTTCCTGCTCGGTCGGATCGTCGGCGTGATCTTCCAGCACGTCGAGCATCATGTCGTCGGCGGAGTTCGATCCGGAGTCGGGATCGCTGATCGCATCCTTGCCGTCAAATTGGTGCGCTTTGGAAATGAAGAAGAAAACTTTTTCAGGCGAGATGGACAGCGTCGGTGCGGTCAACATCGGGGATTCTCCTCCCGCGCATTTAGGTTTCTACATATTAAATATATCAACGCCAAACGGCGCCGTTTTGAGGCAAATCAAGGGCGGCCGCGCGGATTCGTGGCAGAAAATATTTACCGTAAGGTGCTGCCAAACACTGGCTCTTTGTTGCTGACGCAAAATGCCAGGGAGGTAGTTTCCCATGAAACAAACAGAAAGCACGCGGACGTTTGGCGTCTCGCTGGCGGCGATTTTGTTTTTCATGCTCGCGCTGAACGCGATGTCGTGATTGGAGGCTGCGCTACCGTCAGCCCCACATCCGGCGCATCTTGGCGCGCACATCGACCGGCGCTCGCGCGGGTCCACTGGCTGGGCTTGCGGGTTTCGCTGCCGGCCATGTTCGATTTTCGAAATGCTTCAGCATGGCATTCGGGATAAAACGCGTGCGCTGGGCGTAGACGTGACGGTCGCCGCCGCCGCGCTGATTGTGCGTGTAGAACCGTTGCGGCACCATCAGATGGAGCTGGTCCTTGGCGCGGGTCATCGCGACATAGAGCAGCCGGCGTTCCTCCTCGATCTCCGGCGTCGAACCGGTCGACAGATCGGACGGCAGGCAGCCGTCGACGGTGTTGAGGACGAACACCGATGTCCATTCCTGTCCCTTGGCCGAGTGGATGGTGGACAGGATCAGGTAATCCTCGTCGAGCAGGGGAACGCCGGCCTGGTCGCTGGTCGCGTTCGGCGGATCGAGCGTCAGCTCGGTGAGGAAACGCTCGCGGCTCGGATAGCCGGACGCAATCTGCACGAGTTGCGTCAGGTCGGCCTGGCGAATGGCGGCATCGTCGTGAATGCGGTCGAGATGCGGCGCATACCAGCGGCACGCCAGATCGATCTCGGCCGGCCAGCCCAGCGCATTGCGGTGCAGCAGACCGATGGTGGTATCGAATTCCGGCCAGTGCGCCGCCGCGGCCGCCGGCGGCTTGAATTCGCTCAAGGCCCGCGCCGGGTCGCCGCTTTCCGACATCTGATCGAGCAGGCGGGCCGCAGCACTCGGGCCGATGCCGGGCAGCAACTGCGCCACGCGAAAGCCGGCGACGCGGTCACGCGCGTTATGCGCCCAGCGCAGCACCGACAGCACATCCTTGATATGCGACGCCTCGAGAAATTTGAGGCCGCCGAATTTGACGAAGGGAATATTGCGGCGCGTGAGCTCGACCTCGAGGCTGGCGCTGTGGTGCGAGGCGCGGAACAGCACGGCCTGCGCCTTGAGCGCGACGCCGGCCTCGCGGCTCTCCAGGACCGTCTCGACGATGTAGCGCGCCTGCGTGGCGTCGTCGGCGACATTGACCAGCGCGGGCTTGCCGGCCGAGACGCGTTCCGACCAGAGATTTTTCGTGAAGCGCTCGGCGGCAAGATCGATGACGGCATTGGCGGCGGTCAGGATGGTTTGCGTCGAGCGGTAGTTGCGCTCGAGCGTAATGACATCCGCCGCCGGCGTGAAATGGCCGGGAAAGTCGAGGATATTGCGCACGGTGGCGGCGCGGAACGAATAGATCGACTGGGCGTCGTCGCCCACCACCGTCAGCCCGCGGCCATTCGGCTTGAGCGCCAGCAGGATCGCGGCCTGCAACCGGTTGGTATCCTGATATTCGTCGACCAGCACGTGATCGAAGCGCGCGGCCACATCCTGCGCGATCGCGCCCTCGGCCATCATCTGCGCCCAGTACAGCAGCAGATCGTCGTAATCGAGCACGTTCTGCTTCTGCTTGGCCTCGACATAGGCGCCGAACAGCTTGCGCAGTTCGGCCTCCCATTCCGCGCACCACGGAAAGAAATCACCGAGCATCTCGGCCAGCGGCGCCTGCGCATTGACCGCGCGCGAATAGATCGAAAGACACGTGCCCTTCATCGGAAAGCGCTTGGCGGTTTTGGAAAAGCCGAGATCGTGGCGAACGAGATTCATCAGATCGGCGGAGTCTTCGCGATCGTGAATCGTAAACGCATTGTTGAGGCCGATATCGGGCGCATAGTCGCGCAGCAGCCGCGCGCCGATTGAGTGAAACGTGCCGGACCAGGTGAGCGCGTCGGTCATCGGTCCGGATTTGCCGCCCAGCACCTGCGCGGCGATGCGCTCGACCCGGCGCTGCATCTCGGCGGCGGCGCGGCGCGAGAAGGTCAGCAGCATCATGCGGCGCGGATCGACGCCCTCGACGATCAGATGCGCCACCCGGTGGGCCAGCGTATTGGTCTTGCCCGAGCCGGCGCCGGCAATGATGAGCAGAGGCGGGGCCCGGTCGAGCGCGCCGCCGCCATGTTCGACGGCGCGGCGCTGTTCGGGATTGAGTTTTTCCAGGTAGGCCGCGCTCATGGCACGCACAAAGCATGAACGCAGCAATTCGTCGATCCGCGGCCGGCTTTGCCTGAGGGGGGCGATCCGCCACCGCAGGCCGCCAATTCGCTATTGCGCGCCGCGGCCTCGAATATCATATACTGCTTATTGAATGCATAAACTAGGGGGACGCCGGGAATGCCGACATCTCGATCTGTCGTGGCCTTTGCAGCCATGGCCGCTATTTCGCTGGCTGCGCCGGCGATCGCCGCGGAGGGCGCACGGCCCGACAAGGTCTCGTTCTATTTCGCCGCGCATGAAGACGACTGGCAGCTGTTCATGAATCCGTCGGCGTTTCACGACGTGATCAACGGCGCGGCCAAGACCGTGTTCATCCACATGACCGCGGGCGACGCCGGCCTCGGCATCGGCCTCGGCGGCCGAAAGCATCCGTTCTATCTGGCGCGCGAAAACGGCTCGGAAACCGCGATCCGCTTCATGGCCGACGCCGACGACATTCCCGCCGACCGCGTCGCGGCGCACATGTCGTTCAACGGGCATTCGATCTACCGTGTCAGCTACCGGAATACCGTGAGCTACTTCCTGCGCGTGCCGGACGGCAATCCGCAGGGCACGGGCTATTACGACACCGGCTTCCAGTCGCTCAAGCGTATGGCCGACGGCGCCAACAACACGCTTTACGCCGTCGACGGTTCGACCGCCTATCATGGCTGGAACGATCTGGTCGGGACGATCCGAAAAATCATGGATTTCGAACGCGGACGCGCGGCGGCCGTACAGCTCAACGTCGCCGAGCTCGACGCCCGCATCAACCCGAACGACCATTCCGATCATCTGATGACGGCCAAGGCCGCGCTCGATGCGGTCAAGGATCTCGGCTGCGTGCGGCGGGTCTCCTACGTCGACTATGCCAGTTCCCGGCTGCCGGAAAATCTCAACGCGCAAGAGCGCGACATGGAAAGTTCGGTCTTCGCCGTCACGCTGGCCGGCGTGCTGGCGCTCGACCACCGCACCTCGTGGCACCACTACGACAAGTCCTATGTCGGCCGGAATTATTTCCGTGTCGTCGAGGGCGTCGGCCGTTGCGACCGGACCACCACCGAGATGGCCGCCGCCCGGCACTGAAACGGCGGCGGTTGACTTAAGTCAAGGCGTAACCGCGATTTGGCCGGCATTGTCGCAGGGTCGATCGACCTGCCTGGTCGGCCTTTGAACGGTCCGCGCAGATGCAGTTGCAGGTGGCGCCGAAAAATCTGGTCGAGGCCGCGCCGGTTCCGGCGACGCGACGGATTGCCTCGCTCGATGCGCTACGCGGTTTCAATTTCATCTGGATTCTCGGCGGCGACGGCGTGATCTTGGCGCTGGCCGAGATGAGTTCCGACAAGGGGCCGATCGTCAGCGGCATCGGCGATTTTTTCGGCACGCAGCTGACGCATGCCCGCTGGGAAGGCTTTAATTTCTTCGACTTCGTCTTCCCCTTGTTCGTTTTCATTACCGGCGTATCGATCGTGCTTTCGCTCTCGCGCCTGGTCGAGCGGGAAGGGCGGCTTCAAGCCCACATACGCGTGCTGCGCCGCGCGGTGCTGCTGTACGTTTTGGGGCTGATCCTCTATGGCGGCATCAGCCAACATTGGGCCGACATCCGCTATGGCGGCGTGCTGCAACGCATCGCCTTTTGTTATCTGTTCGCATCGCTGCTGTTCCTGAACTTCAATGTGCGCGGCCTATTGGTCGCGTTTGCCGCGCTGCTGATCGGCTATTGGGCGCTGATGACATTCGTGCCGGTGCCTGGGGTCGGCGCGGGCTCCTTTGCCCCGGACGCCAATCTCGCCAACTGGATCGATGCGCACTATCTGCCCGGCCGGCTGTGGGATCGCACCCGCGATCCCGAGGGCATACTGTCGACGCTGCCGGCGATCGGCACCTGTCTCATCGGGGTCTTCGCCGGTCTGCTGCTCAAGGATGAGCGGCTGCAGGCGACGCACAAGTCGCTGTGGCTGATCGGCGCCGGTGTGGCGATGGTCGCCGCCGGCCATCTGTGGGCCCTGCAGTTTCCCGTGATCAAGGCGATCTGGACTTCGTCCTTCGTGCTGGTCGCGGGCGGTTACAGTCTTTTGCTGCTGGGCATGGCGCACCAGATCATCGATGTGTGGGGCTTCCGGCGCGGCGTGACGGTCTTTACCTGGATCGGCGCCAACGCCATCACGCTCTATTTCATCAACAGCGTGTTCGGCTTCGAGCCGTTTGCGCGGCGCTTCGTGGGCGGCGACCTTGGCGTCCTGATCGACCGCTTGACGACGCCCGGCACCGGACGTCTCGCCACCCACCTGCTGGGACTTTTCTTTGCCGTGGCGCTGGCGGGCTTTTTATATCGCCGCAAGATTTTCCTGCGGGTGTGAGCCGGCGCTCCTGGTTACGAGCCGACCTTCAACTCCGACACCAGCCCGCGCAACGCGGCGATGGTGGAGAGCGCGACGCATCTTGCCGGTGCGCGGGTTTTCCGACGGCACGTTCTCGATCGTCATGGTGAAGCGCGACCGAGTCGGCATCGACCGTGATGGTGTGGGTGTTGCGGGTCACCGTCGGATCGGCCCAGATTTCCAGTTGAGTGCGGTCCGGCCCGATGCCGGCGAGGCTGAGCGCGGCCGCGACATTGACGTTGGTCGGAAAGCCGCGCGCGCCGTCGCGGGCGCTGCCGTCGAACACTTTCAGCGGCGTCTTGAGACCGGCCACCGAAATGCCGCGCTCGAGCAGATAGGGCGCGCCTTCGAGCCCGGCCGGCGGCTTGCGCGTCACCATCTTGACCGAGTGGATGGTGCCTTCGGCGGCGGCGCGCACCGCGTCGAGGCCGATCAGCGCGCCGGTCGGCACCAGAATGCGGGCGCCGGTCGCCTTGGCGCGCTCGATCAGATCGCCGTTCTGCAGCAGTTGCGCCACGCTGAGCGGCATGAACAGCCGGCCTTTGTCGATCGCCGCAATCGCGACCTCGCGGAACAGCGCCGGTGGCAGGCACTCCACCACCACGTCGCAGTCGTCGGCGAGCGCGGTGGCGGTGCGCAGCGCGATCATGTCGCCGATCTGCGGCAGCGCGCGCCGCGCTTTGTCGGCATCGCGCACCGCGACGGCGGCAAGCGTCAGGCCCGGCACGTCGCCGTCGATCAGCCGCCGCGCGACGTCGAGCCCGACCGCGCCGAGACCGGCGAGGCCGATACGCAATGCTGGTCTATGCGACATACTGTGATCCTTCATCGTGCTAGCGCCACTCATCCAGACGCCAGCCGTCGTCGGTGAAATGATAATTCAGGCCGGCGGCGTCCATGCGCTCGCTCGGATGCGCGCTGATGCCCCAATGATCGAGCCGGCCCGGCGGCCAGGTCCATTGATCGGCGGTCTTGGGGCGATGACTGGCATCGACCTGCTGCATCTCGGCGGTGTATTCCACCGGCATGTCCTCGGGGCCGAGGAAATAACAGAATACGTTGTTGCCCGGCCCATGGCGGCCCGGACCCCATTCCAGGCCGCGGCCGTCGTCGCGCATGCGGCCGGCGCCGCGCATCACCGATTCCAGATCGGGCATCTCGAACGCGACGTGATTGAGCGTCGGTCCGCCGGCAAAACCGAGCACCATGCTGTGGTGGTCGCCATTGCACGACATGAACCGCAGCCGCCGCGTGGTGTCGGTGAGCGTGAAGCCGAGCGCGTCGCGATAGCACGCGAAAGTGGCCTCGCTGTCGCCGGCATTGATGTTGACGTGGCTGAGCTTGCGCGGCCGGTCACGCTTGTCGGCCGCGTCGGCATGATCCTTGACGCCGCAGACGATCGCGATGTTGCGGCCTTCCGGGTCCTTGAAGCCGAAACCGTAGTCGCCGTGCGGCTGGCGCAATCTGGCGGGCGGATCGATGGTCTTGAGGCCGTGCGCCACGACCTGGGCATGCAAGGCATCGACCGTCGCGACGTCGGCGGCATCGAGCACCATGCGGAACAAGGCCGGCCGCGGCGCGCGGCGGATGGCGAGGATGTGGTGAAACGCGCCGGTGCCGCGCAGATAATGCACGCCGGCGCTCTCCGACACGGCGGTCAGATGCCAGACCTCGGTGAAAAACCGCAGCGCCTTGTCGAGGTCGCGAAATCCCAGATCGACGCTGCGTAGCGCCCGAACTTGTGCCTTGCTCATGTCGGTTCACCCAGAAAACGCGCGGCATTGTCGTGATGCAGCAGCTTCACGTCGCCGTCGGATAGTGCAAGCGCCGCCACCGCCTCGACCGGGTGGCGCTCGTAGATGTCGAACGGAAAATCCGTGCCCAGGCAAAGCTGCCGCACGCCGAAGGTGTCGATCAGGTGGCGCAAGGTCGGCCCGTCATAGACCAGCGTGTCGTAGAACAGCCTGCGCGCGTGCTCGTACGGCGAGACGCCGATGCGTTCGGTAATTGCGGGCCGCGACTTCCAGCCATGCGTCAGCCGCGGCAGGATCGAGGCGAAAGCGCCGCCGCCGTGGCTGAAGGCGAGCCTTAAGCGGGGATGCCGCGTCAGCGTGCCGCCGGTCATCAAGGATGCAATGGCGTAGGCGGTGTCCAGCGGGAAGCCGATGAAAGCCATCAGGCCGGGCGGCCCGACGATGCGCTCTTTACCCGAGGGGTGCAGCGCATGCACGAACACGGCGGCGCCGAGTTGTTCGGCCGCGGCGAAGAAGCTTTCGAATTTCGGGTCGCCCAAAGCCGCGCCGTTGATATTGCTGCCGAGCTCGACGCCGCGAAAGCCGTCGCGCATCAGGCGCTCGAGTTCGCGCACGGCCGCGTCCGGATCCTGCATCGGCACGCCGCCGAGGCCGATGAATTTGTCGGGCGCGCGCGCCACCATGCCGGCGATGGTGTCGTTGACGTGGCGGTTGAGCGGCACGGCGTCCTCGAGCGGCAGCCAGTACGACAGCAGTTCCGGCATCGGCGACAGCACCTGGCGGGCGATGCCCATGCGCGTCATGGCTTCCTGACGGCGCCCGACGTCCCAGCATTCGTCGGTGACGGTGCGGAAATTCTTGCCGTCGATCATGACGTTCTTGTGGTGGCAGTCGTGCGCCGCCGCCATCGACGGCCACTGCTTGCCGCCAAACTGGCTAACATGCGTGCCGATGTAGGCCGGAAACTCCGCCGGCACGATGTGGGTGTGGATGTCGATGGCGTGCATGTGGATGTCGGTCATTTGCGGCCGGTGAATTTCGGTTTGCGCTTTTCCATGAAGGCGCGCACGCCCTCGGCGTAATCGGGCGTCAGGCCCGCGGCGAATTGCAACTCGCGCTCGAGATCGAGTTGCTGGTCGAGCGTATTGTCGGATGAGGCATTGAGCGCGCGCTTGATCAGCGCCAGTCCTTGGGTCGGCGCATTGGCGAAATGCTCGCAAATTCGTCTGGCTTCGTAGATCAGCGCGTCGTCGGCGACGCAGCGCCAGATCAGGCCCCAGTCGGCGGCCTTCTCCGCGGTCAGATCCTGCGCCAGCAGCGCCAGGCCGCGCGCCCGCGCATCGCCGACCAGGCGGGGCAGGGTCCAGGAACCGCCGGTATCGGGCACCAGGCCGATGCGGGCGAAGGATTGGATGAATTTCGCCGAGGTGCAGGCCACCACGATGTCGCAGGCCAGCGCGATATTGGCGCCGGCGCCGGCGGCCACGCCATTGACGGCGGCGACCACCGGGAACGGCAGCGCGCGCAATCTGCGCACCAGCGGATTGTAATATTTCTCCTGGGCCTCGCCGAGCTTGACGCTTTCGCCCGGCGCGCGCACGCGGCTGCTGAGGTCCTGGCCGGAGCAGAAGGCGCGGCCCGCGCCGGTGATCATCAAGGCGCGGCAAGTCAGGTCGGCTTCGGCGTCGTCGATCGCCGCGCGCAGCGCCTCATGCATCGCCTCGTTGAAAGCGTTGAGCTTGTCCGGCCGGTTGAGCGTGAGGATGCGGTAGCCGACTTCAAGCTGGGTGAGGATCGGTTTGTCAGACATGCGTTGTGATATCCCGGCGGCCTTCTCAGACTGTCATCATCCGCGAAAACGGATGATCCAGTCCACATTAGTCCATCGTTAGGTTCTGGAATACGGGATGCCCGTTGTCGAGGCCACGACATCAGCGGGATTTGAGAAAGTCATTCATCGCGCCGACCTCTTTCTTTTCGCCATCGAAATCTTCCGCGATGCGTTCATAGAACCGCGCCGCGGCTGCCAGCATGGCGTGCTCGGGATGATCGTTGCCGACAAAGGTGGAAATCTCGTCCATCTCGGCCACCCAGCGATAGGCCTTGGCATACATGTTCGGGGTCTGGCGCTTAAGCCAATCGAACAAAGCCGGCTGGCTTTCGGCCAGTTCGGCTTGCAGCGCCTGCGCCGAGCCGCCGCGCGTGGCGGCCAGCATCATGGCGGCGCTCAAGGCGGTGAAGCCCTTGGTGATGCCGGCATAGGACATCTTCAACGCCGAGGCGGCGGTGAGCGGGCCGTCCAGCACCCGCACGATCAGCCCGTAGTCGTTCAGCTTGGCGAATTCGGCCGCGGCCGGCCCGGAGGCATAGAACTTGGTATTGGTGGTGCCCGGTTTCGGCGGCGGGCCGATGATACCGGCGGCGACAAAGGCGCAGCCGGTGCCGGCAATAACTTGGGCGATTTGGTTCATGGTTTGCGGGCTGACCGCATTGCATTCGACGTAAATCGGTTTGGTGTTGGCGGCGGTCAGCACGCCCGCCAGGCGCTTTGCCAGCGCCAAGGCATCGCCCGGCGGCACGATCGAGAGCAAATAGTCGGCTTCGGCGAGTTTTCGGTCGTCGACCGCCTGCATACCGGCGTCGCGCGCGCGTTTGGCGCTGGCCTCGCTGCGGCCGTTCAGCACGGTCAGCACCGTGACCTTGTGTTCGGTCAGGCGCTTTGCTACCGCCGCACCCATGTTGCCGGGCGCAATCAGGGCGACAGTTGGCGTCATATTGGGCCTCCCAAGGCCGAATTGGCACTGTGTGCGGTAGCGAACATAAATAAACCTCGATAAGCTGTTTAGGTACCGTTCTCCCGAATTCGCGAACTTGCGTAACCGCGGCAGCCCCGGGGCTGAGCGGCATACACCTGACATAGCCATAAAGGACATCAGCTTGAACATCCAACAAGGCCCGGCCACGGCGGCAGGGGTGACCGAGGCGCGCGGCTGGACGCAAAAACTGTTGCGTTATCGCGAGCCCAGTCTGCTGCGCAGCATTGTCGAGTTGGGCATTACCTTCGCGCCGCTGGCGGCGCTGTGGGCCCTGATGTGGCTGTCTTATTCGTTCGGGTTCTGGTGGCTCACTTTGCTGCTGGCGGTGCCGGCGGCCGGCTTCCTGGTGCGGCTGTTCATGATTCAGCACGACTGCGGCCACGGCGCCTTCTTCAGCCACAAGCTCGCCAATGACTGGACCGGCCGCGCTTTGGGCGTGCTGACCTTCACGCCTTACGATTTCTGGCGGAAGACGCATTCGGTCCACCACGCCACCTCCGGCAATCTCGAGCGCCGCGGCATGGGCGACATCGACACGCTCACGGTCAACGAATATCTCGCGCTGTCGCGCTGGGGCCGCCTGCGCTATCGCCTGTACCGCCATCCGGTGGTGATGTTCGGCGTCGGCCCGGCCTACCTCTTCATTGTGCAGCATCGGCTGCCGGTCGGCCTGATGCGGGCCGGCCTGGTGCCGTGGCTCTCGACGCAGGGCACCAATGCCGCGATCGCAGCTGTCGCCGGCGTGCTGATCTGGCTGATCGGCCCCGGCGCCTTCGCGCTGGTGCATCTGCCGATCATTCTGCTCGCCGCCACCATGGGCGTCTGGCTGTTCTACGTGCAGCACCAGTTCGAGCATACCCAGTGGGCGCACAACGAAACCTGGGATCTGCACGAGGTCGCGCTGCACGGCAGCTCGTATTACGTGCTGCCGCGCTTCCTGAGCTGGTTCACCGCCAATATCGGCATTCATCACGTGCATCATCTGTGCAGCAAGATTCCGTACTACCGTTTGCCGCGCGTGCTGCGCGAAAATCCGGAACTTGGACACTATCGGCCGGCTGACGGTGTGGGACAGCCTCAAGTGCGTGCGCCTGGTGCTGTGGGATGAAAGCCAAAAGAAGCTGATTTCATTCCGCGACATGCGCAAGCTTCAGGCGCAGGCGGCGTAAGTCTCTGTTGTCGTCGTCCGCGTATTGGATGCCCGCATTGGCGGGCATGAAAGCATTACGTATGCGTGGCGCCGCCGTCGGCATTGATCACCTGCCCGGTGATGAAGGCTGACGCTTCCGACGCCAGGAACATCGCCGTGCCGACCAGGTCTTCCGGCGTTTCCGCGCGCGGCACGCATTGCATGGCGATGATGCGTTCCTTCTGCTGCGGCGTCACGGTCTTGCGCTCGATCTCGGTGAAGGTCGCGCCCGGCAGAATGGCGTTGACCGTGATGTTGTCGGGGCCGAGCTCGCGCGCCATCGAGCGGCTCATGCCGATCAGCGCCGCCTTCGACACGATGTAGTGCAGATAGCCGGGCCGGCCGAGCGCCACCGCGCCCGACGACATGTTGATGATGCGGCCCCATTTGGCGCGGCGCATGGCGGGCAGCACGGCGCGCGCGCACAGCATTTGTCCGGTGACATTGACGCGCAGCACCTGCTCCCATTCCTCCAGCGGAATCTGCTCGAACGGCCGCATCTCCAGGGTCGAGAAGATCCCGGCATTGTTGATCAGCACGTCGATGCGGCCGTATTCGTCCTCGACGATTTCGACCATTTCATCGATCGAGGCCGGGTCGGCGATGTCGGTGGTCACCGCCAGCGCCTGGCCGTCGGCTTTGAGAATTTCCCCGGCCACCGCCGCGGCGGTCTGTCTCGTTGCGCTCGGCGATCACGACGCGCGCGCCGGCCATGGCGAAGGCCTTGGCAAAGACACGGCCGATGCCTTGCCCGGCGCCGGTGATGATGACGACCCGGTCCTTGAACGACGGGAAAACGATCGATTGCAGCTTGGGATTTGTCGTCATGCGGAGTTCTCGTTGGGTCTGCGGTCGGGGGGCAGGGAGTGGGCCACCGTGCCGGGGCCGCGGCGACCTGGTCAAGGACCGCAATCGCATAGCCCAAAAGCCGCCATTCCCGGCCATTTTCGCGAGCGGCACGGCCTACGACCGCGGCCGCGTGTGGACCTTTTGCGCGCGAACCCGGTACATTAGGATCAGGGTTCAAATGGGCCGGAACGGCCCCCAGGGAGGAAGACATGCGTAAAGCTTTGTTGGCCGCGAGCACCGCTCTGATGCTCGCAGCGGGCCCGGCCATGATGCCGGCATCGGCCCAGCAGAAATCCATCAAGATCGGCTTCGTATCGACCTTCAGCGGCCCGGCGGCCGTGATCGGCAACAATATGCGCGACAGCTTCGAGCTCGCGCTCGACCATATGGGCCGCAAGATGGGCGGGCTGCCGGTCGAGGTGATCTACGAAGACGACGGCTTCAAGCCCGATGTCGGCAAGCAGAAGACCGACAAGCTGATCGAATCCGATCATGTCGATTTCATCGCCGGCTATATCTGGTCGAACGTGCTGCTGGCCTCGCTCAAGCCGATCGTCGATTCGAAGACCTTCCTGGTCATCGCCAATGCCGGTCCGTCGCAGATCGCGGGCGAGCTGTGCTCGCCGACGGTGTTCTCGACCTCGTGGAACAACGACCAGACGCCGCAGGCGATGGGTCACTACATGAACCAGAAGGGCGTGAAGACGGTATTCCTGATCGGCCCGAACTACGCCGCCGGCAAGGACATGCTGGCCGGCGTGGCGTCGACCTTCAAAGGCAAGATCGTCGGCGAGGAACTCACCACCTGGCCGGCGCAGCTCGACTTCTCGGCCGAATTGGCGAAAGCGAAGGCCGCCAAACCGGACGCGGTATTCGTGTTTTATCCGGGTAAGGCGGGCGTTCAATTCCTCGCGCAATACGCGCAGGCCGGCCTGAAGGGCGTGATCCCGCTCTACACCGCCTTCACCATCGACGAGCTGTCGCTGCCGCTGCAGAAGGAACTCGCGCTCGGCGTGCCCGGCGCGCAGGAATGGGTCAACGATCTGCCGAATGAGGCGAACAAGAAGTTCGTCGCCGACTTCATCAAGAAGTATCCCGGCCACAAGCCGTCGTTCTACGGCGCGCAGTCCTATGATGCCGCCAACCTGATCGCGTCGGGGGTCAACGCCGTCAAGGGCAACCTCACCGACAAGGTCGCGTTGCAGAAGGCGCTGGAAAAGGCCGACTTCAAGTCGGTGCGCGGCGACTTCAAGTTCGGCAACAACCACGTGCCGATCCAGACCTTCTATCTGCAGGACGTGGTCAAGGACGCCAAGGGCGACTTCGTGCTCAAGACCGTCGCCACCATCGTCAAGGACAACCAGGACGCCTTCCACGGTAAGTGCCCGATGAAGTGATTCCGGAGCAGAATACGACGGCGGCGGCGCATTCGCGCTGCCGCCGTTTGCTTGTGGGTATGCAGCGTATTTTTGTGAACAAGGCGACATGACGCTTTTCATCGAGCAATGCCTGAACGGATTGCAGTTCGGCCTGCTGCTGTTTCTGCTGGCGGCGGGTCTGACGCTGGTGTTCGGCATCATGGACCTGGTCAATCTGGCCCACGGCTCGCTCTATATGATCGGCGCCTATTTCGCCGCCACCTTCTCGGCCTGGACCGGCAGCTTCGTGCTCGGCGCCGTGCTGGCGCTGGTCGCGACCTTGATGGTCGGCATGGCGGTGGAGGTGATCGCCATGCGCAGGCTGTATGGCCGCGATCATCTCGACCACGTGCTGGCGACCTTCGGCCTCATCCTGTTTTTCGATGAAGCCGTGCGGCTGATCTGGGGCGCGGAAGGCATGAGCCTGCCGCTGCCGTCCTGGCTCAACCGGTCGGTGCAGATTCTGCCGGGCGTGCAGTATTCCGCCTATCGGCTGGCGATCATCGTGGTCACGCTGGTGGTCGCCGCCTTCCTCTACGTGCTGGTGATGCGCACCCGCATCGGCATGCTGATCCGCGCCGGCGCCTCCAACCGCGAAATGGTCGGCGCGCTCGGCGTCAACATCAAGCTGCTCTATACGCTGGTGTTCGGGCTGGGCGCCGCGCTCGCCGGTCTCGCCGGGCTGATGCAGGCGCCGATCCTGACGGTGCAGATCGGCATGGGCGAGAACATTCTCATTCTCGCCTTCGTCATCACCGTGATCGGCGGCATCGGCTCGATCCGCGGCGCGCTGGTGGCGGCGCATTTTCGTCGGCTTCATCGATACGCTCGGCCGCGCCTTCTTCCCCGATCTGCTGCGCATGATCCTGAGCAAGGAAGCGGCCGCCACCGCGGCGCCGGCGCTGTCCTCGATGCTGATCTATCTGCTGATGGCGATCGTGCTGGTGGTCAAGCCCGAAGGCCTGTTCGCGGCGAGCCATAAATGACGCCGGCGCTGAACCTGCGAACGATCGCGATCGTCGCCTTGCTGGCGGCGCTGCTGCTGCTGCCGCTCTACGTCCAGCTCGGCGGCGACCGATTTCTGCTGACGCTGTTCACGCGCATCATCATCCTGGCGCTGGCGGCGGTCAGCCTCAATCTGATGCTCGGCTATGGCGGCATGATGAGCTTCGGCCACGCCGCCTATCTCGGCATCGGCGGCTATGCGGTCGGCATGCTGGCGCATGAGGGGATATTGAGCGGCTTCGTGCAGTGGCCGGTGGCGCTCGCGGCCTCCGCGATTGTTCGCGCTGGTCGATCGGCGCGCTTCGTCTGCGCACGCGCGGCGTCTACTTCATCATGATCACGCTCGCCTTCGCGCAGATGGCCTATTACCTGGTCTCGGGGCTCGCCCGTTACGGCGGCGACGACGGCCTGACCATCAACAAGCGCAGCCAGTTCGTGGCGCCGATCGACCTGTCGAACAAGGTGCAGTTCTACTACGTCTGCCTGGCGCTGCTGTTTGGCGCGATCTATCTGGTCTGGCGGCTGGTGAATTCGCGCTTCGGCCTGGTCGTCCAGGGCTCGCGCTCGAACGACATCCGCATGCGCGCCATCGGCTTTCCGACCTATCGCTACCGGCTGGTCTGCTTCGTCATCGCCGGCACGCTGTGCGGACTGGCCGGCGCGCTGCTCGCCAATCACACCGACTTCGTCAGCCCGGCGATGATGTATTGGACGCGTTCGGGCGACCTCATCATCATGGTGGTGCTCGGCGGCATGGGTTCGCCGTTCGGGCCGCTGATCGGCGCGGTGGCGCTGCTGGTGCTGGAGGAGGCGCTGTCGGGCATCACCGAATATTGGCAGATCATCCTGGGTCCGCTGCTGCTGCTGGTGGTGCTGTTCGCGCGCGGCGGCATCGACGGTTTGCTGGTCAAGGCGAGCAGGAAGGTGCGGCCATGACCGAACCGCTTTTGCAGGTCGACAATCTGGCCAAGCGGTTCGGCGGCATCGTCGCCACCGACGATCTGGCGCTGACGGTCGCTGCCGGCGAATTGCACGCGGTGATCGGGCCGAACGGCGCCGGCAAGACCACGCTGATCGCCCAGCTCAGCGGGCAATTGACGCCGGACTCCGGCCGCATCCGCTTTGCCGGCCGCGACATCACCGGCCTGCCGATGTATCGCCGCAGCGCGCTCGGGCTGGCGCGTTCGTTCCAGATCACGTCGTTGTTTCTCGATCTCAGCGTGCTCGACAACGTGGCGCTCGCCGTGCAGGCCCATGCCGGGCATTCGTTTCATTTCTGGCGCAATGCGCGCGCCGAGCCGGAACTGCGCGAACCGGCGCGCGCCGCGCTGGCCCGCGTCGGCTTGGCCGATCGCGCCGATCTGCCGGCGTCCGCGCTCAGCCACGGCGAGCATCGCCAGTTGGAACTGGCGATGGCGCTTGCCGGCACGCCCGCGCATGCTGCTGCTCGACGAGCCGATGGCGGGCTTGGGCCCGGAGGAATCCGCCCGCATGGTCGAGATGCTGCGCGCCTTGAAGAGCGAGCTGACGATCCTGCTGGTCGAGCACGACATGGAAGCGGTGTTCGCGCTTGCCGACCGCATCACCGTTCTGGTCTATGGCCGGGTGATCGCCACCGGCGCGCCCGACGACATCCGCGCCAATGCGGACGTGCGCGACGCCTATCTCGGCGAGGCCGAGTTGGAGGGCGCGCCGCATGGCTGACAGCGTCCTCGAACTCTCCGGCGTCGAAACCTGCTACGGCCTCAGCCAGGTGCTGTTCGGCGTTTCGCTTTCCATCGCGCCCGGCGAGATGGTGACGCTGATGGGCCGCAACGGCATGGGCAAGACCACCACCGTGCGCTCGATCATGGGGCTGACGCCGGCGCGCGCCGGCCGGATCAGATTCGGCGGCGAGGAAATCCGCGGCCTGCCGCCCTACCGGATCGCCAAGCTCGGCATCGGCCTGGTGCCGGAAGGCCGCCAGATATTTCCGAACCTGTCCGTGCGCGAGAACCTGCTGGCCACCGCGGTCGAGCGCGACGGCGGCGGCTGGACGCTTGCGCGGGTCTACGAGCTGTTTCCGCGGCTCGCCGAACGCGCCGACAGCATGGGCAATCAATTGTCCGGCGGCGAGCAGCAGATGCTGGCGATCGGCCGCGCGCTGATGACCAATCCGCGGCTGCTGATTCTCGACGAGGCGACCGAAGGCCTGGCGCCGCTGATCCGCGCCGAAATCTGGCGCTGCCTGGCGCGGCTCAAGGAAAGCGGCCTCGCCATTCTGGTGATCGACAAGAATGTCGGCACGCTGATCCGCGTCGCCGACCGGCATTTCCTGATCGAGCGCGGCCGCGTGGTGTGGAGCGGGGCTGTCGGCCGAACTCGCCGCCGCGCCGGACGTGCAGCACCGGTATTTGGGGGTTTAACGCTACTCCGCCGGCTGGATGCTCGGCGACGGCGGCGACTTGCGGAAGATGAACGTCGGGCTGGCGCCGCCGAGCTTGCGGTGCAGCGATCGAGCAAGCAGATAGATCACCGGCGTCGTGTACAGCGTCAGGATCTGCGACACCAACAGGCCGCCGATGATGGTGATGCCGAGCGGCCGGCGCAGCTCCGAGCCGGGGCCGGACGCGATCACCAGCGGCACCGCGCCCAGCATGGCGGCCATGGTCGTCATCAGGATCGGCCGGAAGCGTTCCATGCAGGCTTCGTGAATGGCGGCGGCCGGCGACAGCCCGCGCCGTCGTTCGCCCTCGAGCGCGAAGTCGACCATCATGATGCCGTTCTTCTTGACGATGCCGATCAAGAGAATGATGCCGATGAAGGCGATCACGGTCAGTTCGGTGCCGGAGACTTGCAGCGCCAGCAGCGCGCCCAGTCCCGCCGACGGCAGCGTCGAGATGATGGTCAGCGGATGCGCCAGGCTCTCATAGAGAACGCCGAGCACGATATAGACCGCGATCAGCGCCGCCAGCAGCAGCAGCGGCTGCGCGCCGGCGCTTTGCTTGAAGGCCTTGATGTCGCCGGCGAAGTCGGCGTGGATCACGTCCGGAATATGCAGCTCGGCCACCGCCTGCGAGATCGCGGCGGTGGCGTCCTCGAGCGTGGCGTCGGCCGCCAGATTGTAGGTGATGGTCACCGAGGGAAACTGGCCCTGGTGATTCACCACCAGCGGCGCGATGCCGCGCTCGACCTTGGCCACCGACGATAGCGGCACCTGCGCCCGGCCGTTGCCGGGGACATAGACCTGGGTGAGGTCGGTCGGGTCGCGCTGGTAGTTCTGGTCGACCTCGAGAATGACGCGATACTGATTGCGCGGCCTGTAGATGGTCGAAATCTGCCGCTGCGAGAACGCGTCGTTGAGCGCGTTGTCGATGTCCTGGATGCGCACGCCCAGCCGCGCGGCGGTCTTGCGGTCGATGCTGACATTGGCCTGCAAGCCGCCTTGCTCGCGGTCGGTGGTGACGTCGGTCACGCTCGGCACCAGCTTGACCCGGTCGACCACCTTCGGCACCCAGGCCTGCAACTGCTCGATATCGGAGCTCCACAGCGTGAACTGATATTGCGAGTCGCTCTGCCGCCCGCCGGCGCGCAGGTCCTGCGCCGGGAACATGAACACGCGGATGCCGGGGATGGCCGATAAGCTTGGCGCGCAGACGGCCGATGACCTGCTGCGTGCTGACGTTATTGCGCTCGGCCAGCGGCTTGAGGCTGATGAACAGTCGCCCGCGATTGACCGACGCGCCGCCGGGACCGCCGCCGCCGCCGACCGAGGAGCCAAGCCCCGCCACCGCCGGGTCGGCGAGCACGACATCCATGGCCTTCTGCTGCAGCTCCAGCATGGCGTCGTAGGAAATATCGGTCGAGGCCTGCGTGCCGCCGAAGATCAGCCCGGTATCGTCCTGCGGGAAATAGCCTTTCGGCACCTTGATATAGAGCCCGACCGTGAGCGCGATGGTGGCGACGAACACCATCAGCGCCAGCGCGCGATGCTCGAGCACGAAGGACAGCGTGCGGTCGTAGAAACCGGATCATGCGCGACAGCACGCCTTCGACCAGACGGTCGAGCCAGGTGGCGTTCGGGCTTGGCGGCCGAATGCACGAAATAGGCGCAGATCATCGGCGTCACCGACAGCGACACCACGGTCGACACCGCGATGGCGAAAACCAGCGTCACCGAGAATTCGCGGAACAGCCGGCCGACGATGCCGCCCATGAACAGCAGCGGAATGAAGGCGGCGATCAGCGACACCGAGATCGACACCACCGTGAAGCCGATCTGCTTGGCGCCCAGCATGGTGGCGCGCAGCGGCGAGTGGCCCTTCTCCAGATTGCGGAATACGTTCTCGATCATCACGATGGCGTCGTCGACGACGAAGCCGATGCACACCGCCAGCGCCATCAGCGACAGATTGTCGATCGAGAATCCGGCCAGCCACATCGCCGCGCAGGTGCCGGCCAGCGACAGCGGCACGGTGATGCCGGCGGCAATGGTCGCCGCGGTGCGCCGCAGGAACAGGAACACCACCAGCATCACCAGCACCGCGGTCGCGGCCAGCGTGAGCTGCATGTCGCGCACGCTGGCGCGGATGGTCTGGGTGCGGTCGGTCAGCACCGAGATTTCGAGGCCCGGCCGGAATCCATTGCCGCAGTTCCGGCAGCAGCGCGTAGATGCGGTCGACGGTGTCGATGACGTTGGCATCGCCCTGCTTGGTGATGATCAGCAGCACCGACGGATCGCGGTTGTACCAGCCGGCCGAGCGGCTGTTGCGCACGCTGGCGCGGATCGAGGCCACGGTCGAAAGCCGGATCACGTTGCCGTCGACGGTCTTGACCACCAGCGGATCGTAATCGCCCGGCGGCGCGGAGCTGATCGTTGATGCCGATCTGACGCGCGCGTTTGCTGCCGTCGAACGTGCCGAGCGGGCCGACGCGCGTTGGAATTGGCGATCGCGGTGCGCACGTCCTCCATGCTCAGACCCATGGCGGACAGCCGCGCCGGATCGACGCGCACGCGGATCGCCGGCTGCTCGGAGCCGGCGACGGTGACGTCGGCGACGCCGTCGACCTGGCTCAGCCGCTGCGCGATCACGCTGTCGGCGGCGTCGTAGATCGCGCTGCCCGGCATGGTCTTGGAGGTCAGCGCCAGGATCAGGATCGGCGCCGCCGCCGGATTGGCCTTGCGGAAGGTCGGCAGCGTCGGCATGTCGCTCGGCAGGTCGCTGAGCGCGGCGTTGAGCGCCGCCTGCACGTCGCGCGCCGCGCCCTCGATGCTGCGGGTCAGGTCGAACTGCACGGTGATGCGCGACGAGCCGATCGAACTGGTCGAGGTCATTTCGGTGACGCCGGAGATTTCGCCGAGCCGCCGCTCGAGCGGCGCCGCCACCGTCGCCGCCATGATGTTGGGATCGGCGCCCGGCCGGCTGGCGCTGATACTGATGGTCGGGAAATCGACGCTCGGCAGGCTGGCGACCGGCAGGAAGTCGTAGGCCACCGCGCCGATCAGGAACAGCCCGATCGCCAGCAGCGTGGTGCCGATCGGCCGCCGGATGAAGGGCTAGGAGAAGTTCATGGGCAGTTCCGCCTGCGCATGATGCGTTACTCCGCCGGCCGTGCCGCGAGTTTTCGCGGCGGCGGCGGTGGCGCCGGGCTGAGCCGGACGCGCAGGCGCTCCATGTAGAGATAGATCACCGGCGTGGTGTAGAGCGTGAGCAACTGGCTGAGCAGCAGGCCGCCGACGATGGTGATGCCGAGCGGATTGCGCAGCTCCGAGCCGGTGCCGCCTTCCAGCGCCAGCGGCAGCGCGCCGAACAGCGCCGCCAGCGTCGTCATCATGATCGGACGAAAGCGCAGCAGGGCGGCCTGCACGATCGACTCCTCGGGCGACAGGCCCTGGTTGCGCTCGGCCTCGAGCGCGAAGTCGATCATCATGATCGCGTTCTTCTTGACGATGCCCATCAGCAGCACGATGCCGATCAGCGCGATCACCGACAGGTCGTAGCCGAACAGCATCAGCGCCAGCAGCGCGCCGACGCCGGCCGACGGCAGCGTCGAGAAAATCGTCAGCGGGTGGATGAAGCTCTCGTACAGCACGCCGAGCACGATGTAGATCGCGATGGCCGCGGCCAGCATCAGCCACGGCTCGCCGGCCAGCGACTTGGCGAATTCGGCGGCGTCGCCGGAATAGCTGCCGGTCACCGACGACGGCATGCCGATGTCGCGCTGCGCGGCGGTGATCAGCGTCACCGCGTCGCTCAGCGCGTAAC
Organism: uncultured Alphaproteobacteria bacterium; assembly: GCA_963825015.1. Lineage (GTDB taxonomy): Bacteria > Pseudomonadota > Alphaproteobacteria > Rhizobiales > Xanthobacteraceae > Pseudolabrys. The sequence continues at coordinate 102,471 of CAWGRN010000006.1, read as the reverse complement.
CGGGCGCGAGATCGAAACTGATGGTGACGGAAGGGAACTGCTCCTGATGCGCGATCGCCAGCGGCGCCGACGTATTCGAGAAGCTGGCGAAGGCCGCCAGCGGCACCTGGTTCGAGCCGGTGACGGTGTTGGGCGTCGCCGTCGTGTTGGTATTGGTGGTGCCGCTCGCGGTCTTGGCGACGGTCGCGACCGTGCCGTTCGAGGTGCTGGCGCCGGTGACATAGAGCTTGGTGAGCGAGTTGGGGTCCTGCTGGTAGCGCGGCTGCGCTTCCAGAATGACGCGATACTGGTTGGACTGGCCGTAGATGGTGGAGATCTGGCGCTGGCCGAAGGCGTCGTTGAGCGTGTCGGTGACGCTCTGCATCGAGACGCCGAGCCGGCCGGCCTGCTCGCGGTCGACATTGACCAGGACGCGCGGGCCGCCTTCCTGCGCTTCGGATGCGACTTCGCGCATCGCCGGCTCGGTGCGCAGCCTGCGCGTCAGTTTGTCGGCCCAACCGAGCACCTCGGCGGCAATCGGTGCCGACCAGCGTGTACTGGTACTGCGCGCGGCTCGAGCGGGTCGAAATCTGGATGTCCTGCGTCGCCTGGAAATACACCGTCATGCCGGGAATGCCGGCGACGTTGTCTTTCAGCCGGGCGATGATCGTGTCGACCAGCGTGCTGCGTTCGCTCGCGCGGCTTCAGCGTGATCGCCAGCCGGCCGGCATTGGGCGTCGCGTTGAGCGGGCTGACGCCGATCACCGACACCACGCCGCTGACGTCGGGATCGGCGCGCACGATGTCCTCGACCTGGCGCTGCCGGCGCTGCATTTCGGTGAACGAGACGTCGGTGCCGGCTTCGGTCACGGCGGTGATCAGGCCGGTGTCCTGCAGCGGCAGGAAGCCTTTCGGGATGATGATGTAGAGGAAGATGGTGGCGGCGAGCGTCACCAGCGTCACCAGCAGCGTCGCGCGCTGGCGCCGCAGCACCCATTGCAGGCTCCGGCGATAGGCCTCGACGGTGCGGTCGAGATAGCTGTTGAAGCGCTGCGCCAGCGCGCCGGACGGGCGGTCGCCGGCGGTTTCGCGCTTTGCCCGCAACAGCCGGCCGCACATCATCGGCGTCAGCGTCAGCGAGATCGATGGCCGACGCCACCACCGCGATGGTGAGCGTCAGCGCGAATTCGCGGAACATGCGGCCGACCAGGCCGGTCATGAACAGCAGCGGGATGAACACCGCGATCAGCGACAGCGTCAGCGAAATCACCGTGAAGCCGATTTCCTTGGCGCCGCGCAGCGCGGCTTCCAGCGGGCTTTCGCCGTCCTCGATGTGGCGGACGATGTTCTCGATCATCACGATGGCGTCGTCGACCACGAAGCCGGTGCCGATGGTCAGCGCCATCAATGAAAGATTGTCCAGCGAGAAGCCGGAAAACCACATCACGCCGAAGGTCGCGATCAGCGACAGCGGCAGCGCCACGCCGGCGATGATGGTGGCGCGGATGGTGCGCAGGAACACCAGCACCACCAGCACCACCAGCGCGATGCTGAGCATCAGCGTGAACTGCACGTCATGGATCGAGGCGCGGATGGTGGTGGTGCGGTCATTGACCACGGTCAGCCTGGCGCCGGCCGGGATCGAGCGGCGCAGGCGCGGCAGCTCGGCCTGCACCCGCTGCACCGTCTCGATCACATTGGCGCCGGGCTGGCGCTGCACATCGACGACGATTGCCGGGCCGCCGTTGTAGGTGGCGGCGACCTTGGTGTTCTCCAGCCCGTCGACCACGTCGGCGACGTCGCTGAGCAGCACCGGCGCGCCGTTGCGGAACGCCACGGTGATCGACTTGTAGGCGCCGGCGCTCAAGACCTGGTCGTTGGCGGCGATGGTGTAGGACTGATGCGCGCCGTCGAGCGCGCCTTTGGCGCCGGCGACATTGGCGCCGACGATCGCCGTGCGCAGATCCTCCAGCGCGATGCCGTAGGCGGCCAGCCGCGACAGGTCGGCCTGGATGCGGATCGCCGGGCGGATGCCGCCCTGCACCGAGACGTGGCCGACGCCGGTCACCTCCGACAGCCGCGGCGCCATGATGGTGTCGGCCAGGTCGCTGAGCGTGCGCAGGTCGATGGTCTTGGAGGTCAGCGCCAGCGTGACGATCGGCGCGTCGGCCGGGTTCACCTTGGAATAAAGCGGCGGGTAGGGAAGGTTGCGCGGCAGCGTCGAGCCGGCGGCGTTGATCGCCGACTGCACGTCCTGCGCGGCGGCGTCGATATCGCGCGACAAATCGAATTGCAGCGTGATCTGGCTGATGCCGAACGAGCTCGACGACGTCATCGTCGCCATCGCCGGGATCTTGCCGAATTGAGTTTCCAGCGGCGCGGTCACCAGCGCGGCGATGGTGTCGGGATTGGCGCCGGGCAGTTGCGTCGTCACCTGGATCGTCGGGAAGTCGACCTGCGGCAGCGCCGACACCGGCAGCCACCAGTAACCGAGCGCGCCGCCCAGCATCACCGCGACGCCGAGCAGGGAGGTGGCGATCGGCCGGTGAATGAATGGGGACGATACGCTCATTGTGATGTGTTTGGCGCTGCGGCCGGCCTTGCGCCGCCGTTACCCTGTCTGCGTTCGCCCCTCGGTCCATCGCCGGCGGGGCGCGGGCCGCTGCGCTGCCGCGCGGCCGGGGCGCCGGTTGCCGGGGCGGCGGCGCCGCTGATCGAAACCTTGGCGCCGTCGGTGAGCCGGGCAAAGCCGATGGTGACCACGCGCTCGGGCGGCTCGACGCCCTTTGGCGACCACGGTCTGGGTCTCGTCCTGCTTCTGCACCGTGATCGGACGCATCGCGACGGTGCTGTCGTCCTTGACCACGAACACGAAAGTGCCGTTCGGCCCGCGCTGCACCGCGCCGGTCGGGATCACGACCACCTGCTTGAGCGTATCGATCAGCAGCCGGACATTGACGAACTGGCCGGGCCAGAGCTGGAGATCGGCATTGGGAAATTCGGCCTTGAGCTTGACCGTGCCGGTCGTGGAGTCGACCTGGTTGTCGACCACGCGCAGCGTGCCGCGGTCGATCACCGCGTCGTTGTCGGAGCGCTGCGCGTCGACGGCGAGCGGGCCCTTGGCGAAAGCGGTGTTGACTTGATTGATATCCTGCTGCGGCAGGTTGAACAGCACCGAGATCGGCTTCAACTGCGTGATCGTGACGATGCCGGTTGAATCGGACGCATGCACGATATTGCCTTCATCCACCTGACGGATGCCGGTGCGGCCGTCGATCGGCGCGCGGATGGTGGTGTAGGCGAGCGTCGCCTGGGCGCTTTCGATCGCCGCCTGATCGGACGCAACCTGCGCCGTATATTGCGCGACCAGCGATTTCTGCGTGTCGGCCTGCTGCCGGTTGATGGCGTTGGTGGCGGCGAGCTGTTCGTAGCGCGCCAGATCGTTCGTGGCATTGTTGAGGAGCGCCTGGTCCTGCGCCTTCTTGGCGATCGCCTGATCGAGCGTGGCCTGGAATGTGGTGGGATCGATGCGCGCCAGCACGTCGCCCTTCTTGACGTCCTGGCCTTCCTTGAAATCGACTTCCTTGAGCTTGCCGTCCACCTGCGGACGCACGGTCACGGTGTTGAGCGCCTTGGTGGTGCCGACCGCGTCGAGATAGACCGGCACGTCGGCCCTCTTCACGTCGGCGGCCAGCACCGGCACCGGTCCGTCGGCGGCAAAACGGCCGCGCCCGCCGGCTTGCGCTGGGTTTGGGTCGAGCCGCTGAAGTGATAGACCAGCGCGGCGGCCACCGTGATCACGATCAATCCGATCACGAAGATCCGGCGTTTGCTGCTGCGCGTCTTGGTCAGGACTGCCTTCGGCACCTCACCGTGCATTGGAAGCCTCCATAGGCTTCGGCAGCCAGCCGCCGCCGAGCGCCTGATAAAGGCTGACGATGGCCTGCACATGCGCGAGCCGCGCCTGCGCCAGATTGTCCAGGGCCTGGTACAGCGTCTGCTGGGTCTGCAGCACGGTCACCAGATCGATGGTGCCCTCGTTCAAACGCTGTTCGGAAATATCGAAGGCGCGCCGCGAACTGGTCACCACCTCGCCCTGCAGCCGCTCGCGCAGCGCGGTCTGGCGGATGGCGTCGAGCGCATTCTCGACATCGGCAAAGCCGGAGATCACCGCCTTGCGGTAATTCTGCAGCAGTTCGTCCTGCCGGCCCTTCTGCATAGTCGAGATTGCCCTGCAGCTTCAGGCCATCGAAGATCGGCTGGGTCAGCCCGGCGGTGGCGGTGTAGAGCGCCGATTCCGGCCGCAGCAGCGTCTTGAGCACGGCGCTCTGATAGCCGCCTTCGCCGGTGAGCGTGATGCTCGGCAGCATCTGGGCGCGCGCATTCTCGACATTGGCGTTGGCGGATGCGAGCTCCGCCTCCGCCTCGCGGATGTCGGGGCGTTGCGCCAGGAGTTCGGACGGCAGGCCCGGCGTCACGCGCGGATAGGCGATGCTGCGCAGCGATCCGCCGCGCACGCGGACGCTTTCCGGCGAGCGCGCGATCAGCACCGCGAGCGCATTGCGGTTCTGCTTCAAGGTTTGTTCAAGCGGCGGGATCGCCGCGCGCTGGCTGTTGACCAGGCTTTCCTGCTGCGCGGTGTCGAGCGCGGAGGCGGTGCCGGCGTTGAGCCGCTGCTTGATCAGATTGAGCACGCGGTTGGCGCTTTGCAGGTTCTCGCGCGCGACCTGCAGCCGGTCCTGCGCCGCCAGCACCTGGAAATAGGCATTGGCGGCCGTGACCACCGTGGTGAGGCCGACCACTTCGCGGCGAGTAACGGCTGGCGACCGCGGACTGTTCCGCGGCGCGCAGCGCCGCGCGGTTCTTGCCCCAGAAATCGATCTCGTAGCTCGCCGATAAGCGTGGCCGACAGGCTGTCGCGTTCGGAGCCGCCGAACGAACTGCCGGTGGAGCTGGCGGTGCTCTGCGAGGAGCGCGACCGCGTCGCGTTGCCGTTGAGGTCGACATTCGGCAGCAGGGCTGCGCCTGCGATGCGCGACTGGGCGTCGGCCTGCACGATGCGGGCGACCGCGGCGGCGATATCGAGATTGGCCTCGCGCGCCTGCTCGATGATCTCGGTCAATTCGCGCGAGCGGAAGCTGCGCCACCAGTCGAGCGGCGGCACGGCGATTTCGGCCGCCTTCGGATTGCGCGAGGCGCCGTCATAGGCCTGCGGAATATCGAGCCCGGGCTCGGGCTTGTCGGTCAGCAGGCAGCCGCCAAGAGCGAGGCGAGCGGCAGCATCAGGCATAATCCCTGGAGCATGGTCCAAAACGGGCGCCTGCCCGTTTTGGTTCCCAACCGCACTGAACCGCACCACGACGCATAACAAGACACTTTCAAAACTGACTGACAAACACGCCTCGGCAGAGAAACTAGCCTGATCTATTGCTTATTGCTCGTCGTTTTTCGCCCCGGCGGCCAATCGGCCACGGCGTGGCGGCCGGCCGACGACATCTGCGCCGCGGTGCCGGCAAAGACGCCCTGGATGACCTGATCGAAGTTCTGGCGCGCCGCGCGCGATTTCGCCATCGCCGCCTGCATGGCGGCCGGGTCGAACGGGTCCTGCCGCAGCGTGTCGCGGATGCCGTCCTGGGCGGCGCGGTATTTGGTCTGCGCGTCCTCGATGACTGCGCGGCTGGCCTTGATCCGGCCGCGCAACAGGTCGGCGTCGGCCGGCGGCAAGGTTGCGGCGAGGCGCTCGATGCGCACGAAGAAATCGCGGTCCCAGGCCGGCGTGCGATGGCGCGCGGATCGCGATCGCGACCACCACGCCGACAAAGAACAGATTGAGCGCGAGCGAGCCGAGCAGCAGCCAGCGCGCCGAACCGCGCGACGTCGCAGCAGGTGCATAGGCGACGCGTCATGGCCGTGCTCCGGTCAGCGGTTCGGGTTCGAACACGATCGAGCCGAGATCGGCGCGGCTGGCGACGGTAAAGGTCGCGCCCGGATCGTCAAAACGCCGGTCGAGCCCGGCAATGCCGATGGCGAAGCCGAGCACGGCGCAGCAGGCGAGCGCGGCGACGCGCGGCCAGGCCGGCGCGAATTGCCAGTCGAGCAGCACCGCCGGCAGGCGCCAGAACGGCGCCTTCTGCCGCGGCAGCGGGCCGCTCAGCCGCGTCAGCACGCGTTCGACCGCGGCCGGGTCGGCATGCGCGCGCTGCGCTTCGAGCGCGCCCTGGAGAAATTTGTCGAATTCCGCATCGGTCATTTTTTTCGTCATCTCACTCAAGCCCCGATCCTTGTCGGTCAATCACATCACCCAACTGCGCCCGTAAATTCTGCTTGCCGCGCACCAGCAAGGTCTCCACCGCCGACACCGAGGTGTCGAGAACTTCCGCCACCTGCGCATTGCTCATGCCCTCGCTGTAGGTGAGCACGATCGCGCGTGCGCTGACGGTCGGGCAGCTTGGCGATCGCGGCTGGCAAGCGCCCGCTCGCGCTCGCTCTGCTCGGCCGCCTCGGTGACGCCGGGCGTCGGATCGACGATTTCGCCGGCGGCTTCCAGTTCGACCCAAGGCCTGCGACGCTTGCGGTCGAGACAGAGATTGACCACCACGCGCGTGAGCCAGGTGCGGAACGCGGCCAGCGGCTGCCAGCGCGGCGCATGGGTCCAGACCCGCAGCATGGCTTCCTGCGCCACGTCCTCGGCGTCGGCGGCGTTGCCGAGAATGCGGCGGGCAAGCCCAAGCATGGCCGGCAAATGGCGGCGCGTGAGCGCGCGATAGGCCGGCTCGTCGCCGCGCGCGACGCGGGCCATAAGCGCCTCGCTGGCGTCGTCGCTGTCATCCATTGCAGGTGGGCGCTCGGCATTGGGAATTCCGGTCCATTGTAGGGCTTGGCCTATCCGATTAACGCGCGGGCAGCACGAAACCTGTGCTGGCGGGAAAGCGGGGAAACCGGGGATAAATTCGCCGGAATTTAAGTAACCTATTGAACTACCGTGGCTTTGCAACGCGCGCCGGGGCCGCCAGTTCCAGCCCTTTAACCAGCCGATAGACCGCCTGGCAGTTCGGCGTCGGTATCCCGATGCGTTCGCCCTCGGCGACGATGAAGCCGGTCAACTCGTCGATTTCGGTCGGCGCGCCGCGGGCGATGTCGAGCGCCATCGAGCCGGCATGCTTGGACATCGGGATTTCGCCGGAGCGGATCTTTTCGACGAATTCCATCGGCGGAAACGCGAAGCTGCCGCCGAGCGCCTTCAATCACCGCCATGCATTCCGCCGCCATGTCGTCGATCAAGGCGCGCATCTCCGGCGAATTATGGCGGGCGGCGTTGTCGCCCATCATCAGCGCGCCGAGCGGGTTCATCACGCAGTTGAACACGAATTTCGACCACACCGCGCCCATCGGATCGGCGAGGACCTCGGTCGGATAGCCGGCGGCGGTGAGCAGCTCGGCCAGCGGCTTGATTGCCTCGACGGAGCCGCGCTGCGGGCCGAGCCAGGTCTTGCCCTCGATCAGGTTCTCGACGCAGCCGGGCTCGACATAGCGGCCGGCATTCATGGTGACGCCGCGCACCACGACCGCGTCGGGCACCTCCATCAGCACCTCGGCATTGCCCATGCCGTTCTGCAAAGTCACCAGCATCGGATTGCCGGCGAGGTAGGCCGCAGTTGCGCCAGCGCTTCGCCGGTTACTTTCGATTTGGTGAGGAAGATGATCGCGTCGAAGCCTATGCCTGTGAGCGTCGCCGGATCGCCGGTGGCGGCAATGCGCGCGGTGCGCGGATTCTTGCCGGTGACGCGCAGGCCGTGCGCGTTGATGGCGCGCACATGCTCGGCATTGGCGTCGTAGGCCGTGACCTTGGCGACTTTCGCCAGGGCGGATGCGAACAGGCCGCCGATGGCGCCGCAGCCGACGATGAGGATGTTGTAGCTCATGCGCCGCTAACCACGCGCCGCGCCTACATCGGCCAGCGCAAAGCCGGCGATGCGCTTGTAGTTCTCCGACAGCGCACGCAATTCTTCCTGGCTGATGTATTTGTCGAGATCGTCGAACGGTTTGTCGCCGACCAGTTCCTCGACCTTGATGTTGATGAAATCCGGCGGGGTGTTGCGATTGGTCTGGACCACCTTGCGCTGCCGGCTGGGCGCGCGCAGCCTCGTAGGCCTTGAGCGCCACGCGCGGATCGCTGTGATTGCGCAGAAAATCGGCGAGCGTGCGGGCGTCGATGGCGGCCTGCGCCGCGCCATTGGAGCCGCGCGGATACATCGGATGCGCGGCGTCGCCGGCAAGCGTCACGCGGCCGAAGGTCCAGGTGTCGATCGGGTCCTTGTCGACCATCGGATATTCCAGGATCTGGTCGGCGTCGCGGATCATCTGCGCCACGTCGAGCCAGTCGAAGCGCCAGCTTTCGTAGATCGGGAAGAAATCGGCGAGGTTGCCCGGCTTGTTCCAGTCGTTCTGCTGATAGGTGTCGCGCTTGATCTCGGCCATCCAGTTGATGAGCTGGTTGCCGTCGGCGTCGATGTTGTCGACGATCGGGTAGATCACCATCTTGCCGGTGAGGATCGAGCCGACGCGCATATAGGTGCGGCCGCCGAGAATCGGCTTGCGCCGCGTCACGCCGCGCCAGGTGTTGATGCCGGCGAAGGCGACCTTGTCGTCGGGATAGAACTGCTTGCGGATCGCAGAGTTGATGCCGTCGCAGGCGATCGCCACGTCGGCGCGCACGCTGTCGCGGTTGGCTGAAGCGGACGGTGACGCCGGCGTCGTCCTGCTCGACGCCGATGCAATCGTGGTCGAGCAGGATGGCGTCGCCGCCAAGCTTGGCGCGCGCCGCTTCGTACAGAATGAGATGCAGCTTGCCGCGATGGATGCCGACTTCCGGATATTGATAGCCGGCGAATTTGCCGCGCGGCTCCTTGTAGATGAGCTGGCCGAAACGGTTGAAGAAGCAGCTTTCGCGGTTCTCGATGCCGGCAGAGAGCAACGCGTCGCCGACGCCGAGCGCGGTGAACTCGCGCATGGCATGCGGCAATAGCGTGATGCCGACGCCGAGCGGTTTGATCTCCGGCGCGCGCTCATAGACCCGCGCGGCGATGCCGCGCTGGCGCAGATTGAGCGCCAGCGACAGGCCGCAAATGCCGCCGCCGATGATGGCTACTTCCATTCGTTTCCCGGTCTTCGAGAATAAGCCGGGAGAATGGACGGGATCGGCGGATTCCTGTCAATATAGGCTCAACTGGCGGCATTCGACCGCCTGCGGCGCATGATCCCGAAAGGTGGAAACCGGTTTTCGGATAAGATCATGCGCCATTAAAAATGAGAGGAAGTACCATGGATAAGGCAGTCTACGATCGCGGCATGGCGATGCGCCGCAAGGTGCTGGGCGACGAATATGTCGACCGGGCGGTCGCCAATACCGACGACTTCAACCGCGAATTTCAGGCGCTTGCTGACCGAATATTGCTGGGGCGCGGTGTGGGGCGACGACTCGCTGAAGCCGCGCGACCGCAGCATCCTCAATCTCGGCATGATCGCCTGCCTGGGGCGGATGCACGAATTCGAGGCGCATTTCCGCGGCGCGTTGCGCAACGGCCTCACCCCCAAGGAACTTGCCGCGATCCTGCGGCAAATCGCGGTTTATTGCGGCTTCCCGGCCGCGGTCGACTGCCACCGGGTGGCCAAACAGGTGCTGGCGGCGGAAGCCAAAAAAGCCTAAATCGTCACCGCCCAATCACGTTGCCGAGATAGCCGTATTCTTGTCTTGAATGTGCCTTCATCCCGGGGCAATCCAAGCCGTGGTTCGGCTATTTGGCCATGTCCCCGTCACAGGTGAACGATGATCCGACGCTACGGTCTTTTCTTGCTGGCGCTGCCGGCAGCAGCGGCCCTTCCGGCCATGTCCGCCCAGGCCCAGAATTATCGCGGCTCGCCTCAGCCGTTTTACCGCAGCGCAGCGCCGTCGGGCAGCTATCAGGACGGATTGCCGGCGCCTGGCTATTGGATGGGCGATGACGGCGAGGACGACGCAGGGGTCGTGCGCCGCCGCTACAGCCAATCGCAGCTGAGCCAGCCCGGGCTTCCCAGCAATATTTTGCCGGTCGAGGACACTACCGTCGCCCCGGCGCCGTCCAACAACAGGGCCAATCCCGATGGCCAACCGGCTTACGGCCATCAGCTCGGTGGCCAGCCTTCGCCCAGACGCCAATTCTCCGGCCACCGCCAAGGCCGACCCCGATACGATCCGCCCGCCGGGCGCGATCGGGGCTGCCCCCAACGCGCCGTCGCCGGTCCCGGCCACCAGCGTCATGACGCTGCCGCCCGAGGATCAGCCGGAAACCGGCCAGCCGAAAGAATTGCCGGAGAACCTGAAGAAGCAATTGGTCGACTATTCGACCAAGGAGCCGGCCGGCACCATCATCGTCGATACGCCGAACACCTACCTCTATCTCGTGCTCGGCAACGGCAAGGCGATGCGCTACGGCATCGGCGTCGGCCGCGAGGGCTTCACCTGGGCGGGCACCGAGCGCGTCTCCCGGATGAAGGAATGGCCGGACTGGTTCCCGCCGTCGGAAATGATCGAGCGCCAGCCTTATCTGCCGCGCTTCATGGCGGGCGGGCCGGGCAATCCGCTCGGCGCCCGCGCGCTCTATCTCGGCAAGACGCTGTACCGCATCCACGGCACCAACCAGCCCTCGACCATCGGGCAGACGGTTTCGTCCGGCTGCATCCGGCTGCTCAACGAAGACATCGAGGATCTGTTCAGCCGCGTGCAGGTCGGCAGCCGCGTCGTCGTGCTGCCGGGCAAACCGCCGGAAAACACCGCGGCCAATACCGGCAGTGCGGCTGCCGGCGCCCCGGACAATCCGATGGCGCCGCCGCCCAAGACCAACGCCGCCGGAACCGCCGTCTCTTCGTCGCCGCTGCCACCGGTGCGCTAAGGCCGGTACCCCCATCCCTGCGAAGGCGGGGACCAGCGGCTCAATTTGCCTGCCTTGATCCTCGCCAATCGCGTGATCGCCTCGATCATGGCGCCGGGATCGCCCAGGCCTTTGCCGGCGATGTCGTGGGCGCTGCCATGGGCCACGGACGAAAATAAAATCGGCGAGCCGATCGACAGGCCGGCGGTGCGGTTGAAGGCCAAGAGCTTGGCGGCGATGTGGCCCTGGTCGTGCAGCATGACAATGTAGGCGTCGCAGCCCTTCTTGCGGAACATGGTGTCGGCGCCGAACGGGCCGGTAACGTCGATGCCGTCTTGCGCCGCGCGCGCGATGGCGGGGATGATGATCTCGATCTCCTCCGCCCCGAACATGCCTTCTTCGCCGGCATGCGGATTGAGGCCGCCGACGAAAATCCTCGGCCGCGCGATGCCGAGCTTTTTCAGCGCGGCGTCGGTGACGCGGATTACCCGCTCGACGTGCTCCTGCGTGATCAAGTCCACCGCCGCGCGCACGCTGACATGCAGCGTGGCGTGAACGATGCGGGCGTCGTCGAAGCAGATCATCAGATAGACGTCGTTGACCGGCGTGCCGGTTTCGCGCGCCACGAACGACGGATAGCCGTCGAAGGCGATGTCGGCGGCGGCGATCGAGCGTTCGGTCTGCGGCGCCGCCACCACCGCGTCGACATCGCCGGCGAGCGCAGCCTTTATCGCCCGCCGGGCGCTGGCCAGCGAGGCGCGGCCGTAAGATGCATCGACGATGCCGAATTTCACCGGCGTATTGGCGCCATCGCCGGCGTCGAGCAGGTTGACCGCGCCGTTCGACCAGTCGGCCTGGCCGGCTTGCGCAATCACATGCAGCTTCGGCGCGAGCCCGGCGGCCTGCGCATGCAATGCGACCGCCGCCGGGTCGCCGACCAGAAGAGGCCGGCACAACGCGCGTAACGCGCGCGATCGAGCGCGGCCTTGAGCGCGATCTCCGGGCCGATGCCCGGCCGGGTCGCCGGTGGCTATCGCGATTCGCGGCAATGGCATATCGTCTTCCCCGGCAAGCGTTGCGGCCTATAATGGCCGGCCAAGAATAACAAACTATCAGGGAAACGTCCGCCATGATGTCGCGTGAACAAAACGACCTGCTCAGCCGTATCGGCCCCGGCACGCATATGGGCAAATTGCTGCGGCGCTATTGGGCGCCGTTCCTGTTGGCGAGCGAAATCCCCGCGCCGGATTGTCCGCCGGTCCGCGTCAAGCTGATGGGCGAGCATTTGGTCTGCTTCCGCGACAGCAAAGGCCAGATCGGCCTGCTCGACGAGTTCTGCGCCCATCGCGGCGTGTCGCTGTGGTTCGGCCAGAACGAGGAATGCGGGCTGCGCTGCCCCTATCACGGCTGGAAATACGACGTGACCGGGCAATGCACCGATCTGCCTTCGGAGCCCGAGGAGAGCGGCTTCCGCAAGCACATCAAATTGAAATCCTATCCCTGCATCGAGAAGGCCGGGATGGTCTGGGCCTATCTCGGCCCGAAGGAATTGCAGCCGCCGGAGCCTGCGCTGGAATGGACCGACGTCGCGCCCGAGCAGCGCTTCGTCTCCAAGCGCTTGCAGGAATGCAATTACCTGCAGGCGATGGAAGGCGGCATCGATTCCAGCCACGTGTCATGGCTGCACGGCTCGGAGCTCAACAAGGATCCGTTGTTCAAGGGCTCGAAGGCCAACAAGTACAACGAAGATGACCGCATGCCGCTGTTCGAGGTCGAGGAATTTCCCGGCGGTCTTTTGATCGGCGCGCGGCGCAATGGCGAGGCCGGCAAATATTACTGGCGCATCACGCCGTGGATCATGCCGTGGTATTCGATCATTCCGCCGCGCGCGGGCCATCCGCTCGGCGCGCACGCCTGGGTCCCGATCGACGACGAGACCTGCTGGGCCTGGAGCATCAACTACCATCCCAAGCGCGCGCTGACGAAATCGGAAATCTCGGCAATGCAGGACGGCGAGGGCATCCACGTCAAATACGTGCCCGGAACTTTCATTCCGCTCGCCAACAAGGGCAACAACTATTTGATGGACCGCGAGGCGCAGCGCCACGGCCATTCCTCGACCGGCGTCGACGGCATCGCCATGCAGGACGCTTCGATCCAGGAAAGCATGGGTGCGATCCAGGACCGCACCAAGGAGCATCTGTGCGCGACCGACTCAGGTATCGTCATGACGCGCAAGGCGCTGCTGAGCGCCGCCAGATCGGCGGCGGAGGGCGGGCCGGTGCCGGCGACCGATCCGCAGGCCCAGCGTGTGCGGTCGGTGGCGATAGAACTCGACCAGGACACGTCATTTACCCAAGGCGCCAAGCATGGTCTATACCGCGACCTCGGCACCGATCCGTTGTCGGTGTAGGAATTTCCAACCGTAAGGTCTGCTGAACATGCCGAACTATACCGCGCTCGTCACGCTTTTGGCCGTGGCACTGTATTTCTGGACCGGTCTGGCGGTCGCCAACGCCCGGCAGAAATTCGGCGTGGTGGTGCCGGCGACCTCCGGCCACACCGATTTCGAGCGGGTGTTCCGCGTGCAGCAGAACACGCTGGAATGGATGCCGATCTTTCTGCCGCTGCTGTGGCTGTTTGCGCTCTATGTCAGCGACTGGGGCGCGGCGGTGCTGGGGCTGGTCTGGATCGTCGGCCGCCTGCTCTATATTCGCGGCTATAGCGAGGACGCCGAGAAGCGCCATCGCGGTTTCTTCGTCCAGAGGTATCGCGTCAGGCGCGCTGCTGCTCGGCGCGCTGGCCGGCATCGTGTTGCGCATGATGCATGGCGGCTGACGGACCTTGGCCGACATCCGACGTCATTACCCCATCGCGATTGTCGGCGCCGGCCCGACCGGGCTGACGCTGGCCAATCTGCTCGGCGTCTATGGCGTCGAATGTGTCGTGCTCGAGCGCAACGCCGAGACCGTGCACGAGCCGCGCGCGGTTTCGATCGACGACGAATTGCTGCGCACCATGCAGGCGGCCGGCGTGGTCGCGGAGGTGATGGCGCAAACCGTCGCCGGCTACGGCTCGCATTATTATTCGGCGGCCGGGCGCTGTTTCGCCAAGGTGCAGCCGACCGAACAGCCGTTCGGATTTCCGCGCCGCAACGCGTTTCGTCAGCCGATCCTGGAGCGGCAATTGCGCGAGGCGCTCGCGCGCTTCCCGCATGTCACGCCGGCGTTTCGGCACGAGCTCAAATCGTTCGAGCAAGCGTCCGATGGCGTCGCCTTGCGCGCCGGCGATCCTTGGGGCGGCGAGGTCGAACTGACCTGCGATTATCTGGTCGCCTGCGACGGCGCCTCGAGCAACGTGCGCCGGGCGCTCGGCATAGCCATGAGCGGCTCGACGTTCCGCGAGCGCTGGCTGATTGTCGATCTGGAAAATTCGCCGTCGGCCTCGCCGCACACCAAGGTGTTTTCGAATCCACGGCGGCCCTGCATCGCGCTGCCGGGGCCGGACAATACGCGCCGCTACGAATTCATGCTCTTCGGTCATGAATCCGACGAAGAGATGCTGGCGCCAGCGACGGTCAAGCGCCTGATGCAGACGCACGAGGCCGCGCCGCAAAGCAAGATCGTGCGCACCGTGGTCTATACGTTTCACGCCCGGCTGGCGGATCGCTGGCGGCAGGGCCGCGTATTTCTGGCCGGCGACGCCGCGCATCTGACGCCGCCGTTCGCCGGGCAGGGCATGAACAGCGGTTTGCGCGACGCCAATAACCTGGCCTGGAAGCTCGCCGCGGTGACGCGCGGCAGCCTGGGCGCGGGTCTGCTCGACAGTTACGAACGCGAGCGCCGCGATCACGCCTGGGCCATGATCGAATTCGCGCTCAATATCGGCCGCGTGCTGGCGCCGCCCAATGCGGCGGCGGCCTGGGCGATCGAAACCATGTTCCGCGTGCTGTCGCTGTATCCCGCGGCGCGGGACTACATCGCGCAGATGAAATTCAAGCCGCCGCCGCGTTTTAGCGACGGCTTCATTGTGCCGGACGGCGTGGGCAAACGGCATACTTTGGTCGGCCGGTTGTTTCCGCAGCCGCGCATTGATGGGGTGCTGCTGGATGACCTGTTGGGACCCGGCTTTGCGTTTGTCGTCCGCAGCCCGCGCGCCGAGGCCGTATCAGCAATGCTCGCCGGCGAGCCTTGGAGCAAGCTCGACGCGCGTGTCGTTAAGATGCCGCGGGATGCCGGCGGTCCGCGCCTCGCCCGCTTCAACGATCACGTGATCCTGCTGCGGCCGGATCGCTATGTGGCGGCCTGTATTGCGGTGGATGGTCTGCGAAGAAGGCGCGCGCGATGGCGGTTCGTGACGCTGGTGGCCGCGACCTTTACTCCGCCGCGGTCTTACGCCGGCATAATCTTGGCCGACTTGCCGATCGCCTCATTGACCCGCGGCATGACCTGCTCGGCCAGCAAGGTCATCGAGCGCTTGGCCAAAGCCGGATCGACCCAGTCCATGCCGGCATAGACCAACTCGCCGAAATCGCCGGTCTGTTCGTGCAGCGCCAGGATCGCATCGACCACCTTGTTGACGGTGCCGTGGATGACGCAGTGGTCCATGATGAAGTCGTGGGTGATTTCCTCGTCCGGCTGTTCCTTGTGGCTCTTGAACACGTAGAGCCGCTTGCCGCGCTTCATCTTGGCGCCCATCTGTTCGAAATAGAACCGGTAGGGGCTGTTGGCGTCCTCGCGGCCGTAACGCAGCGCGGTCTTGTCGTCGTCGGCGACGAAGATCGTGCGCGCGATGCGCCAGTCGGCGACGTCGGCCTTGGCGCCGGCCTCGGCCTTGCCCTTGGCGTAGTTCGACCAGTGCGATTTGAGATGGTTGGCCAAGAGGAAGTTCGCCGACAGCGGATGGAAGTCGCGCTTGCCCATCAGCACGACGCCCGGCGAGAACGGCGCCACCACCGTGCCGACGATTTCCGGCCGCGGCTTCTGGAATGGCTTGTGCAAATAGCCGATGCCAAGCTCCAGCGATGCGGTCCGGTTGATCGAGACCTTGAAGCGGTTGTCCGGAAAATCGATGTTATAGGGCGGATCGCGCTCCCAGATCGCCAGGATGACGTCGATCGCATCGGCGAAGATCTTGTTGCGGTCCTCGTCGAGAATGCCGAGCGCTTCGGCGTCCGACGTCAGGGCGCCGGCGCTGACGCCGAAAATAAAGCGGCCTTGCGACAGATGATCGAACATCGCCGCATTGGCCGCGATCACCACCGGGTGGATCTGCGACAGATTGCTGGTGCCTGAGGCGAGTTTGATGGTCTTGGTGTCGTGGATCAGCGTGGCGTTGAACAGCGTGCTGTTGGTGACGGTCTCGCAGGCGTCGGTCAGGTGCTCGCCGACAAAGGCGTCGTAGAAGCCCAGTTTGTCGGCCAGGATAATCGCCTCGCGATCCTCGCGCAGGGTTTGCGACCAATCCCGCCCCATCGGGTGAACCGGCATCGTGAAGTAGCCTAACCGCATTCCCGTCCCCGCCTTGAATACCGCCTTGCATCCCGTTGGTTTCGCAAACTAGCCGACCGCGCCGGCCGTTGCAGCAAAACTTGCGCGCGGGATTGCAGTCCATGTCTCAGTTTCGGAGCTTGTTTCGTGGATTTTGAGAGGGCGAAAATGCAATGGCTTTTTCGACTTGTACCCATTGTTCCACAGCCGTCGGCGAGCTTATTTCGGATTGGCCCGGCGACGGACTAGCTTGACGGCGGGACACGAACCGATTCGGTGGGGGTCTGCCATGATGCGCTGGTTTCAGGCTTTGTTGCCGAAGGAGGAGCGGTTCTTCGATCTGTTCGCGCGCCATTCCGAGGCCGTGCTGGCCGGCGCCGAGGCGCTACGCGCCATGCTGGAGGGCGGCGAGGCCCTGGCGCGCAACTACCAGATCGTGATGGACCGCGAGCAGGACGCCGACGACGTCACCCGCGAGGTGCTGATCGCGGTGCGCCGCACCTTCATCACGCCGTTCGACCGCGGCAATATCCGCGACCTGATCACCTCGATGGATAACTCCATCGACCAGATGCAGAAGACCGCCAAGGGCATCAAGCTGTTCGACGTCACCGAATTCACGCCGCAGATGAAGGAAATGGCCGACGCGATCGTGAAATGCGCGCAGCTGGTCAAGGAAGCCGTGCCGCTGCTGCGTTCGATCAGCTCGGAGGCCGTGCATATCAGCGACATGACCGCGCAGATCTCGGCGCTGGAAGGCCGCGCCGACGAATTGCACGACATCGGCCTGAGAAAGCTCTATCTGGACCACGTCGACACCAACCCGATGGGCTTCTTCGTCGGCAATGAAGTTTACGATCATTTGGAAAAAGTCGTGGATCGCTTCGACGACGTTGCCAATGTCCTGCACGGCATCGTCATCGAGCATGTCTAGTTAACCGCTTCGGAACCAAGCCAAGATGGACGCCGTGTTGTCTCTGCCGGTGCTGTTCGGCCTGATCGCGGTCGCGCTCGCGTTCGATTTCCTGAACGGGCTGCACGACGCCGCCAATTCGATCGCGACGATCGTTTCCACCCGCGTGCTGCCGCCGCAATATGCGGTGGCATGGGCGGCGTTCTTCAACTTCATCGCCTTCCTGTTTTTCGGCCTGCATGTGGCCAATACGCTCGGCACCGGAATCATTTCGGCTGCCGTCGTCGATCCGCGCGTGGTGTTCGGCGCGCTGATGGGCGCGATCCTGTGGAACCTGATCACCTGGGGGCTCGGCATTCCGTCGAGCAGTTCGCACGCGCTGGTCGGCGGACTGGTCGGCGCCGGCATGGCGAAAGCCGGCGTCGGCGCCATCGTCTGGAAGGGCCTGCTGCCGACCACAATAGCGATTGTCGGCTCGCCGCTGATCGGCTTTCTGCTGGCAATATTATTGGTGCTGGCGTTGTCGTGGCTTCTGGTGCGCAGGACGCCGTTCGCCGTCGACCGGTCGTTTCGTCATCTGCAATTCATTTCCGCCTCGCTCTATTCGCTCGGCCATGGCGGCAACGATGCGCAGAAGACCATGGGTATCATCGCCGTGCTGCTTTATTCGCAAGGCCAACTCGGGGCTGAATTCCACGTCCCGTTCTGGGTGGTGATCGCCTGCCAGATCGCCATGGCGCTCGGCACGCTGATCGGCGGCTGGCGCATCGTGAAGACCATGGGCTCGAAGATCACCCGGCTCACGCCGATGCAGGGCTTTTGCGCCGAGGCCGGCGGCGCGGCGACGTTGTTTGCCGCGACCTGGCTCGGGATTCCGGTGTCGACCACCCACACCATCACCGGCGCCATCATCGGCGTCGGCGCGGCGCGCCGGATGCAGGCGGTGCGCTGGAGCGTCGCCAACAATATCGTTGTCGCCTGGATCATCACGATCCCGGCGACCGCGGTCATCGCCGCGCTGTTTTATTGGCTGAGCGGCGTGTTTGCGTAAGCAGGCTACGCCGCGACCTGCGCCAGAAAGCCCTCGACCTCGTGACGCAGCTCGGCCGCGGCGGCTTCCACCGCCTGCGAAGCCGTGAGCACGCTTTCCGCCGACTGGCGGGTCTCGGTCGCGGCGTCGGCGACCTCGATCAGCGCGCCCACCACCAGCTTGGCGCCGCCGGAGGCGCCCGCCACATTCTGCGAAATCTCGGCGGTCGCGGCGTTCTGTTCCTCGACGGCGGTCGATACGGCGGACGCGCAACTGTCGATTTCCTGCATGCGGCCCGCGATGCGGCCGATCGCCGCCACCGCGCCGCCGGTCGCCGCCTGCACCGACATGATCAGCTTTGCAATATCCTCGGTCGCCTTGGCGGTCTGCACCGCCAGCGATTTGACTTCCGATGCCACCACCGCAAAGCCCTTGCCGGCTTCGCCGGCGCGGGCGGCCTCGATGGTGGCATTGAGCGCCAACAAATTGGTTTGCCCGGCGATGGTGCGGATCAGCTTGATCACGTCGCCGATTTTCTGCGCGGCTTGTGCCAGCGCCGCGATCTGCCGATTGGTGTCCTGCGCCTCGACGACCGCGGCGCGCACCACGTCGGTGGTAAGACTAAGTTGACGGCCGATCTCGCTGATCGAGCCGGTCAATTCGTCGGCGGCGACCGCGGCGGTTTCCACGTTCGCCGATGCTTCGTTCGAGGCCGCCACCGCGCCTTCGGCGCTTTTTGAAGTCTGGCCGGAATTGCCGAGCAGTGTGGCGGCGGTGGTGCGCATCGCCATCGCGCCTTCGGTCACCGTGCGCAATTGGTCTTCGACGCGCTGGCGGAAGACCGCGATCGCCTGTTCGATCAGGTTGCGTTGCTGCTGCTGCTGCTGCATCGCGGCGCGTTCACGCTCGGCGTCGCGCCGGTCGGTGATATCGTCGTGAGCTCGCCACCCAGCCGCCGCCGGCCATCGGCCGGTTGGTGACGGCGATTGTGCGGCCGTCGACGGATTTGACTTCCGTGTGGGTGGTGACGCCACTGCGTATGGCGTCGAGTAATTGCTTCCGGTACTGCTCGGGGTCGCGCGAAAAGGTACCCTTGGTGATACGGAATTGCAGCAGGCTCGCCAGGGTGCTGCCGGGTTTTACGACGTCGGCCGGCAGGGCGTACATCTCCATGTAGCGCCGGTTGCAGACCACCAGGCGTTCGTTGCGGTCGAACATGCACAGTCCCTGCGCCATGTTGTTGAGCGCGATCCGCATGCTCTGATTGTGCTCTTGCATTCGGCGGGCCAGCACGGCACCGATGAACGCCATCGCCAGCATGGTCGTCAGCGCGGCGGCGAAGACCGCGATCATGAGCGCGGGCGCCGAAGCCGCCCACGCACCCACCGGCAGGACGGTGTAGAACAGCACGAAGCTCGCGGGAAAGCACAGGCCGCCCGTCAGCGCGAGCAGCCGCAGATCGTAACGCGTGGCGAGTTCAGGTGTATCTTTGGCCATCGCTTTTTCCGCAATACGCCGCACGCTATTCCCCTATCGGTTGTTTTGCGGTTAATGTCGGGTGACCGAACAATTAACAATGTGTGAAGACGGGGACGAAGCGGATGTCGAAGTTGCGGGCGGTCGAGTGCCGTGAATTCATCAAGGCGGTGGTCGAAAAAGCCGAGGAAATGGGCGTGCCGGTCTCGATCGCCGTGGTCGGGCCCGAAGGCCACCTGATCGCGCTCGAGCGCATGGATGAGGCCGGCTTCATCACCCCGGATACGGCCATCGCCAAGGCCTATACGGTCGCCGCGTTCCGCTCGATGAGCCCGCGCTTCCCCGACGGGCTGGTGATCCAGCAATGGTTCAAGGAGCGCAATCCGCAATTGCTGATCAGCCTCGCCGCCATGACCAACGGCAAGATCGCCGCGTCCGGCGGCGGTGCGCCGGTGTTTCGCGGCAGTGAAATGGTTGGCGCCTACGGCATCAGCGGCGGCACCTCGCAGCAGGACGAGGTGATGGCGCAATATGCCCGCGCCAAAGTCGGCTGGGCGCATGAGTCCGATGCCGAGCCGAAGCAAAGCGTGAAGGAGCACATCAACGAGCTCTACGCCAAGGCCGGCATCGCCGAACGCAAGCTCTAATTGTTTCCCGCCGCCGGAGTTCACCATGGATCAGCCGACCGTCGCTCGTAACACCGACTATTCCGCCTGGACCGGCCGCGTCGAGGATGACGCGCTGGTGCGCGGGCAGGGACGCTTCGGCGACGACGTGAAACCCGACGGCGCATTGGCCGCGTATTTCGTGCGCTCGCCGCATGCCTTCGCCAAGATCGCCCGCATCGATACCGCGGCGGCGAAATCCGCGCCCGGCGTGGTCGCGGTGTTGACCGCCGCCGATCTCGAAGCGTCGCACTACCATTCCATCTCGCATCCGCATCCGATCCCCGGCCGCGGCGGCAAGGTGGCGGTGTCGCCGCATCGCCCGGTGCTGGCTGGCGAGCGGGTCATGCATGTCGGCGAGCCGGTGGCGATGGTGGTCGCGTCAAGCGCGGCGGCGGCGCAGGACGCTGCCGACATGGTGGTTGTAGACTATGAACCGCAGACGCCGGTCACCGACATACGCGCCGCCATTTTGCCCGGCGCGCCGCAGCTTTGGCCGGATGCCCCCGGCAATATCGGCTTCGACTGGACCGCGCCCGCCGATGCCGACGGAAAGAAACAGGCCGCGCTCGATCGCGCCTTCAAGGACGCGGCGCACGTGGTGCGCGTCGAACTGGTCAACCAGCGGCTGGTGGTCGCTTCGCTCGAGCCGCGCTCGGCGAGCGCGAGCTACGATGCCGACAAGAAGCAATTCACGCTGCGCTGCGGTACGCAAGCGGTCGGCAGCATGCGCGGCAATGTCGCCGGCGCCATGAACATCAAGCCGGAGGACCTGCGCGTTCTGCAAGACGATGTCGGCGGCGCCTTCGGCATGAAGGGTTCGCTCTATCCGGAATATGTCGCGATGCTGCATGCCGCGCGCGAACTCAAGCGGCCGGTGCATTGGGTCTCGACCCGTTCGGAAGCCTTCGTCACCGACAATCAGGGCCGCGATTCGTTCTGGACCGCCGAGCTCGCGCTCAGCAAGCGCGGCCGCTTCCTCGGCCTGCGCGTGAACTGCCTCGGCAACATGGGCGCCTATTTTACCGGGGTCGCGCATTTCGTCGTCACCACGCACGTCTCCGGCTGCCTGCCGACGGTCTATGATATTCCGCACGCCCAGCTGAACAGCCGCTGCGTGTTCACCAATACGCTGCCGACCGGCCCCTATCGCGGCGCCGGACGCCCGGAGGCGAGCTATCTGATGGAGCGCGTCATCGATGCCGCGGCCGATCAGACCGGCATCGATGCCGCCGAATTGCGCCGGCGCAATCTGATCGCGCCCGACAAAATTCCCTACACCACGCCCTTCGGCAATAATTACGACAGCGGCGACTTTCCCGGCGCGTTCGAGCGCGCGTTGACGCTCGCCGACTATGCCGGCTTTGCCGCGCGCAAGAAGGCAGCGAAAAAGCAGGGCAAACTGCGCGGCATCGGCATCGGCTGCTACCTGGAGATCGCCGGCGCCTTTCCCGAGGAAGCCGCGCGCATCACCTTCCCCGGCGGGCACAAGGTGAACGTCAGCGTCGGCGCCGGCGGCAGCGGGCAGGGCCATCCGACCGTATTCCCCAAAGTGGCGGCGCGGCGCCTCGGCATCGATCCGGCGGCGGTGACGCTGCAATCCGGCGATTCGGTGCGCGACGTTCCCGGATTTGGCGCGGTCGCCTCGCGCTCGGCCATGATGACCGGCGGCGCCATCGCGCGCAGCGCCGATCTGGTCATCGAGAAGGGCAAGCGCGTCGCCGCCATGCTGCTGCAGGCGGCCGAAACCGACGTCGATTATCGCGAGGGCAAGTTTTCGGTGCGCGGCACCGCGCGCGAAGTGTCGCTGTTCGACGTCGCCGAACGCGCCGCGGAACTGGCGCGCAGCGGCGTGATCCCGGAAAGTCTCGACACGCAGGCCTCGGTCAAACTGCCGCCGTCGTTTCCAAACGGCTGCCACGTTGCCGAGGTCGAAATCGATCCCGATACCGGCGCGCTGGAGATCGTCTCCTACGTCGCGGTCGGCGACAGCGGCAACGTGCTCGACGACGTGATCGTCGAAGGCCAGATCCACGGCGGCGTGGCGCAGGGGCTCGGCCAGGCGCTGACCGAGAACACGGTCTACGACGCCGGCGGCCAGTTGGTGTCGGGTTCGTTCATGGACTACGCCATGCCGCGCGCCGCACAACATGCCGGCGATGACGGGTCCAGCATTTCGCCGTCGCCTGCAAGACCAATCCGCTCGGCGTCAAGGGTACCGGCGAGGCCGGCACAACCGCGGCGCCGCCGGCGCTGATCAATGCGATCCTCGACGCACTGCCGAAAGGCGCCGCGCTCGACATGCCGGCAACGCCGGACCGGATCTGGCAGGCGTTGCAGAAGAAAAACTGAAACCGCGCTTGGCTCCCTCTCCCCGTAAAACGGGGAGAGGGAAGTTAGGTCACTGCGGCACGTCGATCTTTACCGCTTTGGTGATCGTCGTCCAATGCTTCATCTCATTGGCGAGCCAGCTTTGCGCGTCGGCCACCGACTTGCTCGGCACGATGTTGTAGTTCTGCTTCTTGAATTTTTCCTGCACGTCGGGCGATGCCAGCGCTTTCGCTACGATGGCATAGATCGCGTCGAGCACCGGCTTCGGCGTTCCCGCCGGCGCGAACAACCCGTTCCAGGCAATGGTGCCGACGTCCGGGTAACCGACTTCCTTCATGGTCGGAATGTTCGGGTATTCCGCCAGGCGCGTATGGTTGACGACCGCGAGCGCGCGGAACTTGTTGGCGTGCACCATGCCGGCGGCGCTGCCGGTGTTGAGGAAGGCGGCCTGGATGTCGCCGCGCAACAGGTCTTGAATGACACCGGAGGCGCCGTTCTTGTTCGGCAGGCTGGCCATATCGAGATCGCCGGCGCGCTTGGCGAAATAGGCCATGTCATAGTGCGGATATGAGCCGACGCCGACGGTGCCGTAGCGGACCTTGCCCGGATTTTTCTTCGCATAGGCGACCAGCTCGGGCACCGTTTTGACCGGGAAATCGTTGGCCGTCGTCACCAGCAGGAACGCCGGCACATCGACCAGGTTGGTCACCGCGGTCACGCGTTTTCAGGTAATCCGAGTTCATTTTCTTGGCGTAGAGAATCGGCGTGATGGCGTTGGTCGAAACGTTGCCGACCATCAGCGTGTAGCCGTCGGGTGCAGACTTCACCATTTCGTCGATCGCCAGCATGCCGAAGGCGCCCGGCTTGTTGATGACCACGAAGCTCTGTCCGGTGATCTTCTGGAATGCGTCGCCGACGATGCGCGCGGTGATGTCCGTGGCGCCGCCGGGCGCATAAGGCACGATCACCTTGACCGGGTGGCTCGGATATTTGTCCTGAGCCGAGGCGGTGGCCACGCCGAAGGCAAAGGTTGCGGCGAGGGTCGTAGCGAGGCAGGCAGCGGATAGCAGGCTTAGACGTTTCATCGGTATCCTCCCAATATTGGTAATTGTGTGCTCAAGGCCGCGGGTTCTTCCCCCACGTGCGCTTGCCGTCAGGTGACTTTAATCCCGTGCAGACTATGCGAAGCATCCTTGCACGTGAAAAATACCACGTCGCCGTCCGGGCTGGCCCGGCCGTCGTGGATGGTGTTGGCCGGGATGTAGATCACCGAGCCGGGCTTGGCATCGATCCGCTTGCCGCCGATGGTGGCGCGGAAGGTCCCCTCCATGATGTAGATCCACTGCTCGTTCGGGTGTGAATGCGGCTCGGCGCCGGTGCCGGCCTTCATGCGCATCAGGCCGACGATCATGCGGTCGCCTTCGACGCAGGGGCCGTGCGCGGTCGAGTAGTCGGGCCCGCCCATGATCTTTTCGACCGTACCGAGGTCGAAAATATACTCACCCGCTGCGGCGCGTGTCGCGCCCGGCGTTCGTGCGGCCGGTTGGCTGGACATTGATTTAGGTCTCCCTAGGCGGTCGTTTAACGGCTTGTTGTTGGGCTGAATGGTAGTTGACCCCGGTGGGCAAGCGCTAGTGGTGCGGTGCCTGGTTTCTTGTATCGCGATACGGGCCGAACGGCCGGCCGGTTCCATCACCGTTCGGCCACGGTCTGGGGGCAATCGTGAACGCCGGAATTCGATTCGGAGATGGTCGATGAAGCTTTCAGGTCCGCTCATGGGTACGGCCTTGGCTGTGCTGGCGGCGCTCGCGCTCGCCGGCTGCGCCGGCGACAATTATGTGCCCAAGAGCGAGCCGAGTTTCTATCGCAGTATGGCGCAGCCCGGCGCCGTGCTCGACGATGCCGCCGCCGCGTCGATGATCTCCGGCTACCGCGCCAACAACGGGCTGCCAGGCGGTGACGCTCGATCCCGAGCTGACCCGGCTCGCACAAGCGCAGGCGTCCGTGATGGCGCAGCGCGACAAACTCGACCACAACGCCGGCAAGCCGTTCGTCGTGCGGCTAAAAGCCTCGGGCTACGATGCCAAGACCGCGGCCGAGAACATCAGCGCCGGCTATCACACGCTGGCCGAGGCGTTTTCCGGCTGGCGCAATTCGCCGCCGCACAAGGCCAACATGCTGCTCAAGGGCGCCACCCGTATGGGCATCGCCGCGGTCTATACGCCGCGCTCGAAATACAAAGTGTATTGGGCGTTGATCCTGGCCGAGCCGGACGACAAGAAAAATTAGCGGCGCGGCCGTTTGGCGCGATAACGCGGATTGCGGTCACAGTAGCCGCCGATGCCGCTGACGGTCGCCATGCATTGGCGGTAGCTGGTGAACCCGCAATTCGTCGCCTGGGTGCCGAAGTGGCCATAATAGGCGCACCAGGGATATTCGATCTCGGCTCTGGCGGACGGGACGTTGAATGCCGCCAGCAAGGCGAGCGCGGCGGCCGCAATCAGAAGTTTCGTCATGGGTTTCCTCCGGCTTTGCGAAGGCAATTCTAGTACATCGCCCGGGCCGGCAACAGCGCGAGAATCGCCACGCCCCTTGTGTCCGGCGATGAAAATCGCGCGCTGGCGATTAATCCGCGATCAGTCTCCTTGCCCGGGTTCCGGCGAAAAAAACTTTTGGAACTTTTCCGGCACGCCGTCCCAGTCCTTGGCGTCGGGCGGGGCGTCGCGTTTGACCGTGATGTTGGGCCAGCGCGTTGCGTATTCGGCATTAAGCTTGAGCCATTTCTCCAGTCCCGGTTCGGTATCGGGCTTGATCGCATCGGCCGGGCATTCCGGTTCGCATACGCCGCAATCGATGCATTCGTCGGGATGAATGACGAGCATGTTCTCGCCTTCGTAGAAACAGTCCACCGGACACACTTCCACGCAATCCATGTATTTGCACTTGATGCATTTGTCGTTGACGACGAAGGTCATGCCGCGCCTCGCGGCCATGGCCGGTCCGGCCGGTAGAACAGCGAGAGTTTGAGGCTCTCGGCGATACGCAAGGCCTTGGTCCGAAACGTATCGGCCAGATTTGGTTCGAACAGCTCGTTGCAGGTCTCTTCGAACAGCGCGAGCCAGCGGTCGAACATGTCGATCTCGATGCCCGCGACGCGGCCGTGCACGGCGACAGGATTTCCCTTGTATCGTCCGCTGGTCAGCATCACCGAAGACCAGAAATTGCGCATGGTGGCGAGATGCGGCCCCCAGTCGCCGGGAATGGCGCGGGCGAAAATCGGCCCAAGTTCTGCATCGGCGCGGACCTTGACGTAAAATTCGTCGACCAGGCGCCGGATCGCGTCCTCCGAAACGCGGTCGATGGCCGCGGAGCTTTGCATCGCAGGACCCATCACGTCACGAAGGCGACGACCAGCATGCCGACGACGATCCAGACCAGCGAATTGACCAGCATGCGCACCAGTTCGCGCTTATCGGCGCGGTCGAGGCCGACGGCATCGCAGGCCAGATCGCCCGGAAACAGAAACAGCCGCGCCAGAACCGTGCCAATGGTCGTGGAATTGCCCATGCGGGCCTCCCGTTAACATGTATATGCAATGCATCTTACACCGCGCTTGCATCAAAGCAATATCAAATATACATGTTATGTCATTCCGCCGCAGGAGCCATGCATGCGCCTGACCGTCTATACCGACTACGCGTTGCGCCTGTTGATGTATCTGGCGGTTAAGGATGACGGGCTGGCGACTATCGCCGAGGTCGCCGGCAGCTACGGCATTTCAAAAAATCACCTGATGAAGGTGGCCCATCAATTGGGCATGGCGGGTTATGTCGATACCGTGCGCGGCCGGGGCGGCGGCCTGCGGCTGGCGAAGCCGGTCGCCGAGATCAAGCTGGGCGATGTCGTCCGTTATACTGAGCCGGACATGGCGCTGGTGCCCTGTTTCAAGCCGATCGATGGGCCGTGCGCGATCAAGCCATGCTGCGTGCTGCGCCGCGCGCTGGCGCGGGCAGGCACCGCCTTCCTCGACGTGCTCGACGAATACTCGCTCGGCGATCTGGTCAAGTCGCGAACGCCGTTGCGGAGCTTGCTGTCGATTGCGCCGGTCGGCGTGTCCGCGGTGGCGGGCCGGCCCAAGCGAGCGCGGTCGAACGCCCGCGTGTCGTGACGGACGCCGCCCTGGACCTTATGTGCGTCCCAAACTAGCCTGCCGCCGCCATGCCGGGTGCCGTTCGCGACTACGATCAACTCTACCGCCAATTCCGCTGGGAGATTCCGGCGCGCTACAACATTGGCGTCGACGTCTGCGACAAATGGGCGGCGCTTGATCCCGGCCGCCTCGCCATTCTGCATGTCCATCCCGACGGCCGCGAAGACGCCATCAGCTTTGGCTGGCTGCGCGAGACTTCCAACCGCCTCGCCAACGTGCTGCGTGCGCAGGGCGTGGCGCGTGGCGACCGCGTCGCTATTTTTCTGCCGCAGGCGCCGGAAGTGGCGGCCGCCCATGTCGCGATCTACAAGCTCGGCGCCGTCGCGCTGCCGATCGCGATTCTGTTCGGGCCCGACGCGCTGTCCTACCGGCTGCAGAATTCCGGCGCCAAGGCGCTGCTGACCAACGCGCAGGGTCTAGGCAAGCTCGCGCAAGTGCGTGGCGAAGCGCCCGAACTCACCTGCGTACTGTCGATCGACGGCGAGGCGGACGGCGCCGGCAGTTTTCCCGATTTGCTGGCGCGCGCGTCGTCCGATTTCGCAGCCGTCGATACCGCCGCCGACGATCCGGCGATGATGATCTACACATCAGGGACGACGGGCCAGCCGAAAGGCGCGTTGCACGCCCATCGTGTTTTGCTCGGTCATCTGCCCGGCGCCGAACTGCCGCATTATCCGTTTCCGCAAGGCGGCGACCGCTTCTGGACGCCGGCCGACTGGGCCTGGGCCGGCGGGCTGCTCGACGTGCTGTTGCCGAGCCTGCATCACGGCGTCGCGGTGGTGGCGCGCAAATTCGAAAAATTCGATCCGGACGAGGCCTTCGCGCTGATGCAGACGGCGGGCGTGCGCAATGCGTTCATTCCGCCGACCGCGCTGCGCATGATGCGGGCGGCGCCGAGCCCGCGCGGGCGCTATGATTTCAAGCTGCGCAGCATCGCCTCGGGCGGCGAATCGCTCGGCGTCGAAGCGCTGGAATGGGGCAAGCAGGCCTTCGATCTCACCATCAACGAATTCTACGGCCAGACCGAATGCAACCTGGTGCTGGGCTCCTGCGCACAGCTCGGTATGTTGCGCGCCGGCGCCATGGGCAAGCCGGTGCCCGGCCATGCCGTCGCGGTGATCGGCCCCGACGGCGTTCCGCTCAAAGCCGGCGAGGTCGGGCAAATTGCCGTACAGCGCCCCGACCCTGTGATGTTCCTGGAATATTGGGGCAAGCCGCAGGCAACGCGCGACAAATTCATCGGCGACTGGATGACCACCGGCGACCAGGGCGTGGTGGACGAGGATGGCTATTTCACTTTCGTCGGCCGCGACGACGACGTGATAACGTCGTCCGGCTTCCGCATCGGGCCGGGCGAGATCGAGGATTGCCTGATCCGCCATCCGGCGGTGGCGCTCGCCGCCGCGGTCGGCAAGCCCGATCCGTTGCGCACCGAAATCGTCAAGGCCTTTATCGTGCTCAAGAAGGACTTCGCGCCATCCGACGTGCTTGCCGCCGAAATTCAGGACTTCGTCAAAAGGCGGTTGTCCGGCCACGAATACCCGCGCGAAGTCGCCTTCATCGACGACATGCCGATGACGACGACCGGCAAGGTGATCAGAAGGCTGCTGCGGGATAAGGCGTGACGGTTAGGTCTGCCCGCCACCCATGATGAAGACGTGGAAGCCCAGCCGCCGCTTGGCGACCAGGTAGAGCAGGATCGATTCGAACACCAATGCGGTCGAAGTCGCGACCGCCGCGCCTTCGATGCCGATGCGCGGGATCAGCACCACGCAGAGAACCAGATTGATCGCGAAGGCGACCGCATAGATCGCGGCGCACTGCTTGCGCTCGCCCAGCATGTTGAGCAGCCGCTCCGCCGGGCCGACCGCGGCGCGCGCCAGCATACCGACCGCGAGGATGAACATTACGTCGTAGCCGCTCTCGAAATCCGCGCCGAACAGCCCGAGCAGCGGCTTGCCGAACGCCAGGATCGCCGCGCAGACCGCAAGCGACGGCCAGAACGTCCACTTGATGGTCTCGGCGAAGAACGACGCCAGCCGCTTGCTGTCGCCCGACACGTGATACTCGGTGAACTTGTGCGTGGTGGCGCCGGCGATGGCGAAATAGACGAAGGCCACGATCGCCAGCAGCCGCGCGCCGGCGTAATAGACCGCGACTTCGTCGGGCGAGCGGTAATGCTCGAGCGCGAGAATGTCGACGTAGGTCAGCAGCAGGTAGAAACCTTCCACCACGAAGATCGGAATCGAGGTGGCGAACCAGGTCTTGACCTCGTAGCGCCGCGGGCCGGCCGGCACCTTGTCTTTGAGGCGGCGGTTGAGCACGAACATCTGGCCGATGGTCACCGCCCAGGTGGTGATGGCGGCGACGATCATCGCGGTCACCGCGTCGGTCGGCGCGCCGATCAGATAGGCCGCGCCGATCAGCGCGGTGATGGTGAGCTGGCGCCAGATGTAGAACGGCATCAGCGCGAGATTGGGCCAGTCGAAGGACTGCGCGATGCCGGCCTGCGACTGCACCAGGCCGTAGATCGGAATGATGATGCAGGCGAGATAAAGCGGCACCACGGCGAAATGGTCGAGATAGGGCGTCAGCAGCCATACGGCGGCGACGCCGGCGGCGCCGATGCCGGTGGCGACGGCGATCGAAAGCCAGCGGCTGCCGCTCAAGAATCCGCGCAGCAAGTCGAGAGTTTTCAGTTCGACATATTCGGGAATGAAGCGCCGCGCCGCCGACGACAGGCCGAGGTCGGACAAGGCGCCGATCATCAGCACCCAGGTCCAGGCATAGATATAAATGCCGAACTCGAACGAGCCCATCCAGCGCGCCAGCAGCACCTGGCTGAGCAGCGCCAGGCCGGCGCTGGCGACGCGCACCAGGAACACTTTTCCGGCGACCAGTTGCGCCAGCCGTGAGTCGCTGCGTTCGGAAAGGATGGCCTTGATGCGCGCGATCATGCCCGCCAGTCGCGAGCGCGCCGGCGCAATATCTTCGGAACCGATCAATGCCGCGGGTTCCCTGCGCGCCGGCGGCGGCCGGGATGCGAGCGTCGGCGAAGCCATTCGCCCCGATTAGCAAGAAACCGTTAAGATTAGGTTGGGCGGCCCAAGTTCCGCAGGAAAATCAAGCCTTTTCGAGCTTCGCCACGTCGGCCAAAATCGCCTCGACGGCCTTGCGGTCGTCGGCGCTTAAGGCGGCCTGCGGCGGAACCGGGTCGCCGACCGCATAGCCCTGGATCTGCAATCCGGCCTTGATGCAGGCGGCGAGATTGAAGCGCGCGAAGGCCTCGTTGATGCGCCACAGCTCGCGCTGCAGCGCCATCGCCTCCGGCCATTTTTCGGCGCGGCAGAGATCGTAGAGCCGCACGCTCTGGCGCGGCACGATATTGGCCGGGCCCGCCATCCAGCCGACGCCGCCGATCAGCATCACCGCCGCCGGAATATGCGCCGAGGCCGAAAACACTTTCATCTGCGGCGCGCGGTTCATGATCGACAACAGCCGCCCGGTATTGGTCGAGGCATCCTTGATGTAGCGAATGCGCGGATGCTCGCTGAGCCGCGCGATCACGTCGAGCGTCAAGTCGCTGCGCTGGAATTGCGGATTGGTATAGAGCACGACCGGAATATCGACCGCGTCGGCGATGGCGCGGAAATAAGCTTCGATCTGCGCGTCCTTGAGCGGAAAGTAGGCTTCGAGAATGGCGAGGATGCCGTCGGCGCCGAGCTTTTGATAATGCTTGGCCTGCGCGACCGCGTCGGCGGTCGATGTCGAGGCGACGCCGGCGACCACCGGCACGCGTTTGTTCGCCGCTTCGATGGTGGCCTGCACCACCGTCTCGCGCTGCTCGCGCGTCAAGATAGGCGAACTCGCCGGTCGAGCCGAGCGGGGTCAGGCCATGCACGCCGGCCTTGATCAGGTCGGACGCCAGGCGGCCGAGCACATCGGTCTTGATCTTGCCGCCGCCGTCGATCGGCGACACCAGATAGGGAAAGACACCGTGGAAATCGGACATGCTGATGGACTAGCCCGCGAAACCGCCGCTGTCGAGGAAGGCCTGTTCTTCCCGCGTGGTGTTGCGGCCGAGCACGGCGTTGCGGTGCGGAAACCGGCCGAAGCGGCGGATGATGTCGGCGTGGATCTCCGCCCATTTCAGGCCGTCGGCGTCGCCGATGGCTTTGTAAAACGCGACCGCGCGGTCCTGATCGGCACAGGTCTTCCGAATGCTCGAACGGCAGATAGAAGAAGCCGCGCATTTCCGGCTCCACCTGGGCGTCGTAGCCGTGCACGATGGCGCCGGCGGCAATCGAGCGCGCCAGCGGGTCGGTGGCGAAAGCGCGGCCGTCGCCGCGGAACATGTTGCGCGGAAACTGGTCGAGCAGGATCAGCAGCGCCAGCGCGCCTTGCGCGGTTTTCTCCCAGTCGCGCAATTTGCCGTCCGCCGCGGTCTCATGCAGCGCCAAAAAGCGCCGGCGGATTTCCTCGTCGAACGCGTAGTCCTTCTCGAACCAGCGCTTGGGTCCGGCCTCGCGCCAGAACGCGACAACCTCGGCTGCGGTCGGCGCAGGCTCGCTCATGCCCCGTCCCGCAAGGCGCGGCGCAGAATCTTGCCGACATTGGTCTTCGGCAGATCGCCGCGGAATTCGATGTATTTCGGCATCTTATAGCCGGCGAGTTGCCCGTGCATGTATTGGCGCAGGTCCTGTTCGTTCAATTCCGGCGATTTCTTCACCGCGAACAGTTTGACCGCCTCGCCGGAATGCGCGTCCGGCACGCCGATCGCGGCGCATTCCAAGATGCCGCCTTGCATCATCGCCACGTCTTCGACCTCGTTGGGGAATACCTTGAAGCCCGACACCGAGATCATGTCCTTCTTGCGGTCGACGATCTTGACCTGGCCCTGTTCGTCCATCACGCCGATATCGCCGGTGCGGAAGAATCCGTCCGCCGTCATGACATTGGCGGTCTCGTCCGGCCGGTTCCAGTAGCCGACCATCACCTGCGGCCCGCGCGCGCAGATTTCGCCGGCTTCGCCGAGCGGCACTTCGTGGTCGTCCGGATCGCGGATCGAGATGTCGGTCGAGGGGAACGGCAGGCCGATGGTGCCGGTCCATTCGGTGATGTCGCAGCGATTGGCGGTCAGGCCGGGCGAGGTTTCCGACAGGCCATAGGCCTCGATGATCGGCGTGCCGGTCGCCTTGAGCCAGCGCTCGGCCACCGCGCGCTGCACCGCCATGCCGCCGCCGATCGACGACCGCAGGTGGCTCCACTCCAGCTTGCCGAAATCGGGATGGTTGAGCAGCGCGTTGAACAGCGTGTTGACGGCCGGAAAATAATTGACCGGATATTTCGACAATTCCGCAATCAGATTCTTGATGTCGCGCGGATTGGGGATCAGCAGGCAGACCGCGCCGTTGCGCACGCCGATCAGCGCGCAGGCCGTCAGCGCGAAGATATGATAGAGCGGCAGCGCCGCGACCATGAACAGTTGCTCGGCCCGCGGTTCGCGCATCAGCGCCGGCTGCAGCCAGGCATCGGCCTGCAAGGTATTGGCGACGACGTTGCGGTGCGACAGGATCGCGCCCTTGGAAACCCCGGTGGTGCCGCCGGTATATTGCAGGAACGCGATATCGTCGGGGCCGATCGCCGGCGTTTGCAGCGTCAGCCCGCGCCCGGTCGCCAGCACCTGGTTGAACGTAGCGGCGCCGGGCAGCGAAAAGGGCGGCACCATCTTCTTGACGCGGCGCACCACCAGATTGACCAGCGTGCCCTTCAAAGCGCCGAGCATGTCGCCCATGCTGGCGATGACGACATGTTTGACGCTGGTGCGCGCGATCACCTGCGCCAGATTGTGCGCGAAATTCTCCAGCACGACGATGGCTTCGGCGCCGGAATCCTTGAGCTGGAATTCGAGTTCGCGCGGCGTGTACAGCGGATTGACGTTCACAACCGTCATGCCGGCGCGCAACACGCCGGTCATCGCGACCGGGTTTTGCAGCACGTTCGGCAGCATGATCGCGATCCGGGCGCCGCGCTGAAGGCCTTTGCTTTGCAGCCAGGCGGCGAAGGCGCGCGACGACAGGTCGAGGTCGGCATAGGTCAAGGTCTTGCCCATGCAGATGAAAGCGTCGCTGGCCGCGATGGGCCTTAAAGCTTTCGTCGAACATCGCCATCAGCGATGGATAGCGGGAGGGGTCGATTTCGGCGGGCACGCCGGGCGGATAATTCCGCAGCCAAGGGCGTTGCATGACGTTTCCCCATTGCCGCCCGGCTGGTTCCGGCACCCCTGGCGGTCGTGAGCACAATGGTAAGAGTCGTGCGCCCGCGCAAGGGTGCAGGATAAGTTGCTAGCGGTCGGCCCCGCCGAACGGGATCAGCGGGTTGTCGGTCAAGGCGGCGCGGTCCGGCCGGTCGGGCGCGGCATTGCCGATAAAGGCCTCGAACAGCTCGCGCACCGTGCGTTCCGGCAAATCGCGGGTGATGAACACCAGCCGGGTGCGGTGGTCGTCGTCCGGCCAGCGTTCCAGCCGCGCGGTCGGGTGGAAAACGTGCTGCACGCCGTGCACCACGACCGGGGTGTCGGGCATTTCGGCCAGCTTCACGATGCCCTTGATGCGCAGCAGCTTGTTGCCATGGGTCGCGCGCAGCAATTCGAGGAACATGTCGAGCGTGCCGGCCGGGATCGCCTTGTCGGTGACAATGACGAAAGACGCGATGTGTTCGTCATGGCGGTTCACGTCATGATGATGGTGATCGTGGCCATGCGAATGGGCATCGGCATAGGCCTCGGCGGCCAGCCATTTCTTGACGTCGGGGATTTTGCGTTCCGGATCGTACAGGCCGCAATTGAGCAGCCGCGCGGCGGTCGCCTCGCCTTTGGCGGCATCGAGAATGGCGGCGGCCGGATTGAGCGCATGCAGCCGCGCGATACATTCCCGCGCGCTGGGCTTCGTCGCCAGATCGGTCTTGGTCAGCACGATGCGGTCGGCCATCGCCGCCTGCTTGACCGCTTCGGCGTGCGCATCGAGCGTGGCCTCGCCATTGACGCTGTCCACCACCGTCACCACGCCGTCGAGCCGGTAGCGCAGCACGAGATAAGGATGCGCCATGGCGGTTTGCAGCACCGGCGCCGGATCGGCGAGGCCCGTGGTCTCCAGCAGCACGCGGCTGAACTTGCAGCGGTTGTTGTCGAGATCGCGTAGCAGCGTTTCCAGCGCATCGACCAGATCGCCGCGCATGGTGCAGCACAGGCAGCCCGACTGCAGCAGCACCATGTTGTCGCCGACATATTCCACCAGCAGGTGGTCGAGCGCGACGTCGCCGAATTCGTTGATGATGACCGCTGTGTTGGCGAGCGCCGGATCTTTCAACAGCCGGTTCAGCAGCGTGGTCTTGCCGGCGCCGAGGAAGCCGGTGAGCACGGTCAGCGGGATCGGCGTTGCAGGCTGGCGCCGGTTGGCACTTGACCCGGCGTCGCTCATTGCGCGGCCGACGAGACTTTCGGCTTGGCGTGCTTTGCCGTCTTCGCGGTTTTCTTTACGATCTTGGCCGGCTTGTCGCCGGTCGCTTTGACGGATTTCCTCCGCTTCTTCGGCGAGGCGGATGCGGTCTGCGCGATCGTATCGGGGTGATCGGCCGGTCCGGTGAATACCACGACCGGCGCCGCGGTCTCGACCGGCGGCCCGAGCACGAACTTGCCGTTGGCCGGCTTCAGGCTCGACAGCATATAGGCCTGGCCCGAGGTATTGGATTCGCCGCCCGCGGTCAGTGCGGCCGCGTCGGCGGACGGCTCTTCTTCCTCATTGTCCTCGGACGCGGGCTTGCGCCGGTGACCGCCGCACATCTCATCGCGCAGATTGGGCGGCTGGGCGTCGATCGGCGCCAGCGCGTCGACGGTGCCAAGCGAGGGCGTCAGCCAGGACAGACCGCCGCTGTTGAAGCCGCGCTCGAGCAGTTGGGCGGCCTTCTGCGCACGCACCGCGCCGGAATAGGCGCCGAGCACGATCGCGATCAGCCGCCGTCCGTTGCGTGTGGCGGATGCGACGACATTGTAGCCGGACGCGCAGATGAAGCCGGTCTTCATGCCGTCGGCGCCGGGATAGCGGTCGATCAGCGAATTGTAATTGTGCAGCACGCGGTTGCCGTAGCGGATCGCGGAAATGTGCCAGTAGGAATCGTCTTCCGGGAATTCGCGGATCAGCGCGCGCGCCAGAATGCCGAGGTCGCGCGCCGAGGTGACGTGATTTTCCGCCGGCAAGCCGTTCGGATTGACGAAATTGGATTGCGACATGCCGAGCCGCCGCGCATTGGCGTTCATCATGTCGGCAAAGCCCTCGATCGAGCCGCCGACGCCTTCGGCGATCGCGACCGCGATGTCGTTGGCGGATTTGACCATCAGCATCTTCAGCGCATTGTCGACGGTGACGGTGGTGCCGAGTTTGAAGCCCATCTTGGTCGGCTGCTGCGCCACCGCGTTGCGCGACATCGTCAGCAGCGTATTGAACGAAATCTTGCCTTCCTTGATGGCGCGCAGCGTGGTGTAGGCGGTCA
Source organism: uncultured Alphaproteobacteria bacterium (assembly GCA_963825015.1). Taxonomy (GTDB): domain Bacteria; phylum Pseudomonadota; class Alphaproteobacteria; order Rhizobiales; family Xanthobacteraceae; genus Pseudolabrys. The sequence goes on along the minus strand of CAWGRN010000006.1, from coordinate 66,924 downwards.
TCAATTTGGTGACCGAGGCCGGATACCAGGGGTAGGTGGCATTCTCGGCGTGCAGCACCTTGCCGGTGGCGGCCTCGATCAATAACTGCGCTTCCGCCTGGGCGCGGCCGGGGGCTGCGATCGACAGCAACGCCGCTGCGGCGAGGCCAATAAACAGGGCGCGGGGGCTCGAACGGAAGGTCAAAATTGCAGGGTCCGGTTGGTTGTTCGCCCGCGGAATCGGGTGAGTTCCATGGGCGGCGATGCTAGGGTATCCAAGCTTGCGACGGGAGGCAAAGCCCGGCTTTCTCCAACTGATTTTATGGTGACCAGCCGTGATGAATCACCCGCGTCAATCGCCGATTAATGCGTCCAAAGTTCGGCAGAGGAGACATCGATGACCGCAGCCATCGTCGGTTGGGCCCACACCCCGTTCGGTAAACTTAACGGCGAGACCGTCGAAAGCCTGATTGTGCGCGTCGCCGGCGAAGCGCTCGCCGATGCCGGGATTTCGGCCAAAGACGTCGATGAAATCGTGCTCGGCCACTTCAATGCCGGCTTCTCGGCGCAGGATTTTACCGCCTCGCTGGTGTTGCAGGCTTCGCCCGATCTGCGCTTCAAGCGCGCGACCCGGGTCGAAAACGCCTGCGCCACCGGTTCGGCGGCGGTTCACCAGGGCCTTCGGGCAATCGAGGCGCGCGCGGCGCGCATCGTGCTGGCGGTCGGCGTCGAGCAGATGACCACGACGCCGCCGGCGGAGATCGGCCGGAACCTGCTGAAGGCCTCCTATGTGCGCGACGAGGCGGACATCGACGGCGGCTTCGCCGGCATATTCGGCAAGATCGCCGGGCTGTATTTTCAGAAATGGGGCGACCAGTCCGACGCGCTGGCGATGATCGCCGCCAAGAATCACAAGAACGGCGTCGGTAACCCTTACGCGCAGATGCGCAAGGATTTGGGCTACGACTTCTGCCGCACCGAGAGCGAAAAGAATCCCTTCGTCGCCGGGCCGCTCAAGCGCACCGATTGCTCATTGGTGTCCGATGGTGCGGCCGCGGTGGTGTTGGCGGACGTCGAAACCGCGCTGCAATTGGGCAAGGCGGTCGCGTTTCGCGCCGCCGAGCACGTGCAGGACTTCCTGCCGATGGCCAAGCGCGACATCCTCAAGTTCGAAGGCTGCGCGCTGGCCTGGCAGCGCGCGCTTGGCCAAGTCCGGCCTCACGCTCGAGGATCTGTCGCTGGTCGAAACCCACGACTGCTTCACCGTCGCCGAACTGATCGAATATGAGGCCATGGGCCTGACCCCGGAAGGCCAGGGCGCGCGCGCCATCCTCGAGGGCTGGACCCAGAAGGACGGAAAATTGCCGGTCAATCCGTCCGGCGGCCTGAAGGCGAAAGGTCATCCGATCGGCGCCACCGGCGTGTCGATGCATGCGATGACTGCAATGCAGCTCACCGGCGCGGCCGGCGACCTGCAGGTGAAGAATGCCCGCCTCGGCGGCATCTTCAACATGGGCGGTACCGCGGTGGCGAATTACGTGAGCATTCTTGAGCGTATCAAATAGCCGGCGGCGCCGAGACCGGTTTTGCTGCTGTTTCTGCTGTGCCAGCTGACATAGCGGTTTCTTCTGCAACAATTGCGCAGATAGAAAAAAAATTGATCGCCTTCCCGGAAAAATTGATCGCTAGTTGGGACGTGTTACAGTTCGGTGGGATACAAGATCGTTTGTGTACAAACGACTTCGCTGGGGAGCGGCTGGGATTGAAGGGCGACAACATGACCAATATTCCAACCGATTTGCTGCGGACACTGGTCGCCGTTGTCGATTATCGCAGTTTTACCAAGGCTGCCGCCTCCCTCGGGGTGACCCAGCCGGCCGTTAGCGCTCAAATCAAGCGGCTGCAATTCCTGCTGTCCGGCGAATTGTTCGATCGCAGCAGCCAAGGCGTCAGCCTCACGCCGCAAGGCGAGCTGGTGGTCAGCTACGCGCGCCGCCTGCTGTCGATCAACGATCAAATTGTGCATCTCGGCGCCGAGCCGCGGTCCGATCTGGTGATCCGGGTCGGGACCTCGAGCGACTATGTCTCGTCGGTGCTGCCCAATATCCTGGCGCGGTTCCGCCTCCGGTTTCCGGACGTGCGATTCATTGTCCGCACCGACTATTTCGATCCGCTGGTGCGCGAACTCCGCAGCGGCGACATCGATGTTTTCGTTGGCCTGTCGCTGAACCCGCCGCACGATGCGCGCCATAGCCGCGTCAAGGAAATTATCTGGGCGCGCGCTCTGGCCACCCGGCTCGATCCCAATGAACCGGTGCCGCTGGTGACGCGTAGCGACCGTTGCGTTTATCACCAAGTCGCGGTGCAGGCGTTGCAAATGGCCGGGCTGGAATGGGAAGACGTGTTCACCGGTCCGAGCACCTCCATCCTCGAAGGCGCGGTCTTGGCTGGCTTCGGCATCATGCCGATGACGCGGCGGCGGGCCAGCAAAGCCGGATTGGTGATTTGGGAAGATGCCCCGCTGCCGAAACTCGCTGATCTCTACAGCGGAATTTTCGTTCGCGAAGGCGGCGCCCGCTTGGCCTATGAGCATCTGGCCGACGAAATCGCCGAGGTCATTTACCCGCAGCCCGCGGCTGCGCCGGCGTTGCGGGCCGATTCAGCGGCCTAGCATATAATTTAAGGTGTGAACGAAGCGCGGCGCTGCGCCGCGGCTATTTGTATTTGCGCTCGGCCTCGGATGGCAGAAACGACGCGTCGAAGACATCGTCAAGCTTCGGCTTTGCGGTCTTCCATTTATAAGCGAGCCCGATCTGATCGATCGCCTTGCCGAAGCGCTCGCTGTCGATGCCGCCATAGCCGTTCGCCTTCACCTCCGGCGTGACGATATTGTCGCGGATCGCCATGGTCAGCCGCTCGAGTTCGACCGATTGCCTGGCCGCTTCGTTGCGCTTGATCACCGAGGCGACCGCGCTCGACGGCTGCTTCACCGTGTCCTTGAGAGCCTTGGTGAAGGCGCGCAGAAAGCCTTTCACTGCGTCCGGATGCCCGGCGGCGAATTTCGAATTCACGATGATGGCATGGCCATAGAGATCGACGCCGTGGTCGGCCATCAGCATGACCAGGATATCGTCGACCGGAACGCCTCTGTCCTTGAGATTGACGAAGGAGGTGAAAGCGAAGCCGGTAATGGCGTCGACCTGGCCGGCCGCCAGCATCGGCTCGCGCACAGGAAATCCGATATTCTCGATCGTCACTTTGGACGTATCGATGGAATTGGCTCGCACGAAGATCGGCCATTGCGCAAAGGCGCCGTCGGCGGCCGGCGCGCCAAGTTTCTTGCCTTCAAGATCCTTCGGCCTGCCGATACCGCGGCTCTTGCGTGCGATAACCGCGTAAGGCGGCCGGTTGTAGACCATGAACACCGCCTTGACCGGCGTGCCCGGATTGGCGTCGCGGAACTTGATCAGCGCATTGATGTCGGCAAAGCCCATCTCGAAGTCGCCGGACGCCACGCGGGTGATCGGCTCCAGCATGCTGGCCGCCGGCTCGATGCCGACGTCGAGGCCTTCGGCCCGGTAGGTGCCTTTGTCGAGCGGCAGCAGGAACGGCGCCGCCAGTCCGTCGAATTTGGATTCGAGACTGAACCTGATGCCGGTGTCCGCCGCGGCAGCGCCAGGCGCCAGCGGCAGGGTCAGTAGAAAAACCGATAGAATGACAGCCACCGCCGACCGGCCGGCGTCAAGAACGCTCATAACAGTGATCCATATCTGGTGGCCCGGCGCACCCGGCGATGCATGGACCGACCGTGATTCAACAAAGAGCATGCCGTTGCAAAGCGCAAGATAGCGGCGCGCAATGCGATTAACCGACATGGCTAACGGCGCCGTTGTGGGGCCGAATGCCGGGGCCGAGAGTTCCTCGCGTCGCGCGGTTCAAGGGATGATATTGTGCTCGAGCAATGTGGAGGCCGTAAGTCATGCAGGCGGCAGAGCCTGCCAATCCTGGGCGCGGCATAACGTCCTTCCGCGCGGCCTATGCGCCGCCGGACGAGGCGATCGCCGCCAGCCTGTCGGCTGAGGCCGGCCGCTCGAACGCCGCCGAAGCGCGCGTCGATGACCGCGCCCGGCGTCTGGTGCAGGCGATCCGGGCCCGCATTGGCGGTCTTGGTGCCAATCTCGGTGGCGTCGAGGATTTCCTGCACGCCTACGCGCTCTCCACCAAGGAGGGCCTGGCGCTGATGGTGCTGGCCGAGGCGCTGTTGCGGGTGCCGGATGCCGCCACCGCCGACCGGCTGATCGAAGACAAACTGAAAGCCGGCGACTGGGCGCAGCACGACGCCCGCTCGGCGCCGCTGCTGGTGTCGGCATCGGCCTGGACGCTCGGCGTCACCGCGCGCGTCATACATCCCACTGAGACCCCGGACGGCATCCTCGCGGCGCTGGTCAAGCGCCTGGGCCTGCCGGCGGTGCGCGCCGCCACCCGCCAGGCGATGCGACTGCTCGGCTCGCATTTCGTCTTGGGCCAGACCATTGACGAGGCGCTCGAGCGCGCGCGTTCGCACCACGAGTTCCTGTATTCGTTCGACATGCTGGGCGAGGGCGCCCGCACCAACACCGACGCCGAGCGCTATTTCGCGTCTTACGCCAACGCCATCGATGCCATCGGCACAACCGCCGGCAACGACGTGCTGCCGAAGCGGCAATCAGGGGGATTTGGGATCTCGGTCAAGCTGTCGGCGCTGCATCCGCGTTACGAGCCGCTGGCGCGCGGGCGTGTGCTCAAGGAACTGGTGCCGAACCTGCTCGAACTGGCGCGCATGGCGAAAAGCCACGGGCTCAATTTCACGGTCGATGCGGAAGAGGCCGACCGGTTGGAATTGTCGCTCGACGTCATTGCGGCGACGTTGCGCGATTCGTCGCTCGCAGGCTGGGATGGCTTTGGCCTCGCGGTGCAGGCCTATCAGAAGCGCGCGCCCGATGTGATCGGCTGGATCGCGGATTTGGCACAAGCGCTCGACCGCCGCCTGATGGTGCGGCTGGTCAAGGGCGCCTATTGGGACACCGAGATCAAGCGCGCGCAGGAGCGCGGGCTAGCCGACTATCCGGTGTTCACCCGCAAGGCGATGACCGATCTTTGCTATCTCGATTGCGCGCGCCGGCTGTTGGCGGCGCGGCCGCGGCTCTTTCCACAATTTGCCACCCACAACGCGCTGACCGCGGCCAGCGTGATTGAGGATGCCGGCGGCAACGGCGGCTATGAATTCCAGCGGCTGCACGGCATGGGCGAGGCGCTGTATCGCGAACTGATCGCCGAACTGCCGGATCTGATCTGCCGGGTCTATGCGCCGGTCGGCGGCTATGCCGATCTGTTGGCCTATCTGGTGCGCCGGTTGTTGGAGAATGGCGCCAATTCGTCTTTCGTTTCGGTAGCGGCCGATCCGAACGTGCCGATCGAGCAGATTTTGCGCCGGCCGCAGAGTTGGATCGCCGATCCGAAGCACGCGCGTCATCCACGGATTCCCTTGCCGCGCGATCTGTTCGCGCCGGCGCGGCGCAATTCGGCCGGCGTCGAGTTCGGCGATAGCGCGGCGCTCGAGTCGCTGCTGGGCGATATCCGCGCGGCGCCGCAACAGGTAGATGCGTCGCCCTTGCTCGACGGCGTCGCTGTCAAAAGCCGGGCGCGCGATTGTGTCTCGCCGATCGACGGCGCCGGCATCGGATCGGTGCAGGAGGCCGACGCGGCGATTGTGGCGTCGGCGCTGTCGGCGGCCGCCGCCGGTTTTGCATCCTGGGATGCGGCCGGCGTCACTGCCCGCGCCGACGCGCTCAGCCGCGCCGGCGATGCCATCGAGCGAAATCGCGGCCGGCTTATCGCGCTTCTGCAAGCCGAAGGCGGCAAGACGCTCGACGACTGCGTGTCGGAGGTGCGCGAGGCCGCCGACTTCTGCCGCTATTACGCGGCGGAGGCGCGCCGCGCGCTGATCCCGCTAGTCCTGCCCGGCCCGACCGGCGAGAGCAACGAACTGCGCTACCGCGGCCGCGGCGTATTCGTCTGCATCAGCCCGTGGAATTTTCCGCTCGCCATCTTCACCGGCCAGATCGCGGCGGCGCTCGCCGCCGGCAATACCGTGGTGGCGAAGCCCGCCGAGCAGACGCCGCTGATCGCCTTCGAAGCCGTGAAGCTGTTGCACGAAGCCGGCGTGCCGGCGAGCGCGCTGCATCTGGTGCCCGGCGACGGCCAAGTGGGCGCCATGCTGACCGGCTCACCGTTGGTCGCCGGTGTCGCCTTTACCGGCTCCACCGAAGTGGCCCGCATCATCAACCGCACGCTCGCCGCCAAAGACGGCGCCATCGCCGCGCTGATCGCCGAGACCGGCGGCATCAACGCCATGATCGTCGACGCCACCGCGCTGCCCGAACAAGTGACCGACGACGTCATCGCTTCGGCCTTCCGCTCCGCCGGCCAGCGCTGCTCGGCCTTGCGCTTGCTCTGCGTGCAGGAGGATGTCGCCGACCGCGTGCTCGGCATGGTGGCGGGCGCCATGCGCGAACTGGCGCTCGGCGATCCGCGCGATCCGGCGACCCAGATCGGGCCGGTGATCGACGCCGAGGCCAAGCACAAACTCGAGCGCTGGATTGCCGACATGGATGCGCGCGGCGCGTTGCGCTTCCGGCTGGATGCCGCAATGCCGGCCGGCGGCACATATGTTGCCCCCGCCATTGTCGAACTCGATCGCGCGCGCGATCTCAAGGAAGAAATATTTGGCCCGGTGCTGCACGTCGTGCGCTGGCGCTCGGATGAACTCGATGCGCTTGCTCGACGACATCGCCGGCAACCACTACGCGCTCACGCTCGGCATCCATTCGCGCATCGACGCCGCCGTCGCGCAGATCGCCGCCCGGCTCCCGCACGGCAATGTCTACGTCAACCGCAACATGATCGGCGCGGTGGTCGGCTCGCAGCCGTTCGGCGGCAGCGGCCTGTCCGGCACCGGGCCGAAGGCCGGCGGTCCGAATTACCTCCGCCGCTTCGCGCTCGAGCAGGTGGTGACGGTCAATACCGCCGCGTCCGGCGGCAATGCCAGTCTGCTGGCCGACGACGAGGCGCCGCCCGGGGGCGCCTGAACCCGGCCCGCTAACGGCCCGATCCCCGGCTTAGCGGCCTTTTGCCGCGCTCGTTAACCGGTTGGGCACGCGGATCGGCTATGGTCGCCGGATGACTGATTCGGTCGCCCGGCTTTACAGCGCCGTGATCGCCGTCCGGGGCACAGACCCGACGAAATCGCGCACGGCTCGGCTATTGCGCTCCGGCCGCGCCAAGATGGCCAAAAAGCTTGCCGAAGAGGCCGTCGAGGTCGTCATCGACGCCTTGGATGGCCAAACCGACGCCGTGGTCCGGGAAAGCGCCGACCTGCTCTATAACCTGGTGGTGCTCTGGGTCCACGCCGGGGTCCATCCCGACGACGTCTGGGCCGAAATGCTGCGGCGCGAGCAGATGTTCGGAATTGCCGAAAAAGTGCCAAAAGATATGGTACAGGCTGCCCTGCGGCGCAAAGTCGTGCCGATCGAGACCAGGCGCATCCGCAAGCGCCGCTAGGCGCGTCGCTGATCCGTCATATTTCCTGTCCAAGAGTAATCCCATGACAATTGAGGCCACCCAGCCACGTTCGCTGCTCCGCCGTCTTTACGACTGGTGCATCGACGCCGCCCACAAGCCGCATGCCATGTGGACCCTGGGCGCGATCGCCTTCGCCGAAAGCTCGTTCTTTCCGGTGCCGCCGGACGTGATGCTGATCCCGATGGCGCTGGCGCGTCCGCAGCGCGCCTTTGTCATGGCGGCCTGGTGCACGCTGGCTTCGGTCGCCGGCGGAATCCTCGGCTATGCGATCGGGGCGCTGCTCTATGACTCGGTCGGCGCCTGGCTGATCAAACTCTACGGCTATGGCGACAAGGTCGAAACCTTCCGCGCCGCCTATGCGCAGTGGGGCGCCTGGATCATCCTGCTCAAGGGCTTGACGCCGATCCCTTACAAGATCGTCACCATCACCTCGGGCTTCGCCGGCTACAATTTCGGGCTGTTCATCGTCTTTTCGATCATAGCGCGCGCCGGCCGCTTCTTCGTGCTGGCGTTTCTGCTGCACCGCTACGGCGAGCAGGCTCGCCACATGATCGAAAAGCGGCTCGGACTATGGGTCACGCTCGGCGCCGCCGTGGTCGTCATCGGCATTGTGATTGCGGTATACTTGATCTGACTGAATTGGCATTCCGTGAGGCGGCTGACGAAACGTCAGTTTGGCGGCTATGCATACGAACCGATATTGAAAAGCCATTCCCTGAAACCCGCGTTCGCGGTCGCTTGCCTGTTGGCTGGCGCCATCATGATGGCGTCGGCATTGGCCATGGCCCAGGAGCGGCCCGCAGCCGCGCCCAAGCCCAACGACGAGCCCGGTTTTTTCGACGGCATCGGGCGCTGGTTCGACGAGCAGGCTGCGAAATTCAAGTCGACATTCAGCGATGCGGGCAAGGGGGTCGAGAATTTCGGCCATGAAGCCGGCGTCGCCGCCAAGACCACGGTCAATACCGCCAAGGATGCCGCCGACGCGGTGGCGCAGATTCCCGCGGCCCGGGTCGTTTCCGGCCACGAGAAATGCAAGAACGCGCCGAACGGCGCACCCGATTGCGTCAGCGCCGCCAATGCGATGTGCAAGGCAAAAGGCTTCGAATCCGGCAAGAGCCTCGACATGACCACGGCGGAAGTCTGCCCGCCCAAGGTCTTGATGTCCGGCCGCGTCGCCCCGGGTGAATGCCGGGACGAGACCTTCCTGTCTCGCGCGCTCTGCCAGTAAAAAATCGCTCTGACCGCGCCGCTTGTACCGCCGCGGCCCCTGTGTTTCGCTTCCGCAAATAAAAAGCCAAAGGGAGCGAACGCGTGAACCTCCACGCCAAGCTCGTCGAACGTGAAGCCGCCGGACATCCGGTGACCGTCGGCCTGATCGGGGCCGGCAAGTTCGGCACCATGTTCCTGTCGCAGGCGCGGCTCACCACCGGCATGCACGTGGTCGGCGTCGCCGATCTCGACGTGGCGCGAGCGCGCAGCCAGCTCAACACCGCCAACTGGCCGGCGGAATTCTATGCCGCTGCGTCGCTCGCCGACGCGCACAAGCGGCGCGCGACCTTCGTCACCGGCGACGCCGAAGCCTTGATCGCCGATCCGCGCATCGAGGTGATCGTGGAAGCGACCGGCGTGCCGGGCGCCGGCATCCATCACGCGCTGCGCGCGATCGAAAACGGCAAGCACATTGTCATGGTCAACGTCGAAGCCGATGCGGTGGCCGGGCCGCTGCTGGCGCGCCGCGCCAAGGCGGCCGGCGTGGTCTACTCGCTGGCCTGGGGCGATCAGCCGGCGTTGATTTGCGAGCAGGTCGATTGGGCGCGCGCCGCCGGCTTCAAGGTGATCTGCGCCGGCAAGGGCACGCGCTACGAGCCTTACTATCACAAGTCCAATCCCGACAATGTCTGGGACATCCTCGACAAGTATCTGAACATCTCCGACCGCAAGTCGATCAATCCGAAGATGTTCAATTCCTTCGTCGACGGCACCAAATCCGGCATCGAGATGACGGCGGTGTGCAACGCCACCGGCCTGTTGCCGCAGAGCGATGGCTTAGGCTTTCCGCCGGCGACGCGGTTCGAACTGGCCGATGTCTGCAAGCCGAAGAGCGAAGGCGGCACGCTGGAGAAGGCCGGCGTCACCGAGGTGACGTCGTCGGTCTATCGCGACGGCCGCGACGTGCCGCATCACCTGGCGCTCGGCACTTACGTGGTGTTCGAGGGCGAGACCGACTATGCCCGCCGCTGCTTCAAGGAATACGCCATGCTGCCCGACAAGAGCGGCAAATATGCCGCGCTGTACCGGCCGATCCACATGATCGGGCTGGAGCTCGGCATTTCGGTCGCGAGCTGCGCGCTGCGCAACGAGCCGACCGGCGCGCCCACCGGCTTCCGCTCCGACGTGGTGGCGACCGCCAAGCGCGCCTTGAAGGCCGGCGAAATGCTCGACGGCGAGGGCGGCTTCTGCGTCTGGGGCAAGCAGACGCCGGCCGATGTTTCGCTCGAGAAGGAATTGCTGCCGCTGGGCCTGGCGCACAACGTCAAGCTCAAGAACGACATTGCCGAAGGCGGCGCGCTGAAATGGTCGGACGTCGCCTACGACCCGAACGACAGCGCGGTCAAAGTGCGGCGCGAGATGGAAGCGGCGTTCGGGCGGCGCAATGTCGGCGCCGACGCCACGTCATAACCATAAAGAAAAAGGGCAGCGGATGCCGCTGCCCTTAATCTTCATACGACTTGAAGTCTTACCAGCTGCGCCAGCCGCAGCGGCGATGCGTGCGGATCACAAAATGTCCGCCGGGAACGCGCACGCGGATGCGCTCGTTCCAGCAGTGACGGCTGCGCCGGTAGCTGCGGTGCGAACGCCAGTCGCGCCGGTAAGTGCGGTAATGACGCCGGTATTGGACATCCACCGCCGCCGCCGGGACGGCCGAATTCAGGCCTGGATTGACCATGGCGGCTTGCGTCGGCACGGGGGCCGCTAATGCGAGAAATGTGACCGCGGCGGCGGCGGCCAAAATCATACGTTTCATCATGTTCTCCTCGAATATGCGAAGCGACCATGACGACAAGTACTGGCAGCGCGGAAAGTTTCGCGGCCGCGGGCAGATTCGGCTGCGGTGAGTTGCCGCACCGCCGACGGCCAATGCCGGGCTATTTCAGCTCGATGGTGCCGTCGATCTTATGGCTCAGGCCGACCTTGCCGATGGTGAGCACCATCTGCGCCGTCAGCGCCTCGTTGCCCTTGATGCGGCCGTCGGCGACCGCCGCGCGGATGGCCTTCTCGATTTCCTGCTGCGAGGTGACGCCCACCACTTTCAGGAATTTGCGCAGCGACATGTTGAGGGCTTCTTCGTTCATCGCGGCCTCCGTGCAAGGGGGAATCGTTGGGCCGGAGCATAGGCCCGCCGGGATGGCCCTGAAAGCGCCATATCCGGCCGCGAAAAGCGGTGGCCTTTGACGCTTGTTGACCCTTGGCTTTGCGCCGCTATTATCCCGGCCAACGCATGATCCGGTACCGGATTACAGATAGGATTGTGCGCAAGTGATTGCCCCTGTGGCGGAATTGGTAGACGCGCCTGACTCAAAATCAGGTACCGCAAGGTGTGCTGGTTCGAGTCCGGCCAGGGGCACCAATTCCAGTGTTAAAGGCGTTAAGTGGGCGGTGGAGAGCGCATGATTGTCCGACTATCTCGCCCAGGCCCGCAGCCCTGTCCGCAAAGACCCGCCGCTCACCGCCGCCGCAATCGTGGCGGTGGTCGGCGCTGCTGGCCTTGGCCACCGTCTACTTCTTTCAATATGTCCTGCTGATCCTGCCATGCCCGCTCTGCCTGGAGCAGCGCATCGCCTATTACATCTGCGTGCCGCTGGCGGCGCTGCTGTGGCTCGGCGCCGGTCATGGCGCATCGCGCAAGGTGCTGATCCTGGGCTTCGTCGTGATCGCCGGCGTCATGCTGTGGAACACCGGACTTTCCGTCTTTCACGCCGGCGTCGAATGGAAGCTGTGGCAGGGGCCGACCGATTGCTCCGGGCCGATCAATAATTTCGGCTCGGTCGGCGATATGATGAAGCAGTTGCAATCGCATCAGCCTGGTGCGTTGCGACGAAGCGTCTTGGCGCTTCCTCGGCATCTCGCTGGCCGGCTGGGACGTGCCGTTGTCGCTGACGCTTGCGGCCGTCGCCGCCTGGGGCGCCAAGGCCTCGATCGCGCGGCCGGAGTAGGTCATGGAAGTGCTCATCATCGGCGCCGGGATCGGCGGCCTGACGCTCGGCCTGATGCTGCATCGTGCCGGCATCGCCTGCCGTGTGTTCGAGGCGGCGTCCGAACTCAAGGCGGTCGGCGTCGGCATCAATATCCTGCCGCACGCCTCGCGCGAACTCTGCGCGCTCGGCCTGGAAGACGCGCTCGCCAAGGTCGCGGTCACCACGCGCGAATACTGCTTCTACAATCGCTTCGGCCAGTACATCTACAGCGAGCCCGCCGGCCGATTCGCCGGCTACGACGTGCCGCAGTTCTCGATCCATCGCGGCGATCTGCAGATGGTGCTGCTCGACGCCTTCGTCGCGCGCGCCGGCGCCGACAAGGTGACTCACCGGCTGGCGCTGCACCCGCGTCGAATACGACGGCGACGAGGCGATCGCGCATTTCGAGGACGTCGACGGCAATCCATTGCCGCCGCAGCGCGGCGCGGCGGTGATCAGCTGCGAGGGCATTCATTCGACCTTGCGCAAGCAGCTCTACCCCGACGAAGGCCCGCCGAAATATTCCGGCGTCAACATGTGGCGCGGCGTCACGCGCTGGAAGCCGTTCATGTCCGGCGCCAGCATGATCCGCGTCGGCTGGCACCATCCGGCCAAGCTGCTGATCTATCCGATCCGCAACAATATCGACGCCGAGGGCCGCCAACTGGTGAACTGGGTGTGCGACATCGAGACGCCGCAATATCAGGCCGCGCGACTGGAACCGGCGCGGCCGGCTGGAAGACTTCCTGCCGGCGATGGCGGACTGGCAGTTCGACTGGCTCGACGTGCCGGAATTCATCCGCTCAGCCGACGCGATCCTGGAATATCCGATGGTCGATCAGGATCCGCTGCCGCGCTGGAGCTTCGGCCGGCTGACGCTGTTGGGCGACGCCGCGCATCCGATGTATCCGCGCGGCGCCAATGGCTCGGCGCAGGCGATCCTGGACTGCCGGGCGCTGGCCGACGCGCTTGTCGGCCAATGCCGATCCGGTCGCCGCGCTCAAGGCCTACGAAGCCAAGCGGCTTCCCGCCACCAGCGAAGTCGTGCTGGCCAACCGCAAGGCGCCGCCCGACGCCATTCTGCACGAGGTGTATCCGGCGCACCGGCGACAAGCCGTTCAAGAATATCGACGACGTCATCAGCCGCGAGGAACTGGTGGCGCTGTCGGAAAGTTACAAGCGGGTTGCCGGCTACGACAAGGAACGGCTGAAGGCGGGCGCATGATCCCGAAAAGTGGGACCGATTTTCGGACAAGATCATCCGCGAAGAAAGCCCCTGAAAACGATAACGACCACGAATCAGAAGGCGCGGGTACATCCGCCGTCGCCTGATTTTCGTGGTCGTTTGCAGCAGGGCAGGTATTCGGCCCCGCGACCCAATAATGGAGCCTTGCGGCTCGACATCATCGTCTCAGCCTATATAGGTGCCTTTGGCGCCACCACAAGGGACTGCGGAAAATATGGCTACCATGGAAAGCGGGCCTGGCTACACCGGAACGGCGAAGACCTTGCACTGGCTGATCGTCGCGCTTGCTGATCGCGCAGTTCATCTTCGCCTGGATCATGCCGGACATCCACCGCGACACGCCGGTCACCACGCTGATCAGCCTGCATTTCACCTTCGGCATCATCATCCTCGCGGTCGCCGTCGTGCGGCTGGGCTGGCCCGGCTGAGTCCAGGGCGAGCCGGAGCCGGTCGACACCTTGCCGCCATGGCAAGGCGCGTCTCGCAGCATCGTGCACTGGCTGCTCTATACGCTGCTGTTCGTGATCCCGCTGCTCGGCTGGATCAACGCCTCCTGTCGCGGCATGCCGATCGTGATGTTCGGGCTTGAACTGCCGACGCTGATCGCCGAAGCGCGCGGCCGGCTGGGGCTGGACCGGCGACGTGCATGGCCTGCTGGCGAATTACCTGATGCTGGCGCTGGTCGGCCTGCATGTCGCGGCCGCGCTCTATCACTACTTCGTCCGCCGCGACGGCGTGATGCAGCGCATGCTGCCGGGGCGTAGCGAGCAGATCCAGCCTACTCGTAGCGCAGCGCCTCGATCGGATCGAGGCGGGCGGCTTTGCGCGCCGGGTAATAGCCGAAGAAGATCCCGACCGCGGCGGAAAACAGGAATCCGCCGGCAATCGCCGTGCCCGAGATCGGCGCCGGCCAGCCGGCGAAATACGAGATCGCCGCGGAAAACGCCACGCCCATGACGATGCCGGCGACGCCGCCGGTCACGCTCAGGAACACCGCCTCGGCCAGGAACTGCAGCAGCACGTGAATGCGGCGCGCGCCGATCGCCATGCGCAGGCCGATTTCCCGCGTCCGCTCGGTCACCGACACCAGCAGGATGTTCATGATGCCGATGCCGCCGACGACCAGCGAGATCGAGGCGACGGCGGCGAGCAGCAGCGCCATGATGCGGCTTGAGCTCTCGGCGGCTTCGGCGATCTGGCTCAGATTGCGCACCGAAAAATCGTTGTCGTCGCCGGGCTGGATGCGGTGGCGGCGCGCGAGAATTTCGGTGATCTCGCGAATCGCCGGCTGCACGTCCGTGGCATTGGCGGCCTGCACATAGATCTGGTTGACGAAGCCGGCCAGATGCGGCGTCAGGCCGTAGGGGTTGGGCGGGGTCGGGTAGACCCAGTTGAGCTGCGTCTGCGCCTGCGAGGGTGCTGCCACGCCGAGCACTTTGCGCTCGGCGGTGGTGAACGGAACCATCACCAGGTCGTCCTGGTCCTGGCCGAATGACGTTTGCCCTTTGGATTCGAGCACGCCGATCACCCGCAGCGGCACGCCCTTGACCTGGACCAGCGCGCCGACCGGAGTTCTGCGACTCGCCGAACAATTGCTTCGCCACGGTCTGCCCGATCACCACCACCAGCGCCGCCGACGCGTCGTCATCGGCCGAGATTTCGCGCCCGCTATCGACCCGCCAATTCGTCATCGGCGGATAATTCGGACTGATGCCCTGGATTTGCGTGGCCCAGTTCTGATTGCCGGCCTGCACCTGGCCGTTCTGGCGGATCAGGTAGCTGACCTCGCTGACCGCCGCGCTCTCGCGCCGGATCGCCTGCGCGTCGCTGGTGGTGAGGGTGGAGGCGCTGCCGGAGCCGCCGCGCATGCCGCCCGCCGTCCGTGCGCCCGGCAGCACCACGACGAGATTGGTGCCGAGCCGCTCGATCTGCTTGCGCACCGCGTCATTGGCGCCCTGGCCGACGGCGACCATGGCGATCAGAGCGGCGACGCCGATGAAGACGCCGAGCATCGTCAGGGACGAGCGCATCATGTTGCGCCAGATCGCCTGCATGGCGGCCGCCATGATCATCAGCCCGAAGCTCCAAAAGGTATTGGTGCGCCGCGCCGGTGGCGGGCTCCGGCCTGGCTGCGCTTGCGTTGAGCCCGTCGGCCGACGGTCGCGACCTTGAACCGGTTTCGGATTGCGCACGTCCGAAACCATCTGGCCGTCGCGCATGGTCAGAGTGCGATCGGCGTAAGCGGCAATGTCGGATTCGTGGGTGACGACGATGATGGTGACGCCCTGCTCGCGGTTGAGGCGGGTCAGCGTCTCCATGATTTCGTGCGAGGTGCGGGTATCGAGATTGCCGGTCGGCTCGTCGGCGAGCAGCAGGCCCGGCGTGTTGATCAGAGCCCGCGCGATCGCGACCCGCTGCTGCTGGCCGCCCGAGAGCTGGCCGGGCGTGTTGCGCTCGCGGTCGCTCAAGCCGAGCAGCTTGAGCGAGGCGCGCGCCCGCTCGGTGCGCGAGGCGGCGCCGGCCGGCCCGGATGCGGCATAGAACAGCGGCAAGGCCACGTTCTCGATCGCGCTGGTGCGCGACAGCAGATTGAAGCTCTGGAACACGAAGCCCAGGCGTTCGCTGCGCAGCCGTGCCCGGTCCGGCTCTTCGAGCCCGGCGACATCGACGCCTTCGAAGAAATAACGGCCGCTGCTCGGGCGATCGAGGCAGCCGACCACCGCCATCAGCGTCGACTTTCCCGAGCCGGAGGATCCCATGATGGCGACGAATTCGCCGGCATTGACCGTGAGGCTGACGTCGCGCAGTGCATGCACGTCGACGTCGCCGACGTGGTACGTGCGCGTGACGTGTTCGAGTCTGATGATCGGTTCCGCCATGGTGCGACCCTTGGCGCTAGAGGCGCGGGCGCGGCACGGCCGCTTTGGCGGCGGCGTCCCGTTGCTCGGCGACGATGACCTGATCGCCGGCTTTCAGCTCGCCCTTGACGATTTCGGTGAAGCTGTCGTCGTCGAGACCGGCGGTCACCGCGACACGCGACCGGCTTGCCGTCGCGCAACACCCAGACCCGGGCCTGCGGCGCCTGCCGAGGACTGGCCGAGGTCGCGCTCCGCCGCGTTGCCGTGCCGCCGGTACCCGCCGGAGCATAGCGCAGCGCCTGGCTCGGCACCCGCAGCACGTCATTGCTTTTGCTCGATGATGATGCGGGTGGCCGCCGTCATGCCGGGCTTGAGCGCCAGATCGGTGTTATCGACGCTGACCACGACGTCGTAGGTCACCACGTTCTGCACGTTCTGCGGCGACTGGCGCACCTGGGCGACCGCGCCGTTGAAGCTGCGCTTGGGGAAGGCATCGACGGTGAAGGTGGTCTTGTCCCAATCCTTGATGCCGCCGATGTCGCTTTCGCTCACATTGGTATCGACCTGCATCTTGGTGAGGTCGGTCGCGATCAGAAACAATGTCGGCGTCTGGAAACTCGCCGCCACGGTCTGCCCGACATTGACGTTGCGCGACACCACGGTGCCGTCGACCGGCGAGACGATGTCGGTGTAACTGAGATTGACCTGCGCCGCCTCAAGCAGCGCCTGGCGCTGCTGAATGCTGGCCTCGTCGACGCCGATCTGGGCGGTGGCCTGATCGAGCGCGTTCTTGGCGATGTCGAGCGCATCCTTGGACACCGCGCTGTTCTGAGCCAGCCGGACGTTACGGTCGTAGTTGAGCTGGGCATAAGTCGAGATTGGCCTTGTCCTTTTCCAGCTGCGCCTTGGCCTGCGCCAGATTGGCTTTGTTCTGGTCGACGACGCTCTGGTACGGCCGCGGATCGATCTTGGCGCAAACCTGGCCCTTCTTGACCTCGGTATTGTAGTCGCAGTGGATCTCCTGGATCACGCCGGAGACGTAGGAGCCGACGATGATGGTGAGCACCGGGTTGACCGTGCCGGTCGCGGTCACGGTGCGCGTGACGTCGCCGCGGGTGACCGGGGCGGTGGTGTAGTTGACGGTGCCGCCGGTGCTGGAGAACCACCAGACGGCGCCGATGGCGGCGACCACGGCGAGCGCCAGCAGGCCGCCGATGAGCCAGAGTTTTCGCGACTTTGGCGCGGCCGGCGCCACCGCCGGCGATTTCGGGACCAGAACCACAGGCGCAGGCTGCTCGGCTCGCGCCGCGCCAATTCCTACGGGCTTGCTCATCATGCGAACTCTGCCGTTGCGCCCCCGAAGGGCACAGTAACGCGCCGAGCCGCGCATCAATTGATACGCCTCAAATCCAGGGCAATTCGAAGGAAGCGGCCGAAAGGCAGCCCGGCAGGCGCCAACGCCTTACGGCTCCAGTTCGGTATCCCAGTAGAGATAGTCGAGCCAGCTTTCGTGCAGGTAGTTCGGCGGGAACAGCCGGCCGTTGCGATGCAGGTGGTGCACCGTCGGCTGGAACGGCATCTGCGACGGCCACATCTTGGCTTCGTTCGCCGTCAGGCTGCCCTTGCGCAGGTTGCAGGGCGAGCAGGCGGCGACCACGTTTTCCCAGGTGGTGTGTCCGCCGCGCGAACGCGGAATCAGATGGTCGAAGGTGAGGTCGTCGCGGTCGCCGCAATATTGGCAGGCGAATCGGTCGCGCAGGAACAGGTTGAACCGGGTGAAGGCCGGGTGGGTCGACGGCTTCACGTAGGTCTTGAGCGAGACCACGCTCGGCAGCTTCATTTCAAATGACGGGCTGTGCACCGCGTGATCGTAATTGGCGACGATGTTCACGCGCTCAAGGAATACCGCCTTGATCGCGTCCTGCCAGGACCACAGCGACAACGGGTAATAGCTCAACGGCCTGAAGTCCGCGTTGAGCACCAGCGCTGGAAAACCACTCGGCGAAACGTGCACGTTCAAAGTGACGCTCCCAACCTCCTCAAAGGCTGCCGCCACGCAGCGAACCTCCTAGTAATAGGGCAGCGTGACGGGATTGTGAAGTAGATGTGGGGCGTTACCCGCAGGCAGGTGCATGATCGCGTCTCCCGGGCGAACTGCTTGGCCAGAAACTCGCCCCCATGGCGCAGGCCTTCCTGGTCGATGCCGTGGCCGATCCCGGGCGAAATGTGCCATTCCGCCGGTATTCCGACCGCGGCCAGGCCCTGAGCGGAATGAGCCACCGCCTGAACCGGGATCAGCTGATCCTCGTCGCCATGGATGAGCAATACCGGCGGCCGGGATTTGATTTCCGCGGCGAATGCCTCCGTCATGGCGTCGCCCGGCATGATCAACAGGCCCGAATAGCCGACGATGGCCGCGGGCGGAACGGCGCGGCGCAGGCCGACATGCAGCGCCATCATGGTGCCCTGGCTGAAAATCCGACCAGCGCCAGCGCCTGCGGCGGCAGCTTGCGCCGCGCCAATTCGGCGTCGAGAAATTCGTCGAGCGCGGGCGCCGCCGGCTTGACGCCGATCCAGCGCTCGTTGGGATCGCGGAACGTCAGCGGAAACCATTCGCGGCCGACCGGCGCCTGGCCGCAAGGGTTCGGCGCGTGCGGCGACACGAAAGCGGCGTCCGGCAACAGGCCCTGCCAGGCGCGGCCGATTTCGATCAGGTCGTTGCCGTCGGCGCCGTAGCCGTGCAGGAACACGACGAGCTGCTTGGCGGCGCCCGAGCGCGGCTCGATGCGCGGACCGTCGAGTTCAGCCATTTTTCGATTTCCTTTTCGTCGTCTTCTTTTTCGCCGTTTTGCTGCGCCGGCTTTTTCGCGCCCGCTGAACCGGCACCACGTCGCGTTTCTTCACCGCGTGATAATAGGCCCACAGCAGATGCGCCGCCACGCCGCGCCAGGGCCGCCAGGCCTCGGCGATTTTGGTGAGCGCCTTGGCGTCCGGCCGCTTGCGAAGCCCGAGCGCGATGCGCGCGGATTCCTGCACCGCGAGGTCGCCTGACGGAAATGCGTCGGCGTGGCCGAGGCAGAACAAGAGATAAATGTCGGCGGTCCACGGCCCGACGCCGTGCAGCGCGGTCAGCGCGGCGTGCGCCACGTCGGCGTCCATGTCGCCGACGGCGTTGAGATCGATATGGCCGGCGGCGACCGCCTTGCCGATTTCCTTGATCGACTTGATCTTGTTGTTCGACAGGCCAAGCCGCTTCAGTTTCTCCGGGCGGGCCTTGCGCACCGCGTCGTGGTGAAACGGATCGAGCGCCGCGAACAGCCGGTCGCGGATCGCCGCGGCACTCGCCACCGACAACTGCTGGCCGCAGACGATGGCGCACAGGCCGGCGTAGCCGCCCTCGCGGCGGCGCAGACTGAAAGCCCCGGCCTTTTCCGCCACTGGCACGAGCCGCGGGTCGGCGGCGATCAATTGAACCAGGCCGGCCTGCAGATCGTCTTGGGAATGGAGGAAGTGGGTCATGCTATCCGTTTAGCAAGCCAGACGATAAATAGAAAAGCCATGACGCCGATTTTGCCACCCGTTTTCCGCTTCGCGCCGTCGCCCAACGGCTATCTGCATCTCGGCCATGCGCTGTCGGCGCTGCTGAACGCCGAGATGGCGCGGGCCGCGGGCGGCCGGCTGCTGCTGCGCATCGAGGATATCGATGCGGCGCGCTGCCGGCCGGAATACGAGGCGGCGATCTATGATGACCTCGCCTGGCTCGGCATCCCATGGGAACCGCCGGTGCGGCGGCAGTCCGAGCACTTCGAAGCCTACCGTGCGGCGCTGGCGAGGCTCGACGCGATGGGTCTGATCTATCCGAGCTTCGAGAGCCGCGCCGAGATCGCCCGGCTGGTGGCTGAACGCGAAGCAATTCACGGATTTTGGCCGCGCGATCCGGACGGTGCACCGCTCTATCCGGGCGAGGCGAAGTCGATGGCGCCGGCCGAACGCGCCCGCCGCATCGCCGCCGGCGAGCCTTATGCGCTGCGGCTCGATATGCAGGCCGCCATCATGCGGGCCGGGCCGCTCACCTGGACCGAAAACGGCGCGGGCCCCGCAGGGGAGACCGGCGCCGTCGCCGCCAACCCGGCAATTTGGGGCGACGTGATCCTGGCGCGCAAGGAAACCCCGACCAGCTATCATCTGGCCGTGGTGGTCGACGACGCCGTCCAGGGCATCACCGACGTGGTGCGCGGGCAGCGACCTGTTCCACGCCACCAGCGTCCATCGATTGCTGCAAACACTGCTCGGTCTGCCGCAGCCGCGCCTACCACCACCACCGGCTGATCCTCGACGGCGACGGCCGCAAGCTGGCGAAATCGACCGCGGCCACCGGCCTTGCGCGAACTGCGCGCCCAGGGCGCGACCGTGGCGGACATCCGCAAGGCTATTGGCCTCGATTGAAGCTTGCTTCCGTGGCATGGTCGCCGCGGGGGTTAGAGGTCCATGGCGAGGCTTAAGCGCAAGAAGCCCAAGGTGGCGCGCAAGATAACCCGCAAGGTCATCCGAAAGCCGGCGCCGCCTGCCACGCGCGCGGTCGAAGCCGCGCTCGCCGGCATCGCGCACGATATCCGCACGCCGCTCACCGGCATCGTGGCGCTGGCGGAATTGCTGGCCGCGTCCGATCTAGGCGCGCGCGAGCGCGAATGGGCCAACGCCATCAAGAGCGGCGCCGACCATCTGGCCGCGCTCACCACGCTGATCGTCGATGCCGCCCGCGCCGAAGCCGCCGGCCTGGTGCTGCGCCACGAACCGTTCTCGCCGCGCGCGCTCGCCGAAGCGGTCGGCCAGGCGCTGGTCGCGCGCGCCGGCAACAAAGGCATCAAGCTGGAACTGGCCTATGACGGCAATCTGCCGGCCATGGTGTCGGGCGACGCGCTGCGCCTGCGCGCGGCGCTGGAAAACCTTGCCGACAACGCCATCAAGTTCACCAGCCAAGGCACCGTCGTCTTCACCGCTGCCGCCAAGTCCAAGGGCCGCGCGCGCGCGCTGTTGATGTTCACGGTCGCGGATTCCGGCATCGGCATGGCGCCGCGCGAAATCAAAAAGCTGTTCCGCCCCTTCGCGCAGGCCAGCGAAGCGGTGGCGCGCCGTTTCGGCGGCGCCGGTCTCGGCCTGGTTTTCGTCAAACGCATCGCCGAGGCCATGGGCGGCAGCTTGAAGGTGACCAGCAAGCCCGGGCGCGGCACAAGCTTCCGTCTCGACGTGCCGGTCGATGTGGTGGATGCGCCGCCGCAAACCGACCGCGGCAGCATGCGCCAAGTCCCGCGCCGGGCGCTGTCGATCCTCTGCGCCGAGGACAACCCTTACGGCCGCGTGGTGATGAACACCATCGTCACGCAATTGGGCCACCGCGTCGATTTCGTCGAGAGCGGCGAGGCGGCGGTGCGAAGCCGTGTCGCGCGGCGGCTACGACGCGGTGCTGATGGACGTCACGCTGTCGGGCCTCGACGGGCTTGAGGCGACCCGGCGCATTCGCGCGCTGCCGGGCAAGGCCTCGCAGGTGACCGTGATCGGCATTTCCGGGCGCGACGAAAGCAACACCGAAGCCGAAGCTCGCGCCGCCGGCATGAATTTCTATTTCGCCAAGCCGGTCAGCCCGAGCAAGCTGGCGCAGGCGCTGGCCAGTCTGCCGCGCTAGTCCATGCCGAAAACGACCGCCAAGGCGAAAGCCGATACGCCGAGCAACAGAAGGATTGCGCCGCCGAAAATATTACGTGCGCCGCCGATTTCAGTGGGCTCCAGCACTGCCACCGCGGATCGCCCGGATCGTAGTGGACCGTAACGATTTTGCCTACCGGTAGCGGTCGGCCCGCGCATGGGCCTGGAAATTGGTGCCTAGGCCGAATTGCTCGATGCCGGGGCAAATGAGGTCGCCGACATATTTTCTGCGTCCCGACCGCATAGGAATAAGTGACGCGCGGGACGTGATAGAGGCGATTTTCCGCCGCTGCTTATCCGCCACGGTGGCGGTCAGAATCTCGCCGTCGGTGACCGGCCATTGTCCGCTTTCGCGGCCGATGCGGCGCGACTTGGCGGCCGCGCCCGATCATGATCAGTCCGAACAAGCAGACATCCGATGCCCGCGGCGATACCGCCGACAATCAGATAGTCGGCGCATTGCTATCAAAGCCGGTGGCGGCGAAGCGCAATGCCGGCTGACGTCATGCTGAATGCGGCGATACTAACAATGAAGGTGAAAAATTTTGCCATCGGGCGCCGCACCTAGCCCGTAGCTGACGCAAATGATTTAACTTGTCACGTGTTGGTGGCGCCGTTGGCCCGCTCGACGATGCGCACCACGTCCGACATGATGCGGTTCAATTCGAAATCCTTCGGCGTATAGACCGCGGCGACGCCGGATTTTTCCATTGCCGCCGCGTCCTCCGGCGGAATAATGCCGCCGACCACCAGCGGCATGGTCATGCCGGCGGCCTTCATGCGCGCCACCACATCGGCGACCAGCGGCAGATGGCTGCCCGACAGCACCGACAGCCCGATGACGTGCGCCTTCTGCTCGCGCGCGGCATCGACGATCTCTTCCGGCGTCAGGCGAATGCCCTCGTAGACCACCTGCATGCCGGCATCGCGCGCGCGGACCGCGATCTGCTCGGCGCCGTTGGAATGGCCGTCGAGCCCGGGCTTGCCGACCAGGAAGGTCAAGCGGCGGCCGAGCTTGCGCGACACGCGGTCGACCTCGCCGCGAATATCGTCGAGCCCGTCGACGTCGTTGCGCATGGCATTGCCGACGCCGGTCGGCGCGCGGTATTCGCCGAAGGCCTCGCGCAGCGTCCAGCCCCATTCGCCGGTGGTGACGCCGGCCTTGGCGCAGGCGATCGACGGCGGCATGATATTGGCGCCGGTGACGGCGGCGCGTTTGAGCTCGGCGAGCGTCGCCGCCACCGCCTTGGCGTCGCGCGCGGCGCGCCAGGCTTCCAGCCGTTCGAGCTGATCGCGCTCGGCGTCTTCCGACACCGTCATGATCGAATCGATGCCGCCGGTCAGCGGCGACGACTTCGGTCTCGAGATATTTGTTGACGCCGACCACGACCTGATCGCCGCGCTCGATCGCTTCCAGCCGCGCGGTGTTGGATTCCACCAGCCGCTGCTTCATGTAGCCCGACTCGACCGCGGCCACCGCGCCGCCCATCTCGTCGATGCGCTTGAGCTCTTCCTTGGCCTCGGCCTTGAGCGCGTCGACCTTGCGTTCGATTTCCGCCGAGCCGTCGAAAATATCGCCGTAATCCAACAGGTCGGTCTCGTAGGCCAAGATCTGCTGCATGCGCAGCGACCACTGCTGATCCCAGGGCCGCGGCAGGCCGAGCGCCTCGTTCCAGGCCGGCAACTGCACGGCGCGGGCGCGCGCGTTCTTCGACAGCGTCACCGCCAGCATCTCGATCAGAATGCGCGCGACGTTGTTTTCGGCTTGCTGCTCGGTCAGGCCCAGCGAGTTGACCTGCACGCCGTAGCGGAACAGCCGCTGCTTGGCGTCGGTGATGCCGTAGCGCTCGCGCGTGATCTCGTCCCACAGTTCGACGAAGGCGCGCATCTTGCACATCTCGGTGATGAAGCGCATGCCGGCATTGACGAAGAACGAAATGCGCCCGACCACCTCGCCGAATTTCTCGTCCGTCACTTCGCCGGACGCCTTGACGGTGTCGAGCACCGCCACCGCGGTGGCCAGCGCGAAGGCCAGCTCCTGCACCGGCGTCGCTCCCGCTTCCTGCAAATGGTAGGAGCAGATGTTCATCGGATTCCACTTCGGCAGTTCGGTCGTGGTGAAAATCGCCACGTCCTTGATCAGCCGCATCGAAGGCGCCGGCGGAAACACGTAAGTGCCGCGCGACAGATATTCCTTGATGATGTCGTTCTGGATGGTGCCGGTCAGCGCCGTGCGCGGCGCGCCTTGCTCGTCGGCGACAGCGATATAGAGCGCCATCAGCCACGCCGCGGTGGCGTTGATGGTCATCGAGGTGTTCATGGTGCCGAGCGGGATCTGGTCGAACAGCGCGCGCATGTCGCCGAGATGATTGACCGGCACGCCGACCTTGCCGACCTCGCCCTTGGCGAGCACGTGGTCTGAATCGTAGCCGGTCTGGGTCGGCAGATCGAAGGCGACCGACAGGCCGGTCTGACCTTTGGAGAGGTTCTTGCGATAGAGCGCGTTGGAATCCGCCGCCGTCGAGTGGCCGGCATAGGTGCGGAAGATCCAGGGTTTGCTGCGCTTGGATTTGTCGCTCATCGGGAACCTGCAGGGGCAGTGTGGCTTAACCGTTGCTGCAATGCAACATTGATGCCGCTTTCCGGGGCCGCCGGCCACCGGAAACCGTCGATTTGCCCGGCCTGTGCAGGCCTCGGCCCCAATCGACAAAGTTTCCTTAACACCCCGGCTTTAACGTCGAATTCGGCCATCAGCCCCGAGTTTTGCCATGATGACGAATTCCAGCGGCGGCCCGCGCTACTCCATCGTGGTGCCCGTCTTCAACGAGCAGGCGGTGCTGCCGGTCTTGCTGCGCCGGCTCGACCAGATGATGTCGTCGCTCGACGGCGTCACCGAGACCATCTTCGTCGACGACGGCAGCAGCGATTGCAGCGCCATCGTCCTGCGGGCCAAGGCCAAGGACGATCCGCGCTACCGCTTCATCGGCCTGTCGCGCAATTTCGGCCATCAGGCCGCGATCACCGCCGGCATGGATGTCGCCACCGGCGACGCCGTCATCGTGATGGATGCCGATTTGCAGGATCCGCCCGAAGTCGTCGGGCAGATGATCGAGAAGTGGAAGGAAGGCTACGAGGTGGTCTATGGCCGCCGCCTGTCGCGCGGCGGCGAGAGCAGGTTCAAGACCTTTACCGCCAGCCTGTTCTACAAACTGCTCGGGCGGCTATCCTCGGTCGAAATTCCGAACGACGTCGGCGATTTCCGCCTGGTCGACCGCAAAGTGCTCGATGCCTTCCGCGCCATGCCGGAACAGGATCGTTTCGTGCGCGGCATGTTCGCCTGGCTCGGCTTCAAGCAGACCGAGGTCGCCTTTCACCGCCTGCCGCGGCTCGCCGGCGAAACCAAATATCCGCTGTTCAAGATGCTGCGGCTGGCGACCAACGGCGTCATCGGCTTTTCCGACGCGCCGCTGCGGCTGGCGATCTGGGGCGGCTTTGCGGTCTCGGCTTTCGCGGTGCTCTACGGTCTGGCGATTGTCATCGACTGGCTGATGGGCGACACCAGCCTGGTGGCCGGCTGGGCCTCGACCATCATCATCGTGTCGTTCCTGTCCGGCATCAACATGATCATGACCGGAATCATGGGCCTCTATGTCGGCCGCATTTACGCCGAAGTGAAACGCCGCCCGCTTTATGTCGTGTCGGAAAAAGCCGGCTTCGATCATGCGAGTCGAGAGTGGCAAGGCCGAACAGCGGATCAAGGCCGCGGTCTGATCGTGCTCAAGCGGTCTGATCGTGCTCAATCTTTATTTGTTGAGCGGCACACGCCGCACGTGCACGACGGCGATGTCGTCGGCATAGACGCGCTTCCATTCCGGCAAGCGGTCGAGCAGGGCAACCGCCGGCGTCGTCGGCGCCAGCAGCGTCGTGCCGATCTTGAACTCATCGAGCAGCGCTAGAAAATCCGGCAGGTTCTGCAGGCTCAGCGCGCGGTCGTGCCGCAGCGTGAAGGCGCCGCCGTAGAGTTCGGCCCGGCCGTCGATGAACGGCGGAATGCCGACATAATCGAGATAGCCGCCGAAACCGTAGTCGTTGAGGATCGGCCCGGTCTTGGCGATGTCGAACGACTTGATGGCGTTGGCCGGCGTGATGTCGGCGGCCGGCGTCACGTCATGGCGCGCCGCGGCAATGCCGGTGATGGCGAGCAGCACGAGGCCGGCGGTCGCGGCGATCCATCCGGCGGCGCGCGTGTCGCTCGGCGTGCGCTGCGCTGCCAGCGCGATGAATTGTTCGGCCAGCGGCCGCGCCAGAAACAGCGGCGCCAGCAGACCGAGCAGATCGGCATGGCGCGATTGCGACAGGCTGAGATGCAAGACGCCGAACAGCATGACAATGCGCAGCGGCGGCAGCTTGACGCCGCGGTACAGCGCGAAGCCGAAGCCGGCCAGCATGATGATCTCGTAGGCGCCGAGATGGCTGAAATCCTGCGGCCGCCATTCGGTCACCGTCAGCAAGGCCTGGCCGAGCGCGACGGTGCGCGCCGTCACCAGAATCATTTCCGGGCCGTAAGGGTTGATGCAGGCGGCGGCCAGCGCCAGCACGCCGAAGATCAGCCACTGCCGCGCCACCCGCAGCCGTTCGGACGCGGGCGCATTCCACAGCGCTTCGCACGCGATCAGCGCGGCGATCGCCAGGCCGAAGGTGAAACTGCCGTGCAGATTGGCCCACAGCGTCATCAGCGGCAGCAACTGCCACGGCGGCGCGCGCCGTTCGTCGACGGCGCGGATCAGCGTCGCCACCCACGCCACCATGATCGGCAGCATCAGCACATGCGGCCGCGCCAGGATATGCGGCGACACCAGCACGAAGGCGGCCAGCACCGCGATCACGGTCGGCACCGGCTGCCAATGCCGCAGCAGGTAATGCGTCAGCAGGCCGAAGGCCGCGGCGGTCGCAGCCGAAGCCAGCGCGGCGACGCCGACCCAGCCGCCGAGCGATTGCGCGCCGGCATAGGCGATCTCCGACAGCCACTCGAAGGCGACCCAGTGTTCGCCGCGCATGGTCCACGAAAACGGATCGACGGTCGGCACCGTGTGATGGCTCAGGATCCAGTGGCCGAGCGCGAGGTGCGAATAGGTGTCCGGATCGGCCAGCAGTCGCGGCGCCATCACCGTCAGCAGCAGATAAATTCCACAGGCCATCAGCCACGGCAAAGCGGCCTGAGAATCGGCAATGCGGCTGGTGCGGTGAATGATGTGGTCGGACATTTCGGGCGGCCTGCGCACTTGCCTGGACCGCGCCACGCTAGGGTTGTTCCATTGCAAAACCCTTAAAAATTGGTGTTTTCGCCGCCTGCGGGCGCCTAGCGTTAACGAACTTATTGCGCTGCAACATCAATTGCGTCACAATCTTGCAGCCGTTTTAAGGAGAGTTCCGATGCCGGCCGCCGCCAAGGTGAGGAGCGTCACTCCTCACAAAGATCTCTACGACATCGGCGAAATTCCGCCGCTCGGCCACGTGCCGGAGAAGATGCACGCCTGGGTGATCCGCAAGGAGCGCCACGGCCCGCCGGACAAATCATTCCTGCTCGAGGTGGTGCCGACCTGGACCATCGGCGAAGACGAAGTGCTGCTGCTGGTGATGGCCGGCGGCGTCAATTACAACGGCGTCTGGGCCGGCCTCGGCCAGCCGATCTCGCACGCTCGACGTGCACAAGCAGCCCTATCACATCGCCGGCTCCGACGCCTCCGGCGTGGTCTGGGCGGTCGGCGCCAAGGTCAGGCGCTGGAAGGTCGGCGACGAAGTCATCGTTCACTGCAATCAGGACGACGGCGACGACGAGGACTGCAACGGCGGCGATCCGCTGCTGTCGCCGTCGCAGCGCATCTGGGGCTACGAGACGCCGGACGGCTCGTTCGCGCAATTCTGCCGCGTGCAGTCGCGGCAATTGATGCAGAAGCCCATGCATCTGACCTGGGAAGAATCGGCCTGCTACACGCTCACTTTGGCGACCGCCTATCGCATGCTGTTCGGCCATCCGCCGCACACGCTCAAGCCCGGCGACAACGTGCTGGTGTGGGGCGCCTCCGGCGGCCTCGGCGTGTTCGGCATTCAACTGGTCGCGGCCTCCGGCGCCAATGCCATCGCGCGTGGTCTCCGACGAATCGAAGATGGAATACGTCTTCAATCTCGGCGCCAAGGGCGCGATCAACCGCAAGGAGTTCAAGTGCTGGGGCCAACTGCCGCAGGTCAACTCCGCCGAATATAACGACTGGAGCAAGGAAGCCCGCAGGTTCGGCAAGGCGATCTGGGACATCACCGGCAAACGCGACGTCGACATCGTGTTCGAGCATCCGGGCGAGGCGACCTTCCCGGTGTCGTCGATGGTGGTCAAGCGCGGCGGCATGGTGGTGTTCTGCGCCGGCACCACCGGCTTCAACATCACCTTCGACGCGCGCTACGTCTGGATGCGGCAGAAGCGCATCCAGGGTTCGCACTTCGCGCATCTGAAGCAGGCCTAGCCAAGCCAACCGCTTCGTGCTCGAGCGCCGCATCGACCCTTGCATGAGCGAGGTGTTCGGCTGGGACAAGATCCCGCTGGCGCACATGAAGATGTGGAAGAACCAGCATCCGCCCGGCAACATGTCGGTGCTGGTCAACGCGCCGCGCGCGGGCCTGAAGAACCTCGAGGATACGATCGAGGCGATGGGCGGCTCCGTCTGACCGCGATCGTTTAGTCCGGTTCGAACCGCGCGATCAACGTTCGACGGGTTCCGGCTGGAACGGATCGGATGGCGACGTCGATGTCGGCTCGCGATCCGGCGGCGTCGCGGATCTGGCCTTGCGCGTCTTCTCCCGCCACTTGGCGATCTCCGAATTCAACTCGCCGCCGTAGATGAAGATCGACGCGCAGACATAGAGAAACACCAGCGCGATCATCGCCGAGGCGAGGCCCGCATACATCGAGATATAGGCGAAGGCGTAATTGGCGAGATAGCGGCCGAACGCCGAGCCGGCGATCAGCCACAGCAGCAGCGTCGCGACGATGCCGGGCGCGATTTCAATGAATGATCGCCGGCCGGCCGGCAGCCAAGCGTGCACGATCAAGAGCGCGACCACCAGCACCACCACCGCCACGGCATAACGCGCGAAGGTGATCAGGCTGCTCAAAGGTTCCAGCGTCGGCACATAGTGCACGAGCTTGCCCCAGATCAGCGGCGCCAGCACCACCAGGAACGAGAAGGCCAGGATCGCGATCGCGGCCACCAGCACATAGCCGATCAACTCCAGCCGCAGCAGCCACCAGGCCCGCGGCTCGCTGGTGTCGTAGGCGCGGTTCAAGCCGACGCGCAGGCTTTCGACGCCGCTCGACGCGAAATAAAGCGCGAACAGGGCGCCGAAGGTCAGCACGTCGCCGCGGCTATCGGTCAGCACGCCGGCGATGTCGAGCGCGATCGGGCCGGCGACTTCCTGCGGCCAGGCCTCCAGCAGGATGCGCGCGGCCTCGTCGGCCAGTTGCCTGGAGCCGAAGAAGAACCCGGCCAGCGCGGTGACCACGATCAGGAACGGGAACATCGCCATCAGCGTCGACAGCGCGATATGGCTGGCGATCGCCCAGCCGTCGTCAGCGAGAAAATGCCGGAACGCATCGACCGCGATCCGCAATGACGACGTGAGAAGGCGCAAAGCGCGTGCCCCAAAAAGCCTCGTTCGCCTCTGAGATCGGCTTTCGGCGGCCGTTTTGCAAGCGGCAGCGCCGCCGCCGTCCCGGCGAACTCGCTTTTACCTCGCCCGCCAATCACAACGGAGGGGATGGCGCGGACCTAGGCCGCCTGGACGTTGTTGAGGAACTGGCGCACTTCGGTTTCCAGGCCCTCGGCCTCGACCGCGACCGCGTCGGCCAGGTCCTTGACGTCGGAGGCGGTGGCGCGCGCGTCGGTGGTGACGCCGGCCACCCGGCTCATCGCCTCGGCGCCGGTGCGGGCCTCGCCGGAAGCGCGGCTGACGCCTTCGGCGATCGAGGCCACCGCGGAGTTCTGCTGATCGACGGTGGCCGCGACCATGGTGGCGATCGACGACATGTCGCGGATGATGGCGTTGACCTGCTCGATCGCCTGCGCGGCGTCGGCCGCCGCCGATTGGATCGAGCCGATCTGATGCGCGATCTCCTCGGTGGCCTTGGCGGTCTGCCCGGCCAGCGATTTCACCTCGGACGCGACCACCGCAAAGCCCTTGCCGGATTCGCCGGCGCGGGCGGCCTCGATGGTGGCATTGAGCGCGAGCAAATTGGTCTGTCCGGCGATCGCCTGGATCAGTCCGACCACTTCGCCGATGCGGGTGGCGGCTTTGCCGAGTTCCGACATGGTGACGACGGTGCGCTGGGCTTCCGATACCGCGCGCCCCGCCACGTCGGTGGATTTCGCCGCCTGCGACGCGATCTCGCCGATCGAGGCCGCCAGTTCCTCGACCGAACTCGCGGCCGCGGTGACGTTGTCGGAGGCGGCTGTCACACGCAGTTTGGCGGTATGGGCCTCCGCCGATACGGTATCGGCTGCGTCATTCAGATCGGACGAACTCATTTCGAGCTTCATCGAAGCGGCGCGCAGCTTGCCCAGCACGCCTTCGACCGAATGCTTGAACTGCGCGATCGTCAGCGAAATCGATTCGCTGCGCATCTCCTTGGCGCGGCTGTCCTCGGTCTGCGTCTGCGCCAGGCTTTCGCGTTCGATCATGGTGTCGCGGAACACGATCACGGTGCGCGCCATCTCGCCGATCTCGTCGCGCGCCTGGGTGGCGGGAATGCGCGTGCTGGTGTCGCCGGCGGCAAGCCGTTTCATCACGCCGGCCAGGCCGTTGAGCGGCAGGGTGATGCTGCGGCCGATCAGCCAGCTGAAGCCCAGGCCGAGCGCGACCATGGCGATGCCGACGGCGATGATGCCGGTGCGGGTGCGGGCCTGCGATGCGACCAGCTCGACCGACGCGTTCTCGGCGGTCTGGCGGGCGCGCTCGATGATTTCGTCGGCGCGCGGCAGCATGCGCTGGCTGTCGATATCGATGATCGCGCGCAGCGGATGCACGCGGTCGAAGCCCTCGATCCATTGCGCGAACGTATCGGCGTAGGTTTTTACCTGCTGTTCGAGCGCGTTCTTCATCTCCGGCGTGCCGTCGATCAGCGCGAACGTATCGGTGAAACTGCTTGTAGCCCTGGAGAAACTGCTGACGGGTCAATTCGCTTTGGGTGAGCCGATACTCGGCTTCGTGGTGCCGCATGACCAGCAGCGACATCATCAGCTTGTTTGCGTCCGCCTGCGGCGAGCCACGTCATGTTCTCGTTGATGATGCGTTCGACCGCATTGCCGGCGTTGCGCAGGCGGCCGCGCAGGCCCGCTGCCTCGTCGAAGCCGAGGGTCTTCTGTTCGCGCACCAATTGTTTGAAATTGTCCTGCAACTCCATCACGTCTTTGCGCAGGCTGACGATGTTTTCGGCGTGGCGGCGATCGATCGAGGCCGCGATGGTGTCGAGGCTGATGACCGCCAGGCCATGCGCCTGTTCGAAACTCGAGCACCAGATTGGGGCTGGGCGAGACGCTGAAATCCTTCACGATGATCCGCATCGCGGACATCGAGCCTTTGAAATCGCGGCTGGCGTCGGCGAGCGCATCGGAGCGATTGACCGTCTGGAAGGCCGGCGGCGACATCGCCTTCGCCGGCGACGTAAGTGAGGCCGTTGGCCAGGAAGCCGACCACCGGAATCAGCGCCAGGACGATGATGCGGGTGCGCACCGAGAATGCGGTGAACAGGCGGGTCAGCCGATTGAACGAAAGCGATATGTTCATGAAGCGCATGGAGCCGGTTCTGGTATCGGCGGTGGCAACGAGGCAGTGCGCAAAGGTACGGTTGTAGGAAAGCGCGAAATGGTTAATTTTGTAGCAATTTAGCCCGGATTTGCTGCTCAAACGGTCAGGAAATCGGCCATTTCCGGCCACTTTGCTTTTGTGCACTGCACGCGTAATGTCTCCGATGCAGCCGGCGTACTGACTATTGCCTGGACCCGAGGATCTCATGCCGATCGCCGCTTCCCGCCCGCCGCCGAACACGAACTGGTCGAACTCAGCCGCGAGGCCACCGTCGCGCTCGACGCCTTGCTGGCCGACGCCGTGGCCAAGGTGCGCGAGCGCGTGGTGGTCGAGGGCCATCCGGTCAGCAAGCTGTTCGACCGCGAGCAGCGCGCCACGCACGGGCTGGCCTGGCTTGCGACCTATGTCGAAGCGGTGCGCCAGCTCGCCGCCTACACCGAACGCATGGTGCGCGACGGCACTTTCGGCGAGATCGAGGAGCACCTCGTGCGCATCGGCCTCGGCGAATATCTCGCCCAGATCGTCGGCGGCATTCCGATGAGCCAGGGCGAGATGGTGCGGCCGAGCGATCTCGGACTTTCCATCGCGCAGGTCGCGGCGCGCATCAACCGCAGCGTCGAAAGCCTGATCGCCAGCGGCAACACCGCCGAGCGCCGCGCCCGCCTGGTCGAACTGATCCGCGCCGGTCACGACGCCACGGTCGGCGCCGCCGGTCTCGACGAGACGCTGGAATCGATCCGCGAGGAAATGCGCAAATTCGCCGACAGCGAAGTGATCGATCACGCCCAGGGCTGGCACCGCACCAACAGCTACATTCCGCTCGAGATCATCTCGCAGATGTCCGATCTCGGCGTGTTCGGGCTGACGATCCCCGAGGAATTCGGCGGCATGGGGCTCGGCAAGGAATCGATGTGCGTGGTCTCCGAGGAACTGTCGCGCGGCTATATCGGCGTCGGCTCGCTCGGCACCCGCTCGGAGATCGCCGCCGAATTGATTCTCGGCGGCGGCACGCCGGAGCAGAAGGCAAAGTGGCTGCCGAAGCTCGCTTCCGGCGAGGTGCTGCCGACGGCGGTATTCACCGAGCCGAACACCGGCTCCGATCTGGCCTCGCTGAAGACGCGCGCGGTGCGCGAGGGCGACGTCTACAAGGTCTACGGCAACAAGACCTGGATCACCCATCCGGTGCGCGCCGACCTGATGACGCTTCTGGTCCGCACCAATCCGAAGGAATCGGGCCACCGCGGCCTGTCGATGCTGCTGGCGGAAAAGCCGCGCGGCACCGACGCCGACCCGTTTCCGGCCAAGGGCATGACCGGCACCGAGATCGAAGTGCTCGGCTATCGCGGCATGAAGGAATACGAGATCGCCTTCGACGGTTTCGAAGTGAAGGCCGAAAATCTGCTCGGCGGCGTCGAAGGTCTCGGCTTCAAGCAGTTGATGCAGACCTTCGAGTTGGCCCGCATCCAGACCGCGGCGCGCGCCATCGGCGTGGCGCAGGCGGCGATGGAGCGCGCGATCGACTACGGGCAGAACCGCATCCAGTTCGGCGCGCCGATCATCACCTTCCCGCGCGTCGCCGACAAGATCGCCATGATGGCGGTGGAGATCATGATCGCGCGGCAACTGACTTATCACGCCGCGCGCGAGAAGGATTCCGGCCGCCGCTGCGACCTGGAAGCCGGCATGGCCAAATTGCTCGCCGCCCGGGTGGCCTGGGCCAATGCCGACAATGCGGTGCAGATCCACGGCGGTAACGGGTTCGCGCTGGAATTCCCGATTTCGCGCATTCTGTGCGACGCCCGCATTCTCAATATTTTCGAGGGCGCCGCCGAAATCCAGGCCAATGTCATCGCCCGCCGGCTGCTCGACGGCACCAACTGACGGCGATCTCGGCAACGAAATAGACGCCTCCGGCGTTGACTTACCGCAATTGGGCCGCACGCGGCTGCAATAAGGTTGTCGATAGTCTCAGGAGGTGTTTCATGCCCGCATTATTGATCCACGAAGGTGAATGGGTGGTGGTTTGCGACGGCGCCAAGGCGCTGGTGCTGCAGAATACCGGCGACGCCAAGTTTCCCAATCTCAAGAAAGTCGAGGTGTTCGAGCAGAAGAGCCTGGCGACGCATGAGATCGGCAGCGACGCGCCCGGCCGCTCCTACAGCTCGGTCGGCCACGGACGCAGCGCGGTAGCGCAGACCGACTGGCACGACCAGGCGGAGCGCGACTTCCTCGCCAAACTGGTCAAGCACCTCGATGCCGCGCTGACCGCCGGCAAGACCAAATCGCTGATCATGGTGGCGCCGCCGCGCGCGCTCGGCATGATCCGTACGACCTATAGCCAAGCACTGCGCGCCGCGGTGCGAGCCGAGGTCGACAAGGACCTTGTCAAGCTGCCGGTTTACGAGATCGAGAAGCACCTGACCGGCGCCGCAAAGCCTTAACCCTGCGATCGGAGACGCCTGCGATTATGGCTGGCCCGCCTGAACGGCGGTGCTATGTTCGCCGCGAATCTGCATCCAGGGCCGGTCGAATGAATCCGTTGTTTCATCGTCGCAGGCGCGGCGCCATGGCTGCGCTCGCCGGTCTCGTGATGGCGGCGAGCGCGATCGCGCCCGCCACGGCGCAAACCGCCAATCCGCCGCAGGGCGTATCGCCGGCGCCGACGACGGTCACGCCGCCGGCCAATACGCTGGCGGTGCCCGGCTTCTGGGATCCGCGGCGGCGGCCGGAGCGGCCGGACCTGTCGCGCATCGCCGGCATCCGCTTTCTCACCGAAACCGATTATCCGCCGTTCAATTATGCCGGGCGCGGACGGCGCGCCCGCCGGCTTCAATGTCGATCTGGCGCGGCTGATCTGCGAGGAGATCAAGGTCGCCTGCACCGTGCAGATGCGGCGTTTCGATACGCTGGTGAGTTCGCTCAACAGCAACAATGGCGACGCGGTGATCGCCTCGATCGCAGCGACGCCGGACATGCGCAAGCTGGTCGATTTCAGCGATCCCTATTATCGCACCCCGGCGCGCTTCGTGTCGCGGCGCGGCGTCGAGATCGACGACGTCCGCCCGGAGGCGCTGGAAGGCAAGCGGATCGCGGTGGTCGCCGGCACGGCGCACGAAGCCTATCTCAAGACCTTGTTCACCGAAGCCGTGCTGCATCCTTATCCGAATGCTGACGCCGCGCGCGCGGCTTTGAAAAAAGGCGAGGTCGATCTGTTATTCGGCGACGGCATCTCGCTCGCCTTCTGGCTCAACGGCACCGATTCCGCCGGCTGCTGCGAATTCCGCGGCGGGCCCTACATGGAAAGCCGCTACTTCGGCGAGGGCGTCGGCATCGCGGTCAAACGCGGCAACGACCTGCTGCGGCAGGCCTTCAACTGGGCGCTGTTCCGCATTTGGGAGAAGGGCCAGTTCACCGACCTGTGGCTGCGCTATTTCCCGATCAGCCCGTATTGAATGCGCCGCCTCGCTCGCGCAGCCACGCGATGGCGCCGCGCGCGGCGGCGACCGCGGTCGCAAACGAGCGCCTGCAACAGATAGCCGCCGGTCGGCGCGTCCCAGTCGAGCATTTCACCGGCGACGAAGATCCCCGGATAGCGCCGCAGCATGAAGCCTTCGTCGAGTTCGGCGAAACTGACGCCGCCGGCGGTCGAGATCGCCGTGGCGATCGGCTGCACGCCGGTGAGCCGCACGGGTGCCGCCTTGATCAGGCCCGCGAGTTCCTGCGCGTTCATTGCCGATAGCGACAGGCCTTTCGACAAGGCGGCTTCGCGCGCGAGCGCGAGGGCTGCGGGCGACAGATGCGTCGCCTTGCGCAGGAAATTCGACAGCGACTGCTTGCCGCGGTCTTTGGCACAGCCGTTCGCCGAGTTTCGCCGCGCCGACGTCCGGCATCAGGTCGACCGTGATCGTCGCTTCGCCGTCGCGATCGATCGCCTCGCGTATCGGCGACGACAGCGCGTAGACGGCGCCGCCTTCCAGGCCGTCGCGCGTGATCATGGCCTCGCCGCGCACGCTGCGCCCGGCAAATGAAAGCGCGATGCCCTTGAGCGGCTGGCCCTCGAAGCCGCGGAACACATCCGACCAGGCGGCGGTGAAGCCGCAATTGGCCGGCCGCAGCGGCGTCACCGCAATGTCTTGCGTGTGCAACGTCTCGACCCAGCGCGCGTCGGAGCCGAGCTTCGGCCAACTCGCGCCGCCGAGTGCCAGAACGGTCGCGTCGGGCTCGACCAGCAGTTCTTTGCCCGCCGTGATGAAGCGGAGGCTGCCGTCCTCGTCCCAGCCTTGCCAACGATGGCGGAGCTTGAAGGTGACGCCCAGATTGCCAAGCCGCAGCAACCAGGTCCGCAGCAGCGGCGAGGTCTTGAGCGAGGTCGGAAACACCCGCCCGCTGGAGCCGACGAAAGTCGGCTGACCGAGGCTGTCGCTCCAGGCCCGCAACGCCGATGGCGGAAACGCCTCGATCGCGCCGCGCAAGAGAGGATCGATGTCGCCATAGCGGGTGAGGAACAGCGCCAGATTTTCGCTGTGGGTGAGATTGAGCCCGCCGCGGCCGGCCATCAGGAACTTGCGTCCGAGCGAGGTCATCTGGTCGTAGACCGTCACCGCGGCGCCGGCCCGGGCGAGCAGTTCGGCCGCCATCAGTCCGGCCGGCCCGCCGCCGATCACGGCGACGCTGCGGTCAGGCGATAGACGGATGTCGCTGGAAACGGACACGGTTCGCTTTTCCTTTGCCGGATGCGGCTGATTTGACGGGGTGGGGCGCTTTCCTTATGTCTGCGCCCGGAGTTGCTCGATGTCGATTAGCACAGTTGAAAGCCCGCAAGACCTGCGAACCCTCGCCGAGCAATCGGGCGCCTGGCCGTTCGAGGAAGCGCGCAAGATCGTCGCCAGGCTGAAGAAGCGGCCGAAAGATGAAGTGATCTTCGAGACCGGCTACGGCCCCTCCGGCCTGCCGCATATCGGTACCTTCGGCGAGGTGGCGCGCACCACCATGGTGCGGCACGCCTTCCGCGTGCTGACCGACGACAAGATCAAGACCCGGCTGATCGCCTTCTCCGACGACATGGACGGGCTGCGCAAGGTCCCGGACAACGTGCCGAACAAGGAGATGCTGGAGAAGCATCTCGGCAAGCCGCTGACCAAGGTGCCCGATCCGTTCGGCACCCATCCGAGCTTCGGCGAGCACAACAATGCGCGCCTGCGCGCCTTCCTCGATCATTTCGGTTTCGACTACGAATTCATGTCCGTCGACCGACGTGCTACACGTCGGGACGTTTCGACAGCGCGCTGCTCAAGGTGCTCGAGCGTTTCGACAAGGTGATGGCGATCATGCTGCCGTCATTGCGCGAGGAGCGCGCCGCGACCTATTCGCCGTTCCTGCCGATCGATCTGCGCACCGGCGTGGTGTTGCAGGTGCCGGTGCTGGCGCACGACGCCAAGCGCGGCACCATCACCTACGAAGAGCCGGAGACGCAGGAGCGCTTCACCGTCCCGGTCACCGGCGGCCGCTGCAAGCTGCAATGGAAGCCGGACTGGGCGATGCGCTGGGTCGCGCTCGGCGTCGACTATGAAATGGCCGGCAAGGACCTGATCGATTCGGTCAAGCTGTCGGGCGAGATCTGCCGCGCGCTCGACGGGCTGCCGCCGGAAGGCTTCAACTACGAACTGTTCCTCGACGAGAACGGCCAGAAGATTTCCAAGTCGAAGGGCAACGGTCTCACCATCGACGAGTGGCTGCGCTACGCCAGCCCCGAAAGCCTGTCGTGTTACATGTATCGCGAGCCGAAGGCGGCCAAGCGCCTGTACTTCGACGTGATCCCGCGCACGGTCGATGAGTACCAGCAGTTCCTCGACGGCTACCAGCGGCAGGATCCCAAGCAGCGGCTGTCGAATCCGGTCTGGCACATCCACCAGGGCCATCCGCCGCAAATCGACATGCCGGTGACGTTCTCGATGCTGCTCACGCTGGTGTCGTCATCCAACGCCGAAAACGCCGAGACGCTGTGGGGCTTCATCGGCCGCTACCGGCCCGGCGTGACCGCGCAGACGCATCCCAAGCTCAACGCCATGGTGGAATACGCCATCCACTATTTCCGCGATTTCGTGCAGCCGACCAAGAAATTCCGTCAGCCGAGCGATGCCGAACGCGCGGCCCTGATCGACCTGCGCGACGCGCTCGGCCAGTTGCCGGCGGAAGCGACGGCGGAAGCGATCCAGGATGTGGTCTACGAGATCGGCCGCCGCGAGCCGTTCCTCGACCAGAAGAAAAAGGCCAAGGACGGCAAGCCGGGCGTCTCGCTCGACTGGTTCAACATGCTGTACCAGGTGCTGCTCGGCCAGGAGAAAGGCCCGCGCTTCGGGTCCTTCGTCGCGGTCTATGGCCTGCAGAACACCGTCGACATGATCGACGGCGCGCTGGCGCGGAGCGCGTAACCAGTCGTCATCGCCCGCGAAGGCGGGCGATCCAGCACTCGCTTGCGGCGGGATGCCCGTCGCGCGGAGCCTGACCGTTGCGTGGAAGCGGCTGAGACGCTTACGAGAACGTCTCGACCCTGCCATCCAGCGCCATCAGGCCGAGTTCGACTTGCAGCTTGGGCTGCTTCTCGCCGACCTGCTTCTTGAATTCCATCAGCGCGGCTTTGTGGGTTTCGGTCTCGATCTGCTTGTTGGCGACTTTTTCCGCGCCGTAGGCGATCTTGGCCGCGCCGCAGTCGCGATGGTTCATCGCGATCACTTTCGGAATGTGGTGCAGTTGCATCGAGGCCGCGAGATTGTCCCAGAATGCCGGGGCCCAGGTCTTGAAGGCCGGCGCGACCACGCCGATCGAGGCGCCGGCGAAGGTAAACTGGCTGTATTTGCCGACCATTTTCCGGCCTTCCATGTACTTGATGGTCGGCTCGGGGAAACGCGGATCGATGCAGGTCAGCAGCATGGCGTCGTAATTGCCTTCCGCCGCGAAGGCGAACGACGGAAACGCGGCGAGCAATCCGGCGCCGGCCGTCAGATGCAGGAAGCGCCGGCGGTCGAAGCGCGCGCGCAGCATGTCGCCGCAGCAGGCGCACGTGGCCGGATGAACAATGGTATCTTGAGACATGAGGCGCCCCCGCGCTGGTGTTTAGTCGAACGGCGATCCTAGCCGGGGCACATGACCCCTGCCAGTCACGCCGAAATAAATATTGCGCTTATTGGCTGGCCCAGACGATGCGCGCGATCCACACAATGTCCGACATCGGCAACGTGCGGTCGCGGTGTTCGGCGTTGAGCGATTTGAGTTCCACGCTCTTGGTGGTCTTGCGCTTGAGTTCCTTGACCATGACCTCGTCGTTCTTGGTCTTGACCACGACCCGGTCGCCTTTGCGGACGGGCGCCGCCGGCGACACCACGATGATGTCGCCGTCGCGATAGGCCGGCTTCATCGAGTCGCCGGAGATCTCCAGCGCATAGGCGTGCTCGTCGGTGACCGAGGGGAAGGCGATTTCCTCCCAGCCTTTGCCGACCGGGA
This sequence comes from uncultured Alphaproteobacteria bacterium, assembly GCA_963825015.1. Lineage (GTDB taxonomy): Bacteria > Pseudomonadota > Alphaproteobacteria > Rhizobiales > Xanthobacteraceae > Pseudolabrys. The sequence goes on along the minus strand of CAWGRN010000006.1, from coordinate 27,928 downwards.
ACCCGCCGTCGTCGAAATAGCCGCCGGAGCCGGCCTCGGCAAAGCCGATCAGCGGCACATTCGAAATCGCCGTCTTGCCGCTATCGGTGATGAGGTGGACGAAAGTGTCGACCTTGGTGCCGGTGGCGGCCAGCGCCTTGGCGACCGATTCGGTCGACGGCCAGCGCGGCCGGCCTTCGGGCGTGATGCGCTTGGATTTGTTGAAGGTGGTGGGGTCGAGACCCGACTTCTTGGCAAGGCCAGAGGCCGTCAGCTTGGCGCGGGCGGCCAGCCGGTCAATGGCAGTCCAGATCTGATTATGTGTCAGCATGGCAATACCCGGGTGTTGCATGAGAACGGAAAGGGGCTGAGACTCTAAGTCCAGAAGTAGGAATTATAGCCTTGAGTCGCGGCTTTGTCACAAGAGTATTCGTGACGTCAGCCTTGAACAAGCCTAAACCCCGCCGATAGGGTCAAAACCCAGTCCAACTGCGGAGCCGCAAGTGGTGTTCGGCCTCATCGACCGTCTGTCCCGCCCATTTATGCGGGCCCTCGACCCCGAGGACGCCCACAATTTGGCGCTCAAGGCCTTGGGCTTCATGCCGCGTGGCCGGCCGGCGGCCGACGCCAGGGAGCTCGGCGTGCGGGCTTTTGGGCTCAATTTCCCCAATCCGGTCGGCCTGGCCGCCGGTTTCGACAAGAACGCCGTGGCGCCGGACGCACTTTTGCGGCTGGGTTTCGGCTTCGTCGAGGTCGGCACGGTGACGCCGCGCGCTCAAACCGGCAATCCGCGGCCGCGGGTGTTCCGGCTGGCCAGCGACGAGGGCGTGATCAACCGGCTCGGCTTTAACAACCAGGGCGGGGCGGTGGTGCTGGCCCGGCTGGCGGAGCGCGCGGGGGCCGGCGGCATCGTCGGCGTCAATGTCGGCGCCAACCGCGATTCGGCCGACCGCGCCGAGGATTACGTCCGGCTGATCGAGACCTTCGCGCCGGTGGCGAGCTATTTCACCGTCAACGTCTCGTCGCCCAATACGCCGGGCTTGCGCGACCTGCAGCAGGCCTCGGCGCTCGACGATCTGTTGGCGCGCGTGATCGATGCCCGCGAGCGGGTGCGGCCGCGCGCCGGGCCGACCCCGGTGCTGCTCAAGATCGCGCCCGACCTGACGCTGCCCGACCTCGACGACGTCGTCGGCATCGCGCGCAAACACCGCGTCGACGGCATGATCGTCGGCAACACCACGATCTCGCGGCCCGGTTCGTTGCGCGACCGTGCAACGGCGCGCCAGGCCGGCGGGCTGTCCGGCCGGCCGCTGTTCAAGCTGTCGACACGCATGCTGGCGGAAACCTTCGTGCGCGCCGAGGGCATGTTCCCGCTGATCGGCGTCGGCGGCATCGACTCCGGCGCCACGGCGATCGCCAAGATCAAGGCCGGCGCCACGCTGATTCAGCTTTACAGCGCGCTGGTCTATCGCGGCATCGGGCTGGTGGCGGAGATCAAGGCGGATCTCCTGGCCGCGCTCAAGCGCGGGCACCGCGACTCGCTGAGTTCGATGGTCGGCTCCGACGCCGCCGACATGACGGCGGAGAGCTGGCCGTCGTAAGCCCGTCATCCCCGCGAAAGCGGGGATCCAGCTCTTTTTTATTTGCCGCGTGGCGCGTTGATCAGCCGCATCACGATCCAGATCGGCACCACGATCACCGCGCCGAGCAGCAGATAGCGCCACAGCCAGCGGAACGCGTCGAAGCCCATATCCCAGATCGAGCGGATCAGCCGCTCGACGCTGCGCACGATGTCGAAGGGGTCGAGGCCGAGCGTCGACAGCACGACGCCGACCAGGATAGACACCAGGACGAGGCGTCCCAGCACCGCCAGCGGCGAGCCGCCGAAAACCCGGGTCATGGTGTCGTTGCTCATAGTGTCTCGATCCTTTTTGCGCAGCGCCAAATCTAGCACAATTCCAGACGCCGCGTTTACATAGGCATTACAATAGCCGCCACCAACCCTTGAGGTTCAAGCTTTTGCAGCCGCAGCCGATCCACCTGCCGTCCGGCAACCTGGTCGCCGACCGCCGTTTCGAATGGGCGCGCGATCTGGCGGACAAGGGCGACCTCGCCGGCGCCGCCGATCTGCTGACGCAGGTGCTGGACCTTGCGCCGGACTACGCCTCGGCCTGGTTTACGCTCGGCGAACTGCGCGAAAAGCTGGGCGATCCGAAAGGCGCGATCGTCGGCGTTCGAACAAGCGAGGGCGGCGGACCCGGGCGATGCGCACGGCGCAGCGGTCAGGCTGGCGCGGCTCGGCGTGTTGCCGCCGGTCGCGATGCCGGTCGGCTATGTGCGCACGTTGTTCGACGGCTACGCGCCGGCGTTCGACGCCGCGCTCACCGAGGGGCTGAACTATCGCGGGCCCGAGCTTTTGTTGCGCGCTGTGCAGGCGGCGCTTGCCGGCAAGCCGATCAAGTTCGGCGCGGTGCTCGATGTCGGCTGCGGCACCGGGCTGGCCGGCGCGGCGTTCCGGCCCTATTGCGATTGGCTGACCGGCGTCGATCTGTCGCCCGGCATGCTCACGCAAGCGCGCAGCAAAGGCCTCTACGACCGGCTGGTCGAAGCCGAGGCCATGACCTTCCTCGGCGAGGAAGCGGCGCGCGGCGCGCGCTACGAGCTTATTCTGGCCGCCGATGTGTTCGTCTATTTTCACGAGCTCATGCAGATGCCGCCGGCGGTCGGCCGTGTGCTGGAACCGGGCGGACTGATAGTCTTCAGCGTCGAGACCCATGACGGCGACGGCGTGATCCTGCGCGACACGCTGCGTTACGCCCATGCCGAGACGCACGTGCGCGCGGCTTTGGCGGCGGGCGGATTGCAACTGGTCAGCCTCGAGTTCGGCTTGGGCACGAATGGAACGAAACGTCCCGGCGCCGGGGCTGGTCGTGGTCGCCAGAAGCGCATGATCCCGAAAAGTGGGCACCGGTTTTCGGACAAGATCATGCGCAAGCAAGAATCACCGATGGAACCCGCCCGCAACATCGCCGCGCCGCCGCTGCTGCCGGACATCTTCGCGCGCTGGTTCGCGCAGCGCGGCTGGGCGCCGCGTGCGCATCAGCTCGAACTGCTGGCGAAAGCGCATGCCGGCCGTTCGGTGCTGCTGATCGCGCCGACCGGCGGCGGCAAGACGCTCGCCGGTTTCCTGCCGACGCTGGTGGAGTTGAACGAAGCCAATGCGCGGCCGCGCGGTCTGCAATCCACCGGCCGCGATATCCGCCGCAGCCAGGGCCTGCACACGCTCTACATCTCGCCGCTCAAGGCGCTGGCGGTCGACATCGCGCGCAATCTGGAAATTCCGGTCAAGGAAATGGGCCTGAACGTGCGGCTGGAAACCCGCACCGGCGACACGCCCGCCTCCAAGCGCCAGCGGCAGCGCCGCGATCCGCCCGACATTTTGCTCACCACGCCGGAGCAACTGGCGCTGCTGCTCGCCACCGCCGACGCGCCTTACCTGTTCGGCACGCTCAAACGCGTCGTGCTCGACGAATTGCATTCGCTGGTCACGTCCAAGCGCGGCGATCTGTTGTCGCTGGGCTTGGCGCGGCTCTACGCGCTGGCGCCGGGCCTTACCACTGTCGGCTTGTCGGCCACGGTGGCCGAGCCCGACGAACTCTGCCGCTATCTGGTGCCGCAGCTGCTGACGGGTGAAGCGCGCGCCGATCTGGTGGTGGCGCAGGCCGGCGCGCAGCCGCAGGTCACCATGCTCGACACCGAGGCGCATCTGCCCTGGGCCGGTCATTCGGCGCGCCACGCGCTCGGCGAGATCTACGATCTCATCAAGCGTCACAAGACCACGCTGGTCTTCGTCAACACCCGCAGCCAGGCCGAATTCATGTTTCAGGAATTGTGGCGGGTGAACGACGACAATCTCGCCATCGCGCTGCATCACGGCTCGCTCGACGTCGCGCAGCGCCGCAAGGTCGAGGACGCCATGACCGCCGGCAAATTGCGCGCGGTGGTGTGTACCTCTTCGCTCGATCTCGGCGTCGACTGGGGCGACGTCGATCTGGTCATCAATATCGGCGCGCCGAAGGGCTCGTCGCGGTTGATGCAACGCGTCGGCCGCTCCAATCACCGGTTGGACGAGCCGTCGAAAGCGGTGCTGGTGCCGGCCAACCGCTTCGAGGTTTTGGAATGCCGCGCCGCCATCGATGCGGTGGCCGAGAACGCGCAGGACACGCCGCCGCTGCGCACCGGCGCGCTCGACGTGCTGGCGCAGCACATCCTCGGCCGCGCCGTCGGCGAGCCGTTTCTGTCCGACGATCTGTTCGCCGAAGTGCGTTCTGCCGCGCCCTACGCGAACCTGGCGCGGACCGATTTCGACGCCGCGGTCGATTTCGTCGCCACCGGCGGCTATGCGCTGAAGGCCTACGAGCGCTTCGCCAAGATCCGTCAGGGCAAGGACGGCAAGTGGCGCATCACCCATCCGCGCGTGGCGCAGCGCTACCGCATGAATATCGGCACCATCGTCGAAGCCGACATGCTGAAAGTCCGCCTGGTGCGTTCTCGCGCCAGCCGCGCCGTCGTGCGCGGCGGACGCCTGCTCGGTCAGGTCGAGGAATATTTCATCGAGATGCTGTCGGTCGGCGACACCTTCGTCTTCGCCGGCGAGATTCTCAAATACGAAGCTTTGGTCGAAGACGAAGTCTATGTCTCGCGCTCGACCGCGACCGATCCGAAAGTGCCGGCCTATGAAGGCGGCAAGTTTCCGCTCTCGACTTATCTCGCGGCCCGCGTGCGCGCATTGCTCGCCAAACCGGCGGCCTGGCGCGCGCTGCCGGCGCAAGTGCGCGAATGGCTGGAGATCCAGCAGTGGCGCTCGCTGCTGCCGCCGGCCGGCGATCTCCTGGTCGAGACCTTCCCGCGCGCCGCCAAATCTTATCTGGTCTGCTATCCGTTCGAAGGCCGCCTCGCGCACCAGACGCTCGGCATGTTGCTGACGCGCAGGCTCGAGCGCGCCGGCATGAAGCCGCTCGGCTTTGTCGCCAACGAATATGCGCTGGCCGTGTGGGGCCTTGGCGATCTCGGCCTGCGGATTACGCGCGGCGATCTGTCGCTCGCCCAGTTGTTCGCCGAGGACATGCTGGGCGACGACCTGGAGGAATGGCTCGCCGAATCCGCGCTGATGAAGCGCACCTTCCGCAGTTGCGCCATCATCGCCGGGCTGATCGAGCGGCGGTTTCCCGGCGAGGAAAAGTCGCGCCGCCAGCTGACGATTTCGACCGACCTCGTCTACGACGTGCTGCGCAAGCACCAGCCCGACCACATTCTGCTGCGCGCCGCGCGCGCCGATGCCGCCACCGGCCTGCTCGACATCAAGCGGCTCGGCGAAATGCTCTCGCGCATCAAGGGCCGAATTGTCCATAAAGCGCTCGACCACGTGTCGCCGCTGGCGGTTCCGGTGATGCTGGAGATCGGCCGCGAGACGGTCTATGGCGAGGCGGCGGATCAGCTGTTGGCAGAAGCGGCGGACGAACTGGTGAAAGAGGCGATGTCGTGAGTGTTTCTCCCGCTCATTCCCGCGCAAGCGGGAATCAGGTGAAGCCGGGCCCCGCTTTCGCGGGGACGAGCGGATCATTCGTCGCCGTTGCCGGCATTGCGCTCACGGCCGACCCCGAGGGCGCGCTGTATTGGCCCGAGCAGGGCCTGCTGGCGGTCGCCGACCTGCATCTGGAAAAAGGCTCCAGCTACGCCGCGCGCGGTCAACTTTTGCCGCCTTACGACACCGCTGCGACTTTGGCGCGGCTCGCCCGCCTGATCGCGCGTTACGCGCCGCGCTGCGTTGTGGCGCTGGGCGACAGCTTCCACGACGGCGGCGGCCCGGCGCGCCTGGCTGTTGAGGATCGCGACAATCTCCACAGCCTGCAACGCGGCCGCGATTGGGTCTGGATCACCGGCAATCACGATCCGGAGCCGGCGGTGAATATCGGCGGCGCGTTCCATGAAGTGCTGACGCTCGGCGCGCTCACCTTCCGCCATTTGCCGACCGGCGCCGGCGGCACAATCTGCGGCCATCTGCATCCGGTGGCGCGGATTTCCCAGCGCGGCCGGGCCGTCAGCCGCCGCTGCTTTGCCGCCGACAAGACGCGCATGGTGATGCCGGCCTTCGGCGCCTTTACCGGCGGGCTCAATGTGCGCGACGCCGCCTTCGCCGACCTGTTCGGCACGCTTTCCTTCACCGCCCACATGCTGGGCGAAGGTAGGCTTTATGCCTTCGCCGCCAAGCGCTGCATGGCGGATTAGACCATGATCCCGAAAAGTGGGAACCGGTTTTCGGATAAGATCATGCTCAAGAAGATTAGTCTCTTCTGAACACCACGCTGCCGAACCAGCCGATGACCAGCGCCATCAGCGCGGTCACCAGGCCATAGAGCAGGCCGTAGTCGCGCGCGGCGTCGGCGACATATTGTTCGACGCCGGTCTTGATCACTTCCAGCGCCGAGCTGGTGCTCGCAACCGGCATGCCGTTGGCGAACAGCTTGACGTCGATTGTGTAGTTTCCGGTCGGCACATCGGCCGGCAGCGGGATCGCGGCGCGGAATACGGTCGGCGTCAGGAAGGTCACCGCGGTCGAGGATTTGCGGTAAAGGCCGTGTTGGGTTTCCAGCCGCACGAAGGCGACGCGGAACGGATCGTCGCGCACGGTGTCGGCGATGTCGGGACCGATGCGTTGCGGCAGCAGAAAATTGTCGAGTCCGATCTGCAATCGCCGCAACACGTCCTGGTGGGCAATCTCGGTGACCGGACGATTGCTCAGGATCGCCAGATACGACGGCGCGCGCACGAATTCGCGTGAATCGACATTGACCCAAATGCCGAGCACGCGTTCCTTGCGCCGCGTGCGCAGCGTGTGGCGCGGCCCCGTCACGGTCACCACCAGGTCGTACGAGGATCGCAGCGCGGTCTTGCCGGCGTCCGGTTCGACGGTGCCGAACAGCACCAGGTCCTCGCCGGTGAAATTCGAGGTCACCGCCACGCGGTGGTTGGACAACGACACCACCAGCCGCTCGGCCGCGGCCGGCTCAAGCCCGCCGGCTATCAGCAAGATCGCAACTGTGAGGGCGAGCCGCCGCATCATCCGTTCCTGACATGGCGTAGCGAGAACAGATCGTCGGGTTTGACCACCAGCTCGTAGGCGAAGCGCAGGCCGACTGCGAACACCAAAAGGCCGAGCAGCAGCCGCAAGCGCTCGCCGCGCATTTTCTGCCCGGTGCGAACGCCGAATTGCGCGCCGATGACGCCGCCGACCATCAGGATCAAGGCCAGCACCGCATCGACCAGGTGGTTGGTGGCGGCATGCATCACCGTGGCCGACGCCATGGTGATCAGCGTCAGCACCATCGAGGTGCCGATCACCGTCGCGGTCGGCACCCGCAGGAAATAGATCAGCATCGGCACCAGCAGGAAGCCGCCGCCGATGCCCATGATGGCGCCGACGAAACCGATAATGAACCCGATCGCCCAGACCGGGATCGCCGACACGTAGATCTTCGAGCGTTTGAAGCGCAGCTTGAACGGCAAGCCGTGCAGCCAGGTGTGGCTGCCCGGCCGGCGCAGCGTCGCCGGCATGGCCTTTGCGCGTGCGCATAACCGCGCGCACGCTTTCGTAGATCATGATCGCGCCGACCGCCGTCAGCAGCGTGACGTAGGACAGCCCGATCATCAGGTCGAGCTGGTCGAGCTCGCGCAGCTTCGTGAACAGCCAGACGCCGGTCGCGGTGCCGACAATGCCGGCGCTGAGCAGCATCATGGCGAGCGCGACATCGAGCGCGCGCTTGCGCCAGTAGGTGATGGCGCCGGTGAACGACGACGCGGCGATGTGGCTGGACACGCTCGCCACCGCGACGGCGGGCGATATGCCGATGAAGATCAGCAGCGGCGTCATCAGGAAGCCGCCGCCGATGCCGAACATCCCGGAGATGAAGCCGACCGCCAGCCCCATCCCCAGCACGAGGAAGACGTTAACGGGCAGATCGGCGATCGGCAGGTAGATTTGCAAGCGACGTCGTCCGGCGTTCGAGGCCAAGGCTCCGGGGACCGGTCCGCGCGGTCCGGCAGCTCATCGTGCAGTAAACACCATTGTGCGCGGAATTGTCAGCGATACCGGCCAAAAAGCTTAAGGCCCGCGACTCGTCCGATTAAGACTTGGATCGATCTTAACGATGAATGCGCAGGCGGCCACGCCTTTGGGCTATTGCGCCGCGCTTGTTCACCGTTTTCCAACCTGAAGCGCGCCGAGCGATAGCGGCCCGGCGGTCCGCGCCTTGGTCCGCGCCGGTGGCGCCGTCGCTGCATTGTCCCAGCCGCCGGCAGGCGCGGCAACGGTGTTGGCGTCCGCCGGCTGCGGCTCGGCCACGAAGGTCTTGACCGCGTTGTCGGCGGCGGCGAGGGCGTCGCCATTGAGATGGGCGGCGATCTCGTCGCGCTTCTTGGCGGATTCCCGGTCGCCCTGGGCGGCGGCGAGCGCGAACCATTTGTAGGATTCAGGTGCGCTCTTTTCGGTACCGAGACCGCGGGCGCACAGGACGCCGAGATTGTACTGGCTGTCGGCAATGCCTCGCTGCGCGGCCTTGCGGAACCACTGCGCGGCGGTGGCATAGTCCGGCTTGCCCTCGATGCCTTCGGCATAGAGCACGGCGAGGTTGTGCATCGCCTTGCCGCTGCCCTTGGTGGCGGCCGCGAGGTAGAGCCTGCGGGCCTGCACCAGGTCCTTCTTCACGCCCTGGCCCTTTTCCAGCAAACTGGCATAGCGGAATTGCGCGGGCGTGACGCCTTTGTTCGCTGCGCGTTCGAACCAGCGCGCGGCCTCTTCCAGGCTGGCCGGCACGCCGCGGCCTTCGGCAAACCGCACGCCAACCTCGTAGGCGGCCGCGCCATCGCCGGCGACGGCGGCGCTGCGCAGCTTGGGTCCGCCGATCGCAATCGGCAGCCGGTCGGCGCTTGGCACATTCGACGCGACCGGCGGCCGTGCCGGTGCGGCGCGTGAAATCGAACCGGTGACGTCGCCCTTCGGTGGCGATGGCTGCGCGTTCAAGACCGGCGGGTTCAACAGCGACGGCAGGTTCTGTGCCGTCGAAGTCAAATCGAACGGCGGCGCAATGGCGGCGAAGTTGCTTTCGGCTGGCGCCGCCGGTGGGGTGACCCCGGTTTGCTGCGGCGTTGCGAGCGGCAAAGCCGCGACAGTGGCGGGCGCTGCCGGCTCGGCGCTTGGCGCTGCCGCCTGGCTGGTACCGGCGTCAGGCCGGGCGCTGCTTGCGGTTTTGACGTCCGGTTTTCCGAAATCGATGATCTTGCCCGCGATCTGGATCGTGCCGACCACGACGCCGACGACGCTCGCGGCAATGAACAAAGATTTGACCCGCTTGAGCATCTTGGCGCGCAGCGACGAGGTCTCGGTCTCCTCCGCCTCGAACAGTTCGGCGCGCGGCGCGCGTTCGGCGGGCGCCTGCACTGCGGCATTGGCGGCACGCCGGGCGGCGGCAATGAAACCGGATTTTCCGCGGCCCGCGGCGGCCGGCCCGGAGCCGGCAAAGGAACTGCCAAGCGCTGCTTCCGAAGCGGCGATTCGCGCGGCCGGATTGGCGCGGAACGCCGGCGGTCCGGACCCCGGCTCGAGCGGCTGATCGGGCGGCAGATCGGGATTGATCGGCAGGCGGCCGGCCGGCGGCAGGCGTTTGGGCGCGGGCGGCGGGGTTGGCGCTGGGGCTGGCGGCGCCACGGCCGCTGGCTGGACCGGCGGTGCGGTGGCGGTGGCGGCGGCAGCTGCGGCTTGCGGCGGCGGATCGGTGACCGTGCGGACGGCGACTTTACCGATCGGCTTTAGCGCCTCGGCAAATTCTTCGTCGCTCACCGGGCGCTTGCGCGATTCCTTGCGGGCTTCGCCGCGAATGCCGTTCTCGATCATGACCAGGCGGTCGACGACGTGGCCGAGCGTGCCGTGAACCGCGTCAAGCGCATCCTGGGTGCGGGCGATGTCGTGCTTGAGCTCGACGACGCCGGCGGTGTTTTCCGACCGCGGGCCGCCGGCATCCTTGTTGGCGCGCATTTCTTCGATGTGGACCAACAGATCGGCCAGCCCGCGTTCGATGGCTTCCAGATGGCCGAGGCGGGAATCGGAGGCGTCCAGCCGCTGCACCAGCGCGACGATTTTATCCTCGAGATGGCCGGCCGCGACATTGTCGCCGCGCGACTGCTGGATCATCTCGATTTTGTCGGACAGCGAGTGCACCAGCGCTTCCAGCATCGGCGGCACGGTCGCGCCGCTCTGCGACCGCTCGGCCAAGGCATCGGCCAGCGCCGAGATACGATGCTCGAGATTGTTGAGCGCGGCGCTGCCAGGGGCGGCGGCCGCCATGTGGTCGACCTTCTCGCCCAGCATATGCACCTGGGTCGCGAGGCCGCTGACGGCATCGGTGGAGGCGACGTGGGCTGCCATGTCGCGCAGCGTGGTGATGGCGTGCTCGAGCTGCGCAAGGGTTTCCGGGTCTTTTTGCGCGACGATCAGATCGATCTTGTGCGCCAGTCCGGCCACCGCGTCGTTGAAGCCGACCAGATTTTCCGCCGGCGTCAGTTCGCGCAGCGCGTCGCGCACTTCGGCAAGCCCATGCTCCACGCCGGACAAGGCGCCGCCGTCGACGCCGGCAAGGTTGCCGGCTTGCCGGCCTTCGGCGATGCGCTGGGTCAGACCCTGGATTTGCCGCTCGATGGTGTCGATGGCCTGGCGCGGCATCGCGTCGGTGAGGGCGCGGGCGATGTCGCCAAGTTCGGCGCGCAGCGCATTGATGGCTTCCTCGACGCCCGGACGGTGCAGGGTTTCGATCTGATTGGTGATCTTGCGGAGCTGATCTTCCAGTCCCGACAGGTCCTGGGTCGGCACCGGCGCCAGCGCCGGCGACGGCATCGGTGGCAGCGCGGGCGCCGCCATCGGCGCTTGCGCGGCATGGACCACGCCGGTTCGGCCGAAGTCCGTTGATTTGAGGCCGGTTGATTATTGAGCGCGCGCTGGCGGGCGGCGATTTCGGCAATGGCGCGATCCAGCGCCGGCGGCATCTGCACGCTCGGGACCGCCGGCCGCAGCACTGGAGGCAAAGGCTGAAGTGGAACGCTCGGCATGACGGCCGCTGCACCGGCGGCATCATCGTCGGACCGGTTGCATGACCGGCGGCGGGGCTGCCGGGCGCGTTGCGTTGGCGAATTGGTCGAGCCGCCGGTCGAGGCGGCCGATCAGGTCGGCAATCTGGTCGTTGTCGTTGCGGGTCCGCTTAGGCGCATAGGCGGCGGGGCCGCTGCGCGTGAAATGCTCGATTCGCCGCGAGAGGTCGTCGAGCCGTTGGTGAACCGCGGAAAGTTCATGGGCCTGGGGCTCGTCGTCCTCATAGGCGTGCGAAGGCGGCTGCACGCCATCCTCTTCCGCCTGGGTGAGGATGACGGAGTTCAGCCAATCGCCCAAAGACATGCCGGACCGGCGCGCCGCCTCGCGGGCAGTCTCACGGGCCTCCGGCCTTATGCCTTTTACACTCCACGGAACGCCAAATTTCATTCTCACACCCACATCCGAGGTGGAGGTGCAAAGAGCCTTGATCGACTCTCGTGGAACCGGCGCGCGTTAAGGGCGGGTGGATACGGGCGCGGTTCTCAGTCCACACACCGACTTTTTGCCGTTCACGGTAAACAGGCCGTTAACGTTTGGCGGAAGTGCCGGACTTTCCCGGAGAATTTGCGCTTTGCAGCAGGATGCGAGCGTAACCAATAGAGCCGGTAACATTTGCTGGCGGCCGCTTGGTATTCACGCGATATGTAACTGTAATGTTCCGGCCCGTAGCACGCGCGTTATACCGGCTAGAATCAATTCGATGGTATAAATGCATTATGTACAAAACATACAACGATCATTTTCGCGCTGACGACTCAATGCCAGCGCGCGAAGACGCCAAAAGTCCAACCGCACCACGCAATTACGGACGGTATTACAATCGGAGAACTTTCCCGCGAGTCCGGCGTGACGTTACGGGCGTTGCGCTTCTACCAAAGCAAGGGCTTGCTGACCCCGCAACGCAATGGCGCCTCAAGAGTTTTCTCCATCGCAGGATCGCGCCCGCTTGTCTCTGATCAAACAGGGCAAACGTCTCGGCTTTACTTTGATTGAGATCCGCGACTTGCTCGCGGCCAGCCATCGCGATGGCGCCAAGATGCTCTCGATCAGCCGCAAGAAGTGCGTCGAGCAGATCAAGCTTCTGGAACATCAGCGCCGCGACCTTGAATTGGCGCTGGCCGAATTGCGGGAAATCTACACCGCCATGTCAATTCCACCGTCCCCGATCTCAGAAAACTCACTTTCCGCCTCCGGCCCGCTCACCCAGACCGCCTGACGGGCTCCCCGGACTTTTCTCTGGCTCTTAATATAGGTGTAAACCCGCACGGTCATATTGGCCGACGCCGGGGTTTAGCGGGAAACCGTTCGCACCTGATTCCGTGAAAGCCCCATGGTTTGCCGCCGGGGAGATACCAATGCCGACCTACAAAGCGCCCGTGGACGACACGTTGTTCCTGCTCAACGACGTGCTGCACTTCGACCGCTACGGAAATTTGCCGGGCTTTGCCGATGCGACGCCCGATCTGGTGGAAGCCGTGTTGCGCGAGGCGGCGAAGTTCAGCGAAGAGGTGCTCACCCCGCTCAATCGCGTCGGCGACAAGGAAGGCTGCACGCGCCATGCCGATGGCAGCGTCACCACCCCGACCGGCTTCAAGCAGGCCTATCGCGGCATCGTCGACGGCGGCTGGATCGGCATCTCGGTGCCGGCCGAGTACGGCGGCCAGGATCTGCCGGCGACGCTGACGATCGCGGTCAACGAACTGCTTTGCTCCGCCAATATGGCCTTCGCCATGTATCCGGGCCTGACGCAAGGCGCGATCGCGGCGCTCTTGGTGCATGCCTCGCCGGAACTGAAGACGAAATATCTGCCGAAGATGGTGGAAGGCGTCTGGACCGGCACCATGAATCTGACCGAGCCGCATTGCGGCACCGATCTCGGTCTGTTGCGCACCAAGGCGGTCAAGCAGCCCGACGGCAGCTACAAGATCACCGGCACCAAGATTTTCATCTCCGCCGGCGAGCACGATCTGTCGGAGAACATCATCCACCTGGTGCTGGCGCGCATCGAAGGCGCGCCGATGGGCACCAAGGGCATCTCGTTGTTCGTGGTGCCCAAGATCATGGTCAAGGACGACGGCTCGCTGGCCGAGCGCAACGGCGTGTCCTGCGGCTCGATCGAAGAAAAGATGGGCATCCACGCCAATTCCACCTGCGTGATGAATTACGACGGCGCCACCGGCTGGCTGATCGGCGAGGAAAATCGCGGGCTCAACGCCATGTTCGTGATGATGAACGAGGCAAGACTCGGCGTTGGTGTTCAAGGCTTGGCGCAATCCGAAGTCGCCTATCAGAACGCCGTCATCTACGCCAAGGAACGCCTGCAAGGACGCGCCATTTCCGGCGTCAAATATCCCGACAAGCCGGCCGACCCGATCATCGTGCACCCGGACGTGCGCCGCACCTTGATGACCATCCGCGCTTTCAATGAAGCGGCGCGCGCGCTGGTGCTATGGACCGCGCTCAAGGGCGACATCGCGCATCGCTCGCAGGATGAGAAGGAACGCCAGAGCGCCGACGATCACATGGGCCTGCTGACGCCGGTGGTCAAAGGCGTGCTGACCGACACCGGCTTTGCCAATACCGTGATGGCGCAGCAGATGTTCGGCGGCCACGGCTACATCGCCGAACACGGCATGGAGCAATTCGTGCGCGACGCCCGCATCGCCCAGATCTACGAGGGCGCCAACGGCATTCAGGCGCTCGATCTGGTCGGCCGCAAGCTCGGCAAGGACGGCGGCCGCGCGCTGATGGCCTTCATCAATGAAGTCGGTACCTTCATCAAGGACAAGACCGCCGACGAGAAGATGAAGGGCTTGGTCACGCCGCTCGGCGTGTCGCTCGGCCACCTGCAACAGGCGTCGATGTGGTTCATGCAGAACGCCATGACCAAGCCCGACAATGCCGGCGCCGGCGCCACCGACTACATGCACATGTTCGGGCTGGTGGCGCTCGGTTACATGTGGTGCCGCATCGCCGAAGCCGCGCTTGCCAAACTGCCCGACGCCAACGGCGCGGCGCCGCTCTACAACGGCAAGCTCACCACCGCGCGCTTCTTCATGGAGCGCATGTTGCCGGAAACCGGAGCGCATCTCGCCCGCATCCAGTCGGGCGCGGGCTCGATCATGGAATTGCCGGCCGATCAGTTCTGACGAATCCCGAGCTACACCAGCTCCTGCGGCTCGATGGTGGCCGACAGCCGCAAGGTCGGCGCCCCGGTCTGCGATTTCATCAACGCGTTGCCGTCGAAGGCGCCGTCCATGCAAATGAATTCAAACGACGCCAGGACGCGGTCGACGTGCTCCCCGTCGTTCGAGAACGGCAGCAACAGCCGCTCGAAATGAATCACCCTCCCGGCGCGATCGGTGACGTCATGAATAGTATAGACCGGACGACCGCTGTTTAACGCTTGGTGATACGGCGCAAGCCCAGTGGAATGATTGGCCGCGGGGATGACTTGATCGAGATATTTGCCGCGGCAGTCGGGCGAACCGTAAACCTGGGCAATGGTTGCGCCGTGGAATGTGATCATAAAGCGCGCATCGCCATTGCCGCCGCTCACGTCCAGAAAGCTCAGATTGTCCGACAGTCGCGTCAGGTCTTCGGCTTCCACGGCCTGCCACAGGGGCACACGGTGCACCCCCAGCTGTCGCTTCCAGAATTTAAGCAGCCAACGCTGATTGATCGCGCGTACCACGTCCGGCCGCGCGGCCGAAAATTGCGAATTCAATGCTGAGCCCCCGCTCATAATCCCGGCGCTGTTGGCTTGAAATCGCGCCCCAATTCCCGATCACCAGCAATAACAATCGACTGGGCCGATTATTCCACGAATTTTGTCTGTGGCAAAGCGCCGGGCCTGCGATCGGTTGGCACACTATGCCGCATGGGCAAACGCCGGCCGGCGACGCGACCGCGTCAGCAGCCAAGTCGCAATCAAGACGTTCAGCAAGTTCCAGGCAATGCCGTTGAGAAACGCCGCCTGATACGAGCCGGTCAAATCGAAGATTTCGCCGGACATCCAGCCGCCCAGCGCCATGCCGAGCAGCGTCGCCATCACCACCAGGCCGACGCGGGTTCCGGCTTCTTTTGGCGAAAAATATTCGCGCACGATGATGGCGTAGCTCGGCACGATGCCGCCCTGGAATAATCCGAACAGCGCCGAAATCACGTAGAGCGAGATCAGGCCGTCGAACATCAGATAGAGCAACAGCGCGACGCCCTGCAGCACCGAGCCGAGCAGCAGCGTGCGCACGCCGCCGATGCGGTCGGCGATGAAGCCGGAGGCGACGCGGCTGATGATGCCGCAGCCGAGCATCAGCGACAGCATCTCGGCGCCGCGCGCCACGCCGTAACCCAGGTCGCCGCAATAGGCGACGATATGGACCTGCGGCATCGCCATCGCCACGCAGCAGGCGACGCCAGCCACGCACAACAGAACTTGCAGTGTCGCCGGTGAAAACGGCATCGTCGCCTGCCGGCGCGCGGCTGCGGCGGTGGCGCCGGCGTTGTGATGGTGCGCGATGCGCCGGCGCAGCAGCAGGATCAGCGGCAGCATGGTGACGAGTGCGAACAGCCCGATGCCGGTATGGGTGGCCCGCCAGCCGTCGGCCGCGATGAAGTGCTGCACCACCGGCGGCCAGATCGTGCCGGCGAGGTAATTGCCGGCCGCGGCGATCGCGACGGCGATGCCGCGGCGGCGCAAGAACCAATGCGAGATGTCGGCCATCAGCGGTCCGAAGGTCACCGATGAGCCGGCCCCGATCAGGAGCCCTTGCGCCAGCGTCACCTGCCACAGGCTGGCGGCCTGGCCGACGGCGAGATAGCCGAGGCCGAGCAGCAAAGTCCCAATGGTGAGCGGCGTGGTAATGCCGAATCGGTCGGCGAGCCGCCCCATCGCCACGCCGCCGGCGGCGAAGGCCAGCATGGCCACTGTGTAGGGCAGCGATGCCGCCCCGCGGTCGACGCCGAATTCGGCCTGGATGGCGGGCAAAGCCACCACCACCGACCACATGCCGACCCCGCCGACGGTGGAAAATGCCAGCGAAACCGCCAGCCGCCGCCATGCGGCGCTTGAATTGGTCGGATCCGGTCCGGCTAAACTCTCTGAAGGTGAGGGCGTCACGGAAGGGTCAAACCCGGCTGTTGGCGCTTCCGCTCTAGCATCGGGCGTTCAGCCCCGATACCCCTCGCCGCCCGGGTTGGCCGGCCTTATGGTGCTGGTAAAATCTGAGTCGCCCGGGAAAACGCTCACATGGATGCCCTCAACGTTCCGCGGCCGGCGTGGATGACCGAGGACCTCGTTCTGCTCGAGGAGCAGGCGCGGCGCTTCATCGCCGACGAATTCGTGCCGCATCTCGATCGCTGGCACGAAGCCGGCATGTATGACCGCGACGTCTGGACCAAGGCTGGCGCGGCCGGCCTGCTGTGCGCCGCGATGCCGGAAGAATATGGCGGCTCCGGCGGCACTTTCGCCCATGAGGCGGTGATCAACCGCGAGCTCAGTCTTGCCGGCTTCGATACCTTCGGATCGCCGCTGCATTCCGGCATCGTCGCGCCCTATATTCTTCACTACGGCACCGAGGAGCAGAAGAAGCGCTGGCTGCCCAAGCTCGCCACCGGCGAACTGGTCGGCGCCATCGCCATGACCGAGCCCGGCACCGGAAGCGACCTGCAAGGCGTGCGCACCAAGGCCGAGAAGTCGGGCAACGGCTATTTGCTCAGCGGCGCCAAGACCTTCATTACCAACGGCCAGCACGCCAATCTGATCGTGGTGGTGGCCAAGACCGATCCCAAGGCCGGCGCCAAAGGCACCTCGCTGCTGGTGGTCGAGACCGACGATGCGCAAGGCTTCCGCCGCGGCCGCAAGCTTAAAAAACTCGGCATGGATTCCGCCGACACCTCGGAACTGTTCTTCGACGACGTGCAGCTTCCCGCCGAAAGCCTGCTCGGCAGCGAGGAAGGGCAGGGCTTTTATCAACTGATGAAGGAACTGCCGCAGGAGCGGCTGATCGTCGCCGTCCATGCGGTGGCGATGATGGAGCGCGCGCTCGCGCTCACGATCGATTACGTCAAGCAGCGCAAGGCCTTCGGCAAGA
This sequence comes from uncultured Alphaproteobacteria bacterium, assembly GCA_963825015.1. GTDB lineage: Bacteria > Pseudomonadota > Alphaproteobacteria > Rhizobiales > Xanthobacteraceae > Pseudolabrys. Next base: position 10,660 of record CAWGRN010000006.1, on the reverse strand, counting down.
CGATCATCGAGTTCCAGAACACCCAGTTCGAGCTGGCCGAATGCAAGACCGATACGACGATAGCCAAAGTCTTCCTCGACCACTGCATCGGCTTGCATGTCGAGGGCAAGCTCGACACCGTGACCGCCTCGATGGCTAAATACCGGCTGACCGACACGCAAGGCAAAGTGATCGACCGCTGCCTGCAATTGTTCGGCGGCTATGGCTATATGGATGAATACCCGATCTCGCGCATGTATCGCGACGCGCGGGTGCTGCGCATATATGCGGGAACGAACGAGATCATGAAACTGCTGATCGCGCGGAGTTTGTAAGGCCGCGCAGGAGAACACCAAATGCCCGACGCATTTATCTACGACCACGTGCGAACACCGCGCGGACGCGGCAAGGCCGACGGTTCGCTGCACGAGGTGACCGCGCTCAACCTCGCGGCGCAGACGCTGGCCGCGATCAAGGACCGCAACAAGCTCGATCCGGCGATCCTCGACGACGTGGTGATGGGCTGCGTCGACCCGGTCGGCGAAGCCGGCGGCGACATCGCGCGCGCGGCGGCGCTGGTTGCCGGCCTCGGCGACAGCGTGCCGGGCGTCCAGATCAACCGCTTTTGCGCCTCGGGCCTGGATTCGGTGAACTTTGCGGCGGCGCAGATCATGGCGGGCCAGCACGAAATGACGATCGGCGGCGGCGTCGAATCGATGAGCCGCGTCGGCATCGGCGCCGCCGGCGGCGCCTGGCCGGTCGATCCGTCGATCGCGGTCGCGACCTATTTCCTGCCGCAAGGCATTTCCGCCGATCTGATCGCCACCAAATACGGCTTCTCGCGCGACGACGTCGACGCCTATGCGGTCGAGAGCCAGAAGCGCTCCGCCAAATCCTGGGAGGAGGGGCGGTTCAAGAATTCGGTCATGGCGGTCAAGGACTGCAACGGGCTCACCATCCTGGCCAAGGACGAGCACATGCGGCCGACCACGACGATGCAGACGCTCGCTGCCTTGCAGCCCTCGTTCGTGCAGATGGGCGAGATGGCCGGCTTCGACGCGGTCGCCGTGCAACGCTATCCGGAAATCGAGGCGGTCAATCACGTGCACCACGCCGGCAATTCCTCCGGCATCGTCGACGGCGCCGCGGCGGTGCTGGTCGGCAGCGCGGAAGCCGGCAAACGCACCGGCCTCAAACCGCGCGCGCGCATCAGGGCTTTCGCCAATATCGGCTCCGAGCCCTCGATCATGCTGACCGGCCCGGTCGACGTCACGCGCAAGGTCTTGAAGAAGGCCGGCATGTCGGTCGGCGACATCGATCTCTACGAGCTCAACGAAGCCTTCGCCTCGGTCGTGCTGCGCTACATGCAGGCGCTCGGCATTCCGCACGACAAGATCAACGTTTGCGGCGGCGCCATCGCCATGGGCCACCCGCTCGGCGCCACCGGCGCGATGATCCTCGGCACCGTGCTCGACGAGCTGGAGCGCACCGGCAAATCCACGGCGCTGATCACGCTCTGCATCGGCGCCGGCATGGGCACCGCGACCATCATCGAGCGCGTGTAGACGGGGCCCGGAATGCCGAAGATCGACATCGATAGTGTCGCGGTCGACACCGCGATCGGCTATCCGCCGCCGTTGAACAAGGCGGTGGAAGGGCGCAGCCGCAAGCGGCTCGGCAATGCCGCCGGCCTGACGCAGTTCGGCGTCAATCTGTGCCGGCTCAAGCCTGGCGCCGCGTCGTCGCAACGTCACTGGCAGCAGCAACGAAGACGAGTTCGTCTACATGCTCGAAGGCGAAGTGGTGCTGTGCGAGGACGCCGGCGAGATCGTGCTCAAGGCCGGCGACGCCGCCGGCTGGAAGGCCGGCGTTCGCCGAACGGCCACTGCCTGATCAATCGTTCGCAACGCGACGCCGTGTTTCTCGAAGTCGGCACCCGCGCGCCGAGCGAGAAGCGTCACTTACCCCGACGTCGACATGATGTTCGAGCGTGTCGGCACCAGCCGCCGCTATACGCGCAAGAATGGCGAGCCATATCCGGCTTCAAAGGAGATTCAACGTCATGGCCGAATTTCACCTTCGACGTCGACGCCGACGGCATCGCGCTCATCACCTGGGACATGGCCGACCGCTCGATGAACGTCATCAATGCCGACGTCATCGAGGAATTGGCCAAGCATCACCGAAAAGGTCGCCACCGACGCCGCGATCAAGGGCGCGGTCGTCACCTCGGGCAAACAGACTTTCTGCGGCGGCGCCGACTTGGCCATGCTGGAGCGCATGGGCGCGATGTTCGCCAACATGGTGCGCAACCAGGGCGAGGAGGCTGCCGCGGCATTCGTGTTCGAGGAAAGCCGCAAGCTGTCGCTGCTGTACCGGCGCATCGAGACCTCCGGCAAGCCGTGGGTCTGCGCGCTCAACGGCACCGCGATGGGCGGCGGCTTCGAACTGGCGCTCGCCTGCCACCAGCGCATCGCCTCGGAAAATCCGAAAACCCGCGTCGGCCTGCCCGAGATCAAGATCGGTCTGTTCCCCGGCGCCGGCGGCACCCAGCGCATCGCCCGCATGATGCAGCCGGCCGACGCGCTGCAATTTCTGCTCAAGGGCGACCAGCTTTCGCTCGACCGCGCCAAGGCGGCCAAGCTGATCGACGCGGTGGTGCCGCAAGCCGACCTGGTGAAAGCCGCGAAGGACTGGATCAAGGCCGGCGGCAAGGCGGTCAAGCCGTGGGACGAGAAGGGTTTCCGGCAACCCGGGCGGCGCGGTCTATTCCAAGGCCGGCATGATGACCTTCCCGGCGGCGAACGCGATCTACCGCCGCGAGACCTACGACAATTATCCGGCGGCGCGCGCCATCCTGCAGGTGGTCTATGAAGGCCTGCAAGTGAACATGGACACCGCGCTGCGGGTCGAGTCGCGCTGGTTCGCCAAGATCCTGCGCTCGCCCGAAGCAGCCGCCATGATCCGCACGCTGTTCGTCTCGATGCAGGACCTCAACAAGGGCGCGCGGCGGCCGGCCAAGGAGCCGGCGGTGACTCTCAAGAAAATCGGCGTCATCGGCGCCGGCTTCATGGGCGCCGGCATCGCCCAGGTCAGCGCCGCGGCCGGGTTGCAGGTGGTGCTGATCGACCGCGATCAGGAAACCGCCGACAAGGGCAAGGCCGCGCTGCACAAGGCGCTCTCGCGACCGCGTCATGAAGGGCCGCATGAAGGGCGCCGCGCGCGACGAACTGCTCGCCTTCATCACGCCGACCGCCGACTACGGCGCGCTCAAGGACTGCGATCTGGTCATCGAGGCGGTGTTCGAGGATCGCAAGATCAAGGCCGAGGTCATTGCCAAGGTGCAGGCGGTGATCGGCGACAGTGCGATCTTTGCCTCCAACACCTCGACGCTGCCGATCACGTCGCTCGCCACCGAGTTCAAGGACCAGCCGCGCTTCATCGGCATTCATTTCTTCTCGCCGGTCGACCGCATGATGCTGGTCGAGCTCATTCTCGGCAAGAACACCGGCGACAAGGCGCTGGCGGTCGCGCTCGATTATGTGCGCGCCATCCGCAAGACGCCGATTGTCGTCAACGACTCGCGCGGCTTCTACACCTCGCGCGTGGTCGGCACCTACATCCGCGAAGGCCATCTGATGCTGGCCGAAGGCGTGCCGGCGGCGATGATCGAGAATGTCGGCCGCATGGCCGGCATGCCGGTCGGCCCGCTGTCGCTCAACGACGAAGTCGCGGTCGATCTGGCCTGGAAAATCCTCAAGGCCACCGAAGCCGATCTCGGCGCCGCGGCAATCGATCCGCGCCAGAAAATACTGCTGGAAGACATGGTGGAGAAGCGCGGCCGCTACGGCCGCAAGAACGGCAAGGGCTTCTACGATTATCCGGCGACCGGCCCGAAGAAACTGTGGCCGGGCCTGGCCGAACTGCAGCCGCAGCATCTCGACCCCGATAAAATCGACGTGCAGGAATTGAAGGACCGGCTGCTGGCGATGCAGGCGCTGGAGACCGCGCGCTGCTTCGAGGAGAAGGTGCTCACCGACGTGCGCGAGGCCGACGTCGGCTCGATCCTCGGCTTCGGCTTTGCGCCGTTCTCCGGCGGCACGCTGTCTTATATCGACATGATGGGCACCAAGAAGTTCGTCGAACTGTGCCGCAAGCTCGAGGCGAAATACGGCGCGCGCTTTGCGCCCAACAAGCTGCTGCTCGATCTGGCCGCGCACAACGAAGGCTTCTACCAGCGCTTCGCGCCGGCAAAGAAAAAAGAGGCGGCGTAGCCGATCTTCGTCGTCCCGCTTGCGGAAGCGGGTGACCCAGCACTACGACCGAGGTAGCAGCGATGACTGGATCGCCCGCTTTCGCCGGTGATGACGCCGAGTTAGAGTTGCCAGTATGGCTGAGACAGCCCCGTTCCTTTTTCCGCTGGCGCGAGATTCCGGGCAGCGTCTGGACGCTCGGGCTAACCTCGATGTTCATGGACATCTCCTCCGAGATGATCCACGCGCTGCTGCCGCTTTATCTCGTCACCGTGCTCGGCGCCTCGACGCTGACCGTCGGCGTCATCGAGGGCATCGCCGAGGCCACCGCCTCGATCACCAAGATCTTTTCCGGCGCGTTGAGCGACTATCTCGGCAAGCGCAAGTGGCTCGCCGCCTTCGGCTATGGCCTGGCGGCGATCACCAAGCCGGTGTTTCCGCTGGCATCGAGCGTCGGCTGGCTGGTGGCGGCGCGTTTCGTCGACCGGGTGGGCAAGGGCATTCGCGGGGCGCCGCGCGACGCGCTGATCGCCGATCTCACGCCGGCCGAATCTGCGCGGCGGCGCCTACGGCCTGCGGCAGTCGCTCGACACCATCGGCGCGGTGGTCGGGCCGCTGCTGGCCGATCGTTTTCATGGCGGCCTTTGCGAACGATTTTACCGCGGTGTTCTGGATCGCGGTGATCCCGGCCTTTGTCTCGGTCGCCATCATCGTCATCGGCGTGCAAGAGCCGGAACGCCCGCCCGGCCTGCGCAAGGTGCGCGCGCCGCTGTCGCGCCGCGAACTCGCGCGCCTCAACCGGGTCTATTGGATGATCGTCGGCGTGGCGGCCATCTTCACCTTGGCGCGGTTCAGCGAAGCCTTCCTGCTGCTGCGCGCGCAATCGGTCGGCTTGCCGATCGCGGTCGTGCCGGTGGTGCTGGTCGTCATGAACATCGCCTATACGCTTCACGGCCTGGCCGGCCGGCGCGCTGTCCGACCGCATCGGCCGCTACGGCGTCGTCACCGTCGGATTTGCGCTGCTGATCCTTGCCGACCTCGCGCTCGCCATCGGCGGCAGCGTTACCGTCGTGATGATCGGCGTGGCGCTGTGGGGCCTGCACATGGGCCTGACGCAAGGCCTGTTGGCGGCGCTGGTCGCCGACACCGCGCCGGAAGAATTGCGCGGCACCGCCTTCGGCGTTTTCAATCTGGTCAGCGGCATCGCCATGCTGGCCGCCAGCATCCTCGCCGGCGCGCTATGGGACGTCGCCGGTCCCGCCGGCACGTTCCTCGCCGGCGCGGCATTTTCGGCGCTCGCGCTCGCGGCGCTGCCGTTCGTGCGGTGGCGCGCAACGAAGATCAAGAAAGCGCTGAGCGGCGCAAAACCGCTCACATCACCACCGTCAGCCGCTTCGCCGCGCGGGTGACGCCGGTATAGAGCCAGCGCTCGCGGCTGTCCGAAAACGCGAAGCTCTCGTCGAACAGCACGACGTCGTCCCATTGCGAGCCTTGCGCCTTGTGCACGGTGAGCACGTAGCCGTAGTCGAATTCGTCGTAGGGCTTGCGGCGCTGCCAGTCGATCTGCTCGATGCCGCCGGTGAAGCATTCCGGCCGCACCGACACCTTGACGCCGCGCGTGCGCGGTCTCGTCGTCGGGCAACAGCCGCATGGTCATGATGCCGCTCTTGCGGCCGCCGCGTTCCTTCACCGACCACAGCCCGCCGTTGAACAGGCCCTTCTTGCGGTTGTTGCGCAGGCACACCAGCTTGTCGCCGGCCGACGGCATCGTGTCCTTGAAGCCGCGCCGCTCGCGCATGCGCATGTTGTAGGCGCGCCGCGTGGCGTTGCGTCCGACCAGCACCTGGTCGGCGTTGAGCACGCGCTCCGGATCGAGATCGGCCTTGCGCACGACTTCGGTCTCGCCGTAGCGGCCGGGCTCGAGATACTCGCCGGCGCGGATATCCATCGACAGCCGCACGATCGGATTGTCCTGCGCCTGCCGGTGCACCTCGGTGAGCATCACGTCGGGCTCGGCCTCGGTGAAAAATCCGCCGCCCTGGATCGGCGGCAATTGCGCCGGATCGCCGAGCACCAGCAGCGGCACGCCGAACGACAGCAGGTCGCGGCCGAGCTCGGCGTCGACCATCGAGCATTCGTCGATGATGATCAGCTCGGCCTTGGAGGCCGGCGCCTCGTCCCACAGATCGAAGCTCGGCACTTCCTCGCCGCTCTCGCGCGCCCGGTAGATCAGGCTGTGGATGGTCGAGGCGCCGCGGCAGCCCTTGCCGCGCATCACCGAGGCCGCCTTGCCGGTGAAGGCGGCGAACTTGCACCTCGCCGTCGACGTCGTCGGCGATGTGGGTGGCGAGCGTGGTCTTGCCGGTGCCGGCATAGCCGAACAGCCGGAACACCTGCGGCGTGCCGTTCGATCCGGGCTTGGCCTTGAGCCAGTCGGCAACGGCTTTGAGGGCGTCGTCTTGGTGGGGCGTGAATTCGGGCATGGCCGAACCATTAAAGCATGCGGCGCGATGGGAAAAGAACGAAAATGAACATACACGCAGGCCAGTTTTTCGGCCCTATACACCGCCGTCCCGTCTCATTTTTCCACGCCAGCGGCGGAATCCCTTGCCGCCGTCATCCGGCCGTCATATCATGTCGATATGTCTCGACACATGGACATCTTAAAAATGGACGCGAAGAAATCGCAGGCCGCTTTCGCCGCGCTGGCGCAGCCGACCCGGCTGAAGGCCTTCCGCAGGCTGGTCGCCGCGCATCCGCGAGGCCTGCCGGCCGGCGACATCGCCGCCTACTGCAAGGTGCCGCACAACACCATGTCGACGCATCTGGCGGCGCTGATGCGCGGCGGTCTGATCGCGGTGACGCGCGACGGCCGCTCGATGAACTACCGCGCCAATCTCGACGGCTTTCGCGGCCTGATCGATTTCATGCTGCGCGACTGCTGCGGCGGCCGACCCGAGATCTGCGCGCCGGTGGTCGAAGATTTCAACGCCGCGTGCTGCGCACCTGCCAAAAAGGTAAGAGCCAATGTCTGATCGCGTGTACAACGTTCTCTTCCTCTGCACCGGAAATTCGGCGCGCTCGATCATGGCCGAAGCGATCCTCAACAAAGCGGGGCGCGGACGATTCCGCGCCTTCAGCGCCGGCAGCCAACCGAAGGGCAATCCCAATCCTTACGCGCTCGATCTGCTGCGTTCGTCCGGTTACGACACATCGAACGCTGCGCTCGAAATCCTGGGCCGAGTTCGCGAAAGCCGGCGCGCCCCAACTCGATTTCGTGTTTACCGTTTGCGACAACGCCGCCGGCGAATCCTGCCCGCTGTGGCCCGGCCAGCCGATGACCGCGCATTGGGGCATTCCCGATCCGGCCGCTGCCACCGGCAGCGAGGCCGAAATCGCCTACGCCTTCAAGGACGCGTATCGCATGCTCAAGCGCCGCATCGATTTGTTTCTGGCGCTGCCGATCGCCAAACTCGACCGGCTGGTGCTGACCACGCGGCTGAAGGAAATCGGCAAGACCGAGGGCGCGACGCAATTGGCGAAGGCGGAGTAGCGTGCGTACCGCTTGCGCCGATCCACACTCCGTTCGTTCCGATCGCCGCCGCGAAGCCAAAGCGGCTTCGCTTTGGCGAAGCAGGGAGCGGAATCCAGGGCTGCAATCGCTAATCTAATTATTTGTATCCCTGGGTCCCCGCATTCGCGGGGACGAGCGGGTTGAAAAAGGGCCAACCATGTCGACGTTTGAACGCTATCTGACGCTGTGGGTTGCGCTCTGCATCGTGGCCGGCATTGCGCTGGGTCATGTCATGCCGGGCGTCTTCCAGCTCATCGGCGGCGCCGAGATCGCCAAGGTCAATCTGCCGGTCGCCGGCGCTGATCTGGCTGATGATCATCCCGATGCTGATCAAGATCGACTTCGCCGCGCTCGGCCCAAGTGCGCGAACATTGGCGCGGCATCGGCGTCACGCTGTTCATCAACTGGGCGGTGAAGCCGTTTTCGATGGCCGCGCTCGGCTGGCTGTTCATCGGCTATCTGTTCCGGCCCTATCTGCCGGCCGACCAGATCAACTCCTACATCGCCGGGCTGATCATTCTGGCGGCGGCGCCCTGCACGGCGATGGTGTTCGTGTGGAGCAACCTGACCAAGGGCGAGCCGCACTTCACGCTGTCGCAGGTGGCGCTCAACGACACCATCATGGTGTTTGCCTTCGCGCCGATCGTTGGGCTGTTGCTGGGTCTGTCGGCGATCACCGTGCCCTGGGGCACGCTGGTGCTGTCGGTCGTGCTCTACATCGTGGTGCCCGTGCTGGTGGCGCAGGTGCTGCGCCGGCGCGTGCTGGCCTCCGGCGGTGCTGCCGCGCTTGCCGGCCTGCTCGCCAAGTTGCAACCGCTGTCGCTGGTCGCGTTGCTGGCGACGCTGGTTTTGCTGTTCGGTTTCCAGGGCGACCAGATCATCGCCCAGCCGCTGGTGATCGTGCTGCTGGCGGTGCCGATCCTGATTCAGGTCTATTTCAATGCCGGGCTTGCCTATGTGCTGAACCGGATGGCGGGCGAACAACATTGCGTCGCCGGGCCTTCGGCGCTGATCGGCGCCAGCAACTTCTTCGAATTGGCGGTGGCCGCCGCCATCAGCCTGTTCGGCTTCAATTCCGGCGCGGCCTTGGCCACCGTTGTCGGTGTGCTGATCGAGGTCCCGGTCATGTTGACGGTGGTCGCCATCGTCAATCGCAGCCGCGGCTGGTATGAGCGCGGCGCGAAATCGGGCGCCCCTGCCATCACGAGATCTTGACAATAGCCGGATTTGGCCAGCTGAAAACGCTTGCCCGGCCTGACGCATCTCGCATTGCCCTTTCGCTCGCCCCATGTTTAAGGTCGCGGCCCATTTTGCCGGAACCTTTCATGGCTCGTGACCAGATCGACATGACCCCGATCGAGACCCGCGACGAACTCGTCGCCTGGCTCGAAGCGGGTTGCAAGCCGCGGGCGCAATTCCGCGTCGGCACCGAGCATGAGAAATTCGCCTTTACCATCGCCGGCCATCGGCCGGTGCCCTATGCCGGCCCGCACAGCATCCGTGCGCTGCTGGTGGGCTTGCACGACCTGCTCGGCTGGGACCCGATCATGGAGGGCGACAACATCATCGGCATGTTCGACGTCACCCATGGCGGCGCCATTTCGCTGGAGCCGGGCGGCCAGTTCGAACTGTCCGGCGCGCCGGTCGAAAATGTGCACCAGACCTGCTCGGAGCTGATGTCGCATCTGGCGCAAGTGCGCGAAGTGGCCAAGCCTTTAGGCATCGGCTTTCTCGGCATGGGCATGACGCCGAACTGGACCCGCGCCGACATGCCGACGATGCCGAAGGGCCGCTACAAGATCATGACGAATTACATGCCGAAGGTCGGCAAGTATGGCCTCGACATGATGTACCGCACCTGCACGGTGCAGGCGAACCTCGACTTCTCCTCCGAAGCCGACATGGTCAAGAAGCTGCGCGTGTCGCTGGCGCTGCAGCCGGTGGCGACGGCGCTGTTCGCCAATTCGCCGTTCACCGAAGGCAAGCCGAACGGCTTTCTGTCGTTCCGTTCGGAAATCTGGCGCGACACCGACAACAACCGTTCCGGCATGCTGCCCTGGGCGTTCGACGACGGCATGGGCTTCGAACGTTACGTCGACTACGCGCTCGACGTGCCGATGTATTTCATCAAGCGCGGCGACAGCTATATCGACGTGTCGGGCAAGTCGTTCAAGGATTTCTTTGCCGGCAAGCTCGACGCGCTGCCGGGCGAGCGGCCGACCATTTCGGACTGGGCCAATCACCTGAGCACGATCTTCCCCGAGGTGCGGCTCAAGCGTTACCTGGAAATGCGCGGCGCCGACGGCGGGCCGTGGCGCCGGCTGCCGTCGCTGTCGGCGTTCTGGGTCGGCCTGCTGTACGACGACGACGCGCTCAATGCCTGCTGGGACATGGTCAAGGGCTGGACCGCGCAAGAGCGCCAGAAGCTGCGCGACGATGTGCCGACGCTTGGCTTCAAGGCCGAGATCCGCGGCCGCAACGTGTTCACGCTGGCGCAGGAGACGCTGCGCTTCGCCACGCGCGGGCTGGCGCGCCGCAAGATTCTCGATCGCAATGGCCGCGACGAGACGCGCTATCTGCGCCCGCTCGAAGAGAGCATCGCGCGCGGCATCACGCCGGCCGAGGAATTGCTCGAAAAATTCCACGGCAAGTGGAACGGCTCGGTCGAGCCGATTTTCGACGAGTATGCGTATTGACGCGTTGCACAGGAGCGATTGCGGCAAATTCAGTGCGCTCCCTCTCCCCTGCGGGGAGAGGGTTGGGGTGAGGGGGCAAGTGGCTCTCGATAGGTTGTAACCCCTCACCCGGATCGCTTCGCAATCCGACCTCTCCCCATGGGAGAGGTGAAAGAAAC
>CAWGRN010000005.1:0-30012 GCA_963825015.1 uncultured Alphaproteobacteria bacterium | reverse complement strand
ATCTGACTTAGGCGAGCCGCGGTCTCGTGGGTACGATCGCGAAGCGGAGCGAAAAATGCGTGCCAGAGATCCTGCGTATCGACTTCGTCGGCAAACCGCCGCAGCGCCGGCTCGTCTTCCGGCCGGATCGGGCGCACGGCATAGGATTGCCCGTCAAGCGTGCGGATCTCGGTCTCCAATGCCTGAGGATAGGGCCGGATGGCGAAGCGCGATTGCGCGGATGCCGTGGTGGCACTGACGCGAATGCGGCCGTCGACGGCGATCACGCCCTGTGGGTCGCAAAGCAGCGGATTGATGTCGATTTCGGTGATCTCGGCGTGGTCGGCCACGATCGCGCTCAACTGAACGAGCACATCCACCACGCCGTCGATGTCGGCCGCCGGCCGATCGCGGAAGCCCTTGAGCAACGCGGCGATGCGGGTTCGCTCGATCTGCGCGCGCGCCAGTGCGGTATTGAGCGGCGGGAGTTCGAGCGACTTGTCGCCGACAATTTCGACCGCGGTTCCGCCTTGCCCAAACAGGATCACCGGCCCAAAGGTCGGATCGGTCGAAAGGCCGGCGATCAGTTCATAGGCGCCGGGCCGGTGAACCATCTCCTGGACGATGAAACCTTCAAGCCGCGCCTGCGGCAGCGCATCCGACACCCTCTCGGTCATCTGCTGGGCCGCAGTTGCGACCTCGGCTGGCGTGGTGAGATCCAATGCCACGCCACCGACATCGGATTTATGGACGACGTCACGCGAGCGAATTTTCAGCGCCACCGGCGCACTGATCCGGGCGGCAGCCTGTGCCGCCGCTTTGGCATCGGGCACGGCCTCGGTGCGCACGAACGGTATGCCGTAACAGCTAAGGAAGGCCGCCACTTCGGCGGGATCGAGCCATTCGCGTTTGTCGTCCAACGCGTGGCGAATAATCCGTTGCGCGCGTTCGACGTCGTGCTGCGAACTTGGCGCGCTGGACGCCGGCGTTTCCAGCAGCAGGTTCTGGCTCTTACGATACTGAACGAGATACATGAATGCGCGCACCGCCCGCTCCGGCGTCTCGAAGTCCGGCACGCGGGCGGCAACGAGTTGGGCGCGTCCCTCAGCGACGGTCGCCGCGCCCATCCAGCATGCGAACACATTCTTTTGCGGCGAAGCGTCCGGCTGCGCCAAAGCGCTGATAAGGCCATCGGCCGCCGCCGCCGAAGACACGATCGCGGTCGGACAATAGGCCACCAGCAGAGCGTCGCTGCTGGCATCTTCCATCAGGATCGTGACGGCCTTGGCATAACGGTCGGCGTCGGCATCGCCGATGATATCGATCGGGTTGGCGTGGCTCCAGGTCGGCGGCAGCACGGCATTGAGCTTGGCGATCGTGTCGGGACCGAGCGTCGCAAGCCGGCCGCCGAGTTCGATCAGCCGATCGGTCGCCAGCACACCGGCGCCGCCGCCATTGGTGACGATGGCCAGCCGATCGCCGCGCTGCAGCGACATGCGGGCGAGCGTCGCGGCCGCATCGAACAACTCCTCTAGTTCGTTGACCCGCAGCATGCCAGCGCGCCGGAACGCGGCGTCATAGACAACGTCGGCTCCGGCGAGCGCGCCGGTATGCGAGGTGGCCGCACGCGCGCCCTCTTCCGCCCGCCCGCCTTTGACGACGATGACCGGCTTGATGCGCGCGGCGCGCCGCGCCGCCGACATGAACTTGCGCGCGTGAGTAATCGCTTCAGCATAAATCAGGATCGCGTGGGTCGCCTCGTCGAACACGAAATAGTCCAAGAGGTCGCCGAAATCGACGTCGCTCATATCGCCCATCGAGACCATGGCCGAAAGACCGATGCCGCGCGGCAACGCCCAGTCGAGCACCGTTGTCGCCATCGCGCCCGACTGCGTCAAAAACGCGATATTCCCGGGCAGCATGTTGGCCGGTGCGAACGTCGCGTTGAGCCCGATACCCGGCACCGCAATGCCGAGGCAGTTGGGACCGACGATGCGCAACAGATGCGGGCGCGCGGCCGCGAGCAGCTGCGCGGTGCGCTGCTTGCCGGCGGCGGCCCCGCCTTCGGAAAAGCCCGCCGTCAGAATGACCGCGGCGCGCGTACCGCGGCGTCCCGAGTTCGGCGACCAGCGAAGCAACGGTATCGGGCGGTGTCGCGATGATCGCCAGATCGGGTGTGATCGGCAGGCTTGCAACGTCCTTAAACGCCATGATGCCGTGGACCGCGGCGGCTTTTGGATTGACCGGGATGATGGGGCCGCTGAAGCCGGCGCGCAGCAAATTCGTCATCAATGCCGAACCGACGGAGTTCGGCTTATCCGAGGCGCCAATGACGGCGACCGATCGCGGCCGGAACATCTTGTCGAGATTGCGAATAGACATCCCGGCTGCTCACTCGAGGGCTTTTGATGGCGGCATTAAGCACCGCTGCCGCGAACGGCATTGTGACGGAATAGCGACGAATTGATCTATATTCGCAATTGTTTAGCGTAGGCGATTGATCCAAATCATATCGAAATAATATCCGAGCGCGTACATTTAACAAATTACAAGACGGCAATACCCATGACGATTGCAACGCCCCCTACCACAACAACGGCGCGCAGGATCGCGAATCCAGACGTTCCATCCGACGCTGTCGACGGCCGCGATTCTTATGCCGTGACGGCCTTCAGCGACATCATCGATCGTTCGCTCCATGCCGCGGCGGCGCGCTTTACCATGGGGCTGTCGCCGGCGGCGCTTGCCAAAGCCTATATGGATTGGGCAACCCATCTGGCTTTTTCGCCGGGCAAACGGCTTCAGCTCGTCGATAAGGCGACCAGAAAGGCCGTGCGCTTCGCAAACTATGCCGGGCGCAGTGCGTTGCAAGCCGGCAATGCGGATTGTTGCATCGAGCCGCTGCCGCAAGACCGGCGTTTTGCCGGCGAGGATTGGCAGAAATGGCCATACAATCTCATGTATCAGTCCTTCCTGCTCAACCAACAATGGTGGCACAACGCCACCACCGGCATCCGCGGCGTGACCAAGCACCATGAGAACATGGTGGAATTCGTGTCGCGCCAGATCCTCGACATGGTTTCCCCTTCGAACTTTCTGCCGACAAATCCCGAGGTGCTGCGGCAAACCATCAGCAAAGGCGGAACGAACCTGGTGAGCGGCTTTCAGAATCTGATGGCCGACTGGGAGCGCGCAACAAGCGGCAAAAAGCCGCCCGGAACGGAAAACTTCGTTGTCGGACGCGACGTGGCGGTGACGCCGGGCAAAGTGATCTACCGCAATCGGTTGATCGAGCTCATCCAATACGCCCCCGCGACCGACAAGGTTCGGCCCGAACCGGTGCTGATCGTGCCGGCGTGGATCATGAAATATTACATCCTCGATCTTTCGCCGCACAACTCGCTGGTGAAATACCTGACCGAGCAAGGCTTCACGGTTTTCATGATTTCCTGGAAGAACCCTGATCCGCAGGATCGCGATCTCGGCCTCGACGACTATCGTACGCTCGGTGTCATGGCGGCGCTCGACGCCATCCGCGCGATCGTCCCGGATCAGAAAGTCCATTCTGTCGGCTATTGTCTTGGCGGCACATTATTGTCGATCGCCGCGGCGGCGATGGCGCGCGACGGCGACGACCGCCTGCGCTCGATCACGCTGCTGGCGGCGCAGACCGACTTTCACGAAGCCGGCGAGTTGATGCTCTTCATCAACGAGAGCCAGATTGCGTTCCTCGAAGACATGATGTGGGAGCAAGGTTTCCTCGACGCCACGCAGATGGCTGGCGCCTTCCAGATGCTGCACTCGAGCGACCTGGTATGGTCCCGCATGGTCCGCGACTACCTGATGGGCGAGCGCAGCCCCATGACCGACCTCATGGCGTGGAACGCCGATGCGACCCGCATGCCCTATCGCATGCATTCGGAATATCTGCGGCGCCTGTTCCTGAACAACGAACTCGCCGAAGGGCGCTATGAGGTCGCGGGCAATTCGATCGCACTCGCGGACATTCGTGCTCCGATCTTCACCGTCGGCACAACGCGCGACCACGTGGCGCCCTGGCGCTCCACCTACAAAATCAACCTGTTGACCGACACCGACGTGACGTACCTGCTCACGACCGGGGGCCACAATGCCGGCATCGTGTCCGAGCCCGGCCACGATGGCCGCAGCTTCCAGGTCATGACCAAAGGCGCGGATGCAAACTACGTCGATCCGGCGGCCTATCTGGCGACGGCGCCGCGCAAAGAAGGCTCCTGGTGGCCGGAATGGGTCGCGTGGCTAAGCGCACGCTCCGGTGAGCCCGTCAGCCCGCCGGAAATGGGCGCCAAGACAACGGGTCTTGCTCCGTATGCCGATGCCCCCGGCACTTACGTACTTCAAGGCTGACGCCCATTCTGTAGCTGGCCGTACCGCCGGTCAGTGAATGCGCCTCGTCACCTTCATGCGCGATACGCTGTCTCCGGCGAGATGGCTCCAAATGAATGCATCGCGCACCAGCTTGTCGGCGTGGTGATCCATCTGGCCGCCCTCGGCGCCACGAATGTCCATATAAAGCTCGGTGACGTCCTGCACGACGTCGGTCGAATAGTTCATCGCCAGACCGGCGTTGGAGGAGTGGATTTTCTGGTCGTGCTCCCAGGCGACGCGCATGACGAACGAGCGCAGCGCCTCGGTCACCATGAACATCCGGTTGATCTTGAGCTGGACGTGCTGCTGCGCGAACAGTACCTGGCCGCCCTGTTTCGCCGCCTTGGCGTAGCGCAGCG
Organism: uncultured Alphaproteobacteria bacterium; assembly: GCA_963825015.1. Lineage (GTDB taxonomy): Bacteria > Pseudomonadota > Alphaproteobacteria > Rhizobiales > Xanthobacteraceae > Pseudolabrys. The sequence goes on along the minus strand of CAWGRN010000005.1, from coordinate 25,267 downwards.
CGCTCGCGCAGGCGTCGTCGCAGATGCCAAGCGCGTTGGCGCAGAGCTCGAGGTCGCCGAACAGGTCGCCGCCCGTGGTGTCGCCGCCCTCGCCGCCGGTCTTGCGAACGCCGCCGTTGACCTCGCCGACCACGTTGGCGTGCGGCACGCGCGCGTTCTCGAAGATCATCTCGCCGTTCTGATAGAACCGCCAGCCGCTCTTGTTGAACACCTTGCCGATGCGGAAGCCGGGCGTGTCGCTCGGAACGAGGAACATGGTGATGCCTTGCTTGAGCGGCACCGTCGGGTCGGTTCGCGCGTCGATGAAAAACAGCTTGCCGATCGGCGCGTTGGCGATGAAAGCCTTTTCGCCGTTGAGAATCCATTCATCGCCGCGGCGCTCGGCTTTCAGCTTCAAGCCCGGCTTGGCGTCGTCCTCCGGCGGCAGGCGATTGTCGGAGCCGGCGCCCGGCTCGGTGATGCCCTTGCCGAGAACGAACGTGTCGTCGGCGACGAACGGCTTGAGGAAGCGCTCCTTCTGCTCCTCGGTGCAGGCCGCGGAAATCAGATGGCTCCATTTCCAGTTCTGGCTGAAGGCCTTCGAGATCGCGCTGTCGGCCTTGGCAAGCTCGGTCATCACCAGCGCCTGGGTGACGAAATCGGTTTCCTGGCCGCCGTATTTTTTCGGCACCGCCATGGTGCGGAAGCCGAGCTTGGAGCCCTTTTTTATGATCTCCCAATCGAACGTCTCGCGCGCCGTCGGGATGGCGTCGCGCTGCAGCGAGATCGGGCGGATCTCCTCGTCGGCAAATTTGCGAGCCAGCATCTGCCAGGAGCGCTGTTCGTTGCTGAGTGAAAAGTCCATGGGAGCACCTGATCTCTGAGTGTTACTCGCCGCGTCGCCTGCGCCTGCGTCGGCCGCCGATATCCTGCGATCGCCTCGGCGAGACGAAGCTTGGCGTCGCTATTGCCGTTGCCGCTGTGCATACACACCCGCGCATCGTGGATGTATTTCTGCAACGGCATGTCGCGCATCACGCCCATGGCGCCGAAGATTTCGGCCGCATCCTTGGTCGCCTTCGCCATCATCTCGGAGGCAAAGACCTGCGCGATCGTCTGCAGCGGCAGATCGGGCAGGCTGCGGTCGGCAATAGCCGCGGGATGATCCGACGCCCAGGCCGCCTGCCAGATCGTCGCGCGGGCGACCTCAAGCTTGATCGCGATTTCGGCGAGCTTGGTCCCGATCGCCTGGTGTTCGATCAGCGGCCGCCCGCCCTGCACGCGCAGGCGCGCATAATCGACCGCGGCCTCATAGGCGGCACGCCCGATGCCGAGGGCCAGCGCCTGGAACAATGGGATGCCCTCACCGGGCGCATCGACGCCGGCCAACAACGCCGCGGCGTCGTCGCCGAGAAGATTGCCGGCCGGAACCCGGCAGTCCTTGAAGGTCACATCGCCGCTTGAGCCGTGCTGCCAAGGGCTTTCCTGCTCGCGCACGCTCAACCCTGGCGCATCCGCCGGCACCAGCAGCACCTTGTGGCTCGGCTGTCCCGGTATCTTCACCAGCACTGCAAACAGCGCGGCGATCGGTGCATTGGCGACGTGGTCTTTCGCGCCATTGATGATCCATTCGCCGTTGGCGGCTTTCACGGCTGCCGTTTTGACCACGGCCTCGGCCGCCGCAGGACGATGATAATTGATGCCGAGCCTTGTGTCGGTTTCGGCCTCATGACCCGCAAACGCGAGATGAAACCGGTCGTCGCGGACGAACTTCGGCAGGAAGCGTTCGCGCTGGGCGTCGGTCATTGCGCGATCGAACAGAAGATGACCGAGCCATGAGGTCGTCGACAGAATAGCCGCGATGTCGGCGTCGCCCGCCGCCAGTTCTTCGGTCACGATGCAGGAGGTGAGATTATCCACGCCGGCGCCGCCGCGGTCCTCCGACAAAGCCAATGTGCGCAAACCCATCTGCGACGCCTGGTCGAGCAGTTGCATCGGCAGGCGCCGATCGCAGACATCGAGCCGTTCCGCCTTGAGCGCAACCGGCTTGATTTCCCGCGTGACAAAGTCGCGAACCGTGTCGCGGATTTCCAACTGTTCGGCGCTGAGATGAAGATTATACATGGCTTGGGATGTCCGAATTTTTGGGTGCCGATTTAATCCCGCTATTGCATGACGGCCGCGGCGATAGCGTCGCCCATCTCCTGGGTGCTGGCTTTGCCGCCGAGATCGCCGGTCAGGTGTTTGGCTTCCGCGATAACTTTGCCGATCGCCTTCAGCATATAGTCGGCGGCGGCGGTCGCCTTCGGCTCGTTGTGCTTGCGGCCGAGCCAGGCGAGCAGCATCTGCCCCGACATGGTCATGGCATAGGGATTGGCGATGTTGCGTCCGGCGATGTCGGGCGCCGAACCATGAGTCGCCTGCGCCATGGCCTGACGCTCGCCGACACAAAGCCCGGGAGCAAGTCCGAGCCCGCCGATCAGCCCTGCCCCGATGTCGGACAGAATATCGCCGAACTGATTGGTGGTGACGACGACATCGTATTGCTGCGGCGCCATCACGAGTTTCATCGAGATCGTATCGATCATCGCTTCCTCGAAAGCGACATCGGGGTATTCCCGCGCCACCTTGCGGCATTCTTCCGCGAACATGCCGCAAGCGAGCCGGTAAACCGGCTCCTTGTGCGCGGCGGTGACTTTCTTGCGCTCGCGGGTGCGCGCAAGCTCGAAGGCCTCGCGCGCCACGCGGTTGGAGCCCTTTCGCGTGATCACCCGCATGGCGACGGTGATGTCGTCGTTCGGCCGGAATTCCGCCGAGCCCGCGACCACCGTTTCCGAATACAACATGCCTTCGGTGAGCTCGCGCACGAACACGATGTCGACGTTCTTGTGGACCGACTTCAGATTGGCGTAGGAGCGCGAGGGTCGCAGCGGCCGCAAACAATTCGTACTTTTTTCTGATCGGCGGGAACACCCAGGTCGGGTCATTGCGCGGGTAGGTCGCGTGTCCGATCGGGCCCAAAACCCAGCCGTCGAGCTTGTGCAAGGTCTGCTCGGTCACCGCCGGCAGCGTATCGCCGCACTGCTCATGCCCCGCGCGCCCGATCGGCAATGGCTGCCAATCGATGCTCAGTCCGGAACGCGACGCCGCCGCCTTCATGACCTTGACGCATTCCGGCACGACTTCGTGGCCGATGTCGTCGCCCAGCAAAATCCCGATCTTCACGACCACTCCTTGGTGAATGCCGCCATGACGCAGAGGCGATGCGGTTTGTGGCGTTTTCTGTCCCTCATGCGCCCGAACTTGTGTTCTGATAACCGGAACGCTATCTTGATGAATGAAACGGTAGCCGTCCATAATGCGCATTGTCAACGCGGCAGGCGCGCAGCGCATCAGCGATAAGGCGGTTCTGGACCAAATGGCTGACGATACCGGCACAGTATCACGCACGCTTGCGCTGCTCGGATGCCTCGCCGAACGCGAGCAATGGGGTGTCAGCGCGCTTTCGCAACGGCTCAATTTGCCGCGCAGCACCGTGCACCGCCTGCTCAATCTCTGCCGCGCCCAGGGTTTCGTCGAAACCGCGGGGCCAGGCTCTATGCACCGGGATTGGCACTTTTCCGTTTGGCCGGCCGCCTCTCGTTCCAGATGCCGCTGCGCCGGATTGTTCTTCCCCTGCTGACGGAGTTCACCCAGCAGTTTGCCGAGACCTCGCTGCTGACCGTCCTCGACCGTAGCGAACTGAAGGTGTTTTTTGCCGCCAAGGCCGAGACCACTGCGCCAATGCGCTACGTCATCGAGACCAACACACTTGTACCGCTCGGCTGGGGGGCTTCGGGCCGCGCCATCCTGGCCTATCTGACCGAAGATGAAATTGCCGAGGTCATCCGCCGCGCCGAGCCATCGCCGGTCGACGGCCGGCCGCTCGACGCCAAGGAGCTTCGCAAGTCGCTCGCGGACATTCGCGTCAAGGGTTATGCGATCACCCAGAAACAACGCACGCCGGAGGGCGTCGGGATTTCTGTGCCGATCTTCGATGCCGCCGGTCAGGTCGTCGCAAACGTCAGTCTCACGGTGCCGACGTTCCGCTTCCAGCCGCGCGACGAGCCGGTCTTTGTCCGGGCACTTGCCAAGATCGCGAGCACGGTATCGGAAGCGCTCGGTTCGACGATTTCCCACCATCCAACCCCGAACGCCAAGACTTTCGCCAAATGAGTCTTGAATATGAGTCTTGGCGTCAGCGATCGCCGCCCGCCATCGCGCCGAGCACTTCGCAAACCGATGCGGTATCGGATTGGCCGAGACCTTGCGCCATGGCCGCGCTGTAGATGGGAGCACAGGCGGCAAAAAGCGGCAGCGGACAATCGACCGACCTGGCCATGTCGCCGATAACCTGCATGTCCTTTTGCCAGACCTCGACTTTCATCGTCGGCGGCAAGTATTTGCGATCGACCATGAACTTGCCGCGCAGCTTGAACACGCCATTGCCGACCACCGGGCTTGCCGCGAATAGGTCCCACACCTGCTGCGGATCAAGCCGCATCGAGCGCGCAAAGGTCATCGATTCACCCACCGCGACGTTGTAGATTGCGACCAGATGATTGGCGATGAACTTCATCTTGCTGCCGTTGCCGAAAACGCCGACGTACGGCGCATTACGGGTGAACACCGCGAAGATCGGGCGGACGGCCTTGCAGGCCGCGGCATTGCCGCTGACGAAGATCGTCCAGGTGCCCTCCTTCAAGCGCCGTGCCGTTCCGCTAATCGGGCAATCCAGCACGGCGATACCGGATTTTTTCAGCCGGAGAAATGCACGCTCTTTGTCCGCGATCGGTAGCGTACTCGTCTCGATCACGATCAAGCGCTGCTTTGGCTTGGCCTTCATTCCACTGACCGGGACAATTTGTTCGACGACATCGTCAAGCGCGGCCACCGACGGCAGCGACGTGATCACGACGTCCGCGTTGCTGGCGACTGCGGCACATGACGAAAATACGCGTCCACCGGCCTTTTTCAGGCGCTGCCGCGCTGCCGGTTGCACGTCATAACCGCTGACGCGATAGCCGGCGGCGATCAAGGCTTCCGCCATCGCGCCACCCATGATGCCGAGACCGATTATTCCGACGCGCGGTTTCATTTTGAATTCCCTTCAAGGCCGAGATGCATCAGTATGCACGATAGCTACTCGCTTGCTGCATTGCACATGCAATTCGGACTTGCGGACGCCCAACAACGCACAACCTTTCCATGGTTGCCGTGAGCCGATGATGTGCAACAAATACGCGGCGGAGAATCCCAAGCATGGCTCAGCGCGATCTCATGGCGGCGGTTCCTCAGGGGATCATCGACGTTCCTGTTACACCATTCACCCCCGACAACGAAATCGATCTCGACACGTTTGCGCGTGTTATCGAATTTCTGCTTCGCCACAATGCGTCGTCGCTGTGTGTGAATTTGCATCTTGCGGAATCGCTTAACCTGACGCTCGACGAGCGCAAGCTCCTTGCCAAGACGGCGGTCGAGGTGACCGCCGGGACGCGTGCCGGTCATCGTCCACGTCAGCACGCCAGGGACCGACCAGGCCGTGGACCTCGCGCGTCACGCCGAAACAAGTCGGCGCCGACTGCATCATTGCCATTGCGCCCTATTACTGGAAGCCGTCGCAGGACGCGCTCTACGAACATTTTTGCGCGATCATTTCGGCGACCGCCCTGCCCTTCATCGCCTATAGCTCGCCGACGATCATGGACGGCGTTGGCTTATCGCCGGAGACGCTTGTCAGATTGATGGAGCGCTTCCCTCAATTCATCGGCCTCAAAGAAGCCAGCCACAACTGGGAAAAATATCTCGAACTCGGGCGGGCAGCCCGCAAGATCAGACCGGAGTTCGGCCTGTTTGTCGGCACCGAATGGATGATCCCGTGCCTCACGCTTGGCGGCACCGCTTGCATGTCGATTTTCGGCGGCATTGCGCCGCGCTTCGTGCGAACGCTGTATGACGCAACGACGAGCGGCCAGCTCAAAGACGCGCTCAAGCTCCAATACAAGTTTTCCGAACTCTACCAGATCGCAAAGGCGGAATACCCGGCCCCGACCAAAGCGATGTGGGAGATCATGGGCCGGCCGGTCGGTGCGCCGAGACTGCCGAACCGCCCGCTAACGACAGCAAGGAAAGGCGAAATCAGATCCACGCTCGAAACGCTCGGATTGTTCGATACCGAGCCGCACGGTTGGTAACTAAAAACACAACAACAGGAGGAGACAATGAAAAGACTAATATCCGTACTCTTAGCCGCGGCCGGCCTGGTGGCCGTAACCGCGGCGCCGTCGATGGCGCAAGACTGGCCGCAGAAGCAGACGATCAGATTGATCGTTCCGTTTCCCGCCGGCGGCGGCACCGACGTCGTCGCGCGCATTTTCGCAAAGTATCTTGCCGAGCGGCTGCATCAGACAATCGTCATCGAGAACCGTGGCGGCGCAAACGGCCAGATCGGACTGATGGCCCTGAAGCAATCCAACCCGGATGGCTACACCATCGAGGTCTCGTCCGACACGCCGCTGACGGTCAACCAATGGATCTACAAAAATGTCGGCTACGATTCGCTACGTGACTTCATCCCGGTAACCTCTCTGATACGGTTGCCGTCGATGCTGGCGATCCATCCATCGGTTCCGGCCCGCACCGTTGCCGAATTCATCGCGCTGGCGAAGTCGAAGCCGGGCGCCATCAATTACGGATCCGCCGGCGTCGGCAATTTCAGTCACCTCGAGATGGAATTATTTGCGCAAGCCGCGGGCATCAAGTTGGTGCACGTCCCCTACAAGGGCACGGGCCCTCTGGCGATAGCAATGCTCGGCGGCGAGGTGCAGGGCGGATTTAACAATGTCTCGACATTGCTGCAGCAAACGCAGACCGGCAAACTGATCGCGCTCGCCGTTGCCGAACCAAAGCGCATGCCGGACTTGCCCAACGTGCCGGCGATCGCCGAAACCATACCCGGCTTCGACATGGCTCCTTGGGTCGGCCTCATCGTTCCTGTCGGTACGCCGAAGGCGATCGTCGACAAGCTTGCAACCGAGTCAGCCGCGGTCATGCACAATCCGGCGGTCGTCAAACAGTTCACGGATCAGCAGTTGGTGGTTATGCTGCTGGAGCGGGAGAAATTTGCCGACCTGATCCGAAAGGACCGTGAAAAATGGGGCAAGGTCATCAAAAGCGCAGGCATCAAGGTTGAAGGGCAATAATCTTGAGCTCGGCGGGCTTGGCTGAAAGCTGAATGTGATGGATGAGGTAGCGCCCGAAGGCCCGCTTGCATCGTTCCGGCTCGATGATCGACTGATCATCGTGACCGGGGCGAGCGAGGGCATCGGGCGCACCTTTGCCGAAGCCTTTGCCCGCGCCGGCGCAAAGCTCGTGCTCGTGAGCCGGCGGCGCGAGAAGCTCGAAGAAGTCCGCCGCGCCATCGCGGACCGCGGCGGCAGCGCCGAAATCGTCGCGGCCGACGTGCGCAATCTCGACGAGATTCGCGCACTCGCGGACGCCGTCCGAAAGATGGTGCAAGGCAATCACCGGAAGCTTGTGCTGGTGAATAATGCCGGGTTTCGGATTCACCAAGCCCGCCTTGGAGGTCACCGAGGACGACTGGAACAACGTTCTTCGAAACGCACGCGAAAGGTGCATTCTTCTGTTCGCAGCAGATCGGCGCGCTGATGATCGAACGGGGCTACGGCAAGATCATCAATATGAGCTCCACTTGGTCGGTTGCGACCCAATCTGGAAAAAGCGTCTATTCTGCCGCGAAGGCGGCGATATCGCAGCTCACCGCGGCCCTCTCGACCGAATGGGCCCCGCTCGGCGTCCGGGTCAATGCGCTGGCCCCCGGTACGACGATGACCGATTCCGCCAATGAGCGGGCGTTGAAAGAGCCGGCGCGTTTCGAAGAGATGCGCGGCCGCGTCAAGCTTGGCCGGTTCGCGGATCCATCCGATCTCGTCGGCGCCGCCATCTATCTTGCCAGCGCCGCGTCCGACTTTGTCACGGGCCAGACGCTGTTCGTCGATGGCGGCTTTACGACGTGAGATTGGGCTTAGCCGGGGATAAGGCGCAATGATCCGGATCGGCATTATCGGGCTCGGCTGGTGGGGCAAGCAGATTGTGGCGTGTCTCGCCGAAAGTCCGCGTTTCAAAGTGGTCGCCGGTTGCGATATCGACGGCGCGATGGCGGCGCCGTTTGCGGCGGCGCAGAAAATCGACCTGGTGGACGACTACAAGACGCTGCTCAAGCGTCCCGATATCGATGCGGTCGCGGTGGTGACGCCGCATCTGCTGCACGAGGAAATGGCGATCGCAGCCTTCGCCGCCGGCAAGCAGGTGTTCTGCGAGAAGCCGCTGGCGCTGACCACCGCCAGCGCGGAGCGGATCCTGGAAGCCTGCGCCAAGGCGGGCGGCGTGCTCGGCATCGGTCACGAACGGCGCTATGAAACGGCGATGGAGGAAATGCGCCGTCTGTTCGAAGCCGGCAGCCTCGGCCGCATCCTGCTGATGGACGCCAATGTGAGCCACAATAATTTCCGCAAGATGGACCCGTCGAACTGGCGCCGCGATGCCAGGCAGGCGCCGGCCGGCGCCTGGACCGCGCTCGGCATTCATCTGGGCGACATGTTCGTCTCGCTCGCCGGAACGCCAACGCGCGTCAGCGCGCGCACCGCCTCACAGATTTTCCCGGCGCCTTCGGAGGATTTCGTCAGCGCCGAGATCGATTTCGCCGGCGGCGCGCGCGGGCGCATCACCTGCCTGTCGACGCCGCCGTTCTACGGACGTTTCACCCTGGTCGGCGACCAGGGCTGGGTCGAAGTGCAGGAAGGCGGCAATGTCGACAAAGGCATCCCATCCAGCTTCGTGCATTGCGGACCGGATGGCAGCCGCGTGACGCGGAACTATCCCCACACCAATACTGTGCGCATGAATTTCGAGGCCTGGGCCGATGCGCTGGAAGGGCATGCGCCCTACCGGTTCACCACCGAGCAATTGCTCGGCAATGTGCGTATTCTTGACGCCGTGACCCGGTCGGCGGCCGCGGATGGCAGGCCGATTGCGACTTAGAAGCAAGAGCGACTATCGCAGTCGAAATTGCGCCGGGATTGGGCTACACAGCGCCTGATGCAGCACGAAAAAGAACAGGTCGCGCTAACCTCGATCGTCGCCTCGGCCGCGCTGACAATCGCCAAAGGCCTGGTCGGCTTCTCCACCGGCTCGCTGGCGATCCTGTCGGAAGCCGGTCATTCGCTGATCGATCTCGGCGCCACGGTGATGACCTATGCCGCGGTGCGCGTCTCGGGCAAGCCGGCCGACAACGAACATCATTACGGTCACGGCAAGGTCGAGAGCGTGTCGGCGCTCGGCGAAACCGCGCTGCTTATTCCTGCTCTCCGGCGTGGTGATCTGGGAAGCGGTCATGCGCCTGATCGACCACGAGCCGCATGCCGTCGTCGCCACGATCTGGGCCTTCGGCGTCATCATCGTCTCGATCGTGGTCGACTTTTTCCGCGCCCGCGCATTGTCGCACACCGCGAAAAAGACCCAGAGCCAGGCGCTGGAAGCCGATGCGCTGCATTTTTCGTCGGATCTGTGGTCCTCGCTGGCTGTGCTGGTCGGGCTGGTCGGCGTGCACTTTGGCCTGGTCTGGGCGGACTCGGCGTCGGCGCTATTGGTGGCGGTGCTGGTGTGCAGCGCCGGCTGGCGGCTCGGACGCCGCACCATCGATACGCTGACCGACACGGCGCCGCTGGGCGCCGCTGAGAAGATCAACGCAATTGCGGCCAATGTTGCGGGTGTGGTTGCGGTCCACCAGGTGCGGGCGCGCGCGGTCGGCGACAAGACCTTCATCGATCTGACGGTTGCGGTCAGCCGCACCTTGCCGCTCGACCGCGTCAACGCGATCAAGGGCGGCGTCGAGACCGCCCTCCGCCGCGAAATGCCGGGCGCCGAATTGACCGTCACCACGGAACCGGTCGCGCTCAGCAACGAGACCGTGCTCGACCGCGTCATGGTGATTGCGCGCAATCGTGCGCTTGCGGTGCACCACGTGACGGTGCACGAAATCCAGGGCCGGCTGGCCGTTTCGCTCGATCTGGAGGTGGATGGCAAGCTCACGCTACGTGCCGCCCATGACTTGGCGGACGGGCTGGAAAATGCAATCGCCGCCGAGCTCGGCGTCGCAGTCGAGGTGGAGACCCATATCGAGCCGCTGCAGCCGCACGGCGCATCAGGCCGCGACGCGCCGCCGGAGCGGGTCACGGCCGTGCAAATCGCGTTGTCGGAACTCGCCCCCGAAACCCGTATTATTCGCGACGTGCATGACGTGCGCGTGCGCGAGACCACCGAGGGCGAGATCGTCAATTTCCATTGCCGCGTCGATCCCGACCTCAGCGTTCAGGCCGTGCATGAGCAAGTCGATGCGCTGGAGCGTGCCTTGCGGGTCCGATCGCCGTCGATCAAGCGCGTCATCGGACACGCCGAACCGATGCGCTAGTTCGCCCGCTCATTCCGCCTTCCAATTCCGGCCCGAACATCCTAGATCAACTCTATGCGCACCGATATTGCCCAACCCATCCGCCTGAAGGATTACCGCCCGCCCGACTGGCTGGTGGAAACCGTCGCACTCGACGTTTCGCTGCATCCGACGCAATCCAAAGTGCGCGCGACGCTCGCGCTCAAGCCTAATCCGCATTCCGCGGCGGCGCCCTTGGTGCTGGACGGCGACGGCCTGTCGCTGGTGTCGCTCAAACTCAATGGCAAGGCCCTGCCCGCCGAAAGCTATGTGGCGACGCCGGACAACCTCACGATCCCGCAGGTGCCGAACCAGCCGTTCACGCTGGAAATCGAGACGCTGGTCGATCCCACCGCCAATTCGCAGCTTTCAGGGCTGTATCGGACCAGCGGCAACTATTGCACGCAATGCGAGGCCGAAGGCTTCCGCCGCATCACTTACTTCCCCGACCGGCCCGACGTGATGGCGGTCTACACCACGCGCATCGAGGCCGACAAAAACGAAGCCCCGGTCTTGCTGGCGAACGGCAATCTGATCGAGAGCGGCGACTTGCCCGGACGGCCGTCATTTCGCGGTCTGGCACGACCCGCATCCCAAGCCGTCTTATCTGTTCGCCATGGTCGGCGGCAATCTCGGCCACGTCGAGGATCGCTTCGTCACCATGTCCGGGCGCGACGTCGTGCTGCGCATCTATGTCGAGCCCGGCAAGGAGGGCCGCTGCGCCTACGCCATGGACTCGCTGAAGCGCTCGATGCGCTGGGACGAGCAGGTCTTCGGCCGCGAATACGATCTCGATATCTTCATGATCGTCGCCGTCTCCGACTTCAACATGGGCGCGATGGAGAACAAGGGCCTCAACGTCTTCAACGACAAATACGTGCTGGCTAACGGCGACACCGCGACCGACAGCGACTTCGCGCAGATCGAAGCGGTGATCGCGCACGAATATTTCCACAACTGGACCGGCAACCGCATCACCTGCCGCGACTGGTTCCAGCTTTGCTTGAAGGAAGGCCTCACGGTTTTCCGCGATCAGGAGTTTTCCTCCGACATGCGCTCGCGGCCGGTCAAGCGCATATCCGACGTGCGCGGGCTTCGCGCGGCGCAGTTCATCGAGGATTCAGGCCCCCTGGCGCATCCGGTCCGGCCCGACCACTACAAGGAAATCAATAACTTCTACACCAGCACCATTTACGAAAAAGGCGCCGAAGTGGTGCGGATGGTGCACACACTGATCGGGCCTGAGAAATTCCGCGCCGGCATGGATCTCTATTTCATGCGCCATGACGGCGAAGCGGCGACGGTCGAACAGTTCATCCAGTGCTTTGCGGACGCAAGCGGCCGCGACATGACGCAGTTCATGCGCTGGTACAGTCAAGCCGGCACGCCGCAGGTGAACGTCAGTACAAGTTTCGATCCGGCGCGCAAGATCTACACGCTCGCGTGCCAGCAGAGCCTGGCGCCGACGCCCAATCAGCCGGACAAAGAGCCGATGGTGATTCCGCTGGTCGTGGGGCTGGTCGGCAAAGACGGCCGCGATCTGCCACTCAAGCTGTCGAACGGCGTCGACTGTCGACCGCGGCGTGCTGGAGTTGTCGCAACCGGCGCATACATTCGAATTCACCGGCATTGCCGAACGTCCGGTGCTCTCGATCAATCGTGGCTTCTCGGCGCCGATCAAACTCGTCACCGACCTCGACGCGGGCGACCTCGACTTCCTGGCGGCGCACGACGCCGACGCCTTCAATCGCTGGCAGGCCCTGCAAACCGCTTCGACCCGGCTGCTGATCGACAATGTCGCCGCGCTGCGCGCCGGCCAGCAGCCGCGCAGCGACGCCAAGCTGCTCGCGGCCATGGCCGCCATTCTCGACGACGCCAAGCTTGAGCCGGCTTTTGTCGCGCTGGCGCTGGTGCCGCCGGGCGAAGGCGACCTCGCGCGCGAGATCGGCCGTGACATCGACCCGGATGCGATCTTCCGCGCGCGCAAGGCGCTGCGCGCCGACATTGGCGACAAGCTCGGGACTGCGCTTGCCGCGGTCTACGACCGCATGGCGGTGGCCGGTCCCTATTCTCCCGGTGCCGCGGACGCCGGCCGGCGCGCCTTGCGCAACGTCGCGCTCGATCTTCTGGCGGCGACGGAGCAGCCCGCGGCAATCGCTCGCGCCGCGCGGCAATACGATGCCGCCGACAACATGACCGACCGCATGGCGGGGCTTGCGACTTTATCGCTGCACGAAGGCCCGGAGCGCGAGCGTGCCCTTGCCGATTTCTACACGCGCTATGCCGCCGATGCGCTGGTGATCGATAAATGGTTCGCGCTGCAGGCCATGACCCCGCAGCCGGGCACGCTCGAGAAGGTCCGCGCCCTGACCGCCCACCCCGCCTTCTCGCTCGCCAATCCCAACCGCGTACGTTCGCTGATCGGCGCTTTCGCGCAGGGCAACCCCACCCAGTTCAACCGTGCGGACGGCGCAGGCTTTAACTTCGTCGCCGACAGCGTGCTGGCCCTCGATCCGAAAAACCCGCAGGTTGCGGCGCGGATGGCGACCGCGTTCCGCACCTGGCGCACGCTGGAAGAAGGCCGCCGCGCCCAGGCACAGGCCGCGTTGCAGCGCATCAAAGCAGCGCCCACCCTGTCGCGCGACCTGTCGGATATTGTGGAACGCGCGCTCGGCTAGTCAAAAGATTCCCCGGTAGCCGCGTAATCCGGCGGATTTCGTGGCCGCCCCTTACCCTTTCGCCGCCCGGAATTGTATGTGGGTAACGTTTTTTAAATAATTGACTCTTGGGACTCTCGACAAATCAGCGCCCATCGATTCCAATCGCCTGAGTGATTCGGCAAGCGATGCGGCACATCCTTCCGATTCGAGGGGCAGAGTATTTTCCGAACGGAGGTCTTCTATGGCGCGCGCCGGATTGGCGAGTGCGTCTGCGCACCCGGATTCGATAAAGGGCCTAGCGCAATCGATCGCCAAACCGGCGTATCGGCGGCTGCTGACGGCCGAGCCCTTGCTCCGGCGCGCGGTTCCGGTGCTGATCATCGCATTTCTGGTCACCATCTGCGTCGGCGCGGCCGTGCAGGTGCTCGACCAGCGCCGCCAGACCCTCAATACCATGATCGTGTCGCTCGACGCGGTCGCCGATCTCGCCGCCGAGCGTCTGCGCCAGCCGCTCAAGCAGCCGGCCGAAGCGGTCCAACGGCCGCAGGAGGTGCTGGCGCGAACGCTGCCGCCCTGGGCCACCGGCGCCGGACGCCGCTTTCTGTTGACCAATTCGGACGGCGTCGTGATAGCGGCAACACCTTCCACCGACGCCACCATTGGCCGCCGCCTGATCGATCTGCTCGGGCCAACTCAACCGCTCACGACATTCGGTGATGGCGCCGGCGTCCTTGAGATCACCCTGGCCGACGATAGCCGCGCGCTCGCCACCGTGCGCATGCTTAAAGCGCCGTTCGCACAGCTCGCGGTCGTGCAATCGCGCGACGCGGCGCTGGCGTCCTGGCGCTCGGTCACGACGTTGACCATCACGCTGTCCGCCACCACCGGCTTCGTCGTGTTGATCCTCGGCTTCGCCTTCCACTGGCAGGCGACGCGGGCGCGCGAAGCGGACCTGATCTACGAAACGGTCCGCAGCCGTATCGATACCGCGCTCAACCGTGGCCGCTGCGGCCTGTGGGATTGGGACTTGGCGCGCGGCCGCATCTTCTGGTCGCAGTCGATGTTCGACATTCTCGGGCTCAAGGCCAAGGACAACCTGATGCCGTTCGGCGATGTCAGCGCCCTGGTGCATCCGGACGACGTCCAGCTCTACGAACTCGCGACCGAACTCGCCGAAGCCAAAATGACCGCCATCGATCATGCCTTCCGCATGCGCCACGCCGACGGCCACTGGGTGTGGCTCCGCGCCCGCTGCGAGCTGGTGCGCCAGCGCGACGAACCGGGCCTGCATCTGATCGGCATTGCCGTCGACATCACCGAGCAGAAAAGCCTGGTCGAAAAGACGGTCGCCGCCGACATGCGCCTGCGCGACGCCATCGAGACCATTCCGGAAGCCTTCGTGCTGTGGGATGCCGACAACCGTCTCGTCCTGTGCAATTCGAATTTCCAGGAACTGCATGACCTGCCCGACGAAGCGATCATGGTCGGGGCGTCCTACGAATCACTGATAGCCGTCGGCAGCCAGCCGGTCGTGCGCAACAAGATCATCGCCGGCGGTCCCGCCGTGCCCGGCGCGCGCACCTTCGAGGCCCAGCTTGAAGACGGTCGTTGGCTGCACATCAGCGAACGCCGCACCAAGGACGGCGGCTACGTGTCGGTCGGCACCGATATCACCGCGCTCAAAACCCACGAGGAGAAGCTGCTCGACAGCGAAAAGCGCCAGATCGAGACCATCGCCGATCTGCGCGCCTCGCAGCAGCGGCTTGCCGAACTCGCCGAGAAATACGCCGAAGAAAAAACCCGCGCCGAGGAAGCCAATCAGGCGAAATCGAAATTCCTCGCCAATATGAGCCACGAATTGCGCACGCCCCTCAACGCCATCATCGGGTTCTCCGAGATCATGGAATCCGGCATGTTCGGGCCACTCGGCGCCGAGAAATACAACGAATACTGCAGCGATATCCGCGGCAGCGGGCAATATCTGCTCGAAGTCATCAACGATATTCTCGACATGTCGAAAATCGAGGCTGGCCGCATCCGGCTCGATTTCGACGACCTTGATCTCGATACGCTGCTGGCCGAGTCCATGCGCGTGGTATCGGCAAAAGCCGAGGAGAAGAAACTCGAAGTCACCGCCCGGATAGCGCCGGATCTTCACCTGCGGGGTGACCGCCGCGCCATCAAGCAAATCGCCCTCAATCTGCTGTCGAATGCGGTGAAATTCACCCCGGCCGGCGGACGCATCACGGTGCGTGTGCGAGCGACAGACGCGTGCCTCGTGCTCGGCATCGCCGATACCGGCATCGGCATTGCCAAGGATGCACTGACGCGGCTGGGCCGGCCGTTCGAGCAGGTCGAAAGCCAACTCACCAAAAGCCACCAAGGCTCCGGCCTCGGGCTGGCGATTGCCAAATCGCTGGTCGAACTGCATGGCGGCCGCATGTGCATCCGCTCCACGCTCGGCAAAGGCACGCTGGTGGTGGTGCGGCTGCCGCTCAAGCCGCAATGCCCGCTGCCGAAGGAAGCAGCCGCCTGACGCTTCCGGCGCGCTAAGGCGCCCTGCCCAAAATCCGCACGAAACTCGCGCGCACTTTAGCCTGCGTTTCGATCAGTGTGGCGTCGAGGGTCGCGAAATCCGGCACGTCGGCGGCACGCGCCAAAAGGCGCAGCAAGCCGGCGCCCGCGGTCTTGGGATCGAACGGCCCCGCCAGGCACAGCCGCAGAATTTGCGTCAAGTCGTTATAGAGTTGCACCGCCGGGCGTAGAACTTCCGCCTCTTCCACCGGCAGCACCTGCAATTGCCAGGCCTTGTCGAGCACCCGCGCGGTCGAGGTATCGAGAATATCCGGCAGCCTATTGGCGTGCACCAGTTGCAAATATTGCGCGATGAATTCCAGGTCGACCAACCCACCGGCGGCGTATTTGAGGTCCCAGCGCTCGCGGTCGCCTTTCTCATTGGCGATGGCCCCGCGCATTTCAACCACGTCGCCGGCAATCAATGCCGCGTCGCGCGGACGCCGCAGAATCTCATGGATGACTTTCTCAACGCGCGCGCCAAACGCCGGCGACGACGACACCACCCGCGCGCGGGTCAGCGCCATATGCTCCCAGGTCCAGGCTTCGGTCTGCTGATAGCTGATAAATCCAGCGATCTGCACGGCCAAGCGGCCCTGCCCGCCCCGACGGCCGCAGCCGCATGTCGACGTCGTACAGCGCGCCATAGTTTGTCTGCGCCGTCAGCGCATTGATCAGCCGCTGGGTCAGGCGCGCGAAATAATGCCCGCCGTAAAGCTGACGCTTGCCGCTCAGACTCCGGGTGCTTCTCGTCGAAGTCGTAAACCAACATCAGATCGAGATCGGATGTCGCGGTCATCTCGCGGCCGCCAAGTTTGCCCATGGCCAGCACCGCGGTCTGTTCACCGCGCATATGCCCATGCGTGGCGGCGACGTTATCCGCGACCGCGCGGTGGACGGCGCGGATGACCACATCCGCCAGGCGCGCGAAGGCTTCGCCGGCCTGCCGCGCGGTCACCGTGCCGGACAAGATCCGCACCCCGATCAGAAACATATATTCGAGCCCGAACATGCGAATGCGCTCGAGCAGATCTTCGTCGTAGCGCGATTGCGATAGCGCCGCGTCCAGCCGCCGTCCGAGTTCGGCTTCGTCGGGCAAGGTGCCGAAGAAGCTCGGATCGACCAACGCGTCCATCACTTGCGGATTGCGCGCCAGCGTATCGGCAAGCCGCGGCGCAATGCCAAGCACCAGCGTGATCAGCGCTATGAGATCCGGTTTTTGCCGCAGCAGCGACAACAGCCGCGCCCCGCCGCGCAAATTGGCCATGAAGTGGTCGAACAGCACCAAAGTGGCGCCCGGATTGTCGCTCCGTCCCAGCTGCTCCACCAGCGCCGGCAACAACGCCTGCAGGTGGCCGCGCGCCGCCTCACCCTTGAGCGCGGGATGCCCGCCGCTGAGCCAATGGCGAATGATGGCCGAGGCCTCCAGCGGCGAGCGGAATCCCAGTTCGGCCAGGCGATCCAGCGTTTTGCGGTCATCGGCGCCGGCCGGAAATGCCAAGGCCGGCTGGTCGGCGCCCGGCGCCGTCTCGAACAAACGAGCGTAATGCGCTGCACTTTTTCGAGATGGCCGACCAAGACCTTGGCGAAGGCATCGCGGCTGGCGAATCCGAGAAACCGCGCGAAACCGTTCGAGATCGTCGCGCTCGGCCGGCAGCGCCTGGGTTTGTTCGTCATTGACCATCTGCAGCCGGTGCTCGACGCTACGCAGGAAGCAATAGGCCGCTTTCATGTCGTCGCGCGTGGCAGCATCGATCCAGCGATCCTGCTCGAGCTTGTCGAGCGTGGTGAGAGTGTCGCGATCGCGCAACGCCGGATTGCGCCCGCCGGCGATCAATTGCTGGGTTTGCGCAAAGAACTCGATCTCGCGAATGCCGCCGCGGCCGAGTTTGATATTGTGGCCTTCGACCGCGATCTCGCCATGGCCGCGAAAGGCGTTGATCTGGCGCTTCATGGCGTGCACGTCGGCCACCGAAGCGAAATCGAGATATTTGCGCCACACGAAGGGCGACAATTCGTTGAGGATCGCTTCACCCGCCGGAATATCGCCGGCACAGGCGCGCGCCTTGATCATGGCGGCGCGTTCCCAGTTCTGCCCGGCGCTCTCGTAGTAGTCCAAGGCCGCCGCGGTCGAAATCGCAATCGCGGTCGACGCAGGATCGGGCCGCAATCGCAAATCGGTGCGGAAAACGTAGCCGTCGGCCGTGCGCTCCTGCAAAAGCTTCACCAGTCGCTGGGTGATGCGCACGAACAGCGGCGCCGGCACGGCATCCTTCGGCAAGGCCGGTGCCGCCGGGTTATAAAACACGATGAGATCGATATCGCTGGAGTAGTTGAGCTCGAACGCGCCCATCTTGCCCATGGCCAGCACGATATAGCCGCTGCCGACTTGCGGCTGGGCTCTGTCTTTCGGTGCCAGGCGCCCGGCGCGGGTGGCTTCGGCCAGCACAAAGCGGACCGCGGCAGCGACGGCGGTGTCGGCCAAGTCGGTGAGCGCGCGCACCGCCCGCATCACCGGCCACACGCCGCCGATGTCCGCGAGTGCGATCAGCAGCGCGGCTTCCGCTTTCATGCGGCGCAAGAGCCGCATCGCCTCGGCTTCGTTCTCGGTCGATGCAATAGCGCTGCTGGTATCCGCCAGCAGATCGGCAAGATGCCGGTCGGGGTCTGCGCCCATCAACCGGAGCAGCCGTTCGGGTTCGCGGCTCGCCAGATCCCACAGAAACGGCGAGTTTTCCGCCAGGCTTTCCAGCAGCGTGTTGACGATTGGGTGGGCAGCGAGCAGCGCTTTGAGGTTTTTGGCCTCGGCCGCCGGCAAACCGGCGAGCCATTCGACGACGCGACCGCGCGCAAGCTTGGGATCGACCAGTTCCGGCGCCGTGACGACCCGGTCGGCCAGCGTTGTGCCGGTGGGCATTTTTGACGTGCCGGCGGCGACGGATTTAGCGCGAACTGCCGTTTTGGCGGACGGCCTTTTTGGCAGGCGCTTTCTTTTTGGCGGGCCGCTTCATCCCGCACTTTGTACCGGCCCCCCGCGCGGCAAGGCAATGATGCTCTTGAGGCCTGGATGATTATCTTCCAGCGTCAGTTCGCCGCCGTGCAGCCGCGCCACCGCCGAGGCCAGGCTCAAACCCAGCCCGGAACCGGGTTTCGAGCGGCTTTGCTCAAGCCGCACGAACCGCTCGACCACGCGGCTGCGGTCGGCTTCCGGAATGCCCGGCCCGTTGTCGGCGACCGTGAGAAGGATACGATCGCCGTCGTTCTGGGCCCGCACCACGATCTCCGGCACCGCGGCCGTGGCGCCATTGACCGGCTGGCCGCTATCCAGAAGATCGTGCGGCTCGGCATATTTGATGGCGTTATCGACCAGATTGGCCAGCGCCTGGCTGACCAGTTCGCGGTTACCTTTGACCGGCGCCGGTTCGGCCGCCTCGACCTTGAGCGCGATGCCCTTCTCCTCGGCCAGCGGCTCGTAGAGCTCGCCAATGTCATTGGCGATATCGGCCGCGTCGAACTCGATCATATCGCTGCGCGCCTGCCCGGATTCCGCGCGCGCAATCATCAGCAGGGCGTTGAAGGTCGCGATCAGATTGTCGGACTCTTCGATGGTCGATTCCAATGCGGCGCGATATTCGCTCTCGCTCTTGCCGGTGCGCAGCGCCTGCTCGGTACGATTGCGCAGGCGCGTGAGCGGCGTCTTGAGATCGTGGGCGATATTGTCGGAAACCTCCTTCAAGCCGTGCATCAGCGCTTCGATGCGCTCCAGCATGACGTTGAGGTTTTCCGCCAGCCGGTCCAACTCGTCGCCGGTCCCTGCAACCGGCAGCCGCTCGCCGAGATCGCCGGCCATGATGGTGCGGGACGTTTCCGTCATCGCGTCGACGCGACGAAGCACGCGGCGCGTGACGAACAACCCGCCGGCAAGTCCAAGCACGAGCACGATGGCGATCGACCAGCGTCCGGCGCCGAGGATGATGTGGTAAAGCCGCTCGCGCTCATCGAGATCGCGGCCGACCAGCAGGCGGAATCCGCCGGGAAGCTGGAACACCCGCGCCAAGGCATGGTGCTCGGGCCGCTCGGGATGATCGGTGTGCTCGGGTGCTTCGGTTTCGTCGAGCCGCCGGTAGGCGGTTTCGGTCCAGCCCGGACTGTCGAGAATGCCGGACTGCAGGGCCGTGACGTTACCGGCGAGCGCCTCACCGGCAAAGGTCGTGACGAGGTAGAGGCTGGAGCCGGGCCGCCGCGCCCGCGCATCGACTACGATGACCAGACGCCGGATGCCGCCCAGCCGGTACTGTTCCGACAGGCCGGTGATTTCGGCGTCGATGGTATCGGTGATCTGTTCGGTGATCAGGCGGCGGGTATTGAGCGCGAAATAGCCGAGCAGAAACGCCGCGAACAGCGCGAACACGGTCAAATAGACCAGCGTCAGCTTGAACGTGGTGGTGCGGAAGAGTTTACCGAGCGCCGTCACGTATCATATATCCCGCGCCGCGGACCGTGTGCAAAAGCGGCTGGGAGAAACCTTTATCGATTTTCGAGCGCAAGCGCGAGATGTGGACGTCAATCACATTGGTTTGCGGGTCAAAATGGTAATCCCACACGTTTTCCAGCAGCATGGTGCGGGTGACCACCTGGCCGGCGTGTTTCATCAGGTATTCCAACAGGCGGAATTCGCGCGGCTGCAGGGTGATTTCTTCGGCGCCGCGGCGCACCTGGTGGGACAGGCGGTCGAGCTCGAGATCGCCGACGTTCAGCACGGTTTCCTCGCGGCCGGCCCCGCGGCGGCGCGCCAGTACCTCGACGCGGGCGAGCAGTTCGGAAAACGAATAGGGTTTGGGCAGGTAATCGTCGCCACCGGCGCGAAGGCCCTTGACCCGGTCGTCGACCTGGCCGAGCGCGGAAAGAATAAGCGCGGGCGTTTCGATGCCCTTGGTGCGCAGCGTGCCGATCACGGAAAGGCCGTCGCGTTTGGGCAACATGCGATCGACGATCAGCACGTCATATTGGCCATCGAGCGCCAGCGCCAAGCCGTCGTCGCCGTCATGAGCGGCGTCGGCGACATGGCCGACTTCGCGGAAGGCCTTGACCAAATAGTCAGCGGCATCGCGGTCGTCCTCGATGACCAGAAGGCGCATGGTGACCCGATCCGGTTGTGCGTCGGCCGTCCGGCCGGAGGCGCGAGCCCCTTGAATATCCGCATAAGTGGGCATCGGTTACACCAATTCCAGTCAATTCGGTGGCAGGTCTCGACTTAAGAACGGTCGCTACCTGGCTTGGTCGTCCCCTGAATTAGCCGGTCCCCTCTGGGGCCGCATCAATTTGCCGCCTCTATCGTACGCGAGGGGGTGGCGGGATTGGCCCGCCACCCCCTCAACGACCCCACCCCAGCGGGGGCGACGGATGCCAGGGTGAAGCTCGGTTGGAAAAAGCGTCCGGCGGTCCGCACGCTCTTCCGTTAAATTGCCGGGACGGGCACGAAGCCCGCCCCGTTGAGGTCGGCCACCGGCGGGGGCGACGGATGCCGGTGGATTGCCTCAAACTCGTTTTGCCTTCGCTCGTTCAGCCTTGGCCGACCGGCAGCGCGACGAAACGGGTGTTGTCACCCGATTTCACCCGCAACAGGACGGTCCGTTTGCCTTCGGTGCGCGCGCCGGCAACGACCTTGCGCACGTCGGCCGGGGTCGAAACCGACTTGCCGGCGACTTCAAGGATCACGTCACCGGTCGAGAAGCCGTGTTCGGCAGCGACACCGGAGCCATCGACACCGGTGACCACCACGCCTTCACCGCCGGCGCCCGCGACGCGGGAAGCCGGAGCCAAGGTGAGCCCGAGCTTGCCCATTTCGGTGGCGCCATTGTCATCGCTATTGTTGGCTTTGGCGCTCGCCTGCTTGCTGTTCGGCAATTCGCCGAGCGTCAGGCTGATGGTTTTCTCGGAGCCTTTATGCAGGACCGAGAGCTTGACCGCGGCCTTGGGCGCCAGCGCGCCGATCTTCTTGGCAAGATCGCGAGCGTCTTTCACTTGTTCGCCGTTGACGGCCGTGATGACGTCACCGGCTTCGATACCGGCCTTTTTCGCCGGGCTGTTGTCCTGCGGCTCGGCAACCAGCGCGCCTTCGGCCTTCTTGAGGCCGAGGCTGTCGGCAATGTCCTGCGTCACCGGTTGGATCTGAACGCCGATCCAGCCGCGCGTGACCGAACCGTGGTCCTTGAGCTGCGCAATCACGCTCTTGACCGTATCGGACGGGATCGCGAAGGCGATGCCGACCGAGCCGCCCGACGGTGAGAAGATCGCGGTGTTGACGCCGATCACGTTGCCTTCGGTGTCGAACGTCGGCCCGCCGGAATTGCCTTTGTTGACCGGCGCGTCGATCTGGATGAAGTCGTCATAGGCGCTGGCGCCGATGTCGCGGCCACGGGCCGAAACAATGCCGGCTGTGACGGTGCCGCCGAGACCGAACGGATTGCCGACCGCAATCACCCAGTCGCCGATGCGGGGCGTGCCGTCGGACAGCTTCACGTAGGGGAACGAGCCGCCGTCGACCTTGATCAGCGCCAAATCGGTGCGCGGATCGGTGCCGATAACCTTGGCGGAATGAGTCTTGCCGTCGTCGGTGGTGACTTCGACGCTTTCAGCCTTCTCGACCACATGGTTGTTGGTCACCGCATAGCCGTCGGCGGAAATGAAGAATCCCGAGCCTTGTCCGGTGATGATGTTACGGCCGCCGTGACCGCGCGGCATCATGCCATCGGGGCCCTGCGGACCGTTCTGGCCGTCCGGCATGCCGAAGCGGCGGAAGAATTCGCGCAAGCCCGGCGGAATGTTGTCCATGTTCTGGCCGCCGAGACCGGTGGTCTGCGATCCGCCGTCCAATTTGACGCGGACCGACATAACCGCCGGTTTGACCTTCGCGACAATGTCGGCAAAGCCGGTTGGCGCCGGCAGCTTGTGAGCCTGTTCGCTCAGATTTTGCGCGAGCGCGGCCGGATAGCCGCCCGGCAAATTGAGGCCGGGACCGATGATAAGCGCGGCCGCGCCAAGGCTGGCGATGGTCGTGCCAAGCAGCACGATGCGGCGAGCAGAGAGCACGCGCCGCTTCTTGTTGGTATTCGGGGGAGTTTCGCGAGCGGGAGGAGGGCTCGGGTTCATCAGGCAATCTCCATCTCAATTCGTGGCGCGCTGGCGCGCCGTTTCGAACCTGAAGATGGGGTGCCGCGCCTTACAGCGTCCTGACGGGGGGATTAAACTTCCGTAACGTGGGGAGAGCTAATTTCGCTTGAAAATCAATAGATTAATCAGTGGCGCACGGGTCTAGGGCTCGACCAAAGTCGAAAGCTTTCGCTGCTCTTCGCCGCTGAGCGCCGGCGGCTCTACGCTGACCGACTTGCGGCGGCGCGCCACCATGAAGAGCGCCATCATGCCGACAACAAGCGCCACCGGCGGCAGGCCCCAAAGCAATAGCGTGTGATATTCGACCGGCGGCTTGAGCAGCACAAATACGCCATAGCGCGCCACCAGGAAGTCGAGCACCTGCTGGTCGCTGTCGCCCTTAGTCAGCCGTTCGCGCACCAGCAGCCGCAAGTCTTTGGCGAGCGAAGCTTCGGAATCGTCGATCGATTGGTTCTGGCACACCATGCAGCGCAATTCGCGCGACAGATCGCGCGCGCGTGCTTCCAGCACCGGGTCTTTGAGCATTTCATCCGGCGTCACGGCCAACGCAGCCGATGGCAGAACCAGCGCGGCCAACAGTGCAATCAGCGCGAACACCCGCATGCGCCCTACTCCGCCGGTACCAGCGTGGCCTTCGACGCTGGTTTTGGCGCGCCGATCCGCAGCCGGCGGTCGGACAGCGATAGCCCGCCGCCGAACATCATCACCAAGGCGCCGAGCCAGATCAGCATGACCAGCGGTTTGTAATAGAGCCTGATCGCCACCGAACCGTCGGGATTGGTGTCGCCCAGCGACAGATAAAGTTGACCGGCGCCACGGATCATGAGCGCGGCTTCGTTGGTCGTGGTCTCGCGCGAGGCAAAATTACGCTTCGACGGCTCCATTACGCCGACAATCGCGCCGCCGCTGCGAACCGTGAATGTCGCCACCTGTGCGCTGAAATTCGGACCCGCCCGCGACACCAGACCATCGAAGCTCAACTCGTAACCGGACAGCGAAACGGTCTGCGTCGGCTTCAATGCGACGATGCGCTCGGTGCCCCAGGTACCCGCGCTTATGATGCCGAGCATCGACACCGCAATGCCGAAATGCGCCACCGCGGTGCCCCAGGCCGAGCGCGGCAAACCGGCCGCGCGCTTGCCGACGATTGACAGCGGCATGCGGAACAGCCCGGTCCGTTCGACCACATCGACCACCGCGCCGGCCATGACGTAAAACGCAAGGCCTACTCCGAACGGCGCCAACACGGACTTTGCGCCAGCGGCCACAAACGTGACCGCGATCGCTACTATGCCGACCCCGAACGCCATCATCAGGCGCTGCGCCACGCCTAATACGTCGCCGCGCTTCCAGGCCAGCAACGGACCAAACGGCATGGCGAACATCAGCGCCACGAACAGCGGTCCGAAGGTCAGATTGAAGAACGGCGCGCCGACCGAGATCTTCTCGCCGGTCAGCGATTCCAGCGCCAAGGGGTACAGCGTGCCGACAAACACCGTCAGGCAAGCGGTGGTCAGGAAGAGATTATTGAACACCAATGCGCCTTCGCGCGAGATCGGCGCGAACAGACCGCCTTGTTTGAGCACCGACGCCCGCCAGGCGAACAGCGACAAGACCGCCGCCGATGAAGAACACCAGAATGGCGAGGATGAACACGCCGCGGGTCGGATCGCTGGCGAATGAATGCACCGAAGTGAGCACGCCGGAGCGCACCAGGAACGTGCCGATCAGCGACAGCGAGAAAGTGAGAATCGCGAGCAGCATGGTCCAGATCTTCAGCGCATTGCGCTTTTCCATCACCACCGCGGAATGCAACAGCGCCGTGCCGGCCAGCCACGGCATCAGCGAGGCGTTCTCCACCGGGTCCCAGAACCAGAAGCCGCCCCAGCCGAGCGTGTAGTAGGCCCAGTACGAGCCCATCGCGATGCCGAGCGTGAGGAAAATCCAGGCGGCCAGCGTCCACGGCCGCACCCAGCGCGCCCAGGCGGCGTCGATCCGGCCTTCGATCAAGGCGGCGATGGCAAAGGAGAAGGCGATGGAGAAGCCGACATAGCCGAGATAGAGCAGCGGCGGATGGATCGCCAAGCCGATGTCCTGCAAAATCGGATTGAGGTCGCGGCCCTCGAGCCGGTGGCGCCTGCGCCAGCCGCACGAACGGATTCGAGGTCAGCAGGATGAATAGATAGAACGCGCAAGCGATCCACGACTGCACCGCCAGCACATAGGCCTTCGAACGTCGCCGGCAGATTGCTGCCGAACTGAGCCACCATCGCGCCAAACAGCGACAGAATGAGCACCCACAACAGCATCGAGCCTTCGTGGTTTCCCCAGA
>CAWGRN010000004.1:0-47591 GCA_963825015.1 uncultured Alphaproteobacteria bacterium | reverse complement strand
GGCCCTGGTTTCGGACCGGTTCGGCGAAGAAGAGTAATTTCAAGTTTCTGACGGCCCGGTTGTGACCCCGGTGACACCGGGCTTCGGCGTTTTGGCGTCCAGTCGGCCCGGAAAAGAATATAAAGAAATCTTTATATATGCATTGCGGCCCTGGTCCGGGCCTGTTATAGGCACGGCCATTCCACGAAACCCACGACTGGACCGGGAAGGATCACGTATGGCCATCGCCAAGGAATACATCGTCAAGGACATCGGCCTCGCCGACTTCGGCCGCAAGGAGCTCTCGCTGGCCGAGACCGAAATGCCGGGCCTGATGGCGACCCGCGAGGAATACGGCCCGAAGCAGCCGCTGAAGGGCGCGCGCATCGCCGGCTCGCTGCACATGACGATCCAGACCGGCGTGCTGATCGAGACGCTCACCGCGCTCGGCGCCGACGTGCGCTGGGTGTCGTGCAACATCTATTCGACGCAGGACCACGCCGCCGCCGCGATCGCCG
Source organism: uncultured Alphaproteobacteria bacterium (assembly GCA_963825015.1). Lineage (GTDB taxonomy): Bacteria > Pseudomonadota > Alphaproteobacteria > Rhizobiales > Xanthobacteraceae > Pseudolabrys. The sequence continues at coordinate 47,094 of CAWGRN010000004.1, read as the reverse complement.
CCGCCGGCGTGCCGGTGTTCGCGATCAAGGGCGAGAGCCTCAAGGACTACTGGGACTACACCGCCAAGCTGTTTGAATGGCACGGCGGCGGCTACCCGAACATGATCCTCGACGACGGCGGCGACGCCACCATGTACGTCCACCTCGGCCTGCGCGCCGAGAAGGGCGACACCGCCTTCCTCGACAAGCCGGGCTCGGAAGAAGAAGAAGTCTTCTTCGCGCTGCTCAAGAAGCAGCTCAAGGAAAAGCCGAAGGGCTACTTCCAGGCGATCGCCAACTGCATCAAGGGCGTCTCGGAAGAGACCACCACCGGCGTGCACCGCCTCTACGACATGCAGAAGGCCGGCACGCTGCTGTGGCCCGCCATCAACGTCAACGACTCGGTCACCAAGTCGAAATTCGACAACCTCTATGGCTGCCGTGAATTGCTGGTCGACGGCATCCGCCGCGGCACCGACGTGATGATGTCGGGCAAGGTGGCGATGGTCGCCGGCTTCGGCGACGTCGGCAAGGGGTCGGCCGCTTCGCTGCGCCAGGCCGGCTGCCGCGTGATGGTCTCCGAAGTCGATCCGATCTGCGCGCTGCAGGCGGCGATGGAAGGCTATCAGGTCGTGACCATGGAAGACGCCGCGCCGATCGCCGACATCTTCGTCACCGCCACCGGCAACAAGGACATCATCACGATCGAGCACATGCGCGCGATGAAGGATCGCGCCATCGTCTGCAACATCGGCCACTTCGACAACGAGATCCAGATCGCCTCGCTGAAGAACCTGAAGTGGACCAACATCAAGCCGCAGGTCGACGAGATCGAGTTCCCCGACAAGCACCGCATCATCATGCTGTCGGAAGGCCGCCTGGTGAACCTCGGCAACGCCATGGGCCATCCGTCCTTCGTGATGTCGGCCTCGTTCACCAACCAGACGCTGGCGCAGATCGAACTCTTCGCCAACAACAAGGACGGCAAGTACAAGAAGGAAGTCTACGTGCTGCCGAAGTCGCTCGACGAGAAGGTCGCGCGCCTGCATCTCGCCAAGATCGGCGTCAAGCTGACCGAGCTGCGCAAGGATCAGGCCGACTATATCGGCGTGAAGCAGGAAGGCCCGTTCAAGAGCGATCACTACCGCTACTAAGCGTCAGAACATGACTGGAACGGAAAACGCCGGCCGTGAGGCCGGCGTTTTTTATTTCCGCTCCACCGCCGTCGGCCCGAGCAACTCCACCCAGCGCCGCATGTCGACGGTCAGCCAGATCATCCAGCCGAGCACGACGAAGGCGAGCACCGGCTTGAGAACGCGATCGACCGCCAGCGCGCCGTGGAAATCGATCACCAGCGCCGCGATGATGAAGAGCCAGGCGCGATGGTCGCGGGCGTTACGCCGCAGCAGCATCAGCGCGACGCCGGTCAGCGCCGGCGTCAACACCATGTAGGACAGGAACTCGTTACGCGGCCCGAACAGGTTGATGTAGCAGGCCGCGTACAGCATCACCGCGACGGCGAAGACGACGATGTTGCCATAACGCGCGATGCGCCACACCAGCGCCAGGCAAGCCGAGCGCGGCGGCGAGCCGGATCACGGTCTGCACCGTGTGCGGCAGCGCGATGCCGAACGTGTCGAGCATGGTGGCGAAGTCGGCCTGGTAGAGCCACTGCCCCGGCTCGACCGAGGTCAGTTGCTGCAGCTTGATGATCCAGATGCGGTACTGCTCGGCGACATAGGCCGGATGCGCGAAGGCGAACGGCAGCGCCAGCGCCGCGACCAGCGCCAGCACGAGCCATGGCCGCATCTTCGGCTGCGTCGCGCCGCACAGAAGCAGCATCACCAGCGACAACGGCTTGGTGATGATGCTGAGGAACAGCCACAGCGAACGCCAGCACCCAGTGCCGCCGCGCGATCGCCACCGCCGCCAGCATCATGAAGGCGGTCATGCCGACCTGAGCCTGCACGTATTTCAGATTGAACCAGGCGACCGGGATGTTGATCATCAACAGCACGCCGGCGAGGTTGATGACATCGCGGCGGCTCTGCTCCGGCAGCAGCAGCTTCATGAAGGCATAAGCGGCGATGGACAAAAGCGCCGCCGATATCGCCATGGCGATCGCCGCCGCGACCACCGGCTGCATCATCGGCAGCGGCCCGAGCACCAGCAGCGACACCGGCCAGTAGAGATACTCGCCGAGCGTCGACATGTCGTAGATCGTGTGCCCGCTCCAGAAGGCGTGCGCGGCGTCGAGATAGGCCTGGAAGGTCGAGCCGAAGCGGCTTCGGATCGTTGCGCAGCAGCGAATTGATGCAGAAGACGATCCAGACGCCCCAGCCGATCCACGGATAGCGCAGGAAGATCTCGGAGACGCGATCCTCGAGGCGCAACAGGTTCTGGTAGCTGAAGATGCTTCCGTTTTCTTTTTGGGAGTCCACGGCCCTGCCCTCTCTGCCCCTCGCGATGAGGCAAGCGCATATCACGACCGCGGCGGCACGACCATGATCGTGTAGTGCCGCGGCTCGGCGCCGGGGTTACCCGGGCGTCCGGAAGATCGTGGTTTGCGAAGTCTGGCTCGGCGCGCTGCCGATCGCGGCCTTGGCTCTGGCTAGGCAGGCCTGATCCTCGGCGAAGCACAATTGCACCATGCCGGCGCGGCGCAAGGTGACCGGATCGGGCAGCGTCACCAGCCCCGGCATCAGGATGCGCGGCTTATCCTGCGCATAGGCGGCGACCGGCAAAACGATGTCGCCGTCGCCACCGACGTAACGCAGCGGAAGCGGCATGACCTGATGCCAGAGCCGTTCGACCTCGCGCGCCAGCAGCGGCGCCTGTGCCGCCGCCGGCGGCGGGCCCTTCGACCGCGTCTTGACCGCGATGAACGGCGAAGCCGCGAGCAGCGCCAGCGGCAGGATCACGGCGAAGGCCGCCACCCGTCCGGTATCGACCGGCCGCCACGTCACGACCGGCGGCGACAGCAACATGACCGGCAGCAAGGTCCAGGCCGACATCGACCACAGCGATGTGATCTCGGTATGCGCGGCAATCGCGCCCAGCATCGGCAGCAATAGCGGCGCCCAGAATGCCAGCGCCACGAGGCGGCGGTCGTTGTCCTGCGGCCAGACGATGTCGCGCAAGGTCGAGAAGCTGGCGCGCGTCGCGACCAGCACAATGACGGCGGGCAGCGCGACATAACCGATCGAACCGCCGAGATAGCCGAGCGCCGCCATCGCGGTGGCAAGGTACGGCTTCGGTTCATGCGCGGCTTCGGCATATTTGAAAGTGATGAAGTCGTGCTGGAACAGCCAGACGATATGCGGCGCAATGCAGACCGCACCGACGATCACGGTGATCCACGGCGCCACCGAGCGGAAGTACAACGCGCGGCGGCGGTCGGCGAGCGCGGCGACGACGAGGCCGGCGATCAGGAAGATCGACCAGTATTTGCCGAGCATGCAGGCCGCCGCGGTGAGGCCGGCGAGCGCCGCCAGGCGCGGGCTGCGCGTGACATAGGACTTCAGGAAGTAATAAGTCGCCACCGCCCAGAGCGGCATCAGCACCGTGTTGACGTTGAACTTCAGCGCATGAAAGCTGAAGAACGGCACCAAGGTCAGCAGTGCGAGGCCCGCGACGCGTTTCGACAGCGGTAGATAGTCGGCCATCAACCGCCAGACGACCCACAGCGCCAACGCCGGCATCAGCATCGCCAGCAGGTAGTAGGCCCAGTCGGTCACCGGAAATAGTTCGAACCAGCCGCGCACCAGCCAGGCGGCGAGCGGCGGATGCTTGGCGTAACCGAAATCGAGATCGCGCGACCACGCGACCAGTTCGGTCATGTCGGGATTGAGACCCTGCGCCTGCTTGGTGATGGTGCCGTAAGCCGTCCACACGCCGACATAGGCGGCGAGCGCGGCCAGCACCGTCACATTGGCATTGGCCGGATCGACAATCGAGGCGGCGATGCGTCTGGCGTCGTTCTTGATGTTCGACCACATGGCGTCCGCCGTATGCCACGCCGGCGGGCGCAGGTCACCTTACGAAGACGTCACGGGCGCCCGCGCCTCACACCTCTTTGTAGAAAAACGCCGTCGGCGGTCGGCACGCCGAGGGTCGACAGGGCATGGCCCGGCACGATGCCGTATTCGACCCAGCCGCTGGCTGCGATAGAGCAGGTCGCCGGAACTGCCCAGGGTCGTATCGAGCATCAGCAGCGTGCGCCCCTCCGTCGCGCGCCAACGTCTCGACGGCCTCGAGCAGCCGGCGGCCGAGCCCTCTCCGGCGGTGCGACGACAGCACCAGCATTTTGCCGACATCGGCGCGGTGCGGCTGGTTCGGCTGCGGCGCCTGGGTCAGCACAACCGTGCCGACCAGCCGTTCGCCGTCATCGGCCACCAGCAGATGCCGGCCGCCATCGGCGATGGCGGGCAAGCTGGCCGCGCCAGAACTCCTCCGCTTCCTCTTGCGTGAAGCCTGGCAGGAAATTCACCGAAGCGCCGTTCTCCACCGCGTCGCGCAGGATGACGCCGAGTTCGCCGAGCCGCCGCTCCGCCTCGGCGGCATCGAGCTCGCGGATGACGATGGTGTCTGCCATGGACCGGCCTTTCAGAAACGCGGCGCGCCGTGCGCGACCACGACGAGATAATGCGCGGGCTTGCTGCCCGGATTGCGGAAGGCGATCGGCTGGCCAAGACGCATGTGCAGACAGTCGCCGGCTTCGAGCCGGTAGCGTCGTCTCGCCGACCGTCAATTCCATGCGGCCTGCCAGCAGCACGATTTGCTGATCCATCGGTGGCGTAGGCGACAATTCCATCGTCACCGAGGCGCCGGCGGGAAATTCGACATCGACAATGTCGGCGGCCGCGCCGCAATTCGGCGGCGTCACCACGCGTCGCACGTAGCCGCTGCCGGGATCGCGCCACACCATCTGCGCGCCATGGCGCGACAGCGGCGATGGCGCGTGCTCGGTTTCGGCGAAAAGCGTCGACAACGTGACATCGAGCCCGGCACAGACGCGGCCGAGCAGCTGCGCCGTCGGGTTCAATTCGCCGCGCTCGATGCGCGACAGCATGGCGCGGCTGACGCCGGCCTTTTCCGCCAGTGCCTCCAAAGTCAGGTCGCGGGCGGCGCGCAGGGCCCGCACCCGCTCGCCAATGGCGCGGTCCAGGGTGTCGAGGTCGGTGTCGGCCTGTTCCATGATAAGAGACTATTATTCTCATATATTGGAATCAAGCCCGCCGTAACGGGTTGCGCGAACCCACTGTTAACGCCGGGACGGCACACTGCCGCCGCCATGGCGCAGCAGATCTTGGAAAAACCGGCCGTCCGGACGCCTCATGTGGAGGCGACTTCGCTCGTGCCCGTGACCGAGCCGGCGCCCGAACTGTCCGTCATCCTGCCGAGCTTCAACGAGCGCGCCAACATCCCGGTGATGGTCGAGCGGCTGGCCAAGGCGCTGGCCGGCATCGACTGGGAAGTAGTCATCGTCGACGACAATTCGCCGGACGGCACCGCGCGCTCGCCCGCGAGCTCGGCGCGCAGGACCGCCGCGTCCGCTGCATCCGCCGCATCGGCCGGCGCGGGCTGGCCGGCGCCTGCATCGAGGGCATGCTGGCCTCGCAGCGCGCGCTATGTCGCGGTGATGGACGCCGACGGCCAGCACGACGAGACCTTGCTCGCCGCGATGGTGACGAAGCTGCGCGGCGGCGAAACCGACCTGGTGGTGGCCGTCGCGCTATATCGACGGCACCACCAGCATCGGTTTTACCGCCGCCCGCGCCCGCGCCAGCCAGTGGTCGACCGCGCTGGCGCGCAAACTTCTGAAGGTCGACCTGACCGATCCGATGAGCGGCTTCTTCATGCATCCGCCGCGACGTGATCGACGATCTGGCGCCGAAACTGTCGACGCAAGGCTTCAAGATCCTGCTCGACATCGCCGCCACCGGCCGCGATTTTTTGCGCATCGCGGAACTGCCGTTCGTGTTCGGCGCGCGGCTGCACGGCGAGAGCAAGCTGGACGCCCGTGTCGCCCTCGACTTCGGCCAGCTTGCTGCTCGCCAAGCTCTCCAACGACGCCATCTCCTACCGCTTCGTGCTGTTCTGCCTGGTCGGCGCTACCGGCGTCGGCGCGCATATGGCGGCGCTCTATACGGTTCACGCGCTCGGCGTCGAAAGCTTCGGCGTACAGCAGACCATCGCCACCATGGTCGCGATTGCGTGGAACTTTGTGTTCAACAACGCCTATACCTACCGCGACCAGCGCCTCGCCGGCTGGGCCTTCGTCCGCGGCCTCGCCGTGTTCGAACTGGTCTGCTCGGTCGGGGCCATCTCCAATATCGGCATCGCCAGCCTGATCTATACCGGCGGGCCGAGCTGGTGGATCGCCGGGCTGGGCGGCGCGGTGATGGGCGCGGTGTGGAATTATGCCGTTTCCGCCGCGGTGGTGTGGAAAGCGCCCTGACCGCCGGATTCCGGTCTGGCGGGAGCCGGGATGCCACTTAGATCGCCTTGTAGGCCCCGGGATTCGGGTGTTATCTCGCGGCCCATGACGTCCGTTCCGATCCAGAATATCCGCAATTTCTCCATCGTCGCCCATATCGACCATGGCAAATCGACGCTGGCCGACCGGCTGATCCAGCTCACCGGCGGCCTCGACGCGCGCGAAATGGCGGGCCGCGAGCAGGTGCTCGAACTCGATGGACATCGAGAAGGAGCGCGGCATCACCATCAAGGCGCAGACCGTGCGCCTGAAATACCATGCCAAGGACGGCAAGGATTACATCCTCAACCTGATGGACACGCCCGGCCACGTCGACTTCGCCTACGAGGTCAACCGGTCGCTGGCCGCCTGCGAGGGTTCGCTGCTGGTGGTCGACGCCTCGCAGGGCGTCGAGGCGCAGACGCTCGCCAACGTCTATCACGCGCTCGACGCCGGCCACGAGATCGTGCCGGTGCTCAACAAGATCGACCTGCCGGCCGCCGAGCCGGAGAAGATCAAGAAGCAGATCGAGGACGTCATCGGCCTCGACGCCTCCGACGCCATCGGCATCTCGGCCAAGACCGGCCTGAACATCGACCAGGTGCTGGAAGCCATCGTCACCAAACTGCCGCCGCCGAAAGGCGACCGCGACGCGCCGCTCAAGGCGCTGCTGGTCGATAGCTGGTACGACGCCTACCTCGGCGTCGTCGTTCTGGTGCGCGTCGTCGATGGCGTGCTCAAGAAGGGCCAGCGCATCCGCATGATCGGCATCGAGTCGCACTACGAGGTCGATCGCGTCGGCGTGTTCCTGCCGAAGCTGACGCCGGTCGACGAACTCGGCCCCGGCGAGATCGGCATGCTGACCGCCTCGATCAAGGAAGTCGCCGACACGCGCGTCGGCGACACCATCACCGACGAGCGCAACCCGATCGACGACCCGCTGCCCGGCTTCCAGCCGGCGATCCCGGTGGTGTTCTGCGGCCTGTTCCCGGTCGATGCCGCCGACTTCGAAGCGCTGCGCGCGGCGATGGGCAAGCTGCGCCTCAACGACGCCAGCTTCACCTTCGAGATGGAAACCTCGGCCGCGCTCGGCTTCGGCTTCCGCTGCGGCTTCCTCGGCCTGTTGCATCTGGAAATCATCCAGGAGCGGCTGGAGCGCGAATTCAATCTCGACCTGATCGCCACCGCGCCGTCGGTCATCTACAAGATGAACCTGCGCGACGGCACGCAGATCGAACTGCACAATCCGGTCGACATGCCGGACGTGATGCAGATCCTCGAGATCGAGGAGCCGTGGATCGAGGCGACGATCCTGACGCCGGACGAATATCTCGGCGCCGTGCTCAAGCTCTGCCAGGACCGCCGCGGCACGCAGAAGGAGCTGACCTATGTCGGCTCGCGCGCCATGGTCAAATACGACCTGCCGCTCAACGAAGTGGTGTTCGATTTCTACGACCGGCTGAAGTCGGTGTCGAAGGGCTATGCCTCGTTCGACTATCACCTCACCGACTACAAGGCCTCCGACCTCGTCAAGATGTCGATCCTGGTCAATGACGAGCCGGTCGATGCGCTGTCGATGCTGGTGCACAGGACGCGCGCCGAAACGCGCGGCCGCGGCATGGTCGAGAAGCTGAAGGAACTGATCCCGCCGCACATGTTCCAGGTGCCGATCCAGGCCGCCATCGGCGGCAAGATCATCGCCCGCGAAACCGTGCGCGCGCTGCGCAAGGACGTGACGGCCAAATGCTACGGCGGCGACGCCACCCGCAAGCGCAAGCTTCTTGACAAGCAGAAGAAGGGCAAGAAGAAGATGCGCCAGTACGGCAAGGTCGACATCCCGCAGGAAGCGTTCATCGCGGCGTTGAAAGTCGACGTCTGACGCCCGGCGTCAGACTGTTGGCCGCGCCGGAAACCTATGTGCCGGCGGCTTGACCGTGTCACCCCACCCTCAATCGTCAAAACGGATATCGAGTAAAGAAAGATGGATACTGCTCTTCGTGCCTTCTACCAGATTCCCCTCGTCGGCTGGCTCGCCAAGGATGCGGTGCGCGGCAAGCCGGACGCCCGGTATTATTTCTTTTTCAACATCGTCATCCTCTACGCGATCATGGTCTACATGGTCGGCTATCCGCTGCTGATCGTCACGGCACTGACGGGGGCGGCGGTGATGCTGACCTCGATCGTCGCCTTGACCGCGACCGACATGATCGAAAACCGGATCCGCAGGCTGCGCGCGAGCGACAAGCGCAACGCCTGACGCCGGCGCGTCCTCGTCGAGGACGCGATTGTTTTCACGGGCGGCGCATCGCGCCGCCCGCTCGCTTTCTGCGCGCAGCGGGTTAGCCATATCGATCGGACGTCCATTGTGCCGGCCGGCGGGGACTTGTAGAGGGACTGAAGGGGCGTGCATCGGATCGTTACCCATGCACCTGAATGATCACCTCTTCCTGCTGCTCAACGCCTCCGCATCGCCGTCGCCGCTGCTCGTCGGCCTGGCCGACGTCGTCGCGCAGCAGCTTATTTATGCCATTCCATTCCTGCTGCTTGCGTTATGGGTCTGGGGCAGGCCCGAACGGCGTGCCGGTCTGATCTCGACCGCCATGGCCGCGGGATGCGCGCTGGGCGCCAACCAATTGGTCGGCCTGCTGTGGTATGAGCCGCGCCCGTTCATGATCGGACTCGGGCACACCTTGCTGGCGCACGTGCCGGAGAATTCCTTTCCCAGCGATCACACGACGTTTTTTCTGACCACCGGATTCGCGCTGATCGCGACGCGTGGTGCTCCCGGATTTGGAAAACTTGTCGGCCTCCTCGGCGTGCTGGTCGCCTGGGCGCGGATTTATCTGGGCCTGCACTTTCCGGTCGACATGCTCGCGTCGGCCTTGATCGCCTGTCTGTTCGGAGCTGCGTCCATTGTGTTGAACCCGCCGGTTCGCCGCTGGATCGCGCCGACGATCGACCGGATCTACAAGATTGCGCTGGACGCCTTGCGTCTGCCGCGGTGGATTTTTCCGAGAGGCAACCGCTAGACCTCTGCCCCGCCCACAGCGGACCACCCCCTTACCCCCTTGCTGGTGCTGCTTTTTCCCGCATCGCTGCCACAAAAAACGCAGTTGTGCGCCATTCTAAAGTGCGCAATGCTTCGAGCGATCCCGACGCGATCCGCCCGCCAGACGTGACGTGTGTCCGCGTGATCCGCTGGAGCAGGAGCCGCGTAAGCATGTCCGTACCCGAGCCCCTGGTGTCGTTCCGCAGGGTGCAGAAAACCTACGACGGCGAACTGCTCGTGGTGAAGGACCTGAACCTCGACATCCGTCGGGGCGAATTCCTCACCATGCTGGGCCCGTCCGGCTCGGGCAAGACCACACGCTGATGATGCTGGCCGGCTTCGAGGTGCCGACCCACGGCGAGATCACGCTCGCCGGCCAGTCGCTCGCGCGACACGCCGCCGCACAAGCGCGACATCGGCATGGTGTTCCAGAACTACGCCCTGTTCCCGCACATGACGGTGGAGGAGAACATCGCCTTCCCGCTGGCGGTGCGCCGCGTGCCGAAGGCGGAGACAGCAGAGCGCGCGTCGCCCGCGCGCTCGACGTGGTCAAGCTCGGCGCGCTGGGCGCACCGCCGGCCGGGGCAGCTTTCCGGCGGCCAGCAGCAGCGCGTGGCGCTGGCCCGCGCGCTGGTGTTCGAGCCGCAGCTGGTGCTGATGGACGAGCCGCTGGGCGCGCTCGACAAGCAGCTGCGCGAGCACATGCAGATCGAGATCAAGCACACTCCACGAGACACCTCGGCCTCACCGTGGTCTATGTCACGCACGACCAGAGCGAGGCGCTGACCATGTCGGACCGCATCGCCGTGTTCCACGACGGCGTGGTGCAGCAGCTCGACACGCCGCACGGGCCTCTACGAGCGCCCGAACAACAGTTTCGTCGCCAACTTCATCGGCGAGAACAACATGCTCGGCGGCACCGCTCGAAGGCGTCGATGCCGGCTCCTGCCGCGTCCGCGCTTGACGACGGCACGCTGATCGAGGCTCGCGCCGGCTGGACGATGGCGCCGGGCGCCGCGTCAGCCTGTCGGTGCGGCCGGAGAAGATCGATACTCGAGCCGCAGGGCGACGATGCGCCAACCGGCTGCGCGCGACGGTGAAGGACACGATCTATCACGGCGACCACATGCGCGTGCGCCTCGACGTCGCTCGGCAACGACGACTTCACCGTCAAGATGCGCACCGGCGCCAACCGCGTGGTGCCGAAGCCCGGCGACACGTCTGTCGATCGGCTTCGCCGCGCGCGACTGCCTGGCGCTCGACGCGCCGCACTGATTTCGAACAAGGCAGGCCGCACCCGCGGCGGGCCGAGCACGAGGGAGACGTACCGATGAATTCAAGGACGTTGGGACGATGTCGCGGCGGCGACTCACCGTGGGCGCTGGCGCAGCCGCGCAAGCGCGCGACCTGACCGTCGTGTCGTGGGGCGGCGCCTATCAGGAGGCGCAGAAGAAGGTGTATTTCGAGCCGTTCAAGCAGGCGGCCAAGATCCCGCTGATCGACGAATCCTGGGACGGCGGCATCGGCGTGCTGCGCGCCAAGGTGCAGGGCGGCGCCGCCGACCTGGGACGTGGTGCAGGTGGAGTCCGACGAGCTCGCGGCCGGCTGCGAGGAAGGCCTGTTCGAGACGCTCGACTATCGCAAGATCGGCGGCAAGGACGCCTACATCGCCCGCGCCGTGAACATGAATGCGGCGTCGGCGCCATCCTCTACGACTTCGTGCTCGGCTACGACAAGGACAAGATCGAAGGAACGCGCCGAAGTGCTGGGCCGACTTCTTCGACACCAAGAAGTATCCGGGCAAGCGCGCGCTGCGCGCCGGGCCGAAGACCGACGCTCGAGATCGCCCTGATGGCCGACGGCGTCGCGCCGGCCGACGTCTACAAGGTGCTGAAGACCACGGAAGGCGTCGACCGCGCCTTCAAGAAGCTCGACACGATCAAGAAGGACCTGGTCTTCTGGAAGGCCGGCGCCCAGCCGCCGCAGTTGCTCGCCTCCGGCGAAGTGGTGATGACCTCGGTCTATAACGGCCGCATCGACGCCGCCAACCACGACGACAAGCGCAACTTCGGCATCGTCTGGAACGGCGCGCTCTACACGCTCGACTCCTGGGTGATCCTGAAGGGCTCGCCGAACATCGATGACGCCTACAAGTTCCTCGACTTCGTCGGCCAGGCCAAGAACCAGGCCAAGCTGCCGGAAGCGATCGCCTACGGCGTCACCAACAAGGGCGCCAACGCCGCTGATCGCCCGAAGGCGCGCCTGCGCCGATCTGCCGACCGCGCCGGCCAACATCAAGCACACGCCGTGCAGATCGACACCGCGTTCTGGATGGAGAACATCGACCGCCTCACCGAGCGGTTCAACAAGTGGGCGGCGAACCAAGTAGCCGCACTTCGATCCGGCGCCGCCCCGCTTCGCGCGGGGCGGCGTCGCTGTTTGCGTCCGGAGGTTCCGCTGACCAGTCCCAGCCTCGCCGCGCCGCTCGTGCGGCGCCGGCGCCTCGCTGAAGGCGCAACTGCGCCGCGCCGAGCGCATGCGCAAGCTGCGCGCCTTCGCGCTGGTGCTGCCGCTGCTGCTGTTCCTGCTCGTCACCTTCGTCGCGCCGATCCTCGACATGCTGCGCCTGTCGGTGGTCGATCGCGATCTGTCGACGGTGTGGCCGCATGTCGCGCAATCGATCGGCAGCTTGGACCGACCGCAGCAAGGCTGCCGCCGACGGCGCTGTTCGACGCGCTCGCCGCCGATATCCGCGAGCAGCTACCACGCCCGCACGTTGCCGATCGCGGCGCGGCGGCTGAACTACGCCACTCGACAATGGCCGCACGCTGGTGTTCAGCACCGCGCGCCGTCTGCCCGAGACCTCGCCGGACTGGCGCGCCGACCTTGCCGGAGATCGATCCGCACTGGGGCGATCTGAAAACCTGGGCCGCCATCGATCAGGCCAGCGGCCCGCTGACCAGCTTCTTCCTGCTCGCCGCGGTCGACCGGCAGAAGACCGCCGACGGCCGCATCGTCGCGACGCCGTCCAGCCAGGCGATCTATGTCGAGGTGCTGACGCGCACCTTCAAGGTCAGCTTCACCGTCACGCTGCTCTGCGTCGTGCTCGGCTTCCCGGTCGCCTATCTGTTGGCGACACAGCCGCCGCGCCGCGCCAATCTGCTGATGATCCTGGTGCTGCTGCCGTTCTGGACCTCGCTGCTGGTGCGCACCGCGGCCTGGATCGTGCTGTTGCAGGAGCACGGCATCATCAACCACGCGCTGATCTGGCTCGGCATCATCGATCATCCGGTGCGGCTGATCTACAATCGCATCGGCGTCTATATCGCGATGACGCACATCCTGCTGCCGTTCATGATCCTGCCGCTCTATTCGGTGATGAAGGGCATCAAGCCGTCCTACATGCGCGCCGCGAAATCGCTCGGCGCCTCGCCGACCGAGCCTTCATCCGCGTCTATCTGCCGCATGACGCTGCCCGGCATCGGCGCCGGCGCGCTGCTCGTCTTCATCCTGGCGCTCGGCTACTACATCACGCCGGCGCTGGTCGGCGGCGCCGCCGATCAGATGATCAGCTACTTCATCGCCTTCTATACATCGGACTCGGTGAACTGGGGCATGGCGTCGGCGCTCGGCACGCGTGCTGCTGATCGCCACGCTGCTGCTCTACTGCGGTCTACGACCGGCTGGTCGGCATCAGCAACGTCAAGCTCGGTTGAGGGAGCGGCACGATGTCACCCAGCCAGCATCTGACCCGTGAGGAGCGCTTCTGGCGCGTTGTGCTCTACGTCGCCAGCGGCCTCGTTCTGTTCTTCCTGATGGCGCCGATATTCGCCATCGTGCCGCTGTCGTTCAACTCGGGCACCTTCCTCACCTACCCGCTCGATGGCCTGTCGCTGCGCTGGTACGAGGCCTTCCTCGCCAGCGAACAGTGGATGCGCGCGCTGCGCAACAGCTTCGTCATCGGCATCATCGAGCGCCGTGCTCGCCACCGCGCTCGGCACGCTGGCCGCGCTCGGCCTGACGCGCGCCGATTTCCGCGGCAAGGGCCTCGTGATGGCGATCCTGCTGTCGCCGATGATCGTGCCGGTGCGTCATCGTCGCCGTCGGCTTGTATTTCTTCTTCGCGCCGCTCGGGCTGACAGCGAGCTATACCGGCCTGATCCTCGCCCACACCGCGCTCGGCACGCCCTTCGTCGTCATCACCGTCGCGGCGACGTTGAAGGGTTTCGACGACACCCTCGCCCGCGCCGCCGCCAGCCTCGGCGCCGCGCCGGTGACGACGTTCTTCAAGGTCATCCTGCCGCTGATCGCGCCGGGCGTCGCCTCCGGCGCGCTGTTCGCCTTCGCCACCAGCTTCGACGAGGTCGTCGTCGTACTGATGGTCGCCGGCCCGGAACAGCGCACGCTGCCGCGCGAGATGTTCTCCGGCCTGCGCGAGAACATCTCCCCGACGATCACGGCGGTCGCCACCATCATGATCCTGGTGTCGGTCGTCATGCTGGCCTCGCTGGAAATGCTGCGCCGGCGCAACGAGCGCCTGCGCGGCATCCGCAGCGTCTAGAGTTTGAACAGCCCAAGTCCGTCGCGTACTTCCTCCAATGTCGCCTGCGTGATGGCGCGCGCCTTGGCCGTGCCGTCACGCAGCACGTCGAGCACGGTGTCCGGATCGCGCGCCAGCGCCGCGCGGCGCTCACGGATCGGCGCCAGCAACTCCTGCAGCAGGGCTTCGAGCCGCTGCTTGACCGTCTTGTCGCCAAGGCCGCCGCGCCGGTACTGCGCCTTCAGCTCGGCGACCGCCTCCTCGTCGGGATCGAAGGCATCGAGATAGGTGAACACGACATTGCCCTCGACCGTACCGGGATCGCTGACGCGCAGGTGGTTCGGATCGGTGTACATCAAATGCACGGCGCGCTTGATCTCGTCGGGCGACGCGGAGAGCAGAAGCGCATTGCCCTGCGACTTGCTCATCTTGGCCTTGCCGTCGATGCCGGGCAGCCGGCCGACCTTGGGGATGACGGCTTCGGCCTCGAGCAGCACCTCGCGCCCGGCCTGATGATTGACGCGGCGGACGATCTCGTTGGTCTGCTCGATCAGCGGCGCCTGGTCCTCGCCGACCGGCACCACCGTCGCCTTGAAGCCGGTGATGTCGGCGGCCTGCGCCACCGGGTAGCACATGAAGCCCGCCGGAATGTCGCGGCCGAAACCGCGGGCGCGGATTTCATCCTTGATCGTCGGATTGCGTTCGAGCCGCGCCACCGAGACGAAGTTGAGATAGAGCATCGTCAGCTCGGCGAGCGCCGGCAGCGCCGACTGCACGCAGATCGATGTTTTCGCCGGATCGATGCCGACGGCGAGATAATCGAGCGCCACCTCGAGACGTTGCGGCGCACCTTGTCCGGATCGTGCGCGTTGTCGGTCAGCGCCTGCATGTCGGCGAGCAGCAGGAACTGGCGGTGCGTATCCTGCAGCGCCAGCCGGTTCCTGAGCGAACCGACATAATGGCCGAGATGCAGCGGCCCGGTGGTGCGGTCGCCGGTGAGGATGACGGGCTTGAGGTCGAAGGTGGCATGCATGGCGGTTCTCCGGTTGGGAGCCGCCGCGCTTCGGAGAGGTTGTCAATAATGTGACGTCGCCTGCCGATGAACGGCGGCCACGTCTGATGTTGTCAACAAATATTCGACGCGCCGCTCCTTTACAAGCAGCGCCACCAGCAGATCTGCGTGGGGATCATCGCGTCGAACATGCGCGGTGAGATGCCACAGTTTCCGCGCCGCCGGCAAGCCGGCGCGGCGAGGCGCCGCCGTCAGCGCAGCCCGGCACAAAGACATAGACGCGAATCGCGACGATCGCGATCATCACGGCCGGCAATGCCGGCAGCAACCAGTACGCCCTTTGAGCACCTTGCGCACCGTTCCGGCAGAGGCCGCTGTCTCGCATTCGCGGCCGTGAACTTGACCCCACATCATCAGCGTCATGGTCGTCATCCATCAATGGCTGGGTATCTGCGCGCCCTTGGCGGGCTGCGTCTGCGTGGCGGCGTCGAAGCATTTGAGACGCGCCGCCTGGTCGGCGATGGACCTGCAATCCGACGGGCCGCCGGCGTTTGATCGCCAACAGCACGCCGAGAAACGCGGCGATACCCAGCGGCAACAAGCACCCAGAACGGTTCGGGTTTCTCCGCTCCGTCGCGGAGTTCCTGATCGGGCCAATCGTATCGAGGGGCCATGGCCGCCTCCTTCTTCGCTCGCTTGAACAGCAAGACGAAAATGGAGTGGCGCGTGCAAAGCTTCGATACGGAAATGCGGCGCGCCGCATCAAGACGATATAAAGCCCGTGGTGTGTCGCGGCGACGGAATCAGTTGTTCAAATTGCGCCTGCGGCCGGGACCGGTGCTGTCCAGCGCATTTTTGCATTCGGCCGACAGCTTGGCGCGATTCGCCTCGAGACAAGCACGAATAGCACCGCTGCCATGTTCCTTGCCTTCGCACAATTGCTCGGTCTCGTTCTGACAGGCGGCCACAACCGGCCCGGTACCTGGACCCTGACCGCGTGGAATGGCTGGCTGCGCCTGCGACACCGAGACAAAAACAACGGTTGCACCCAGCGCTAAAACACACTGCTTCGTAATTCTGGACAACATGGGTCGCTCCTTGCTCACATCGGCCCCTCGGCCGTTTATGCATAGGAGCGCCATGGCGCAGGCCATTGACGCCGATCAAATCGGAGCCTGACGGGAGCAACCGCATGGCTGCCGGCTGGAATGACATCAGATACCAAGTCGGGCGCGCGCCGCGCGCCGGTGACTGCGGAGTTCAAATCCCCCGCATCAGCCCGCCATCGACCTTGATAGTTCTGCCCGGTAATGTAGCCGGCGCCGTCCGACACGAGGAACGCCACCGTCGCGGCGATCTCGTCGGAGCTGCCGTAGCGGCCCATCGGCACGGATGTCGCGGCGCTCGTCCGTCTCCGGCAGCGAGTCGATCCAGCCCGGCAGCACGTTGTTCATCCGCACGTTGTCGGCGGCGTAGGGTCGGCGAACAGCTTGGTGAAGGCGGCCAGCCCGGCGCGGAACACGCCCGAGGTCGGGAACATCGGGCTCGGCTCGAAGGCCCAGGCGGTCGAGATGTTGACGATGGCGCCGCCGCTTCTGCGCCGCCATGATCGGCGCCACCAGCCGGGTCGGCCGGATCGACGTTCATCAGATAGACGTCCATGCCGGTGTGCCATTGCTCGTCGGTGATCTCGAGGATCGGCGCGCGCGGCCCGTGGCCGGCGCTGTTGACGAGCGCGTCGATGCGGCCCCAGTGCGCCATGGTCGCGATCGACCAGCCGCTTCAGGTCGTCGTCCGACTGGTTGGAGCCGGTGACGCCGATGCCGCCCAGCTCCTTCGCCAGCGCCTCGCCCTTGCCCGAGGACGACAGGATCGCGACGCGTGTAGCCGTCCGGCGGCCAGCCGCCGCGCCGCCGCCGCGCCCATGCCGCTGCCGCCCGCCGTCACAATTGCTACTTTCATAAATTCGTCTCCATAACTCTGTCATCACCGGGCCTGACCCGGTGATCTCGCTTAGGATGGCAGAGTGCTCGCCTAAGCGGGATGGCCGGGTCAAGCCCGGCCATGACAGTGAAACACAATTTCGTCAGCCATGTCAGAGAGCCGTCCATGCCCATCAAACCGACCGCCGATTTTTCTCACTTCGACGCGCTCGACATCCGCGTCGGCCGCATCGTCAAGGTCGAGGAAGCGCAAACCCGCAAGCCGACCTGGCGCATGACCATCGACTTCGGCGACGATATCGGCACCAAGGTGTCGTGCGGCGCCTACCGTCAATATCCGAAGGAGGCCCTGATCGGCCGCCAGGTACTTGCGGTCGTCAACTTCGCGCCGCGCAAAATGGGGCCGGAAACGTCGGAAGTGCTGACGCTCGGCGTGCCGGGCGAAGGCGGCGCGACGGTCTATGTGACGCCGCAGCAGGACGTCGAACTCGGCGTTGCGCTGTTCTGAAGCACGGAGCTTTACGGGCTTGCCTCTCCGGGCAGGCGACCCATATTCTCCGGGTCACATCGCTAATGGAGAATATAAGATGACCACCACCCTGAAAGAGCTGATGGCGCAAGCCAACGCCGTGGTGCCGCGCATTTCGCCGGCGGAAGCGAAGGATCTCATCGCCAAGGGCAACACGCTGGTGGTCGACGTCCGCGACGCGCCGGAGGTTGAAAACACCGGCAAGGTGGCGGGCGCGCAGCATGTATCGCGCGGCATGCTCGAATTCCGCGCCGATCCGGATTCGCCGTATCACGACAAGAACTTTGCCAAGGACAAGACGGTCGTCGTCTATTGCGCTTCGGGCGGCCGCTCCGCACTTGCCGGCAAGGCGCTGAAGGATCTCGGCTTCGGCAAGGTGCTCAATCTCGGCGCGTTCAAGGATTGGGTCGAAAGCGGCGGCGCCATCGACAAGCCGATCGAACGCGGCATGTAGCGCGGCCGGAACCGGTCCGGCGATGACAAGTACTAGAACTCGTCCCGCTGGGCGCGGCGGCTGCGCGGGCGCTCGCTGAAGATCTCTTCGAAGCTGGTGTCCTGGTGCAGCGACCGGCGCACCGTGCGCCCTTCGATCTCGACGCGGCGCGGCGCCGGCCGCCGTTCGACATAAACACGGCGATGCTTTTGCACGCGCGTGCTGACGATCGCCTCGGGCCGGCTGCCGACCACTTCGATGCGCGTCGCGCCGGTATTGTGCCGCACCAGGTCGAACAACGTCGCGGCGTTGCGTGGATGCAGGCGGATGCAGCCATGCGAGGCTGGACGGCCGAGCCGCGAAATTTCGTAGCTGCCGTGGATGGCGTAGCCGCCGGCGAAGAAGATCGAATGCGGCATCGGCGACCAGTCGTATTTGCGCGAGTACCACTGCCGTTCCAGCCGCTGCGGCCGGTAAACGCCGTTCGGCGTGTTGTAGCCCCAGCGTGCGGTGGAAACCGGCCAACGATAGCGGGTCGCGCCATCGACGTTAACCGTGAGCTGCTGCGTCGATTTGTCGACGGTGATCAGGACGCCAGCGCGCGCCGGCTGATCGGCCAGCGCCAGCGCGACCACGGCGACCAGAAAGGCGAGAAGACGCATGACTTAACTCCTCGGTCTGTTTACCGCGATTTCGATCGCAGCACCGGGCGATCGCAGATTTTGGTTAGCGCACGATCCCATATTTGCGGTCGAGGCTACGCAGCCAGGCTTCGCGGCCGCGCATCACCGCCGCATCGTCGCCGACCGAGGTGAAGGCGCCGCCGCGCACGATTTCGATGCGCGCCTTTGCAGGACGCGGCGTGGCGGCGATGATCCGGGCCTTGTGCGGCAGCGGCTGTTCGACATGCGCGGGCCGCGCCGGTGGCCGCGCCGCGACCGGCGTCGCATGGACCTTCGGCTCCGGCTTCGGCTCGAGCCTGGCTTCGGTTCTGGCCGGCACCTTGGCCTCGGCCTTTCGCTCCGTCCTGGTTTCGACCTTGGTCTCAACCTTGGCGACCGCTACCTTGCGCTCCCGCGGCAGCGGCGGTTTGGCCTCCGCGATGTTCACCCGCGGATCGACCATGGGCCCCGGCAACCGGCCGTCGATCACCTCGATGCGCGCCGCGCTCTTGCCGCGCTCACGCAACAGCGCGAACAAGATCGTCGCATTGACACGGCTCAGACGCACGCAGCCATGCGAAGCAGCGTGTCCGAGGTGGCGCTCCTCGACGGTGCCGTGCATCGCATAGCCCTTGTAGAAGAAGATGGCGTGCGGCATCGGCGCCCAGTCATATTTGCGCGAGTACCAGCTGCGCTCCATGCGGATCGCGCTGAACGATCCCGATGGCGTGTCATAGCCGCGTCGTCCGGTGGACACCGGCCAGCGGTAACGCTCGGCGCCATCGACATCGACGGCGACGCGCTGGTCGGCCTTGCTGACGGTGATGAAGATCTCGGCGCGCGCTGATGACGGTAAGGCAACGGCCGGCGCCAGCATGAGCAACGCGGCTGTGACAGCCGGAACACGCACGCAACGCATGGCACTTCCCTTAATCGGCCTTCCAGCGGGATACTTCCCGAGCCGTCAGGATCGCCCATCGGCCGCCCCCTTGTAAAGCTTTCGTTAACCATAAAAGCCATTGGCGATGCTTACCTTTTCGTGATCGCCGGCACCGGGAACTCGGGCCGGCGGCACCTAAACCATGCCGCGCATTTAACCTGACACCCGGCGGTGAAATCGCTTAAATCGCAACCGTGATGCTCAAACCGGCCGCCATCATCGCCGTCTGCGCCGTCGCCCTTGTCGCCGGCGCGTATGCGCTTGTCGAACGAAGCGATCGCCGGGCCGAGACGCCGGCGCCTGAATTCACGGCGAGCTCCGCCAAGCCGGTCACGCCCGCGCCGCCGATCGTGACACCCGCTGACGATGCGTCGTCCACGGCGAAGGCGCCGCCACCGCCGGTCGCAATGCTGCCGAAGCCCGGCACCGCGATGGCCAGCGCGCCGCCATCGCCGTCCAAGGTGACGGCCGAAATTGCGCCCGCGCCAACGATCGATGCGGCGCCCGCGCCGAAGACTGACACTACGCCCGCGTCGAAGATTGACGCCGCGCCCGCGTTGAACGCCGATGTCGCGCCGGCGCCAGCCGCATCTGAACAACCGACGCCGTCACCGGCTCCGCAGAAATCCGCTGCGCTCGCGCCGCCACCGCCTGTTACGCCGGCTCCGATGGCACCGGCGATCGCCGAGGCGACCGCCAAGGTCGAGCCCGCGCCAGCGCCTGTTGCCGCTCCTGTGCCGGTCGCTGTTCCGGCTCCCGCCGCGCCCGCGCTGGCACCGGCGCCTGTCGTCGCGTCGCTCGCGCCGCTGCCGCAAGAGAGGCCATCCATCGTCGAGCAGGCCATCAAATCCGGCGAGCCGATCCCGGCGAAAACACTGTTCTCGGCCGAGAAGCTGCCGAGCCTCGGCAAGGCGATGGCGATCGGTTACTACCCGCGCGGCTGCCTGCAAGGCGGCGTCGCGCTACCGGTCACCGGACCGACCTGGCAAGTGATGCGCATCTCGCGCAATCGCATGTGGGGCCACCCCAATCTCGTCCGCTTCCTCGAACGCTTCGCTCCCGCCGCCGCGAAGGCCACCGGCTGGCACGGCGTTCTGATCGGCGACATGGCGCAGCCGCGTGGCGGCCCGCTGCCGTTCGGCCATCTCAGTCATCAGATCGGTCTCGATGTCGATGTCTGGTTCATGCCGATGCCGAACCACGTGCTGTCGGGCGAGGAACGCGAGAAGACGTCAGCGATCAATCTCGTCGCGGCCGACTGGAAGCACATCAATCCCAAGACCTGGACGCCGCAGCACTACGATTTCATCCGCGTCGCCGCCGAACAGCCCGGCGTCGAGCGCGTTCTGGTGAACGCGGCGATCAAGAAGGAAATGTGCCGGATGCAGGGCAACAAGCATCCGGAGTGGATGGACAAGGTGCGGCCGTGGTACGGCCACCAGGATCACATCCACGTCCGCCTCGCCTGCCCGGCCAATTCGCCGAGCTGCCGCAAGCAGCCGCCGGTGCCGGAGAGCGACGGTTGCGGCAAGGCGCTCGACTACTGGTTCTCGGACCGTGTGCTGCATCCGAAGCTGAAGCCGCCCAATCCCAATGCCAAGCCGCCGAAGCCGATCACGCTCGCCGACCTGCCACCGGCCTGCAAGACCGTCCTCGCCGCGCCGGACAAGCCGCTGAACGCCGCGCAGAAGAACGACTAACTCCTCGCCTCTACCGGAAGCACGTTGGTGTACTTCACCTGTTCGAGCGCGAAGCTCGACTCGATGGAGGCAATGCCATCGAGCCGCGTCAGCTTGGTCTTGAGGAAGCGCTCGTAGCTCGGCAGGTCCGGCACCACGACGCGCAACAGATAATCGCGCTGCCCGGTCATCAGATAGCACTCCAGCACCTCGGGCCAGCGCGAGATGGTCTTGCCGAAGCGCTCGAGCATTTCCTCGCGCTGCTTGTCGAGCTTGATCGAAATGAAGACGGAAACCGGCAGGCCGACCGCGCGCTGGTCGAGCACCGCGACATAACGATTGATGACGCCGGCCTTTTCCAGAAGCCGCACGCGGCGCAAGGCCGGCGATGGCGACAGCCCGACCTTCGACGCCAGGTCGTTGATACTCATGCGGCCGTCGGCCTGCAGCAGGTTGAGGATTTTGCGGTCGATGGCGTCGAGGGCTGCGGCTGGCATTTTGCGTCTCTAGGTCGACGTGAAATTCGGCATAATCAACCAATATTACTCTCAACGAATAGCGCAGATTGGCAAGAACCGCCATGGCGACGGGCGCATTATTTGATTGTCGTCCCGGGCGAGCCACCAGCGCGTTTACGCGCGTCTCTGACGCGCTATGGCGAGACCCGGGACCCATAGCCACAGCCCGATCGGTCGCGCAGGGATTGTGGGTCCCCGCTTTCGCGGGGACGACGAATAGAGAGGCCGCGGATGACGTCAGCAGACAATCTCAAGTCCCTGAGCCGCCCTCGAGCGCAAGGTGCTGTGGCTGGCGAGCTGGATGATCCACAACGCCAACCACATCCGCGAGAGCGCCGACGGCCTCAAGGTCGGCGGTCATCAGGCCTCATCCGCTTCGCTCGCCACCATCATGACCGCGCTCTATTTCGACGTGCTGCGGCCGCAGGACCGCGTCGCGGTGAAGCCGCACGCTTCGCCGAACTTCCACGCCATCCAGTATCTGTTCGGCAAGCAGACGCGCGACAAGCTGGAGAACTTCCGCGGCTACAAGGGCGCGCAGAGCTATCCGTCGCGCACCAAGGACAGCGACGACGTCGATTTCTCGACCGGCTCGGTCGGGCTCGGCGTCGCGCAGACGCTTGTTCTCGTCGCTGGCGCAGGACTACGTGAAGGCGCATGGCTGGGCCAAGGATCGCCCGGAAGGCCGCATGGTGGCGCTGGTCGGCGACGCCGAGCTCGACGAAGGCAACATCTTCGAGGCGCTGCTCGACGGCTGGAAGCAGGGCCTGCGCAATTGCTGGTGGATCATCGACTACAACCGCCAGAGCCTCGACGCCGTGGTGCGCGAGGGCCTGTGGGAGCGCTACGAGCAACTGTTCAGCAACTTCGGCTGGAATGTCGTCATCGTCAAATACGGCTCGCTGCAGCAGGCGGCGTTCGAGCGAGCCCGGCGGCGACAAGCTGCGAGCACTGGATCGACACCTGCCCGAACCCGCTCTACTCCGCGCTGGTGTTCGCCGGCGGCGCCGCCTGGCGCAAGCGACTCAATGACGAGATCGGCGATCAGGGCGACGGTGTCGAAGCTGATCGACAGCCGGAGCGACGACGAGCTCGCCGCGCTGATGAACAATCTCGGCGGCCACGATCTGCCGGCGCTGCTCGAGGCCTTCCATGGCGCCGATCCGGAAAAGCCGACCTGCTTCATCTGCTACACGGTGAAGGGCTTCGGGCTGCCGATGGCCGGGCACAAGGACAACCACGCCGGCCTGATGACGCCGGCGCAGATGGAGACGCTTCCGCGCCAAGATGGCGGTGCGTCCCGGCCACGAATGGGACAAGTTCGAAGGCCTCGACAACGCCGACGCCTTGCAGGCATTCCTCGACAAGGTGCCGTTCGCTTCCGGCGGCGAGCGCCGTCTGACCGCGCCGGCTATTCCGGTGCCGGACACGCTGAAAGTCACCATCCAGCCGGTGATGGCGACGCAGACCGGCTTCGGGGCCATCCTCAACGAGATCGGCCGCGGCGACGATCGAATTCGCGCAACGCATCGTCACCACCTCGCCGGACGTCACGGTCTCGACCAATCTCGGTCCTTGGGTCAACCGGCGCGGCCTGTTCGCCCGCGAGGCGATGGCCGACACCTTCAAGAGCGAGCAGATTCCCTCGACCTTCAACTGGGAATTCTCGCCGAAGGGCCAGCACATCGAACTCGGCATCGCCGAGTCGAACCTGTTCATCAATCTTTCCGCGCTCGGCCTGTCGCATTCCATCAACGGCGTGCGGCTGCTGCCGATCGGCACCCTGTACGATCCCTTCATCGCCCGCGGCCTCGATCAGCTCAATTACGGCTGCTATCAGGATTCGCGCTTCATGGTGGTGGCGACGCCGTCCGGCATCACGCTGGCCGGCGAAGGCGGCGCGCACCAGTCGATCGCCGAGCCGCTGATCGGCATGGCGCAGGACGGCCTCGCCTCGTTCGAGCCGGCCTTCGTCGATGAACTGGCCGAGATCATGCGCTGGTCGTTCGACTACATGCAGAAGTCGGGCGGCGAGCCATCCGAACGCAACTGGCTGCGCGACGAGACCGGCGGCTCGGTTTATCTGCGCCTGTCGACGCGGCCGATCGATCAGATCAAGCGCGACATGACGCCGGCGCTGCGCCAGCACATCATCGACGGCGCCTACTGGCTGCGCGAGCCGGGGCCGAACTGCTCAGGTGATCATCGCCTATACCGGCGCCATCGCGCCGGAGGCCATCGCCGCGGTCGGTCTGATGGCGGAAGACCGCCGCGATATCGGCCTGCTCGCCGTGACGTCGGCCGATCGTCTCAATGCCGGCTGGACCGCGGCGCAGCGCGCCCGCGAGCGCGGCCTCGTGCATGCGCGTTCGCATATCGAGCGCCTGCTCGGCGATCTGCCGCCGCATTGCGGCATCGTCACCGTGGTCGACGGCCATCCGGCGACCTTGTCGTGGCTGGGGGCCGTGCAGGGCAACCGCACGCGCGGGCTCGGCGTCGAACATTTCGGCCAGACCGGCTCGCTCGCCGAGCTCTACAAGCACTACGGCATCGACACGAACGCCATCATCGCCGCGGCGGAAGCCATCGCGCCGGGACGGCCGATGCGATATTTGAAGGCGCTCTAGCGCGCATCCTCCAGCACCATCGCCGCGCCCTTCTCGGCGATCATCATGGTCGGCGAATTGGTGTTGCCGCTCGTGATCGACGGCATCACCGAGGCATCGATGACGCGCAGGCCGTCGATACCGATGACGCGCAACCGCGCATCCACCACCGCGTTGCGGATCGTCGTCGCGGCCCATCCTGGCGGTGCCGACCGGATGAAAGATCGTGGTGCCGATATCGCCGGCGGCCTTCGCCAGCGCCGCATCGTCGTCGCTCTTGATGCTTTCGCCCGGCAGATATTCGACCGGATGATACTTGCGCAACGCCGGCTGCGAGACGATGGCGCGCGTGACGCGGATCGAATCGGCGGCGACGCGGCGGTCCTCCTCGGTCGACAGATAGTTCGGCGCGATCGCCGGCGCTTGCGCCGGATCGGCCGATTTCAGCGTCACGGCGCCACGCGACGTCGGCCGCAGATTGGCGACGCTGGCGGTGAAGGCCGGGAACGGATGCAGCGGCTCGCCGAACTTGTCGAGCGACAAAGGCTGCACGTGATACTGAATGTTGGCACGGTCCTGCGTCGGATCGGACCGGGTGAAGGCGCCCAGTTGCGACGGCGCCATGGTCATCGGCCCGCGGCGGCGGAAAACATAATCGAGGCCCATGCCGAGCTGGCCGAGCCGCGTCGCGTTGACGGCATTCAGCGTCCGAACACCCTCGACCTTGTAGATCGTGCGCAGTTGCAAATGGTCCTGCAAATTCTGACCGACGCCCGGCCGGTCACGCAGCGCCGGAATGTCGTGCTCGCCGAGATGCGCGGCCGGACCGATGCCCGAGAGCATGAGCAATTGCGGTGAGCCGATCGCGCCGGCGGCGAG
This sequence comes from uncultured Alphaproteobacteria bacterium, assembly GCA_963825015.1. Lineage (GTDB taxonomy): Bacteria > Pseudomonadota > Alphaproteobacteria > Rhizobiales > Xanthobacteraceae > Pseudolabrys. Next base: position 21,847 of record CAWGRN010000004.1, on the reverse strand, counting down.
GATGACTTCGCCGCGGCATTGCGCGCTGCGCGCCACACCATGTTGGCGAAAGCGCACGCCGCTGGCGCGCGCGCCGTCGAACAGAACGGCCTCCGCCTGGCATCCGGTTTCGAGCCGCAAGTTCGGACGATTGAGCGCTGGCTTGAGAAAACCGCGCGCCGCCGACCAGCGCCGGCCGCTGCGCTGGTTGACGTGGAAATAGCCGATGCCTTCATTGTCGCCGGTATTGAAGTCGGTGCTCTCCGGAATGCCGTACTCAATCGCGGCCCGCCGGAAGGCTTCCAGTATCTCCCACGACAGCCGCTGCTGCTCGACGCGCCATTCACCGCCTTGCGCGTGCTGCGCGCCGGTGAGGAAGTGGTCGACGTGCTTGCGAAAGTAAGGCCGCACGTCGTCCCACGACCAGCCCGGCAGGCCGAGCTGCCGCCACTGGTCGTAATCGGTCGCCTGGCCCAGCATGTAGATCATGCCGTTGATCGCCGAGCAGCCGCCGAGCACCTTGCCGCGCGGATAATTGAGGCTGCGGCCGTTGAGGCCCGGCTCCGGCTCGGTCTTGAACATCCAGTCGGCGCGCGGATTGCCGATGGCGAACAGGTAGCCGACCGGGATGTGAAACCAGATCCAGTTGTCCTTGCCGCCGGCTTCCAGCAGCAACACGCGCTTTGACGGATCGGCCGACAGCCGGTTCGCCAGCACGCAGCCGGCCGAGCCGGCGCCGACGATGATGTAGTCGAACTCGCCTTCGACAGGCGCAACCGTTGCCATGGACGCTTCCTCTTGCCGCGAGTTTGCGTGATGGCAGGAACCGTGACAAGCGGCCGAAAACTTGCTAAGTCCCCGGCACCGGCGGCGCATTGTGCATGCACCCCGCGAAAGTCGGAACGGCGGTTCCGGCGACGGATCGACACTTACAACCGATTTGACGCCCACCCGGCGCCGTCAGGCGCACGAGGAGTACCGCCATGCTCAAAGCCCTTTCCGTTGCCACCGGCCTTCTGGCCCTTGCCCTCACCGCAGCGCCGCCCGCGCGGGCACAGAGCCAGAGCGCCGACACGCTCACCGTTTTCGCCGCCGCCTCGCTGAAGAACGCGCTCGACGACACCAACGCTGCCTTCACCAAGGCGACCGGCGTCAAAGTGACGGCGAGCTACGCCGCTTCCTCCGCGCTCGCCAAGCAGATCGAGAACGGCGCACCGGCCGACGTCTTCATCTCGGCCGACCTGAAGTGGATGGACTATGTCGCCGGCAAAAAGCTGATCAAGGCCGACAGCCGCTTCAACCTGCTCGGCAACAAACTGGTGCTGATCGCCGGCAAGGACTTCAAGCTCGGTAGCATCAAGATCGAACAGGGCTTCGACATCGCCAAACTCGCCGGCAGCGGCCGCATCGCCGTTGCCGACGTCAAGGCGGTGCCGGCCGGACTCTACGCCAAGGCGGCGCTGGAGAAGCTCGGCGCCTGGGCCGAGGCGGAGCCGAAGCTGGCTCAGGCCGAGAATGTCCGCGCCACGCTCGCTTTCGTCGCCCGCGGCGAAACGCCGATCGGCATCGTCTATGAGACCGACGCCAAGATCGAGCCGAAGGTCAAGATCATCGGCACCTTCCCCGACGGCTCCTATCCGCCGGTGACCTATCCGATCGCGGCGACGACCAACGCCAAGGCCGGCGCGACGAAGTATCTCGCCTTCCTGCGCGGCGATGCCGCCAGGGCGATCTTCGAGAAATACGGCTTCAGCGTTTTGGCCAGCGCGAAAGCCAGCTAGAACCTCCTGATGTTCTCGCTCTCGCCCGAAGAATGGACCGCCATCGCCCTCTCGCTCAGGGTGGCGACGGTCGCCACCGTCGTATCCCTGCCCCTCGGCATCGCGGTGGCGTGGTTACTTGCGCGCAAGAGCTTCCCCGGCAAGACGCTGCTCAACGCCGTCATCTACCTGCCGCTGGTGCTGCCGCCGGTCGTCACCGGCTATCTCTTGCTCATCGCCTTCGGCCGCCGCGGCCTGTTCGGCGCATGGCTCGAGAGCGTCGGCATCGTGTTCTCGTTCCGCTGGACCGGCGCGGCGCTGGCCTGTGCGCGTGATGTCGTTTCCGCTCATGGTCGGCGCCATCCGCCTGTCGATCGAAGCGGTGGACCGCAAGCTGGAAGACGCCGCGTCGACGTTGGGCGCCAACCGCCTCTGGACGTTTGTAACCGTGACGCTCCCGCTGGCGCTGCCGGGGATCATCGCCGGCGCGGTGCTGGCCTTTGCGCGGGCGCTGGGCGAGTTCGGCGCAACTATTACCTTTGTCTCCAACATCCCCGGCGAAACCCAGACCATCTCGGCGGCGATCTACACGCTGACCCAGGTGCCGGGCGGCGACGCGCAAGCGCTCAGGCTGGTGGTGATCGCGGTCGCGATCTCGCTGCTGGCGCTGGTCGTGTCGGAATGGTTCGGCCGCCGCGCCGGCGCTCGCGTGCACGGTGTCTGAGATGATCGAAGTCGACATCGACAAGATCCTGGGCGACTTCGCCATCCGTGTCGGTTTTAACGGCGGCAACGGCGTCACGGCGCTGTTCGGCCCGTCCGGCTCGGGCAAGACCTCGATCGTCGGCATGATCGCCGGCCTCATCAAGCCCGACCGCGGCCGCATCGTCATCGACGGCGAGACCGTGTTCGACAGCGCGACCGGCATCGACATGCCGGCCTGGCGCCGCCGCATCGGCTACGTGTTCCAGGACGGAAGGCTGTTTCCGCACCTCTCGGTCGCGCGCAACCTCGATTACGGCCGCTGGATGACCGGGCTGCCGCGCGACGAGACGCAGTTCAGGCATGTCACCGAACTGCTCGACATCGCGCCGCTCCTGAAGCGGCGTCCGGGCGCGCTGTCTGGCGGCGAGCGCCAGCGCGTCGCGCTCGGCCGCGCGCTTTTGATGAAGCCGCGGCTGATGCTGCTCGACGAGCCTCTGGCATCGCTCGATGCACGGCGCAAGAGCGAGATCCTGCCTTACTTCATCCGCCTGCGCGACGACACCAAACTGCCGATGATCTATGTCAGCCACGACCCCGCCGAAGTGAGGCTGCTCGCCAGCCGCGTCGTGCTGCTCGACGGCGGACAGGTGGTGAAGACCGGCGGGGTGGAGTTGCTCGGTTAGCCGCAAGCGCGGCGCGACTCCCTCTCCCCGTTTACGGGGAGAGGGTTGGGGTGAGGGGCTCTTGTGGCCTCACGCGCAATGCCGCCCCTCACCCGGCTCGCTTCGCTCGCCACCCTCTCCCCGCAAGCGGGGAGAGGGAAAACGCGCATGCCGCTACGGCTTGGCGTACAATGATTTCATGTTCCCACCCGCCCGCATCGTCTGCCTGACCGAAGAGACCGTCGAGACGCTCTATCTCCTCGGCGAGGACAAGCGCATCGTCGGCGTCTCCGGCTATGCAGTGCGACCACCGCGGGTGCGCAAGGAGAAGCCGCGCGTTTCCGCCTTCATCTCCGCCGACGTGCCGAAGATCCTGGCGCTCGAAGCCCGACCTCGTCCTCACCTTCTCCGATCTGCAGGCCGACATCGTCGCCGAGTTGATCCGCAACAACGTCGCGGTCCACGCCTTCAACCAGCGCGACATCGCCGGCATCTTCGACATGATCCGCACGCTCGGCGCGCTGGTCGGCCAGTCGGCGAAAGCCGAGACGCTGGCGCGCACGCTGGAAACGCGGCTGCATCAGGTGCGGGCGCAATCGGCCGCAACTGCCGCGCCGGCCGCGCGTCTATTTCGAGGAATGGGACGAACCGATGATCTCGGGGCTCGGCTGGGTATCCGAACTGGTCGAGGCCGCCGGCGGCATCGACATCTTCCCGGAACTGGCGAAACGCAAGAACGCGAAGGATCGCATCGTCGCGCCCGAAGCGGTGATCGCGGCGCAGCCGGACATCATCATCGGCTCCTGGTGCGGCAAGAAGTTCGTGCCGGCGAAAGTCGCCGCCCGCCCCGGCTTCGACATTGTGCCGGCGGTCGCCACCGGCTGGCTGCGCGAAATCAAATCCACGGTCATCCTGCAGCCCGGCCCAGCCGCGCTGACCGACGGTCTCGACCGGCTCGCCGCCATCATGGCGGACTGGGCCGCCGGCGGCCGCAAAACGCCGGTATGACCGCCCGATTTGGCGGATAGCCTTGGCGGCGGCGGCCATGCTAAGAAGAGGGCGAATAACGAACAGGATTTGACGGCAATGCAATCGACCGAAAACCGCTCCGCCCTGCTGGCCGACCTGGCGCTGATCGTGTTCCTCATCGGTCTCGACGTGGTGGCGCGGCTCCTGCCGCACGCCTGGGGTTTCATGCCGGTCGCGGCGAGCGCGCTGTTCGCCGGCCGCATGCTGCGCATCCCGGTGCTGGCGCCAGTCGTGCCGCTCGCAGCGATGGCGCTGTCCGGTCTGGCGCTCGGTCCGGCGACGACTGGCGCATCTCGCTATCACCTACGTCGCCATCACCCTGCCCGCCTTCGCCGGCATGGCGACCCGCCAGTGGCGCGGCGCGCTCGGCACCGCCGGCACCATGCTCGGCTGCTCGGTGGCGTTCTTCGCGCTGTCGAATTTCGCCGTCTGGGCCTTCAGCGGCATGTACAGCCTCGACCTCGCCGGGCCTCACCCGCTGCTACGTGCTGGCCGTGCCGTTCTTCCAGCACACGGTCGCCGGCGACCTGTTCTGGACCGCGGTGCTGTTCGGCGGCGCCTGGATGATCCAGCACACGCCGCTCGCTCGCCCGCCGCAACGGCTGAGCCCTAGCGCGCCAACATCTTCCGGATTTTCTGCATCAGCGCCCGGGCGCGCCCGCCGATCGTCGCGGGCGCTTCCGGCTCGTCGAGCCGCAGTCCGACCGTGATGACCTGGCCTTCCTTCACCTTGTGCGCCAGAAGCGCGATCGGGCCGAGAGCGACGATGTCGCCGGCCTTGGCCGGGCGGCCGAGCTGCTCGGTAAAGAATGTCGCCAGGCTCACCTCGGCATGGTCGGCCGCGACCTGTAGGCCATAAATGTCGGCCAGCGCGCCGAGGCTGGCCTCGCCCGGCACGAAGAAGTCGCCAAGCGCTTCCGGATCGGGCACGCGCGGCGGCGGCGTCACCATGAAGAAGCGGTCCAACGCCTGCGCTTTCTCCGGCGGCGCCAGCAGATAGACGTAGTCGCCTTCCCGCACTGGCGTCGGCTTCGATGGGCGTCAGGATCTCCTCCTTGCGGATCACCAGAGTGGGCCGCGCCCAGTTCGGGATCAGGCCGCGCTTGAGGAACGGGCTGTTGGCCGGCACTGGATAGCCGACAATCTCGCGCGACATCTGCCCGGGCAGGTCGAGTTCGACGCGGCGCGGCAGCGGATCGGCGCGGCTGAACGACATGTCGAGCTTGCGCGCCGACAGCGCCACGGTCCAGCCCTGGATCAGCAGCGAGGATACGACCACGACGAAGGCGACGTCGAAATACATCGCCGCGCCCGGCAGCCCAACCAAGAGCGGGATCGACGCCAGAAAGATCGCCACCGCGCCGCGCAATCCCACCCAGGAGATGAACAGCTTCTCGCGCCACTGGAAATTGAACGGCCACAGGCAAAGGAACACCGCGGCCGGCCGCGCGATCAGCATCAGCACCAGTGCCACGACGATGGCCCCGACGAGATTCTCACCGAGCCGTCCCGGCCACACCAGAAGGCCGAGCAGCACGAACATGACGATCTGCGCCAGCCAGGTGATGGCGTCGAGGAACGCCACCACCGAATTGTGGGCGCGGATCTGCCGATTGCCGACGACGAGGCCGGCGAGATAGACGGCCAGAAAGCCGGAGGCGTGCACGGCATTGCCGAAGGCAAAGACCACCAGCGCGCTGACGGCGACGAAGGGCGCGTGCAGCCCCTGCGGCAGATCGACCCGGTTGAGCACGAAGGTGATGGCGCGGCCGCCGGTATAGCCGATCACGGCGCCGAGGGCGGCGTCGCGGATCAGTGTTACGATGGCGTGCGACCAGGACTGCCCGCCCACCGACAGGATTTCGACCAGCAGCAGCGCCAGGAAGATGGCGAAGGGATCATTGGTGCCGAACTCCACTTCGAGCGTTGCGCGGACGCGCGGCCGCAGCCGCAAACCGCCGGCGCTGAGCAGGAAGAACACGGCGGCCGCGTCGGTCGAGGCGACCACCGCGCCGAGCAGCAGCGCCTCGATCCAGCCGATGCCGAGCACAAGCTTGGCGACCGGCGCCGTCAGCAGGGTCGTCACCAGCACGCCGACCGTCGCCAGCATCACCGAGGGCGCGAGCACGGAGCGGATGCTGGCAAAGCGCGTGCGCAGACCGCCGTCGAACAGGATCAGCGCCAGCGCCACCGAGCCGACGGTATAGGCGACGCCGACATCGTCGAAGCGGATGCCGCCCGGGCCGTTTTCGCCCGCCAGCATGCCGACGAACAGGAACACCAGCAGCAGCGGCGCGCCGAAGCGCAGCGCCAAGAGGCTCGACAGGATGCCCGCCAGAACCAGCAGGCTGCCCAGCAAAATCGCTATACTGACCGAGTCGAGCGCCGACATCCGAGCTAAACGTCCTCCGCAAAGCGCAGCGGGCGATGTCGCGGCCTCTCGTGGCGCCGCCAATCACCCAAATCCAGGAGACCCGATCTTACAGGGCAATATGCGGAAGCCACGTGGCAATCGTGGGGAAGGCCGCCAGCAGCAAGACGAGGACGAGCATGATCGACAGGAACGGCAGCACATGCCGGAAGATGTCCGGGAGCGCCACGCCGTCGTCCGCTACCGCCGCCTTGGCGGTGAACACCAGAAGCCCGAAGGGCGGGATCAGCTGAGCCGCCTCGAGCGTGATCACGCCGAGCACGGCGAAGGCGAGCGGGTCGATGCCGAGCCGGGCCGCGGCCGGCGCGAACAAGGCGACGGTCAGCGCCATGATCGACAATTGGTCGAGCACGATCGACAGGATCAGCCAGACCGCGACCATGGTGGCGAGGCCGAGCCCGACACCAAGGCCGGCGAGCGCGTCGCCGATCGCGGCGGCGGCGCCGGTCACCGCCAGCGCCTGCGCATAAAGCTGTGCCGTGAAAATGAGCAGCAGGATCGGCGCCGAGGCGCGGCCGACCACGAGGATCGCCTCGACGATGGCGGGAAGTCGCATGCCCTTGCGTAGCGCCATCGACAGGCCGATGACGACGCCGACGCTGGCGGCCTCGACCGGCGTCAGCAGGCGCGTGCCGATGCCGCCGAGGATGACGATCAGCACCACCGCAATGCCCATCGCGCTCTCGATCGCGTGCGGCGGCAGCGGTGTCGCCTGATCCCGTCCCCGTGCCCGCCGGCTTGGTGGCGACCGAAACGATCATGGCGGCAAAGAATACCGCGACCAGGACGGCCGGGACGATGGCCGCAAGGAAAAGCGGGCCGATCGGCTGGTGGGCGAGAAGACCCCAGGCCGCAAGCAGCACGCTCGGCGGGATCAGCGCGCCGACGGCGGCGGCGGCGGCGAGCACGCCGAGCGCGGTGGCGCCGTCCTGCCCTTCGCGCTTGAGCGCCGGATATGTAATGCGCGTGAAGCCCGCCGCGCTTGCCGCGCTGGCGCCGGAGACGAAGGCGTAAAGTCCCTGGCCGACCATGGCGGCCAGCGTCGCGCCGCCGGGCAGGCCGCGCCATTCGCGGCCGAGAATGCGGAATAGATCGCTGACCGCGCCGGACCGGGCGATGAATTCGCCCATCAGCATCAGCAGCGGGATGACGAGGTAAGCCGGCTGGCGCAGGCCGTCATAAGCCGTGCCGGCCAGTAATGCGGCGACGGCATGCCAGTCGCCGGTCGCCAGATAAGTGCCCAGGAGACCGACGACTTCCGAAAGCAACAGCGATCTGGGCGCCGCAGGCGACCAGCACGACAAGTCCGGCAATAAAAAGCGCAACGCCGCCAGTTCCAATCACAGGCCCGCCTTAGCACGCATGGCGGTCAGGGCTCCAGTTGGCGCAGATCCTCAATTTCGTCTTGGACGGTCGGCGCCGGCCCGGTCAGATCAAGCAGGCCAAGGATAACGTAATTGACAGTCGCCAGCACGGCGCCGGCCAGGATGACGAACCGCGCCGGCCAAGCCGGGAAACCGGGGCCGCTGCCGCGCAGGAACGCGGTCATCGCCGGCTCCCAATTAGCCGCGACCAGCAAGGCAAACAGCAGGGCGCCGAGACCATAGCCCGCCGCCAGCACCAGGCGGCGGGTCGGCCACGGCATCAGGCCGAGAATGAAATCGGCGCGCGACATGGAGCGGCAGCGCACCGCGTAACCGGCCTGCAGGAACACGATCATGACGATGACATTGCCGACGATGTCACCCGCCCCGCCGAGCGGGTGGCGAGTGAATTCGCGACTTGAATGTATCGGCGAGGACGATGATCGCCAGCACGAAGGTCAAGGCAGCGGCCATGACCATCATGGACTTCGACAACCGATCGGCCAGCGCAACCGCCGGGACCGGGGACGTGCGTGTCCGCCGAGGCATCAGAACGCGACTTTGTCGCCACCCTTGAGCGACAGAATACGCGCGCCTCGTCGGGCGTCGCGATATCGAGGCCGAGGCCCTCGAGGATCTGACGCACCTTCTTGACCTGCTGCGCGTTCGACTTGGCAAGCTTGCCGGGGCCGATCCACAGCGAGTCCTCGAGGCCAACGCGAACATTGCCACCCATCGACGCCGCCATCGCGGCGATGCGCATCTGCGCGGCGCCGGCGCCGAGCACCGACCAGTGATACTGGTCGCCGAACAGGCGGTCCGCCGTGCGCTTCATCATCATGACGTCTTCGGGATGCGTCCCGATGCCGCCGAGAATGCCGAACACCGATTGAATGAACAGCGGCGCCTTGATGACGCCGCGGTCGAGGAAGTGCTTCAGCGTGTAGAGATGGCTGATGTCGTAGCATTCGACCTCGAAGCGCGTGTTGTTCTCCGAGCAGGTTGTGAGGATCATCTCGATATCGGCGAGCGTGTTCTTGAACATGCCCTTGCGGGTGCCTTCAAGATACGGCTCTTCCCAATCGTACTTGAACTTGCCCTTGAACCGCTCGATCATGGGGTACAGGCCGAAATTCATGGTCCCCATGTTGAGCGATGCAACCTCCGGTTTGAACGTCGCCGCCGGACGCAGGCGTTCCTCGACCGTCATGGTCGGTGCGCCGCCGGTGGTCAGGTTCAGAACGACGTTCGAACGCTGTTTGATCACCTTGAGAAACGGCGAAAAGAGTTCAGGCGACTGGTCCGGGCGGCCGTCCTGCGGATTGCGCGCATGGAGGTGCACCACGGCGGCGCCGGCTTCCGCGGCGCCGATGGCCGCGTCGGCGATTTCCTGCGCGGTGACCGGCAAATGCGGCGACATCGACGGCGTGTGAATGCCGCCGGTGACCGCACAGGTAATGATGACTTTACGTGACTTCGCCATGAGCTATCCGTCCCAGTGGTAAGAGCATTGCTTATTTGGCTATTGGACTTGCGGCGCGATCCTAGAGTATCTCCCGGGCTGGAGTCACCTCGCGGCTTGACGACCGCCATAAGAAATGGACGCCGACGTGCAGGTTGACCCGCCCGGAAGTGGTTTTTCGTCGAACTTCGTGCTCGGCGTTTTGTCTGGCGTAACAGCGGCGCTGGCGTGGGCCGCCGGTTTCGTCGTCGCCAAGCACGGCATCTCCATCGGCTTCTCGCCGGCCGATCTCGCCTTCCATCGCTTCATATGGTCGGGCCTGCTGCTCACCCCTCTCGTCTTCCGCGACGGCATCGCCGATCTCGGCGGCATCAGGTGGGGACGCGGCTTTGTCCTCGCCGTCTGCTCCGGTCCGACACAGGCCTTGCTGGCTTATACCGGGTTCATCATCGTGCCCTTCGGCCACGGCACGACGATTCAACCCGCGACCGCGGCCCTCGCCGGCATCCTGCTCGCGGCGATCTGGCTGCGTGAACGCCTGTCGGCATCGCGCATCGTCGGCGTCGCCGCCATTACTCTTGGCCTCGTCGTGTTCGGCATCGAGTTGCTGACCACGATCGGGTCGCATGGCGTCGGCGGCGATCTCCTGTTCGCGAGCGCCGGTTCACTGTGGGCGCTGTTCGGCACCTTACTGCGCAAGTGGCAGGTGTCCGGCATGCGCGTCGTCGCCGCCGTCGGCTTGGTGTCGGTGCTCGTCTATGGCCCGATCTTTCTGATCTTCGTCGGCCCGGCCAACATGATGCGGTTCGGCTGGGAGGAGAACCTGCTGCAGATCGTCGTGCAGGGTCTCGTTGCCGGCGTGCTGCCGATCTTCATGTTCGCGCGCGCGGTCGCGCTGCTTGGCGCCGGCCGCGCCGCGACGTTCCCGGCCTTGGTGCCCGGGTTTTCGCTCGTCATTGGCTACCTGGCGCTCGGCATCGTACCGAGCTGGGCCCAGGTGATCGGCCTTAGCATCGTGCTGATCGGTTTCCGGCTGACGCTCAGGTAGCGCATCATTCACGTCGTAGATGTGCATAACCCGCTCGGGCCGCGCACGGCCCGAAGCGCGGTTTGCTATGGCTTCTTGAGGTGCCCTCCTAGGGGATCCCGGCATGGATGGCTTTCAAGACATCATTACTCACGCAGGCGCGGCGCTTAAGAGCGTGCTCGCTGACCTCTCGTCGTTCTGGCTGATCATTCAGTTCGCCGTCCTGCTCGTCACCGGCGCGATTGGCGCGGTTTCCGGCGCGATGGTCCGCAAGCGCGTCGATGTCACGTCGCTCAGCATGGGCTGGCCGCCCGTCCTGAAGCTCCTGGCCCGCGCCTTCTTCGATAGCGTCGGCACCATCGTCTTCATCGTGTTGGCGATGATGGCGCACGCCGTCATGTTGTCGCTTACCTGGCCGAGCCAATCCTATCTGGTCGGTGTCGCCATCAGCCTGGCCACCGCCTGGGTCGTCATCGCGCTGCTCGCCAGCCTGATCCGCAATCGGTTCATTCACCGCGTGGTCGCGATCGCGGCGTGGACATTCGCCGCGCTCGATATCCTTGGGCTCCGCGCTGCCGTCGGCACGGCGCTCGACGGCTATGCCGTGGTGTTCGGCGGCCTGCGGCTGTCGGCCCTGGTCGTCATCAAGGGCGCGATATTGTTCTTGATCGCGATGTGGGTCGCCAACGCGGTCAGCGACTTCGTCGAACGTCGTCTGCGCAGCGCGACCGATCTGACGCCTTCGGTCCAGGTCCTGATCGGCAAGGTTTCGCGTTTCCTTCTCCTCGCCGTCGCGATCATGGTCGTATTGTCGAGCATCGGCATCGACCTGTCGGCGCTGGCCTTCTTCTCCGGCGCCATCGGTGTCGGCCTCGGATTCGGCCTGCAGAAGATCGTTTCGAACTTCATCAGCGGCATCATCCTGCTGGCCGACAAATCGATCAAACCGGGCGACGTCATCACGATCGGCGACCAGGTCGGGTGGGTGACCAACATGGGCGCCCGCTATACGTCGGTCGACACCCGCGACGGCCGCGAAATACTGGTGCCGAACGAGGATTTCGTCACGCAGCAGGTGATCAACTGGTCCTATTCGAACTACCGCATGATGCTGAAGTCGACCTTCGGCGTCAGCTACGACAGCAATCCGCACCACGTGCGCGAAATCGCCGTTGCGGCGGCCCTGCGGGTGCCGCGGGTTTTGAAGGATCCCGAGCCGGTTTGCTATTTCGAGGAGTTCGGCGACTCGTCGCTGAACTTCTCGCTGCGTTACTGGATTGCCGATCCGGACAACGGCATCATCACGGTGCGCGCGCCGGTGATGCTGGCGCTGTGGGATGCCTTCAAGGATGAAGGCATCGAGATTCCTTATCCCGTGCGCGATGTACGGATCACGCAGCAGACTGCGCCCGATGCGGCGAAGAAACGAAGCTGACGCTTACGCCGCTTTCTTCTTCGCCAGGAAATCGCCCATACGATCGAGTGCCTTGAGGATGTTCTCGGTCGAGTTGGCGTAAGACAGCCGCACATAGCCTTCGCCGAGAACGCCAAAATCCGGACCGCCGATGATGGCGACGCCGGCGTCATCGAGCAGCGCCGAGGCCAACGCCTTGGCCTTCCAGCCGGTCGCCTTGACGTTCGGGAACGCATAGAACGCGCCCTTCGGCGTCACGCAGGACACGCCGGGCAGTTTGTTCAGACCCTCGACCACGACTTTGCGGCGGCGGTCGAACTCCGCGATCATCTTGTGCACCTCATCCTGCGGCCCGGTGAGCGCAGCGAGCCCGGCATATTGCGCCGAGGCGTTGACGCAGGAATGCAGATTGACCGCGAGCTTGCGCGCCAGATCGTAAAGCTTTCCGGGCCAGATCGCATAACCGAGGCGCCAGCCGGTCATGGCATAGGTCTTGGACCAGCCATTGAGCAGGATCAGGCGATCGCGAATTTCTGGATACGACAACAGGCAGACATGCCTTTCGCCGTCATAGACCATGTGGTCGTAAATCTCGTCCGACATGATGGCGACGTCCGGCCATTGTGCGAGACCGGCGACGAGCTTGTCGACTTCCGCCTTCGGCGTGACGCCGCCGGTCGGATTGGCCGGCGAGTTGACGATGATCAGCCGCGTCTTCGGCGTGATCAGCTTGAGGGTTTCTTCCGCCGAGAAGGCGAAGCCGTTCTCCTCGCGGATCGGGATCGGCACCGGCTTGGCGCCGGTGAATTCGATCATCGAGCGATAGATCGGGAAACCGGGGTCCGGATACATGATCTCGGCGCCGGGTTCGCCGAACATCAGGATCGACATGAACATGGTCGGCTTGCCGCCGGGCATGATCATGACCGAGTTGGGCGAGACCTCGACCTTGAAGCGCTTGTGCAGGTCGGCCGCCACCGCCTCACGCAGCACCGGGATGCCGGTCGCGGCCGTGTAGCCGTGATGGCCGTCGCGCAGCGCCTTGATCGGCCGCCTCGACGATGAAATCGGGCGTGCGGAAGTCGGGCTGGCCGATGCCGAGATTGATGATGTCGCGCCCCTGCGCGATCAAGGCATTGGCGCGGGCGAGCACCGCGAACGCATTTTCCTCGCCGATGCGGTCGAAAGCCGCAATCGTCTTCAGCATCGTAAAAGCCTCCCGGCCCGGTTCGATTTTCGCGGCAGTTCACCGTATCCCCCGTGCAAAAGCAAACGGCCAAGCCTCTCGCGCGCCCGCCCAAACTACATCTTTCAGTTGGGTTTTGTGCCGCTGCCACAACCCATAGGTTGCGGTAGATGTAGCCGATCCGCAATCTCTACCGGGCGCAACCGCAACTTTAGATTCTGATGACGGGACAACTGCATTCGCTTAGAATTACTTCAGGCGGGGGAGTACCGAGGTTTATAACGCATAGCATTGCTGTGATTTGAGCCCCGGCGGTTCACTGGCGACAGTCAACAATTGACGCCTAGGCCAAGATCGATACGGAGCCGGTGTCGGAATGATGGAATCGGCAGGAATTTCGACCACGCCCAGCGAGGCCTTTCGATTTCGTCGAGCTGCTGGAGAAGCTCAGCAGCCCCGACGAGATCATGAATCAAATGGAGAAGTCGCTCGGCCGCTTTGGCTTCGAGAACTTCATCCTCACCGGCCTGCCCAACCCGCACGAGAAGCTCAACCAGAACATGGTGCTGGCGCGCAAATGGCCCCAGCGTTGGCTGGAGTTTTATATCAAGGAAAATTACGTCGCGGTCGACCCGGTGGTCCGGCTGTGCCGCAACACCGTGAACCCGTTCGAATGGAGCGAGGCGCCCTTCAACCGGAGCACCGAGCCCCGCGCGTTTGAAGTGATGAACCGCGCCTCCGATTTCCGAATGGCCAACGGGTTCTGCATCCCGATTCACGGTTTGACGGGCTATGAAGCCTGCGTATCGCTCGGCGGCCTCAATCTCGACCTGTCGCCGCGCACCAAGCCTGCTCTCCATCTGATGGGCATGTATGCGTTCGAGCATATCCGCCAATTGATGACGCAGAACAATGACAGCCGTCTCGACCGGCTCACCGCGCGCGAACGCGAAGTGCTGACCTGGACGGCGGTCGGCAAGACCTCCGCCGAGGTCGCCGAGATCATGAACCTGTCGAAACGCACGGTGGACGAATATTCGGTTCGGGCCGCGCGCAAATTACGGGCGCACAACAAGACCCATGCGGTGGTCAAAGCGCTGCAGCAACGCCTGATCAGCCCGTAGACTCAATCTTCCGCATCGACGTTCTCAAAAACGCAAACGTGACACACGCGTTATCTGACGCGTCCACGAGTCGCGCCGCGTGCGCCATGTAAACAATTACAATAGCCAGCCGCATTAATTATCGCGAACTCCCATTCCTGGAACTTCTGGGCGGAGAGTTCAGGTGACGACAGATTCATGTCGTTACCTCGGCCAATCGCCATCTCTATGAAGACGTTCTCGATAACTACCACCGCATCCGGCATGACGTCTTCGTCAAGGAGCGCGGCTGGAAGGCCGTCGAGCGGACGGATGGGCGGGACATCGACGCCTACGACCGGGACGACACGGTTCACCTCATCGCGCTCGATGGCGACCGCGTGGTCGGCGGCGAGCGGCTGACGCCGACCACGTCGCCGCACATGCTCAGCGAGGTTTTCCCGGCCTTGGCCGCGGTCAAAGGCGTTCCGATTGGAGTCAGCATCTGGGAAGGCTCGCGCTATTTCGTCGTGCGCGAACGCCGGGTGGGCCGCACCGACTGCATGTTGCTCGCTGCGCTGCAGGAGTTCGCGCTCGACGAAGGCATCACTCACTATTCCATCGTGATCGAGACCTGGTGGCTGCCGCGCCTGCACGAGGCGGGCTTCGTGGTGCGCCCGCTCGGTCTGCCGACACTGATCGAGAACCAATGGGCGCTGGCGGCGGAGATCGACGTCGGCGAATCGAACCTCGATCAGGCACGAGCCCTTGGCGGCATCACAGGTTCCGTCCTGGTCAGGCGCGGGCCGCAAATTCCCCTGATCCGGCAGGTGGAACATGCGTCGTAACGCGAAACGCAACGACGACGTCGACGCTGACGACAAACACCGCAACAGCGAAGTGCGCGAGGTCATCAAGACAATCATCAACGGCGGTACCGACACCAGCCGACTGCTCGAGCTTTATTACTGGACGCGCGAGCCGGGCATCATCGAGCTGATCCGGGCCTATCTCGACCTGCCGGAACGCACCCAGCGCACCCTGAGCACGTATCTGCTCAACGGCCGGCCCAAGGCCATCGTCGGCTCCTTCGACCCGCAAGGCCGTCTGATCCTGGCGCGATCGTCAGGCACGGAAATATCTCGTCCGGCGGCCAAGCCGGCCACCGCGGCAGCGTCAACCGCTAGCTACGCGGGGTCCACCCGGCGGGCATGACCACCATGCGAAGGCCGGTCAAAGATTGGATCCATCAAGGATTGGAATTGTCCTTCCCGGCGTAACCATGGCACGGTCCCGGCCGCTCATCGAGCGAAGATACCCGGGGCCGGCCATGCCAAACGTCAAAGAGAAGCGGAACGCCTTCAAGGAGCTGCATAAGGCCGGCTGCTTCGTCATTCCCAATCCCTGGAGCGTCGGCAGCGCGCTTTATCTGCAGGGCCTTGGCTTCAAGGCGCTGGCCAGCACCAGTTCGGGCCATGCCCATTCGCTCGGCTTTCCCGATGGCGCCCTGAACCGCGATGCCGTGCTGGCGCACTACGCGGAACTCGCCGCCGCAACCGATATTCCTCTCAACGCCGATTTCGAGAACGGCTTCGCGCACGAGCCGGACGCAGTGGCCGACAATGTGCGGCGCTGCATCGAGACCGGCGTCGCTGGCCTCTCGATCGAGGATTTCACCGGCGACGAAGGCACCCCGCTTTACGACTTCGACCACGCGGTCGCGCGGGTGCGCGCCGCCCGCGCCGCCATCGACAAGGCCGGCGGCGATGTCGTCTTCACGGCACGGACCGAAGGCTTCATCTCATGGCCTTCCCGATCTCGACGAGGCCATTCGCCGGCTGATGGCCTTCGCCGAAGCGGGCGCCGACTGTCTCTACGCGCCCGGCATCAAGACCCGTGAGCAGATCGAGGCCGTGGTCAAAGCGGTCAAGCCGAAGGCGGTCAATCTGCTGATGTCTTTTGCCGGCGGCTTCACGGTGGACGACATCGCCGCCATGGGCGTGCGCCGCATCAGCGTCGGCGGCACACTCGCGCGCGTCGCGATGGACGCCTTCATCAAATCGGCGACGCAGATCGCCAAAGAAGGCAAGTTCGACAGCTTCTCGGGTGTCATCTCGAACGCGGAACTGAACAAGTTCTTCGCCGAACGCAAACCGCAAGAGTAAACCGTCATGCCAGACTTCAAACTGCAATCGGAGCCGCTGCCCGGAACCGGACAGCCCGTGGGCCTCAAGGTCGATACCACGCCGGCCAAGCGTCCCGGCCCGATCACCATCGACGGCCGCTACGGCCGGATCGAAAAACTCCAGGATCATCACGCCGCCGACCTGTGGGCGGCCGCCAAAGGCCACGACGAGCTGTGGACCTATATGGGCGATGGCCCCTTTAACGATCCGGAGCTGTTTTCCGATTTCGTCGCCAAACGCGCCGGACTTGCCGACCCTTACGCCTTTGCCATCATCGACGAAAACGACCGCGCGGTCGGCTATTTCACGCTGATGGAGATCCGCCCCGAAACGCGCGTCATCGAAGTCGGAAACGTTCTTTACACACCGGCGCTCAAGCAAACCAAGCTCGGCACCGAAGCACAGTATCTGCTCGCCCGCCACGCCTTCGATACGCTCGGCTATCGCCGATACGAGTGGAAGTGCAACGCACTCAATGCGCCGTCGCGGCGGGCGGCCTTGCGTTACGGCTTCGTGTTCGAGGGCATCTTCCGCAACGCCATCATCGTCAAGGGCCGCAACCGCGACACGGCGTGGTATTCGATGATCGACAGCGAATGGCCGGCACGCAAGGCTGCGTTCGAACGCTGGCTGGCCCCGGACAATTTCGACGCTCAAGGCCGGCAGAAAATCTCGTTGGGTGAATTGAACGGCATTGCGGGATGAGCGAAGCGGAGGCGTCGGCGGGCCGGCTGCTGCGCGAGCGTGCTTTCATTCTGCTTTGGCTCACCCGCCTGTTCGGCACCATCGGCTATCAGGCGCTCGCCATCGTGATCGGCTGGTCGATCTACGCCATCACCGGCAGCGCCTTCGACCTCGGGCTTGTCGGGCTGCTGCAGTTCATTCCGGCGGTCGTTCTCACCTTGCTGATCGGGCATGCCGCCGACCGTTACGACCGGCGGCTGATCGTGCGTCTCGCGCAATCGGTTTATGCGATCTGTGCCGCCGTCGTGACGGCGGCCATGCTCGCCGGCTGGCTGACCCGTGAGCTTCTCTTCGCCGTCGTCTTCGCCATCGGCTGCGCGCGCGCCTTCGAACTGCCGACCGGCCATTCGCTGGTGCCGGCGACGGTGCCCGCGAGCCTGTTGCCGCGCGCGGTCGCGGCCTGGACCTCGGCCAACCAGGTGGCCGTGATCTGCGGTCCGGCGCTCGGCGGTTTCCTTTACGCCATCGAGCCCCGCGCCGTCAGCGCGCTGTGCGTCGTCTTCTTCGTCGCCGCGGTCGCCTGCGTGAGCGCCATCAGGATCAAGGGCAACGTGCCGAGCCGCGATCCGCCGACCTTGCGCTCGGCGTTGGCCGGCTTCGATTTCATTCGCAGCCGCAGCCGGCTGCTCGGTGTCATCACGCTCGATCTGTTCGTCGTCCTGCTCGGTGGCGCCACCGCGCTGCTGCCGGTCTTCGCCAAGGACATCCTCGCCGCCGGACCGGCGGGACTGGGATTGTTGCGATCGGCGCCGGCCATCGGCGCGCTGCTCACCGCCATCGTATTGTCGCGCTTTCCCGTCGAACGCCACCTCGGTCGCAAGATGTTCGTCTCTGTCGCGGTGTTCGGCGCCGCTACCGTAGTGTTCGGGCTGTCGACAAATCTGCCGCTGTCGATGCTGGCGCTGGCCGTGCTCGGCGCGTCCGATGCGGTCAGCGTCGTCATCCGCTTCAGCCTGGTACAGATCGAGACGCCAGACTACATGCGCGGCCGGGTCAGCGCCATCAACTACCTTTTCGTCGGCTCTTCGAATACGCTCGGCGACTTCGAAGCCGGCGCGGTCGCCGGCTGGCTCGGGGCGGTAAATTCGGTCTTGATCGGCGGCATCGGCTCGCTGATGGTCGCCGGTCTGTGGATGGGACTGTTTCCGGATCTGCGGCATCTCGACCGGTTTCAGCCGGCCGAGGAGAATGACAAAAGCTAAGGCTCAAAAAGTTACAAGAGGAAACGCGCAATGCATGTGGTGGTGACCGGCGCAGCCGGCATGATCGGGCGCAAGCTGATCGCCCGCCTGATCAAGGATGGCGGGCTTGGCGGCAAGCCGATCGACAAATTCACGCTGACCGACGTCGTGGCGGCGGAGAAGCCGTCCGGCTTTGCCGGCAAGGTCGACATCGTCACCGGCGATCTGGCGGCGCCCGGCGCGGCCGAGAAGCTGATCGCCGAGCGGCCCGAGATGATCTTTCATCTCGCCGGCGTCGTGTCCGGCGAAGCCGAGATCGATTTCGACAAGGGCTACCACGTCAATCTCGACGGCACCCGTGCGCTGCTCGAAGCCGTTCGCCACACCGAGAACTATCATCCGAAGTTCATCTTCACCTCGTCGATCGCGGTCTATGGCGCGCCGTTCCCCTATGCGATTCCGGACGAGTTCCATCTGACGCCGCTCACCTCCTACGGCACGCAGAAGGCAATCAGCGAATTGCTGCTGGCGGATTACAATCGCCGCGGCTTCCTCGACGGCGTCGGCATCCGGCTGCCGACCATCTGCGTGCGCCCCGGCAAGCCGAACAAGGCGGCCTCCGGCTTTTTCTCCGGCATCATCCGCGAACCGCTGGCCGGCCATGAAGCGATCCTGCCGGTCGCCGATACGGTGCGGCATACTCATGCGTCACCGCGCGCCGCGGTCGGCTTTCTCATCCACGCGGCAGGCCTGACCCGCGAGCAGCTCGGGCCGCGCATCAATCTCGCCATGCCGGGGGTATGCTGCACCGTGGCGGAGCAGATCGACTCGCTGACGCGGATCGCCGGGCCGAAGGTCGCCGCCCGCATCAAGCGCGAGCCGGACGAACTGATCATGCGGATCGTCTCCGGCTGGTCGGAGCGGATCGACGCCAAGCGCGCCGCGGAACTCGGCTTCAAGGCGGAGCAGAATTTCGACGAGATCATCAAGGCCCATATCGAGGACGAACTGGGCGGTAAGATCGCCTGACGCGACCGGCAGGAATCCCCCCAAATTCGCGGGGATTCCTGCGCCCTCGGACAACTTGCCCCCCTCGCCTCCAAACCTTACATTGGCGCCATGACCTACATCGACGCCACCGTCGCCCCCCAGCGAAAGACCGGCCAGATCAAGCTTCACGGCCCCGCCGCCTTCGAGGGCATGCGCAAGGCCGGGCAGCTCACCGCGCGCTGCCTCGACATGCTGACGCCCTACGTCAAGCCGGGCGTGCCGACCGATCGGATCGACCAGCTCGTCTATGACTTCGCCATGGACAATGGCGCCCTGCCGGCGACGTTGATGTACCGCGGCTACAAGAAATCGACCTGCACCTCGATCAACCATGTCGTCTGCCACGGCATCCCGAGCGACAAGCCGCTCAAGGACGGCGACATCGTCAATATCGACGTGACGCTGATCCTCGACGGCTGGCACGGCGATTCGAGCCGGATGTATCCGGTCGGCAATATTCCGCGCCGCGCCGAGCGCCTGATCGAAGTGACGCACGAATCGATGATGCGCGGCATCGCCGTCATCCGCCCCGGCGCCACCACCGGCGACATCGGCCACGCCATCCAGAGCTATGTCGAGGCCCAGCACTGAGCGTGGTGCGCGACTTCTGCGGCCACGGCCTCGGCCGGCTGTTCCACGACGAGCCGAATATCGTCCATGTCGGCCGCCCCGGCGAAGGCGTCGTGCTCAAGCCGGGCATGTTCTTCACCGTCGAGCCGATGATCAATCTCGGCCGCCCGCACGTGAAGGTGCTGTCCGACGGCTGGACCGCGGTGACCCGCGACCGTTCGCTGTCGGCCCAGTTCGAGCACACGGTCGGCGTGACCGCCGACGGCGTGGAGATCTTCACCGTCTCGCCCGCCAAGCTCGACAAGCCGCCGTATAACGTCTGAACCGCTCTCGCGGCTGACGTGGATTGCGCTATAGTGCCCGCTGAGGTTGAGCGGGCGCGTAAAGCATGGTGGACCCCTTCAGGACCGACGAGGAAGCCGACGGCGCGCCCGGCCTTGCCGAGGCGACGCCGCATTATCATGGCCACCGCGAACGCCTGCGCGAACGCTTCCGCAAGGCCGGCGAGGACGCCGTCAGTGACTACGAGTTGCTCGAACTGGTCCTGTTCCGCGCCATCCCGCAACGCGACGTCAAACCGCTGGCCAAGGAGCTGGTCGCCAAGTTCGGTTCGTTCGCCGAAGTAATGGCGGCACCGCGCACACGGCTGAAAGAGATCAAGGGCGTCGGCGACGCCGTAATCGACGAACTCAAAATCGTGCACGCCTCGGCCAAGCGGATCGCGCGCGGCGAGGCGGGCAAGCGTCCGGTGCTGTCGTCATGGGGCAGCGTTATCGACTATTGCCGCGCCGCCATGGCCTATGAGGACAAGGAGCAGTTCCGGCTGCTGTTCCTCGACAAGCGCAACCAGCTCATCGCCGACGAGGTGCAGCAGAAAGGCACCGTCGATCACACGCCGGTCTATCCGCGCGAGGTGGTCAAACGCGCGCTCGAACTGTCGGCGACGGCGCTAATCCTGGTGCACAATCATCCCTCCGGAGATCCCACCCCCTCCCGCGCGGACATCCAGATGACGCAAGCCATCATCGAGGTGGCGAAACCCTTGGGGATCGCCGTGCACGACCACATCATCGTCGGCAAGGACGGGCATGCCAGCCTCAAGGGGTTGAAGCTGATCTGACGCTGACGCCTGACCTGCTAAAAGAGACCTTCGGGATTGGCGAGGACGCTCTCATGGCCGGGACAACAACGCCGCGATGGACAAGGGCCTGGACCTGGGCCTGGCCGGCGGCCGCTTGCCTTGCGCTCATCGGCAGCTGGTTGATCGGCAACGGCGGCGTGATGTCGGCCATCGCCGGGGTCGTCCTGCTCGGCACCGTGTTCGCCGCCGTCTATCATGCCGAGGTGGTGGCGCACCGGGTCGGCGAGCCGTTCGGCACGCTGGTCCTGGCGCTCGCCGTCACCGTCATCGAAGCCACGCTCATCGTCTCGGTGATGATCGCGGCGCCGGTCGAAAAAGCCGGGTTGGCGCGCGACACGGTGTTCGCCGCAATCATGATCGTCTGCAACGGCATCGTCGGCGCCTGTCTGCTCATGGGCGGCGCCCGCCATCACGAACAGGGATTTCAGGTGCAGGGCTCTTGGGGTCTTGACGACCTCAGTGCGCTTTCGGCTCCAGAAACACAACTTGGCCCACTTCCCGATATTTGAGGCCCCGAATCAAAAGACACTCCAACGTTATTATTCAGAGATAAAGTAAAGATCTGTCTGTAAAAGATGGCTTCGATGCACGGCTTGGCAAAGACGCCGGCCCTGTGACCGCTTGGTAGCGACGCCGCCTCCGTGCCGGTCGAATTGGTTAAGAACGAATCGGTATAAGACCAATTCGCGGTCAAACATGTGATATCAAACAATCACGGACCTGCGATGCAGGTCCGTGGCACCCCGGCCCCGTGAAATGGTGAGTTCTTGGGTGCCACTGACCTGGGAACCAGGTCAGTGCTGGAGTGAATTTCAGTTCAAAATCACTTTTTTGAAAGCGAATCTGGTATCAGTTGGCGTGTCTCACGCTGAGG
>CAWGRN010000003.1:0-14100 GCA_963825015.1 uncultured Alphaproteobacteria bacterium | reverse complement strand
TCACAATCTTTGCCCGCAACGCCGCGGCGCTCACGGCGCCGGAAACAACGCCGCGGTTCTGCCGGTCAGCCGGTAAACGATCAGCCCCAGCCACTCTCGCGCTGCGCTGTCGAAACGATCGAGGCTGCGGCCGACCGCGAGGTTCGGCCAGTTTTGCGGATCGGGATCGGTGCGCCAGGCGGCCGGATAGGCTTCAACCGGGAAGCCGGCGGCACGGAAGCAACCGATGGCGCGCGGCATGTGCTGCGCCGACGTCACCAAGAGCCAGCGCTCGCCCGGCTTGGGCTTGGCGATTGCCTTGCTGAAAGCGGCGTTCTCCGCGGTGTTGCGCGAGCGCGTTTCCAGTTCGACGCGCGAACGCGCAATGCCGAAATCGTCGAGCAGCGGCCCGACATAGTCGGTCTCGGGCGGCCTGTTGCCGGCCAAGGTGGCGTCGCCGCCCGATATAAACGATGCGCGCGTTGGGATAGAGACGCGCCAGATGCGCCAGCGCGACGAGGCGCCCGCCATCGGCGCTCACCATCGCGGTGCCCATCTTCCGCGACAGGCCCGACGAGATGCCGCCGCCAAGGACGACAATGCCGTCCGGCGCGCCGCGCGAGGGACCATCGGTCATCTCCCACGGCGGAAACCGCGTCTCGAGGCTGTGCGTCAGCAAGGTGCCGAGCGGCGATCGCGCCGACGATCAGCAACAGGACGATGCTCGCGACCGCGAGCCTTGTGCCCGCGCGGCGCCAGCGCGTCGCCATCAGCACGAGGCCGGCCAGACCGACGAACAGAATGAGGTTCGACGGCACGACAGAACGGTGACGGTCTTCGACAGCACGAAGAACATGACGGCCCCCGCGGCGATCGCGACGGGGACCGTATCACATTCGCAGCGGCGCGTGAGTTAGCGCGACTTCTTCCAGGCTTCGTAGCGCGCCTTGTTCTCGTCGTTGGGCGGATAGAGGCCGGGCAGCTTGGCGCCCTTCTCCACTTCCTGCACCAGCCAGCTTTCCATCAATTCGTGCTCGGCGCCTTCATGCGTGACGAATTCGACGAGATCGCTGCGGGATCACCACCGCGCCGTCGTCGTCCGCGACGATGATATCGCCCGGGAAGATGGCGCTGCCGCCGCAACCGATCGGCTCGTTCCAGCCGACGAAGGTGAGCTGGTTGACCGAGGCCGGCGCGGCCACGCCCTGGCACCAGACCGGCAGGCCGGTGCCGAGCACGCCGTGCTTGTCGCGCATCACGCCGTCGGTGATCAGCGCCTGCACGTTGCGCTTGACCATGCGCATGCAGAGGATGTCGCCGAAGATGCCGGCGCCGGTGACGCCCATGGCGTCGGCGACGCAGATGCAGCCCTCCGGCATGGCCTCGATGGCCGACCGGGTCGAGATCGGATTGAGCCAGCTGGCCGGCGTCGCCAGATCCTCGCGCACCGGAACGAAGCGCAAGGTGAAGGCCGGGCCGACGATGCGCTTGCCCGAGAAGCCGAACGGCATCGCTCCCTTCATCCAGGCATGGCGGATGCCCTTCTTCAGCAGCATCGTCGTGACGGTGCCGGTGGTGACGGTGCGCAGCACATCGAGGGTCGCAGGGTTGGCCGCGACGGGCGACGCGGTCATGGTCATCGGTGCATTTGTCATGGATGTTCTCGTGTAAGATTAAACCGGAGCCAGGCCGAGACGCGCGTCGCGGCGGCGCAGATAGGTCACCAGCGGGATCGACAGTAGCACCATCCAGGCTTTGCCGACGACTTGCCCGGCGAGGAAATCGAGCGAACCGAAAGCGAGATACAGAAAGACGATGGAGTCGATCACCAGCCCGACCATGCCGGAGGCGACCACCGCCAGCACCAGGCGGCGCCGGGCGAGCGGCGTATAGACCGCGAAATCGGCGACCTCCGACAAGAGGAACGCCGCCGCCGAGGCGGTGACCAGCGCCGGCGGCGCAATCGCCGCCGAGATCAGGGCGCCGGCGACGATGGCGCCGAGGCCGAATTCGACGCCGAGGCGGCGCTGCACCAGATCGCGCAGCACCAGCGCCGCGCCGATCATCAGCACGCCGGACGGCGCCAAGAGGCCGGGCGCCACCGGCACCAGACATGGGCCATTGGCCGGGCACACCGTGCCGACATGGCCGATCATCCAGTTGGCGGCGGGAATGGTGAGGCAGAACAGCACGAGAAAGATCGCGCCTTCGACGTTTTTGCGAAATTCAATCGACATGGCAGCTCAGGGCAATTCAGGTTGCGGGTCGGATCGTGCGGCCGGTTCAGGCCGATCAGGTGGGACTGCCGGCCCGGAATTTGGCGTAGCCTTGGGCGCGCAATTCGCAGGCCGGACACGCAGCCGCAGCCATACCCCCAAGGGTGACGGTGCGAGCGGTCGCCGACGTAGCAGGTATGGGTTTCCTCGACAATGATATCGAGGAAAGCCTGCCCCGCGATCTCGCGCGCCAGCGCGAAGGTTGCGGCCTTGTCGATCCACATCAACGGCGTATGGATGGTGACCCTTCGTCGAGGCCGAGGCTGAGCGCGACCTGCATGGCCTTGATCGTGTCGTCGCGGCAATCCGGGTAGCCCGAATAGTCGGTCTCGCACATGCCGGCGACGATGTGGCGGGCGCCGCGCCGGTAGGCCAGCGCGCCGGCGAAGGTGAAGAAGATCAGGTTGCGCGCCGGCACGAAGGTGTTCGGCAGGCCGCTGTCGGCGAAGGCGATCGCCGTCTCGCGGGTCAGCGCGCTGTCGGAAATGGCGGCGAGCGCGTCGAGCGCGATCAGGTGATCCGTCGCCGAGGCGCTCGCGCCACGCCGGTTTCAAGGCCGGCGATCGCTCGCGCAGCCGCGGCCGCACGCTCGAGCTCGACGGCATGGCGCTGGCCATAGTCGAAACCGACGGTCTCGACGCGGGCGAAACGTTCGAGCGCCCAGCCGAGACAGGTCGGTGGAGTCCTGCCCGCCGGAGAACAGGACGAGCGCGGTGTCGTTGTCAGTACCTTGGGCGATGGTCATGTCGTGTCGGTCAACTCAATCCCACGCGGCGCCCAGGCCAGATTGACGATGCGCTTGCCGGCCTGCGACAGGGCGGCGATTTCCGTCATCTCGGCATCCGACAGCGTGAAGTCGAAAATGGCGAAATTTTCCGCGAGCCGCGCCAGCTTGCTGGTGCGCGGGATGACGACAATGTTCTGCTGCACCAGCCAGCGCAGCGACACCTGCGCCGCGGTCTTGCCGTGCGCCTGGCCGATGCGTTCGAGCACCTCGTTGCCGTTGGCCGAGCCGCGCGCGATCGGACTGTAGGCCACCACCGCGATGCCGTGACGCTGGCAGGCGGCGATCACCTTCGATTGATCGAGGAACGGATGATACTCGATCTGATTGCAGACCAGCGGTTCTGTGGTCACCTTGGCCGCCTCGTCGAGCAACGCGACGGTGAAGTTCGACACGCCGAGCTGCTTGACGTAACCGGCCTGCTTCAGTTTCGCCATGGCCCCGAGAGTCTCGGCCAGCGGGAATGCGGTCATTCGGCCAGTGGATCAGCAGCAGGTCGATCTCGTCGATCCGCAATTTGCTCAGGCTCTCCTTGACCGAATGCCGACGTCCGGCGGCGCCAGATTGGTGCGCGCGATCTTGGTGGTCACCATGACCTCGGCGCGCCTGCCCGACGCGCGAACGCCCTCCCCGACTTCGGCCTCGTTGCCGTACATCTGCGCGGTGTCGATGTGGCGATAGCCGAGCCGGATCGCCTGCTCGGTGAGACGCGCGCAATCGCGGCCGCGCAATTCCCAGGTGCCCAGGCCGATGATCGGAATCTTGAAGCCCTTGGCTTCCACCGTTTGCATCATCCCGCTCCTTGTCATTTCCCCTCGGCGTCAAGCATGAAGCCGATGAGGAACAGCGCCCGCCGCGCGGTCTCCTTGTTCACGCAGGCCGCGGCCATCGGGCTCGCCATCGGTGCCCTGATAGTAATCCCAATAGAACGAGCAGGTCTTTTCCTTCGACGCGACCCAGGCGCGCTGCATGTCGCGCAGCTTGGTCTTCTGCGCATCGTCGAGCTTGTCGCGCAGCCGCCGAAGGTTTCGTTGAGGATGTCGTCCCAGACGGCGAACTCGCGGTTGATGCAGGCGTTCTGGTCGGCGGTCGATTTGGTGCTGTCGCGATCCAGGCACGGATCGGAGACGATGCCGATGCAGCTTTCCTGCGCGTCCGGCTTCGACTTGAGGCAATCCTCGATGTCCGCCGTATCGTTGGCCGCATCCTTGGCCAACACTTTGGCATTCTGCGCGGCTGCCGGCAGCACGCCGCCCGCGACCGGCGCCATCAACAACGACGGCCATGAACGACAGGGCGAAGCGAAGCCCGGCAAAGCGCATCACGGCGTATCCCATTGCGGCGCCTGCGCCGGATTGACCACGCGCATATTGGTGTCGTTGAGTTTCTTCAGTTCGGCCATCTCGGCGTCGCTCAGCTTGAAATCGAACACGTCGAGATTGGCCTTGAGATGTTCCCGATTGGACGAGCGCGGAATGGCGATCATGCCGCGTTCGACCAGATAGCGCAGCGACACCTGCGCCGCGCTCTTGCCATGCGCCTTGCCGATGCGTTCCAGCGCTTCCGCACCCGGCACCTTGCCGCGCGCGATCGGCACATAGGCGACCACCGCCATGCCGCGCTTGGCGCAGGCCGCGATCACCTTGTCCTGGTTGATGAACGGATGCACCTCGATCTGGTTGCAGACCAAAGGCTCGCTGGTCGCCTTCCACGCTTCGTCGAGCAGCGCCACGGTGAAGTTGGAGACGCCGACGTGACGGGCCTTGCCCTCCTTCTTCGCCTTGCACAGCGCGCCGACGGTCTCGGCGATCGGCACCTCCTTGCTCGGCCAGTGGATCAGCAGCAGGTCGACATAAGGCAGTTGCAGATTGGCGAGGCACTGGTCGACCACGCGGGCGAAGTCGTCGGCCCGCGCCTCGGTCGGCCGCACCTTGGTGGTGATGAAGACGTCGTTGCGCCGGACCCCGGACGCCCGCAACGCCTCGCCGTTCTCTTTCTCATTGCCGTAATAGGCCGCGGTATCGAGATGCCGGTAGCCGACCTCGAGGGCGGTCCGGATGGCCTGGGCGCCGGCCTCGCCGGTCAATTGCATGGTCCCCAGACCGATCTGGGGGATATGGGCGCCATTGGGCGTCGACGTACTGCATGAAGGATCTCTCCGGCGGGGCGAAAGGTCGCGGGCCGGGAGATGCCCCCAGTCGGGGCCACTGCCAACCGCGGCCGTTGCAAGGCGGACCGGCGGCGCGGCGGGCGAACCTTCACGAAATTTAATGTTGAGGCCCGCCGGCGACATTGCCCGACCGGCCAAGCAATTGGGCCTGCTTCTCACATTGGAATAATTCGAGAGTGAAAATAAGGACTTGCATCGGATCGCGTTAATGGTTTTGTGAGTTCGACAGGACAAAATCCGGGAAAACCATGCGCACCATTCTGACCGCCGCGGCCCTGGCCGCCTTCGTGGCCCTCGCCCCCGCCGCCCAGGCGGCCGACGACTTCACGCTGACCATCAAGGACCACAAGTACTCGCCGACCGAATTGAAAGTGCCGGCCAACAAGCGGGTCGCCATCACGGTGATCAACAGCGATGCGACACCGGAGGAATTCGAGAGCAGTTCGCTCAAGGTCGAGAAGGTGATCCCAGGCGGCTCCAAGGCCACGGTGCGCATCGGACCGCTCAAGCCCGGCCGCTACAACTTCGTCGGCGAATTCCACGAGGATACCGCCAAGGGCGTCATTATCGCCGAATAGGCGGCCACCTGCGGAAAATACCGGAGTTGCGGCCTGCCCCGCAGTTCGGAATAAGTTGCACTCGCGTCATGAACGGCTGAAGAACACCCCATGCTCGGCGCCCTCATCATCGTCTTTCGTGAAGTCATCGAGGCCGGCCTCATCATCGGCATCGTGATGGCGGCCACGCGCGGCGTGACCGGCCGCGGGCGCTGGATCGCGATCGGCGTCGGCGCCGGCATCCTCGGCGCGGCGGTCGTCGCGGTGTTCGCCGGCGCCATTTCGCAAGCCTTCGAGGGCAGCGGCCAGGAACTGTTCAACGCCACCGTGCTCGGCATCGCCGTCGTCATGCTGATGTGGCACAACGCCTGGATGGCGCGGCACGGCCGCGAGATCGCCGCCGAAATGCAGCCAGATCGGCACCGACGTCAGCGAAGGCGCCAAGCCTTTGACCGCGCTCGCCGTGGTCGTCGGCCTCGCCGTGCTGCGCGAGGGTTCGGAAGTGGTGCTGTTCCTCTACGGCATCTTCGCGCAAGGCACGTCCGGCCTGTCGCTCCTGACCGGCGGCGTACTCGGCATTGTGGCCGGCGCGGCCTTCACCGGGCTGACTTATGCCGGGCTGCTGGCCATCCCGCAGCGCTACATCTTCGCGGTGACGAGCTGGCTGATCGCCCTGCTCGCCGCCGGCATGGCGGCGCAGTCGGCGCAGTTCCTCTACAGCGCCGGCGTCGTCAATCGCATGGGCGAGACGGTGTGGAATACGTCGTGGCTGCTAAGCGAAGGCAGCATCCTCGGCAAGCTGCTGCACACCTGATCGGCTATGTCGAACAGCCGACCGCGCTGCAGCTCGTCGCCTATTTCGGCACGCTCGTGGCGATGTACGTGCTGATGCGGGTCGCCCGCTACCGGCCCGAGGCGCGGCCGGTAAGAGTCTAACTCTGCGCACGATCTGGCCCGAAAACCGGTTCCCACTTTTCGGGATCGTGCGCTAGCGTCTCCCGCCGAGCGCGGCGAAGGCCGCTTCCGGCGCCGTGTCGATCAGCTTCAACAGCGCCCGCGCCGGCCCGCGCGGATTGCGCTTGCCCTGCTCCCAGTTGCGCACCGTTTCGATCGGTACTTCGATCTTCTCGGCGAAGGCGGCCTGGGTCAGCCCGCAGCGCGCCCGCACCTGACGCACGAAGGCCGCCGGATCCCTGTGCTCCAGCGTGATCTCGCGGCCGTCGGGGGCGATTTCCACGATCCGGCCGTCGGCTTTCAGTCGCACGCGCATCATGCGGGCCTCCATTGGCTAAGCTAAATGGGCTGAGCTTTGAGTTGGTCAATGGATGAGCCGATTTCGGCAAAGCGAATGGTTAACGACGCGCCGCCCGGGCCTGCGGTCTTGCGCTTTCGGGCCGGTTGGCTTTAGGTCCGGGCAACGCGGAGACGTTGATATGCAAGGCAAAAAGCTCAGAGTGGCCATCCTGTTCGGCGGCCGGTCGGCCGAGCACGACGTGTCGCGGGCCTCGGCGGCGAACGTGCTGCGCTCGCTCGATCCGGAGCGCTACGAGACGGTGCTCGTCGGCATCACGCGTGACGGACGCTGGCTGCCGGCCGATGCCGGCAATGGCGCTGGCACCGGTGCGACGGCGCTCGTCGTGCCCGAAGACGGCCCGCAGCTCTCGTTCTTCCCCGGCGGGCGCGGCCGCGTCCTGCTGGCGCCAGGCGCCGATCAGGCGGTCCGTGAACTGCCCGCCATCGACGCCGTTTTTCCGGTGCTGCACGGCCCGCACGGCGAGGACGGCACCGTCCAGGGCGCGCTTGAACTCGCCGACGTGCCTTATGTCGGATCGGGCGTGGTCGGATCGGCGGTGTCGATGGACAAGGATGTCGCCAAGCGCTTGATCCGCGATGCCGGGCTGCCGACCTCGCGCTTCATGACGGTCTCGGCGGCGTCGGCGGTTTCCTATGACGACGCCGTTCGCGAAGTCGGCACCAGCGAGCTATTCGTCAAGCCCGCCAATATGGGCTCGTCGGTCGGCGTCTCCAAGGCAAGCAACGCGCAAGAGTTCAAAGCCGCCTGTGAGCTGGCGTTCCGCTTCGACAAGAAGATCCTGATCGAAGAGAGCGTGCCGTCCGTTCGCGAGATCGAATGTTCGGTACTCGAGAATGGCAAAGGCGAGACGCTCGCCTCCGAACTCGGCGAGATCGTGCCGGACAGTAAGCACGGCTTCTACTCGTACACCGCCAAATACACCGACGCCGCCGGTGCGGCGCTGGTCGTGCCGGCACGGCTGTCGAAGGAGCAGAGCGACACCTTCAAGGCGCTGGCGATCAAGACCTTCAAGACGTTGTGCTGCGAGGGCATGGCGCGCATCGACTTCTTCCTCAGCGGCGACCGGATCCTGGTCAACGAGGCGAACACCCTGCCCGGCTTCACCAATATCAGCATGTATCCCAAGCTCTGGGAGGCCAGCGGACTGCCGCAGAACAAGCTGATGGACGTGTTGATCGAGCACGCGCTGGCGCGGCATCAGCGCGCGCAGAAGGTCTCCGTGCATCGCTGAGCGTGACGGCCGCTCGCCGCTGTCAGGGCCAGTTGAGCTGCCAGGACACGCCGTAGCGGTCGTTGAGCCAAGTGAAGAGCTTGCTGAAGCCGTAATTGGCGAGCGGCATCATGACGCCGCCGCCCTCGCCCAGCACGGTGGCGAGGCGCCGCAGTTCGGCTTCCGACGTGACATCGACGAAGAACGAGAACGCCGGCGTGAAGGTGAAGGCGTGCTGCACCGGGCTATCGATGCACATCACGCTCTGCCCGGCCAGCGTGAACTTCGCCAGCTTAACCGAGCCTTCCTTGCCCTGCTCGCCGGGGCCGTAGCGGCTGATGTCGGTGATCCAGCCCTCGGGGAACACCGAGACGTAGAAGTTCATCGCTTCTTCGGCCTTGCCTTCGAACATCAGGAAAGGCTGCACCGTCATCTGCATGGCGACCTCCCTCCGTCAGGTCATCGTGTCTTCTCGAAAATCTCCCGCCCGATCAGCATGCGGCGGATTTCGCTGGTGCCGGCGCCGATCTCGTAGAGCTTGGCGTCGCGCAGCAGCCGCCCGGTCGGGAAGTCGTTGATGTAGCCGTTGCCGCCGAGGCACTGGATCGCCTCCAGCGCCATCCAGGTGGCGCGCTCGGCGGCGTAGAGGATGGCGCCGGCGGCGTCCTCGCGCGTGGTGCGGCCGTCGTCGCAGGCCTGCGCCACCGCATAGACGTAGGCCTTGGCCGCGTTCATCGTCACATACATGTCGGCGAGCTTGCCCTGCATCAGCTGGAAGCGGCCGATCGGCTGGCCGAACTGCTTGCGGTCGTGCACATAAGGGATCACCACGTCCATGCAGGCCTGCATGATGCCGAGCGGACCGGCGGCGAGCACGACGCGCTCGTAGTCGAGCCCGGACATCAGCACGTTGACGCCGTTGCCGACGGCGCCGAGCACGTTCTCCTCCGGCACCTCGCAATCGGTGAACACCAGTTCCGCCGTATCGGAGCCGCGCATGCCGAGCTTGTCGAGCTTCTGCGCCGGGGCAAAGCCCTTGAAGCCCTTCTCGACGATGAAGGCGGTGATGCCGCGCGCGCCGGCGGTGCGGATCGGTCTTGGCGTAGACCACGAAGGTGTCGGCGACCGGCCCGTTGGTGATCCACATCTTCGAGCCGTTGAGCACGTAGCGGTCGCCCTCCTTGTCGGCGCGCGTGCGCATCGACACGACGTCGGAGCCGGCGCCCGGCTCCGACATCGCCAGCGCGCCGACATGCTCGCCGGAAATCAGCTTCGGCAGATATTTGCGCTTCTGCGCCTCGGTGCCGTTGCGGTTGATCTGGTTGACGCAGAGATTGGAATGCGCGCCGTAGGACAGGCCGACCGAGGCGGACGCCGCGCGAAATTTCCTCCATCGCGACGCAATGCGCGAGGTAGCCGAGGCCGGCGCCGCCGTACTCCTCGCTCACGGTGATGCCGTGCAGGCCGAGCGCGCCCATCTCCGGCCACAGGTCGCGCGGGAAAGTATTGGTGCGGTCGATCTCGTCGGCGCGCGGCGCGATGCGGTCGCGCGCGAAGTCGCGCGACCGTCTTGCGCAGCATGTCGACATCGTCGCCGAGCCCGAAATCGAAGCCCGACCAGGCATTGGGAATCATGGGGTGTTGCCTCCGGAATTTATTGTGGCGGCGACTCTAGACACATTCGCGTGCCGGCGAAATGGAGAATGGACCTCCGACTTTTTCCGTCGCCCGTCCCGATAATGCGCCCCTATTCGTTTCGCCGGAGCCGACGATAACGACAGAAAATCACGCCGACAGTTTACCGGCTCCGGCTGCCTCGACCTCCGCCTCCGGTAACGCCTTGCCGCCCTGCTTCTGCAGCTCGAGCAGCCGGTCGATCGCCGCGGCGGGCGCCGGCTTGGCGAACAGGAAGCCTTGCATCTCGTCGCAGCCGGCGAGCCGCAGCAGCACGCGCTGCTGTTCGGTCTCGACGCCCTCGACCAGGATCGACAGGCCGAGCGCGCGGCCGAGCGCGACGATGGCCTGGATGATGACGCCGCCATTGGCGGTGGCGCCCAGCGCGGTGACGAAGCTGCGGTCGATCTTGAGCTTGTCGAGCGGAAAACGCTGCAGGTAGCCGAGGTTCGAATAGCCCGAGCCGAAATCGTCGAGCGCGACGCGCACGCCGAGCGCATGCAGATCCTCGATCCGGCGCACCATCTCGTCGGGATTATCGACCAGCACGCCTTCGGTGATTTCCAGCATCAGCCGCGACGGCGGCACGCCACTGTCGTCGAGCGCGGAGCGCACCACCTCGACGATCGAGCCGTCGCGCACCTGCAAGGGCGAGAGATTGACCGCGACATAGAGATCGGGCCAGCGCTTGGCTTCCTGCAGCGCGCGGCGCAGCACGAAGGCGCCGATCGTATCCATGAGGCCCATCTGCTCGGCGATCGGGATGAACACCGCCGGGCCGATCGGGCCGCGGATGGCATGCGTCCAGCGCAGCAGCGCCTCGACGCCGACGATGCGGCCGCCGTGGGCGGAGATGATCGGCTGATAATGCAGTTCGAGCTCGTGGGCGCTCACGGCGCGCGGCAGCTCGCGCTGGATGAATTTCTGGTCGGCCGAAACGGTGTCGAGCTGCGCATCGAATGCCAGGCGGCTGCCCGGACCTTTCTTGGCGGCGGCGCGCAGCGCCAGTTCGGCCCGACGCGTGAGTTCGCCGCGCGTCGCGGCGTGGTGAGGCGCCTGGGCGAAGCCGGCATGGGCGGTGACACGGACCACGGTTTCGAACCAATGCGGCCGCGCGAGGCTCTCGAGCATCACGGCGACCATGGCATCGACATCGGCGTCATCATCCGTGGTCAACACCAGGGCGAATTCGTCGCTGCCGATGCGGCCGCACATGGCCCCCGGCGGCGCCGCCTCACGGATGCGGTCGGCCACCGCGACGATGAGTTCATCGCTGCCGAGCACGCCGAAATTGGCGGCGACATCGGCCATGCCGTCGAGTTCGAAGACGACGAAGGTCGTGGTTTCGCCGGGCTCGCGTTCGGACAGCGCCAGGTCGAGCAATTCGACCATCTTGGCGTGGTTCGGCAGGCCGGTCAGCTTGTCCTGATCGGCGGCGTGGCGCGCTAGCGCCTCGCTTTCGCGCACGTCGCGGGCCGCGCGCTTGAGATGCCACAGCGAATAGCCGGCGAAGGCGATCAGAACGACGAACAGCGCGGCGATATAGGGCATCAGCGCGCCCATCGCCGCGGTGACCGGCGTAGTCCTTTGCCAGGTGAAGAACCCGGCGATACGGCCGTCGCCATCGATCACCGGCTGCATCTCACGGCCGTCGTCGGGCGGCGCGATTTCGAATTTCAGACCTTTAAGCCGCGCGCTCTGTTCGAACATGCGCACGAAGCGCGGGTCGATCTCCCGGCCGTGCGAGAACGTCGTGCGGATTTCGCTGGCGGCGTTACGCAACGCCTGGCGTTGCTCGGCCAGGAGCTTTGCGTCGCTGTGGCGGGCGATCTCGTAGCCAACGCCGGTGCTGACCAAGGCAACCCCGAGCGTCAGCAGCGCCAGCATGACAACGACGCGCGGCGCGGCGAGCCAGTGCCGTACGGCACCCGGCGCGGACATGCGGCGGCCGGCCCGCGGCCCGCGCGGTCGCAACCAGCCAAATTTCCAGCCTGCCGGGCCTGAGCCCGGCCTACCCACGTCGACGTCGCCCAAAACGCATTACTCCCCGCGCGACTTCGCGGAATCCCCGTCCACATCAATACGGCGCTAGCGTTAAGGGCGGGTCAGCAAACAGGGTGAACGAACGGTTGACGCACCGGGTGGCGCGGTCCTAGAGCCTCGGTCATGCGCGAATCCCTCATCGTTCTGATCGCAACCATCGGTCTTGGGCTATTTTCGCCCGCTGCCGCCTGGGCCGCGGACTGTCCGGGCCGGCCGGATGCGCTCGGTACGGCGCGGACCCTGGTCGTCACTGCCGCGACGACGCCACGCGTCGGCCGCAAGCAGTTCCCCGACACCCTGCCGCTCGCCGACAAGGAACTGGTGCTGACCTTCGACGACGGACCGTGGCCGACGACCACGCCGAAGGTGCTCGACGCGCTCAAGGCCGAATGCGTACGCGCAACTTTCTTCCTGGTCGGCCGCAACACCGACGCCCACCCTCAGATCGTGCGCCGCGAATACGCCGAGGGGCACTCGATCGGCCATCACTCTTATTCGCATCCGCTCCTGGGACACATGGCGCAGGCCAAGGCCGAAGCCGACATCGACCGCGGCATCATGCGCGACGAGCTGGCCCTCAACGGGTTCGCCCGTAAACAGCCGACGACGCCATTCTTCCGCTTCCCCGGATTTGTTTCGAGTGAGCCGCTGCTCGCCTGGCTGGAGGCGCGCGGCATCGTGGTGTTCGGTGCCGACATCTGGGCCAGCGACTGGAATCCGATGACGCCGGACGTCGAGCTTCAGCTTCTGCTCAAGCGTATCGACCAGGTCGGCCGCGGCATCGTCCTCTTGCATGACACCAAGGCGCAGACCGCCCGAATGCTGCCGAAGCTGCTGCGGGAGCTGAAGGCGCGGGGCTATCACATTGTCCACGTCGTGCCGCCGTCCGGCGCCGTCACAAACTGAGACAGGCGCCTCGGCGGACTGTTTCCTTTTTGCCGCACCACTGAGAATTCCCCGGCAAAACAAGCCTGTGGACAGTTGCGACCGTTAATTTTCGGTTAAGACGCCGGCCACTAGCGTACGATCGGATGGTCCGCGACAGACGCGTCACGCGTAAGAATGCGCGAGCGGGCCCAGGGGCTTGAGGCGGGGTTTTCATGGTCCGGATTCTTATCGCGTTGGCGCTGGCCGTCGGGCTGGCCCATGGTGCGTCGTCGGCACGGGCTGAAGAGCCGGCCAAGGAGCAGAAGCAGGCGATGACGTCGGTGCAGCCGGCGGCCGTCGCAGCACCGGCGCCCCAGCAGCAGAGCGCGCCGGAACAGCCGAAGACAGCCGAGCCGGTGAAAGCCGCCGCCTGCACCCATCCGGGCGCGCTCGGCACCAGCCGCACCATCACCGTCTCGGCCGACGCGTTTCCGCGCATCGGCACCATGCAGTACCACCAGAGCCTGCCGCTGCACGACCACGAGGTCGTCATCACTTTCGACGACGGCCCGCTGCCGCCCTACACCGATCGCGTGCTCGATGCGCTCGACGCCGAATGCGTCAAGGTCACCTATTTCATCGTCGGCGATATGGCGCGCGCCTATCCCGACACGCTGCGCCGCATCTACAATGACGGCCATGTCATCGGCACCCATAGCCTGCACCATCCGTTCTCGATGGATCGCATGGATGCCGCCCAGCTCACCCACGAGATCGACGGCGGCATCGCCGCGGTGAAGGCCGCGATTGGCGACGACCGCGCCGTGGCGCCGTTCTTCCGCGTGCCAGGGTTGGCGCGCTCGCGGACGCTCGAGAACTTCGCCGCCTCGCAGTCGCTCACCGTCTTCAGCGCCGACGAAGTGGCGGACGATTGGTTCCACGGCATCAAGCCGGCGCAGATCGTCGAGCGCGCCATGCGGCGCATCGAGGCCCATGGACACCGCGGCGTGCTGCTGCTGCACGACATCCATCCGGCCACCGCCATGGCGCTGCCGGTGCTGCTCCAGGAGCTCAAGGCCAAGGGCTACAAGATCGTGCAGGCGATCCCGGCCGGCGAGCGCCCCGCCTCGGTGCCCGAGCGCACGCCGGCGGAAATCGCGGCGGCTCGCCATCAGGGCTGGCCGCGCGTCGTCAAGGCCAGCGCAAAGAGCCACCACGCCCGCGC
>CAWGRN010000002.1:0-9875 GCA_963825015.1 uncultured Alphaproteobacteria bacterium | reverse complement strand
GTGCGGGCTGCCCGATGCCTCCGCCCGCCGCGTCGCGCGCAACACGCAACTCATTCTGCTTGAGGAATCCAATCTGGCGAAAGTCCCGACCCGGCCGCCGGCTCCGGCGCCATCGAGGATCTCACCAGCAAACTATGCAGCGCCGCATGGACAAAATTTCAGGCCATCGACAAGGTCGGCGGCGCCTGGGCGGCGCTCGAACAAGGGCTCATTCAGCGCGACGTCGCGGCCGTGCGCGCCGAGCGCGAAAAAGCCGTCGCGCGGCGCAAGGACGCGCTGACCGGCAGCAGCGAGTATCCGAATTTGCAGGAGAAGCCGGCCGCGGTGCTCGATGTGCCGCCGGTCGTCACTGCCGAAAGAGCACGTCGTCGCCGTCACCACCGAGCCGCTGCCGCGCATCCGGCTGGCCGAGCCGTTCGAGGCGTTGCGCGACGCCTCCGACCGCATGCTAGGCGACCGGCGCGCGGCCGAAAGTGTTCCTGGCCACGCTCGGCAAGCTGCCGGAATTCACCGCGCGCGCGATGTTCGCCAAGAACTTCTACGAGGCCGGCGGCATCGAGGCGCTGAGCGGCGACGGCTACAAGGACCAGGCCGACATGGTCGCGGCGTTCAAGAAATCCGGCGCCAAGCTCGCCTGCCTGTGCTCGTCGGACAAAGTCTATGCCGAACAGGCGGTCGAGGCCGCCAAGGCGCTGACCGCGGCGGGGGCGATCGTCCATCTCGCCGGCCGGCCGGGCGATTTAGAGACCGCATTGGCGGCAGCGGGGGTCAAAACCTTCATATTCATGGGCTGCGACGTGGTTTCGACCTTGCGGGCCGCTCATGATATTCTGGGGGTCAAATGAGCAAGGTCCCGAACTTCGCCACCGTCGATTTCGCCGACGCCGCGCCGGCTCCGGCAGGCGCCGCGGCCGCGCCCTGGATGACGCCGGAAGGCATTCCGGTGAAGCCGTCCTATAGCGAGGCCGACCTCGCCGGCATCGATTTCCTCGACACCTATCCCGGCAAGGCGCCGTTCCTGCGCGGCCCCTACCCCGCGATGTACGCGGCGCAGCCCTGGACCATCCGGCAATATGCCGGCTTCTCGACCGCGGAGATTTCCAACGCCTTCTACCGGCGCAATCTCGCCGCCGGGCAGAAGGGCCTCTCCATCGCCTTCGATCTCGCCACCCATCGCGGCTACGATTCGGATCATCCGCGCGTCGCCGGCGACGTCGGCATGGCGGGCGTCGCCATCGATTCGATCTACGACATGCGCACGCTGTTCTCCGGCATCCCGCTCGACCAGATGAGCGTGTCGATGACCATGAACGGCGCGGTGCTGCCGGTGCTGGCGCTCTATATCGTCGCCGCCGAGGAACAAGGCGTGCCGCACGCCAAATTGTCCGGCACGATCCAGAACGACATCCTCAAAGAATTCATGGTGCGCAACACCTACATCTATCCGCCGACCCCCAGCATCCGCATCATCTCCGACATCTTCGCCTATACCTCGGCCGAGATGCCGAAGTTCAATTCGATTTCGGTTTCCGGCTATCACATGCAGGAAGCCGGCGCGACGCAGGACCTCGAGCTCGCCTATACGCTGGCCGACGGCGTCGAATATGTCCGCGCCGGATTGAAGGCGGGGCTCACCATCGACCAGTTCGCGCCGCGCGTGTCGTTCTTCTGGGCGATCGGCATGAACTACTTCATGGAAATCGCCAAGATGCGCGCCGCGCGCATGATCTGGGCGAAGCTGATGAAGCCGTTCAAGCCGGAGGATCGCGCGTTCGCTGTCGCTGCGCACGCATTGCCAGACCTCGGGCTGGTCGCTTGCCGCGCAAGACGTGTTCAACAACGTCTCGCGCACCATGATCGAGGCGATGGCGGCGACCCAAGGCCAGACCCAGTCGCTGCACACCAATGCGCTCGACGAAGCCCTCGCGCTTGCCGACCGATTTCTCCGCCCGCATCGCCCGCAACACGCAAATTGTGCTGCAGCAGGAGGCCGGCGCCACGCGCATCGTCGATCCCTGGGGCGGCTCTTATTACGTCGAGAAGCTCACCTACGATCTCGCGCGCAAGGCCTGGGGCCATATCGAGGAAATCGAGGCGCTCGGCGGCATGACCAAGGCGATCGAGGCCGGCATTCCGAAGCTGCGCATCGAGGAAGCCTCGGCCAAGACGCAGGCGCGCATCGATGCCGGTCGTCCAGTCGGTGATCGGCGTCAACAAATATCAGCCGACCGACGAAGCGCCGATCGACGTGCTCAAGATCGACAACACCGCCGTGCGGACCATGCAGCTCGACAAGCTCAAACGGCTGCGCGCCGAGCGCGATCCGGCCGCGCTGCAGGAGGCGCTCGACGCGCTGACCCGGGCCGCCGACGGCGGCAACGGCAATCTGCTTGGCGCTGGCCATCGACGCCGCCCGCGCCAAGGCCACCGTCGGCGAGATATCCATGGCGCTCGAGAAGGTGTATGGCCGCCATCGTGCCGAGATCAAAGCCATCACCGGAGTCTACAAGCGGGAGGTCGGCATGACCGGCGCCGTCGAACGGGTGCGCGTTGCGGTCGAAGCCTTCGAAGCCGCCGAAGGCCGCAGGCCGCGGCTGCTGGTGGCCAAGATCGGCCAGGACGGCCACGACCGCGGCCAGAAAGTCATCGCCTCGGCCTTCGCCGACTTGGGCTTCGACGTCGATATCGGGCCGCTGTTTGCGACGCCGCAGGAAGCCGCGCGCCAGGCGGTGGAAAACGACGTGCATATTCTCGGCGTGTCGTCGCTCGCCGCGGCCCACCTCACGCTGGTGCCGGAACTCAAGAAAGAACTGGCGGCGCAAGGCCGCGACGACATCATGATCGTGGTCGGCGGCGTGGTGCCGCCGCAGGACTACGACGCCTTGATGAAGGCCGGCTGCGAGGCGATCTTCCCGCCCGGCACGGTGATTTCGGAAGCGGCCGAGAAGCTGCTCAAGACGCTCAACAAACGTTTGGGCCACGGCAAAGAGGCGGCGGAGTGAGATCACTTGCCATCCGCGCCGCCATCGCCGCGCTTTGCGCAGTCACGTTGACCGGCTGCATCGACTCCGCCGATCCCATTCTGACCGATGCGCAACCGGTGTTCGGGCAGCGCCTGAAACTTCAATTTTTCACCCTGCGCAAGGGCTTCGCGCACGATCCCGAACAGGCGACGTTCAATTGGAACGGCGCGCTCTATGCCCATGCCAGCGGCGGCATGCGCGACGTCAGCGCGTTCTCCGTGCATCCGTTCGAGGCCGGCGATTACATCATCCAGGACGTACCGGCGCGGCACCCGCGCATCAGCGAATACGCGCTGCTGCACAAAATCGCCGACGGCGTCTATCAGGTGCTCCCGATCGACGAAGCGGATGCCGACGAAGCCGACCCGCGTGGCCTATTGCGGCAAAGGCGGCAAGACCGATGCCTCGCCTTGCCGTATCGCGACGCGCGATCAGCTGTTCGCCTTTGCCCGCGCCACTGCGGCCCGGCAAAAGTCTGACGGCGGGCTGGTGATCCGCCTGCCGGACGGTTCGCAAAAGCCGGAGCGCCCGGCCAAGCGCCGGCGTTAGCCCGCCACCCGCGCCGTGCTATAGAACCCCGATGGCGTCGCGCACCCAGCCCGTTCCCGACCTTGCCCGCGGCATCCGCGACGGCGACCGCGCGACCTTGGCGCGCGCCATCACGCTGATCGAGAGCAAGCGCGCCGACCACCGCAAGACCGCGCACCATCTGGTGCAGGAACTGCTGCCGCTCACCGGCAAGGCGATACGGCTCGGCATTACCGGCGCGCCCGGCGCCGGCAAATCCACCACCATCGACGCGCTCGGCACCTATCTCACCGGCCTCGGCCACAAGGTCGCGGTGCTGGCGGTCGATCCGTCGTCGAGCCGCACCGGCGGCTCGATCCTCGGCGACAAGACGCGCATGGCGCAGCTTGCCGTCGACCCGAACGCTTTCATCCGGCCCTCGCCCTCCTCCGGCACGCTCGGCGGCGTCGCCGCCAAGACCCGCGAGACCATGCTGCTGTGCGAGGCGGCCGGCTACGACGTGCTGATCGTCGAGACCGTCGGCGTCGGCCAGTCGGAGACCACCGTCGCCGACATGACCGACTTCTTCCTGGTGCTGATGGTGGCGGGCGCCGGCGACGAATTGCAGGGCATCAAGAAGGGCATCGTCGAACTCGCCGACATGATCGCGGTCAACAAGGCCGACGGCGACAACATCGGCCGCGCCAATATCGCGGCCGCCGACTATCGCGGCGCGCTGCACATTCTGGCGCCGCGCTCGCCGACCTGGTCGCCGCCGGTGACGACCTATTCGGCGCTGACCGGCAACGGCATCCCGCAGCTTTGGTCGCAGGTGCTCGCGCACAAGGAGAAGATGACCGCGTCCGGCGAATTGGCCGAGCGGCGGCGCGAACAGCAGGTCAAATGGATGTGGACCATGCTGGAGGAACGGCTCACCGCGCGGCTGCGCAGCGACCCCGCCGTGCGCGCCAAGGTCAAGGCGGCCGAAACCGCGGTCGCCGCCGGCAAACTGGCGCCGACGCTGGCGGTGGAAGAGATCGCGCAATTGCTCGGCGTGTGATGACCACCATCCTCATCACCGGCTTCGGACCCTTCCCCGGCGCGCCGTTCAATCCGACCGGGCCGCTGGTCAAGCGGCTGGCGAAGGTGCGTCTGGCGCACACGAAAATCGTCACGCATATTTTCGAGACGAGCTATGCCGCGGTCGACCGCGATCTGCCGAAACTTCTGAAGCGCTACAAGCCTGATGCCGTGCTGATGTTCGGGCTCGCCACGCGCGCCCGTATCGTGCGCATCGAGACGCGCGCGCAAAATGTTTTGGCGGCGCTCGCGGATGCCGCCGGTGAGACGCCCAAACGCCGCGCTATCGCCGCGCGTCAGCCCACCGCTTTGCCGATGGCGCTGCCGGCGCAATTGCTGCTGCAGGCAGTGCGCAAGGCCGGGGTGCGGGCCCGGCTGTCGAACGACGCCGGACGCTATCTTTGCAATTACCTGTGCTGGCACGCCACTGCGGCGGCCAGCCGCAACAAAGGTCCGCAAATCGCAGCCTTCATCCATGTGCCCCTGGTCGCCGCAAAGCCGCTGAAACCTGCGGGCCGCAAGCGGCTGACCCTCCACGACCTGGCCGACGCCGGCGAAGCCGCCCTACGCGCTGTGGCGCAGACCTGCCACGTTTAGGCCGGAAAGCGCCCCTATATAGCGGTCATGCTGTCCCCACGCCGGATCAAGCGCCGCACCACAATCATGCTCATCATCTTTGCCCTGTTCCTTGCCCCGATCATCGCCCGCGCCGCGCTTTACGCCGTCGGCAACGGACCGCGCAGCTATCGCGATGCCGACTGGTCGAGCACCGGCGCACTTCCGCCCGCGCGCCAATTCGAGCCGGCGCGGCTGGTCGTGTTCACCGGCACCACCGGCGGCTGGAAGGGCGTCTTCGCCGTGCACAGCTGGGTCGTCCTGAAGCCGAAAGGCGCGCGCGACTGGACGCGTTACGACGTCGTCGGCTGGGGCAATCCGTTGCGGACCAACGGCTGGCCGGCGGACGGACGCTGGTTCGGCAACTCGCCGGTAGCGATCGCGGATGTCTCGGGTGCGGAAGCCGAACGGCTGATCCCCAAGGTCGAGGCCGCGGTGCGCGCCTATAGCTATAACCGCGCCGGCGACTATCGCATCTGGCCGGGGCCGAACAGCAACAGCTTCACCGCCGCCATTCTGCGGGCGGTGCCGGAACTCGGCGTATCGCTGCCGCCGAACGCTGTCGGCCGCGATTTCCGCGACAACCTCTATGCCGGCCTGACCGACAGCGGCACCGGCGTCGAACTCAATCTGCGCGGCTTTGCAGGCCTCAAGCTCGCCTGGGCCGAGGGCATCGAGGTTAATCTGCTCGGACTGGTCGCCGGGCTCGATCTGCGCCATCCCGGCGTGAAGCTGCCGGGATTCGGCCGCATCGGCGTCGAATCGCCGGTCGGCAGCGCGCTCGCGCGTTAATCACAAGCGCGTCACGGCATTTTGTCCCGCTGCGTCTTTAGGCGGGGTGACGCGGAGGCGTGCCGCGTGGCAAATTGGCTCTGCCACTGAAAGAGACTCGCACAATGCGCGACATGCTGCCTTTGCTCGACAAGATTCCGTTTCCCGCGCTGCGCCGGACCAAGCTCGATACGCTACAGATCAATGTCGGCTACCGCTGCAACCAGTCGTGCTTCCATTGCCACGTCAATGCCGGGCCGACGCGACCTGAGGAAATGACCGGCGACGTCGCCGACGTCGTGCTCGATTTTCTCGAGCGCCGGCGTATCGCCACGCTCGACATCACCGGCGGCGCGCCCGAACTCAACCCGCATTTCCGCCGCATGGTGGCCACGGCGCGCAAGCTCGGCGCCAAGGTGATGGACCGTTGCAACCTCACCATCCTGGAGCAGCCGGGGCAGGAAGACCTTGCTGAATTCCTCTGCGCGCATCAGGTGGAGGTGGTGGCCTCGATGCCGTGCTACCTCCAGGACAATGTCGAGCGCCAGCGCGGCAAAGGCGTGTTCGACGCTTCCATCCGCGGCCTGCAGAAACTCAACGCGCTCGGCTACGGGCGCGATCCGCGGCTTGCGCTCCATCTGGTCTATAATCCGCAAGGGCCCGCGCTGCCGCCTTCGCAAATTGCGCTCGAAGCCGACTACAAACGCGTGCTCGGCGACCAATACGGCATCGTGTTCAACAAGCTTTACGTGCTGGCCAACATGCCGATCCAGCGCTTCGGCTCCATGCTGGTCAGCAAGGGCGAATTCGACCTCTATCTCGGATTGCTGCAAGACGCGCATCTCGACGCCAACCTCGACGGCGTCATGTGCCGCAATCTGATCTCGGTAGACTGGAAGGGCTTCGTCTACGACTGCGACTTCAACCAGATGCTCGATCTGCCGCTGATGCATGGCGCGTCCGAGCGCGTGCATCTGTCGGACCTGCTCGACGCGAATATCGAGGGCAGCGGCATCCGCGTCGCCGGCCATTGCTTTGGTTGCACCGCCGGCCAGGGATCGAGCTGCGGCGGCGCGCTGAAAGAGGCCGCGGAATGAATTTCGCCCCACCCCGGCTCGCTTTGCTCGCCGACCCTCC
Organism: uncultured Alphaproteobacteria bacterium; assembly: GCA_963825015.1. Classification (GTDB taxonomy): domain Bacteria; phylum Pseudomonadota; class Alphaproteobacteria; order Rhizobiales; family Xanthobacteraceae; genus Pseudolabrys. The sequence continues at coordinate 2,742 of CAWGRN010000002.1, read as the reverse complement.
CCTCGCGGGAAGGGATCAGATAGCAGGACGCATTTGTCCGATCGACTACACCTATTCGCCGGCCGTCTTTGCGCGCGCACCGGACGTCGAGGCTGAGACGCTCTACGTGGTCGGCGGCCTTTACGGCAATCTGGCCGCGCTTGAGACGATCGAGACGCTGGCGGCGCAGGAGAGCACGCCGCCGACGATCGTGTTCAACGGCGACTACCACTGGTTCGATGCCGAGCCGGCATGGTTTGAAGCCATCGAGCGCGGCGTCGCGCCGCATCGCGCGCTGCGCGGCAATGTCGAGAGCGAGGTCGCGCGCGCCAGCGATATCGGCGCCGGCTGCGGCTGCGCCTATCCCGACAGCGTATCCGGCGATGTGGTCGCACGCTCCAACGAAATTCTGGCCGAATTGCAGGCGGCGGCGCCCCTTGCCGCGCGCGAGCGGCTGGGCCGCTTGCCGATGCACCTGGTCGCGCGCGTCGGCGAATTGCGGGTCGGCATTGTGCATGGCGATGCGGCCGCGCTCGCCGGCTGGCGCTTTGCCCAGGACGAACTCGACAATCCGAAGCGCCGCGCCTGGCTCGCCGATATCCACGCCGCCGCGAAGGTGGATGTGTTCGCCTCGACCCACACGTGCCTCGCCGCCTTGCGCGATTTTGCCCTGCCCGGCGGACGGCTGACAGTGATCAACAACGGCGCCGCGGGCATGCCGAATTTCAGCGGCACCCGGTTCGGCGTCATCACGCGCATTGCCACATCGCCATCCCCGCACCGGCCGCTCTACGGCGTGGAACGTGACGGCACTCATATCGATGCGCTGGCGGTCGACTACGACCAGCGCGAATTTCTCGATCGCTTCCTGGCGCGCTGGCCGCAGGGCTCGCCGGCGCATGCGTCGTACCACGCGCGTATCGTCGACGGTCCGGATTATTTGTTGGCGCGGGCAGCGCCATGAAACTCTCCATCATCATGCCGGTGCTCAACGAGGCCGCCGAAATCGAAGCGGCGCTTGCGGCGCTGCAGGTTTACCGGCGGCGCGGCGTCGAAGTGATCGTCGCCGACGGCGGCAGCAACGACGGCACGGCCGAACTTGCGCGCGGTCTTGCCGACCGCGTGGTGACGAGCGCGCGGGGACGGGCCGTGCAAATGAATGCCGGCGCGGCCCACGCGCGCGGCGGCGTCCTGATGTTCCTGCACGTCGACACCCGCCTGCCGGACGACGCCGACCGTCTGGTGCTGGATGGGCTTTCCGGCTCGGGCCGCGCCTGGGGACGTTTCGACGTGCGTTTCGACGGCGGCGGAATGCTTGGGCTTGTCGCCTTGATGATGAACACGCGGTCTCGCCTCACCTCGCATTTGCACCGGCGATCAGGCGATTTTCGTAACCCGCGCGGCCTTCGAGGCCGTGGGCGGCTTTCCGGCCATAGCGCTTGATGGAGGACGTCGCCCTGTCGGCGCGGCTCAAGCGCATCGGCCGGCCGCTGGCCTTGCGCGCGCGCGTGACCGCCTCGCCGCGCCGTTTCCGCCGGCATGGCGTCGTGCGCATGGTGCTGCTGATGTGGCGGCTGCGGCTTGAGTATTTCTTCGGCGCCGATCCGGCGAGGCTGGCACGGGCTTACGGCTATTCGCTAGCAGAATGCTGACGGCTATTGCAGCCGGATCAGCACCAATCCGCAGACGATCAGTAATGCGGCAACGATGCGCACCGCGCGCAACGGCTCCTTGAGCACCACCACGGCAATCACCGCGCCGAACAGCACGCTGGTTTCACGCAGTGTGGCGACGATCGCGATCGGCGCCAGCGTCATCGCCCACAGCACCGTGCCGTAAGACAACACCTGCAAGGCGCCGCCGACAAAACCACGCCGCCAATAGAGCCGCATCGCCGGAATGACGTCGCGGCCGTCGCGATAGAGCGCATAGGGCGGCATCACCACCGCGATGCCGACGAACAGCCAGAGCGAATAGGCATTCGGATTGCCGGCGAGCCGCGCGCCGATGCCGTCGACCACCGAGTAGGTGCAGATGGTCAATGCCGTCAACAGCGCAAAGCCGACTGAACGGCGGTCGAACTTGGTCAGTTCACGGCCGCCGCGCGCCGACAACAGGAAGACGCCGGCGACCAAAGTGACGATTCCACCCCAGCCGATCAGGCTCAATTTTTCGCCGACGAGGAATGTCGTTGCCGTCGCCGTCAGCAGTGGCGCCGAGCCGCGGGCGATCGGATAGACTTGGCTAAGGTCGCCGCTGCGATAGGCCTCGATGAGGGCCGCGAAATAGAACAGATGAATGATCACCGAGGCGATCAGCCACGGCCAGGCGGGCAAAGCCGGAACGCCAACGAGCGGCAGAAATAGAAGCGCGACCAAGCCGGAGCCAATTGAAATCAGCGTCGTGGCCGACAGCGGGTCGAGTCCGACCTTGATCAGCGCATTCCAGCCGGCATGGCAGAGGGCTGCGAACAGGACGGCGAGGAAAACAATGTTTTCCATGCCGGCCGGTCAGGCGCTGGCGGCGGCGGGCGCCCAGAGCTTGGGGCCGGCGCGCGCATATTGCACCGGCCGCGCCACATCGGCGCCGAGCGCCTTGGCGGCGTGCCAGCCCCAATGCGGATCGTCGAGAAAGCCGCGTCCGAGCGCCACCATATCAGCCTGGCCATGGGCAATAACCGCCTCGGCCTGCTCGGGCTTCAGGATCAGGCCGACGGTGCGTGTCGGAATGCCGGCTTCCTTCTTGACCCGCTCCGCGATCGGG
>CAWGRN010000001.1:0-36191 GCA_963825015.1 uncultured Alphaproteobacteria bacterium | reverse complement strand
GGAGGTCGTCGACCGCCGCCTGGGCCTGCTTGCCGGTCGCCTTGATCGTGATCATCGAGCCGGGGCCGGCGGCGAGCATCATCAGGCCCATGATCGAGGTGCCGCCGACGGTCTCGCCGCGGCAGGTGACGATGATGGCGGCATCGAATTTTTCGGCGTGCTGCACGAATTTGGCCGAGGCCCGGGCGTGCAAACCCTTCTTGTTGACGATCTCAACGTCGCGGCTGACGCCGGCGCCGTGCGGGTCGGGAGCGTCGCTGCGCGGCAGGGTCATTTGCCCGAAATCATTTGCCGTTGAGGACGCGGCTGGCGATCGTGCAGTACTTGCGCCCGGCTTCCTGGGCGGCGGCGACGGCGTCTTCGAGCGGGCAGGTCTCGCGCACCTTGGCCAGCTTGATCAGCATCGGCAGATTGATGCCGGCCAGCACCTCGACCTTGGGCTGGCTCATCACCGAAATGGCGAGATTGGACGGCGTGCCGCCGAACATGTCGGTCAGGATGGCGACGCCTTCGCCGGAATCGACGCGTTTGACCGCATCGAGGATATCCATGCGGCACTGTTCTGCGTCGTCGTCGGGGCCAATGGTGACAGCCTCGATCTGGGTTTGCGGACCCACGACGTGCTCAAGAGCGGAGCGAAACTCGGTGGCGAGTCGCCCGTGGGTCACTAATACGAGGCCGATCATTCCGAACTCCTCGCGGGCGCCTTGTTGATATTGTTGCGCCGCACGAATGGGGGCGCATTGAGGCGCATCCGAAGCCCCGTTGCAAGGGCTTGACTTGCTATATAAGCGCTCTGCTGCAGCGCGGAAAGGCGGTGTCAAGAGCAGGCTCTATCTAGGGTTTTGGGCGGAAGGCACGCTACGCCCCTTATGGTTAATTTTTCTTAACGAAACGTGGCGTCGGGACGTAGCGCAGGCCGATTCCGGGGTCAATTCGCCGCGTCGGCTATCCCCCGGCCATCGGCCGAGAGCCGAGAGCCGAGGAGCAGCGGCAGGGAGTCGGCATCCGGCGCGACGGCAAGCCGCGGCAATTGGATACCGGAAATCGGCCGTCCGGCTGGCCTCCGGCGGGCGGCAACCGCTCGGCGTCGCTGGCGGCGAGGTCGATCACCAGGCCGACCACGGCCACCGGCTCATAGGGCAGGCGGCGGATGCCGAGGCCGCGGATTTCGATCAGTCCGGCCAGCGACGGCGCCGGCCGCACCAGCAGGCGGCCGCCGTGGACTTCGAGGATGACGCGGTCGTCGCCGACCAGCCGGGCGAACGGTAAACCGCGGCGCCCCGCGAGTCGATGAGATCGAAGGCCAGCCGCGACTTGCCGGCGCCCGACGGCCCGCGGATCAGCGCGGCGCGGGCGCCGATCAGAACGGCGGAGGCGTGGGTGGGCGCTCGGTCATTTGTCATTCCGGCACCCCGCGAAGGCGTGGGCCCGCAATCATAACCCATGCAATTGCTTTTGGCACGGACGCAATCGGTCGACGCGGTGTACGGATTCCGGCCTCGCGGGAATCCGCTCCGTGGCGACGTCGCCTACTTCGCCGGCAGGCGGACGATGAAGCGCGCGCCGAGAATGCGCGGCTCGTCCTCGCCGGTCTCCTCGTTTTTCCGCGTGCCCGAGCCGATGCGGTTCTCGACCCAGATGCGGCCGCCATGCGCTTCGACGATCTGCTTGGAGATCGACAGGCCGAGACCGGAGTTCTGGCCGAAGCCCTGGTGCGGCCGGTCGGTGTAGAAGCGTTCGAACACTTTCTGCAGAGCGTCAGGGCGAATGCCCGGACCGTCGTCATCGACGATGATCTCGATCTCGTTTCTGAGCTTGCGGCAGGTGACGCGCACGGTGCCGCCCTCCGGCGAGAACGAGCGCGCATTGTCGATCAGGTTCGACACCACCTGACCGAGCCGCGAGTCGTGGCCCGGCATCTTGAACTGCGACGGCTGGCCGCCCTCGAAGGTCAGCGTCACCCTGACATTGTTCTTGTCGCACCTCGTTGGCCGCCGACACCAGCGCGTCGAGCAGCTTGGCGAATTCGACCACCGCAACTTCATGACGCTGCAGCTCGGCGTCGAGACGGCTGGCGTCGGAGATGTCCGAGATCAGGCGGTCGAGCCGCCGGATGTCGTGCTCGATGACGTCGAGCAGACGCTTGCGGTTGGTTTCGGTCTTGGCCATCGGCAGCGTCTCGACCGCCGAACGCAAGCGAGGTCAGCGGGTTCTTCAATTCGTGCGACGACGTCGGCGGCGAAACTCTCGATCGCCTCGATGCGGGTGTAGAGCGCGTCGGTCATGTCGCGCAGCGCGCCGGACAGTTCGCCGATCTCGTCGCGGCGGCGGGTGAAATCCGGAATCTCGACGCGCGTCTTGATGCGCCGGCGCACGCGTTCGGCGGCATCGGCGAGGCGGCGCACCGGGCCGGCGATGGTGCCGGCGAGCAGGATCGACAGCACCACCATGACGCCGGCGGCGACCAGGAACACCTTGACGATGGCCAGCCGCTCGGCCTCGACCATGTCGTCGATATCGGCGCCCTGCGTCGACAGCATCAGCGCGCCGCGCACGGCGCGGAAGCGCTGCACCGGCACCGCGACCGAGACGATGACCTCGCCGCGGTCATTGACGCGCACCATGCTGGCGTGATGGCCGGCCAGCGCATCGGCGACTTCCGGATAGCTCTTGCCGTTCTCGGGCCCGAGTTCCTTGTAGAGCGGCAGGTCGCCGCGGCCGAGCCAGCGGCGGATCGCGATGAAAGCGCGCTCCATCAGGCCCGGCTGTTCCGGCGGTCGGCGACGGCAGGTCGAAGCGCAGCACGTCGCCGCGGCCGTAAAGATTGCGGCTGTCGAGAATGAGCACGCCCTCGCGATCGTAGATGCGCGCGCGGGTCTTGGTCGGCGATACCAGGCGGCGCAGCACCGGCGCGACGCGTTCGGGATTGATCGGGAATTCGAGGCCGGAGAGGGAATCGTCCGGCCCGTAGCTCTCGCCGGCCTGCAATTCGAGCAGGCGATCCGGGTCGATGGTGACGGCGTCGCTTTCGACCGTCGCGGAGGCGGCGATCGCGCCGGCGATGATCTCGCTCTGCACCAGCAGGCTCTGCACGCGCGCGTCGATCAGGCCGGCGCGGAATTGCGACAGATACATCTGCGCCGACCAACAGCGCGACGAGGCCGGCGAGATTGAGAAAGACGATGCGGCGCGTGAGGCTGGAGAAGCTCAGCGTGATGAAGAAGCCCCAGGCCGAGCGCGGAAGCGCACCGGATTCCAGTCGCGCTTCTTTGCCGGCGCGTCCGCGTCGGCCGGCGTCGGTCTCGACCGCCTCGGCCTCGCGCGCTTGCTGCTCTGCGGTTCGATCGAGCACGTTGATTGGATCCAGGATCGTTACTGCGTGCCCCGTCGCCGCTCGTCCCCGCGAAAGCGGGGACCCAGTCCCTGATCTCTGGCTGCACTGGATTCCCGCTTTCGCGGAAATGAACGGAGCCTATGGCGACGCAGGCAGTTTAGCGCAGACGCAGCGCCGGATCACTCCTTGAAGCGGTAGCCGACGCCGTACAGCGTTTCGATCATCTCGAAGTCGTCGTCGACGACCTTGAACTTCTTGCGCAGGCGCTTGATGTGGCTGTCGATGGTGCGGTCGTCGACATAGACCTGGTCGTCATAGGCCGCATCCATCAGGGCGTTGCGGCTCTTCACCACGCCGGGGCGGGTGGCCAGCGCCTGCAGGATGAGGAATTCGGTGACGGTCAGCGTCACCGGCTCGCCCTTCCAGGTGCAGGTGTGGCGTTCCGGGTCCATGCGCAGCAGGCCGCGCTCGAGCACCTTGGTGGTGTCGATTTCCTTCGGCGCCGAGCCGTCCTTCGGGCGTGGCGCGGCGCAGCACCGCCTTGACGCGCTCGACCAGCAGGCGCTGCGAAAACGGTTTGCGGATGAAGTCGTCGGCGCCCATCTTGAGGCCGAACAGTTCGTCGATTTCCTCGTCCTTGGAGGTGAGGAAGATCACCGGGACGTCGGACTTCTGGCGCAGGCGGCGCAGCGTCTCCATGCCGTCCATGCGCGGCATCTTGATATCGAGGATGGCGAGATCCGGCGGCGAGGTCTTGAACCCGTCGAGCGCGGAGGCGCCATCGGTGTAGGTCATGATGCGATAGCCTTCGGCCTCGAGTGCCATCGACACCGAGGTCAGGATATTGCGGTCATCGTCCACGAGCGCGATGGTTGGCATGAAAGCCCCTTCTGACGGTGTCGTCCCGCGAGCTTTGAAGCCTGCAAACGGGGTGCGAATTGTGGCCTCTTTGCAACAACTATGTGATTCTGGGCCAGTTTCAAGGGTAAAAGGCTGGAAATGCGCCCGATTTCAAGGGCGAGAGGGATTGAAGTCATGACCGAACGAGCGGGCCCGCTTCCGGGTTCCATGCCCGACCGTCTGCCGGAAAACGCGCCCCAGGCGGCCGATTTCGACCCGCGGGCGGTCGGCCAAGGAACTGCTGCGCCGGATCCGGGCCGGTACCCTGGCGACCTTGGACCGCCATACCGGGCATCCGTTCGCCTCGCTGGTCAATATCGGCACCGACGCCGACGGCTCGCCGCTGATCCTGACCTCGCGGCTTGCCACCCATACCGCCAATCTTGAGGCCGATGGCCGGGCGTCCGTCTTGCTCGCCGAGACCGGCAAGGGCGACGCCCTGACGCATCCCCGGTTGACGGTACTCGGGCGCTTCGCGCCGGTCGCGCGCGATCAGGCCGACGAGGCCCGGCTGCGCCGGCGCTTCCTGGCGCATCATCCGAAGTCGCAGCTCTATGCCGGCTTCGCCGACTTCGCGTTCTGGCGGATGCAGGTCGTCTCAGCGCATCTCAATGGTGGCTTCGCCCGCGCCGCCGATCTGAAGGCCGCCGACGTGCTCACCGCTATCGCCGACGCGCAGGATCTGATCGACGCGGAAGAGAGCGCGGTCGCGCATATGAACGAGGACCACGGCGCGGCGCTCAATCTCTACGCGGTGAAGCTATGCGGCGCGCCGGGCGGCGCCTGGCGTTGCACCGGCATCGATCCCGACGGCCTCGACATGCAAAACGGTCCGCTGTCGCTGCGGCTTATGTTTCCGCAGCGGATAACGGATGCGGGCGCACTGCGTACGGTGCTGAAGGAGCTCGCCGCCAAGGCGCGCGCGATGTGATGGTGTGCCGCATCGCGTCATTGATCAGTCATCATATGACTCATCAAATACTTTGAAACCTGACGGGCGCTGCCGGCGTTTAAGCCCTTGATGCAGTGCAATGCGGGGCTTTTGGAATGCATGGCATTTGATCTTGGCATTCACGTTGTTGATGACTATGGTCGCGGCCTTCGGGGCCCCCCCGACCAAAGTCTAAAACAGAATTCAGTCGGGCAGCCTGGATGCTGCCGAGTGGGAGAGCAAAGCGTGCAAGAGACGGGTGTACGGAACGCCGCCTACGGCGCCGACAAATTCGGTTTCACCGGGCTCAAAGGCGTCAACTGGAACCTCACCGAGCCCAAGCTCTACGAACATGCGCTCAAGAACGGCGAGGCCAATGTCGTCGCCGGCGGCGCGCTGTGCGCCGAGACCGGTCATCACACCGGCCGTTCGCCGAAGGACAAGCACACCGTCGACGACGATCTCACCCGCGACAGCGTGTGGTGGGAAGGCAATCGCAAGATGTCGAAGGAGAACTTCGACAATCTGCTCGCCGACTTCCAGGCGCACTGCAAAGGCAAGACCCTGTTCGCGCAGGATCTCTATGGCGGCGCCGATCCACACCCATCGCATCCGGGTGCGCGTCTTCACCGAACTCGCCTGGCACTCGCTGTTCATCCGCCAGCTGCTGATCCGTCCGGACCTCAAGGAGGTCATCGGCTACGTCCCGGAGATGACCATCGTCGATCTGCCGTCGTTCAAGCCGGACGCCAAGCGTCACGGCGGCCGCGAAGGCTCCGACACGATGGTGGCGATCGATTTCACCCGCAAGATCGTGCTGATCTGCGGCTCGTCCTATGCCGGCGAGATGAAGAAGTCGGTGTTCACCACGCTCAACTTCTATCTGCCGGCGAAGAACGTCATGCCGATGCACTGCTCGGCCAACGTCAGCAACGATGGCGGCGAGAGCGCGCTGTTCTTCGGCCTGTCCGGCACCGGCAAGACGACGCTGTCGGCCGACCCGAACCGCATCCTGATCGGCGACGACGAGACCGGCTGGGGCCCGGACGGCATCTTCAACTTCGAAGGCGGCTGCTACGCCAAGACCATCAAGCTCAGCCAGGAAGCCGAGCCGATGATCTGGGACGCGACCAACCGCTTCGGCGCCGTGCTGGAGAACGTCGTGTTCGATCCGGAGACGCGCATGCCGGATTACGACGACGGTTCGAAGACCGAGAACACCCGTTCGGCCTATCCGCTCGATTTCATTCCGAACGCCTCGCGCAGCGGCCGCGCCGGCACCCGAAGAACATCATCTTCCTCACCGCCGACGCCTACGGCGTGATGCCGCCGATCGCCAAGCTGACGCCCGAACAGGCGATGTATCACTTCCTGTCGGGCTACACCGCGAAGGTCGCCGGCACCGAGAAGGGCCTGGTCGGCGTCGCAGCCGGAATTCTCGACCTGCTTCGGCGCGCCGTTCCTGCCGCGTCATCCGTCGGTCTATGCCGACCTGCTCAAGGAATACATCAACAAGCACCAGGTCGATGTCTGGCTGGTCAATTCCGGCTGGACCGGCGGCATCTACGGCGTCGGCCGCCGCATGCCGATCAAGGCGACGCGCACGCTGGTGACCGCGGCGCTCAACGGCTCGCTCAAGAACGCCGACTTCCGCACCGATCCCGTATTTCGGCTTCTCGGTGCCGACCTCGGTGCCGGGCGTCGAGCCGCATCTCTTGAACCCGTTCAAGACCTGGAAGGACAAGGCCGAGTTCGACAAGACCGCGCGTGAGCTGGTCGGCATGTTCCAGAAGAACTTCGAGAAGTACGAAAGCCACGTCTCGCCTGACATCAGCGCCGCGGCGCCGGAAGTGAAGCATCGCGGCGGAGTAGGCGCCTCGTCAGTTGCAAACAAAAGGGCGGCCTTGCGGGCCGCCCTTTTTGTTTTTCGTTCGCCGCTCATCACCGGGGCTCGTCCCGGTGATGATCCCGCGCTACCAGCCCGGCCTCGAAGCGCGGAGTGGCCGAGGCGCGGTCGTAGAGCGGCGAGGTCCGCAAGTGGCGGATCAGCGCCATGGTGCGCGCGCATTCGTCGCGCAGTTCCTGCAGCGAGTGATCGACCGCGGCGCGGAATGTCTGACGGCGGGCGGCGATCGCCACCGCGCCTTCGACGCGGTCGATGAGAGCGTTGCGCTCGGTGAAGTTCGGCGCGGAGCTGCTGGTTTCGGACGCGGGCATGCGTGGCTGTCTGATCGTGGATCGGACAGCCAGTGTCGAGCCGGTATGGTTAATAAATTCTATAGGCCGCGCGGGCCGGGCGTCACAGCCCGTGCGTGCGCGGATAGGCGCTCGCGCTGCCGGCGGTGCCAGCCGGTCAGGCTGCCGTCCGCCGGCTTGAACACTTCCACCTTGAGCGGATAGCAGGCGCGCCGTGTCGCTCGAATGCTCGGCGCCGCAATCGCCGCCGGGGCAGGCCGACAGCGCGCCGAGCAGGTCGATCTCGGCGAAGAACTCGATGAAGTCGCCCGGCCGCACCGGGCTCGCCTTCATGAAGTACTGGTGCGTGTCGCGCGTGAAGCCGGTGCACATGAAGACGTTGAGCACGTCGTGCACCTGCAGCTCGGCCTCGCGCACATCCATGCCGCGCGCCGCGGCCAGCGCCCGCGTCAGATTGGAATGGCAGCAATGATGATAGTCGCCGCCGGACAGCAGCCGGTTGGTGTAGGGGTCGCAGCGCGTGCCGATGACGTCGTGCACGCCGCCACCGTCGGCGTCGAAGCCGTACCAGCCGAGCGTGTCATGGGTGATGGTCGCCAGCGGCCGCAAAAACGGCAGCGTGCTCCACAGCCGGTCGCCGGTGGTGACATGGGTGGCGTGCAGCGCGCGCGTCTTGCCGCTGAAGAAGCGCTCCGACAGATCGTGCGGCGTTCCACAGATTGAGGTCGCCGACCTGCGGGCCCTCGATCGCTGACGATGCGAAAGAAATGTCCGGCCGGCACCTCGAAGGCGCGCGCATCGCGCGGCGGCACGATGACTCTCGGACACCTTGGTCAGGGTCTGCCGCGCGCGCTCGAGCATCGCCATGTCCGGCCGCGGCAGCGTTGCCGACCGGATAGCAGACGACGGCGGGCTTGGCGCGGCGGACGGCGGCGTCGTCGGGCTCGGACACTCGCTGGCTCCTACTGATGCGCTTCCAGAACTCGGGCCATGTCGGCGATGGCGTCGTAGCGACTTCGGCAGCAGCTTCGGCCGCGACGCGAAGCCGTGCATCTGCCCGGGATAACGCGACACGGTGACGGCGACGCCTTCCTGCTGCAGGCGCGCGGCATAGGCCTCGCCTTCGTCATAGAGCGGATCGAAGCCGGCGAGGATGACGAGCGCCGGCGGCAGGCCTCTTCAGGCTCGCCGCAAACAGCGGCGAGCAGCGCCTGTCGCGGCGCTGCGCCGGCGTCGGGCACGTATTTGTCGATGAAGTCGCGCATGCCGCCATTGGTCAGCGCGACGCCCTTCGCGAAACGCTCGTCATAGCGCCAGGTCAGATCGACGATCGGATAAGTGAGAATCTGCGCGCGCAGCTTGATCGTGCCGTCGTCGCGCAACGCCAGCGCCACCGCCGCCGCGAGATTGCCGCCGGCGCTGTCGCCGCCGACCGAGATGCGCGCCGGATCGATGTTCAGGAGCGCGGCATTGGCGGCGACCCATTTGCGGCGGCAAGCGCGTCGTCGAAGGCGGCCGGAAAGCGGTGCTCCGGCGCCAGGCGATAGTCGACACTGACGACGGCGCAATTGGCGGCATTGGCGACCGCGCGGCAGACCCAGTCGTGGCTGTCGAGATCGCCGATCACCCAGCCGCCGCCGTGAAAGTAAACCTGCACCGGCAGTGCCTCGCCGGTCAGCGTCGAGACGCCGCGATAATAGCGCACCGGGATCGTGCCGCCCGGACCCGGCACCTGATACTCGCGAACTCAAGCGACGTGCGGCAGGTCCGGCTGGTTGAACGGCCGCGCCCGCCGCATGCCTTCGCGCGCAGCCTCCGGAGGAAGCCGGCGTGACGGGCGGCGGCGGCTGCAAGGCCATGTAGGCCCTGGAGTCGGCATCCATCTCGCCGAGATTGGCGCGATGACGAGCGGAGGATGCGACAGTCGACATGAAGTTTTCCTGACACTCGGGAGACTGTTGACCGCGGATCACGCCACGATAAAGCCGTGCGCGAGCGGGTCGCGATCGTCGACGAAGATCGTGTTGTGCCCGGTGACCTGCGCCCAGCCGGCGACGCTGGGCTTGATGGCGCGGTGATTGCCGACCGTTGGCTTCCGCCTCGACCCGGCCGTCGAACATGCTGCCGATGATGCTTTCGTGGATGAAGTCGTCGCCGATCTTGAGCTTGCCCTTGCGCGGCCAGCTGCGCCATCCGCGCCGACGTGCCGGTGCCGCAGGGCGAGCGGTCGATCGCCTTGTCGCCATAGAACACGGCGTTGCGCGCATGGGCGCGGGCGATGCGCGGCTTGTCGGCCCACGGCACGTGGCGTGACGCCGCTGATCGCTGGTCGTCCGGATGGACCGGCGCGACTTTGTCCTGCGCCAGCGTGCGGATGATCGGCGACAGGCGCTGAATCTCGCTCACGCGGCATGCCGTCGAGGCCGCGACCAGTTCTCCTGCGGCTCGATGATGGCGTAGTAATTGCCGCCATAGGCGACGTCGAACTTGATCGGGCCCAAGCCCGGCACGTCGATCTCGACATCGGTCGGCATGCAGGTAGCTGGCGATGTTGAACAGGCGCACCTGATCGACGAAGCGGCCGTTCTGCGTATATTCGATGGTCGACGCGCCCGGCCGGCGCTTCGATCGCCAGCTTGCCCGGCTCGCGCGGCGTGACCAGGCCTTCCTCGATCGCCACCGTCACCGTGCCGATGGTGCCATGGCCGCACATCGGCAGGCAGCCGCTGACCTCGATGAACAGGACGCCGACATCGCAATCCTCCCGCGTCGACGGGTAGAGGATCGAGCCGGACATCACGTCATGGCCGCGCGGCTCGAACATCAGCGCGCGTGCGCACCCAGTCGTGATCGCGGAGGAAGATCTCGCGCTTCTCGATCATGGTGCGCATGCGGCAGCAGCGGCCCGCCGCCGGCGACGACGCGCACCGGGTTGCCGCAGGTGTGCGCGTCGATGCAGAAAAAAGTGTGACGTGCCATGAATAATCTCCGTGGCATCAGTTTACGGCGCTGCGGAGCCGCCCTGTCTCTGGCGAAAATGGGTATCAGGCCTGTGCAGGCCCTAGCACCGGCGATATTCGCGGGCTTTTTCCCGGCGACATCCGCAGCGTCAGGCAGCCTTGCACGGTCCAAACTCGCACCGTGATCTTGCGCGACGACGCCGCGGACGGCGTCTGGTGCAGAGGCGGAGGCGGCACGACGGCGGCGCGGCTGGACGCGGGTCTTGTTCCTTTTGCGCCGCGGTTGAAAGCGGCGGCGGTGTGACCGGACGTTGCACGGCGGGCGCCTCCGGCCGCGCTTCAGGTTCGGTCTGTTTGGCCAGCGGCGCGACAGCGCCCGGGTTCTTGTCGTTCTCAAGCCGTGTGATCAGTTCGGCGGTCGGCCAGGAATCGGCCGGCAGGCCGTAGCGCACCTGCATGGTGCGCACCGCCTTGCGCGTGCCGGCGCCGAGGCGGCCATCGACTTCGCCGACGTCGAAGCCGCGCTTGGCGAGCTGACGCTGCAATTCCATCATCTGTTCGGTGGTGATCGGCTTGATGTCCTTGGCGCCAGCCTCGCCCACCGCCGGCGCGCCGCCGAGCCTCGTGGCGAAATAGGCGACAGTGGTGGCGTAAACGAAGGACGAATTCCAGTCGGTGAAGACGTGGAAGTTCTGGTAGGCGAGGAAGGCCGGTCCCTTGCGGCCCATCGGCAGGATCAGCGAGGCCGGCATCTTGTCGTTCGGCAGCGCGCCATGCGCGGCCTTGACGCCCCAGGCAATCCATTGCGAGCGCGGGTGCTGGGTGTCGATGTCGGCTTCCTGCCACGGCATCTGGTCCAGGCACCTTGACTTCCTGCAGCCACGGTTCGCCGCGGCGCCAGCCGATCGAATGCAGATAATTGGCGGCGGAGGCGAGCGTATCCGGGATGCTGTTGACCAGGTCGCGGTGGCCGTCGCCGTCGAAATCGACGCCGTATTTGATGTAGTTCGACGGCGTGAACTGCATCCCGCCGAATTCGCCGGCCCAGTTGCCAGTCATCTGATCAACGGTCTTGTCGCCGCGCTGGATGATCTTGAGCGCGTCGAGCAGCTCCTCGCGGAATTTGTCGCCGCGCCGGCAGTCATAAGCCAAGGTCGTCAGCGCCGGCAGGATCTTGAACTTGCCGAACAGCGCACCGTAATCGCTCTCGAGGCCCCACACCGCGGTGATGACCTCGCCCGGCACGCCATAGGCCTTCTCGATGCGGCCGAACAGCGCGCGGTGCTCGTTGAGCTTGGCGATGCCGTTGGGGATGCGTTTGCCGCCGAGCAGACGGTTGGCGAACTGCAGGAAGGTGAGCTGGAATACGCCCTGGCCGGAGTCGCGCTTGATCACCAACTCCTCGAAATACATGTCGGGTGAAGCGGCGGCAGAGGGTCTGTTGCGAGATGCCTTTGGCCAATGCTTCCTGCTTGAACTGCGCCAGCCAGCGATTGAAGTCGCCGGTGTTGACGCAGCGCGCCGCCGCCATGGCTTCGCCGGTCATGGCACAGGCCGCCAGGACAAGTCCGGCCGTCACAAATCAGTCTGGCAAATCGCATGCGTTCCATCCGCTGGCGTTTTAGGCCCGATCAGGCCCTCAGAATCTCCCGATATGGCGGCCCGCGTCAAGGCCGCATGGGCAACGGCGTTAAGGCCGATTCTTGTGCAAATGATGGTTTCTCTCTAATTCAGGCGGTTCCTGAGACCCATTAACCGTCGATCGAGACTGAAACCGCATGCAAGTCCTGGTGATTGGAGCCGGCGTTGTCGGCCTGCCGTGGCCCGGGCGGCCGCGCAGAGAGGCCACGAGGTCATCGTGGCCGAGGCCGAGAACGCCATCGGCACCGGCATCTCCTCGCGCAATTCCGAGGTCATCCACGGCGGCATGTATTACCCGACCGGGTCGCTGCGGGCGAAGCACTGCGTCGCCGGCCGGCGCCTGCTCTACGCCTTCTGCGCCTCGCATGGCGTGCCGCACAAGAAAGTGCGGCAAGCTGATCGTCGCCACCAGCGATGCCGAGACCGCCAAGCTCGAACAGATCGCCGCGCAGGGCGCGATCAACGGCGTCGAAGGGCTGACCATGCTGACGCGCGGCCGAGGCCAGGCGCGCTCGAGCCGGCGCTGCAACTGCACCGCGGCGCTGTTGTCGCCCGAGACTGGCATCGTCAGCGCGCATGACTACATGCTGGCCTTGCGCGGCGATCATCGAGGATGCCGGCG
This sequence comes from uncultured Alphaproteobacteria bacterium, assembly GCA_963825015.1. GTDB lineage: Bacteria > Pseudomonadota > Alphaproteobacteria > Rhizobiales > Xanthobacteraceae > Pseudolabrys. The sequence goes on along the minus strand of CAWGRN010000001.1, from coordinate 23,604 downwards.
GCGCCATCGCCTTCAACACGCCGGTCACCGGCGCCATGCGCAAGGACGGCCAGTGGCTGGTCGCGTTCGGCGGTAGCCGAGGCGGCCGAGATGGCGTTCGATGCGATGATCAATTGCGGCGGCCTGTCGGCGCAGAAGATCGCGCGCGCGATGCCGGATTATCCGGCCGCGCGAGTACCGAAGCAGGTGCTGGCCAAAGGCAATTATTTCACCTACGTCGGCAAGCCGGCGTTCACACGGCTGATCTATCCGACGCCGGTGACCGGCGGCCTTGGCGTCCATGTGACGCTCGATCTCGCCGGCCGCATGCGTTTCGGGCCCGACGTCGAATGGATCGACAAGGCATATTACCCGGTCGATCCGAAGCGGGCGGACGTGTTCTACGAGCGCATCCGCACCTATTGGCCGGCGTTTGCAGGATGGCACGCTGGCGCCGGATTATTCCGGCATCCGGCCGAAGCTCACCGGACCGGGCGAACCGGCGGCCGACTTCGTCATCGACACGCCGGCCGGGCACGGCCTGCCGGGGCTGGTGCAGATGTTCGGCATTGAATCGCCGGGGCTGACGAGTTCGCTGTCGCTCGGGGCGTTCGTCGCTGAGACGATTGCACTGCTTAACGCCGCAGTGGCGGCGCTTCGGCGCGGGCATTGAGCGCCGCCGCGGGAATCGACGACGTGACGTCGGCGGGCTGCGGCGCCTGCCGCGCGATCCTGGTGGCGCTGAGCTGTCTGCGCACGGCCTTCGACAGGCCGGCATAGTTCTGTATCGGCGTGAAATTCGCCGCGACATTCGATCGGTCACCGCCAGCCTTGCCGGTGAAGGCCATCAGCCCGCCTTCGGTGGCGACGATGTCGCCCGGCCGCAAGGTCGGATCGGTGGTGGCGTCGATATGCGCCAGCCCGAAGGCGCTGCGGCCGTTGCAGGTGCAGCCGGACACCAGCTTCTTGCGATAGGCGTAGGCGTTCGCCATGTCGGCGTAGCGGCTGCCGTCATTGGTGGTGGCGTAGTCGATGTCGCTGCCCATGTAGAGTTTGGTTTCGGCAGCCGGGCAGAAGGAGTGGCAGGCGTCGGCCGCGCTCATGCCGGCATGCGCCAGCACCGGGAAATAGTGGCCGTCGCAGCTGCGCACGCAGAAGGCTTTCGCCGGGCCGTTGCTCGCGGCGCGGACGCGGGTGTCGCTGCTGCCACCCAGATGGTCGAGCAGGCTGGTGAATGGATCGGACACGGCGGCGGGAGCCGGGCCGTCGATGGCGCGGCTGATGCTGCCGAACAGCCGATCGAAAAATCCGGCGGATGCGGGCGCGGGCCATGTCAGCAGGACAGCGGCGCCGAGACCGGTTCCGACGGCCAGTACCTGAACCATACGCTTGAGGGCGGCACGCACCATGCTTCAGCCACCTGTTTACGTCTGCACTCGCCTTAAACCGCCCAATCGAGCGCGTTTTCCAACGCAACAACGCATCACGGAGGCGAAGGTTGCGGGCCCGGAGGCCGGAGCCAGGCCGACAGCTAACCGCGACGCGGTAAATTCCTGGTTATCAGCTCTGCGCGGCGAGGGGGTGGCGGCGCCGGTGGTAGCGGTTTAAGGAACGGCCGTTCCAGACTCGAGAGGCTCCATGCGCATCACCGCCATTCACGACATCGTCGTTCCGATCTCGTCGGCCATCGCCAACGCCTATATCGATTTCTCGACGATGACGGCGAGCGTGGTGGCGATCCACACTGACGTTGTGCGCGACGGCAAAAAGGTCGTCGGCTTCGGCTTCAATTCGAACGGCCGCTACGCCCCGCAAGGCTTGCTGCGCGAGCGCTTCATCCCGCGCCTGCGCGACGCCAAGCCGGAGACGATCCAGGACGAGCGCGGTCTCATCGATCCGGCCAAGGCCTGGGCGGCGATGATGAAGAACGAAAAGCCCGGCGGCCATGGCGAGCGCTCGGTCGCCGTCGGCGTGCTCGACATGGCGCTGTGGGACGCGGTGGCGAAAGCCGAAGGCGTGCCGCTGTGGAAGCTGCTGGCCGACCGCTACAATGGCGGCAAGGCCGACGACACAGCCTGGGTCTATGCCGCCGGCGGCTATTACTATCCGGACAAGGACATCTCGGCGCTGCAGGACGAGATGAAGCGCTATCTCGACCTCGGCTATTCCACCGTGAAGATGAAGATCGGCGGCGTGCCGCTCGCCGACGATCATCAAGCGCATCGAGGCGGTGCTGAAGATCGTCGGCGGCAAGGGCGAGAATCTCTGCGTCGACGTCAACGGCCGTTACGATCTCGATGAGGCGATTGCCTGCGGCGACGCCATCGCGCCGTATAATCTTAAGTGGTACGAGGAGCCGCTCGATCCGCTCGACTATCTGTTGCACGCCGCGCTGGCGACGCGCTATCGGCCGCCGCTCGCCACCGGCGAGAACCTGTTCTCGATGCAGGACGCGCGCAACCTGATCCGCCACGGCGGACTGCGTGCCGACAGGGACTGGCTGCAATTCGATCCGGCGTTGTCCTACGGCCTGGTCGAATATCTGCGCACGCTCGACATGCTGCGTGCCCATGGCTGGAGCCCGCGGCGCTGCGTGCCGCATGGCGGGCATCAGTTTGCGCTGAACATCGCGGTCGGTCTCGGCCTCGGCGGCAATGAGAGCTATCCGCAGGTGTTCGCGCCGTTCGGCGGCTTCGCCGACGACACCGCAAGGTCAACGACAGCCGCATGCCATGCCGGCGATTCCGGGTATCGGCTTCGAGGCGAAGAACGCGCTCTATGCGGTGATGAAGCCGTTGCTGGACTGACGGATGGCAATCCAGTAGATTGTCACTGGCCGGGACAAGGCCGTCGACGACAAGCGAGGCTGGCCCGCCTCGGAAGGTGCCGGTGGGGTTCATGCGTATCAGGACCGCCTGCGCGTCCGCGCATGCTTCGCGCTGGCGCTCGGCGCCTGCGCCAGCGTCTATAACCAGCCGCTGAACGCGCCCAGTCGCCACGCCTTTCACCGGCACGATCGCCGGCGCCGATGCGGCGGCATGCGGCAGCACCGAAGCAGGTCGCCGGCCCGCACGACACCGTGATCGGCCTGGCCTTCTCCGGCGGCGGCACGCGCGCGGCGGCTTTTGCCGATGGCGTGCTCGAGCGACATGGCGCAGACGCCGACGTCCAAACGCGGCCCAGGTGCGGCTCATCGATAACGTCGGCGTGGTCTCGGGCGTCTCGGGCGGCTCGATCATGGCGGCCTATTTCGGCCTGAAGGGCACGGCCGCGCTGACCGACTTCCGCGCCCGCTATCCTGACCCAGGACGTGATGGCGCAGCTCGACACGAGCTTCTCGCTCGTCAACGTTTCGCCGCGCGCTCGGCGGCGGCGCCAACACCGACACCAAGCTGCGCGACTGGTTCAACGCGCACCTCTACCACGATGCGACCTTCGGCGATCTGGCGGTGCGGCGACGGCCGGTCGTGGTGATCAACGCCACCGACATCTACAACCGCACGCCGTTTCTGTTCTCGCCGCAGACTTTCGCCGCCGCGTGCAGCGACATCACGCAATATCCGATCGCGGCGGCGGTCGCCGCTTCGGCGGCCGTGCCGGGCGCCTTCGCGCCGGTGGTGATCGAGACCTTTCCCGATGAATGCCGGACGCCGCTGCCGGCCTGGGTCGACGGCGGCGGCCGACGAACCTCGATGCGTCGCCGCTGCTGCGCGCTTACGCCCGCGGCATGACGGACATCCGCGACGGCAGGGTGAAATACGTCAAGCTGTTCGACGGCGGCCTGACCGACAATCAGGGCGTGTCCGGCATCACCATCATGCGCGCTGGGCAAACGACGCCTTACGGACCGCTGCGCCCGGAAGAGGCGGTCAATCTGCGGCGATTGATGTTCCTGGTCGTCGATGCCGGCCAGGGGCCGAAGGGCGACTGGTCGAAAACGCTGGAAGGACCGGCGGGCAAGGATCTGTTCGGCGCCGTGGTCGACGTGCTGGTCGATGCCAATTCGCAGTCGAGCTACTCCGCCTTCGAGGCGACGATGAAGTCCTGGCGCGAGCCGATCGTGCGATGGCGCTGCGGCCTGAAGCCGGCGGAGGTGAGCCGTCTGCGCGGTCGCGGCGGTCCGTGGAATTGCCACGACCTCGAATTCACCGTCGCCCGCATTTCGTTCGACCAGCTCGGGCCCGAGCGCGCCAAACTGCTCAATGCCGTGCCGACCAGCTTCACGCTGCCGGCCGACAGCGTCGATGAGTTGTCACGCGCCGGCGGCGATGCGCTCAGGCCAATCCGGCGTTTCAGCGCTTCCTGAGCGAGATGTGAGCGCGACGATCTACTTCCGGCTCTCCAGCGCGAGGCGCACGGCGAGGCCGCCGAGCACGGTGCCCATCACCCAGCGCTGCGCCAGCAGCCATTTCGGCCGCGTCGACAGGAACGCGGCGATCGATCCGGCGGCGAGGGCGATCATCGAGTTGACGGTGATGCTGATCGCGATCTGCACGCCACCGAGCACAACGGATTGCGCGCAGCACGCTCTGCGCCGGATCGATGAAGTTGCGGCAACAGTGCAAGGTAGAGCATCGCGATCTTCGGATTGAGCAGGTTGGTGAGAAGGCCCATCGCAAAAAGCCGCCGCGGGCTGTCGATTGGCAATTCTTTCGACCTGGAAGGGCGAGCGGCCGCCGGGCTTGAGCGCCTGCCAGGCCAGCCAGAGGAGATAGGCCGCGCCGGCGAACCGCAGCGCGTCGTAGGCGTAGGGCACGGCGAAGACCAGCGCGGTGATGCCGAAGGCCGTGCACAGCATGTAGAAGACGAAGCCGAGCGCGACGCCCGCGAGTGAGATCAGGCCGGCGGCGGCGCCCTGCGTGATCGAGCGCGAGATCAGGTAGATCATGTTCGGGCCGGGCGTCAGCACCATGGCCAGGGCGACGGCGGCGAAGGCGAACAGCGTCGTTTCGTGTGGCATCAATGCGCCTCGTCCCAGTTGTCGGCGGCGCGGGCGTCGACCTGCAGCGGCACGGAGAGCGCGACCGCCGGCTCGGCGGCCTTCCATGACGTCGCGTGACGACGGCGATGGTGTCGTCGACCTCGCTCTCCGGCACCTCGAAGATCAGTTCGTCATGCACCTGCAGCAGCATCGCGCCGGAGAGCCGCGCCGCGGCCAGCGCCGGCTCCATGCGGATCATGGCGCGGCGGATGATGTCGGCGGCCGAGCCCTGGATGGGCGCGTTGATGGCGGCGCGGTCGATGAAGGCGCGCTCGGCGGGTTGCGACGCCTTGACGTCGGGGAAGTGGAACTTGCGGCCGAAGAGGGTGGAGACGTAGCCGTCCGCGCGGCACCTTCCGCGCATCGCCTCCATGTAGTCGCGGATGCCGGGGAAGCGCTCGAAATACTTCTTGATGTAGTCGCCGGCCTCCTGCGCGCGATGCCGAGCTGGTTGGCCAGGCCAAAGGCCGAAATGCCGTAGATGATGCCGAAATTGATCGCCTTGGCGCGGCGGCGGACCTCGCTCGGCATGCCCTTGACCGGCACGCCGAACATCTCCGACGCCGTCATGGCGTGGATGTCGAGGCCGTCGGCGAAGGCCTGCTGCAGCGCCGGGATGTCGGCGACATGGGCGAGCAGGCGCAGCTCGATCTGGCTGTAGTCGGCCGAGACCAGCTTCATGCCCTGCTCGGCGACGAAGGCGGTGCGGATGTTGCGGCCTTCCTCGGTGCGGATCGGGATGTTCTGCAGGTTGGGGTCGGACGAGGACAGGCGGCCGGTGGTGGTGGAGGCGAGCGCATAGGAGGTGTGGACGCGGCCGGTCGTCGGGTTGATGAAGCTCGGCAGCGCGTCGGTATAGGTCGATTTCAGCTTGGAGAGCTGGCGCCAGTCGAGAATGCGCGCGGCAGCGTCGTTGCCGGCTGCGGCGAGCTCGTCGAGCACGTCGGCGCCGGTCGACCAGGCGCCGGTCTTGGTCTTCTTGCCGCCGGGCAGGCCGAACTTGCCGAAGAGGATATCGCCGAGCTGCTTGGGCGAGCCGATGTTGAACTGCTTCGCCGGCGAGCTCGTAGATCTCGTCCTCGAGGCCGCCGAGCTTCTGGGCGAACTCGCCGGAGAGCCGCGACAGGATCTGGCGGTCGACCGTGATGCCGCGCTCCTCCATGCGCGCCAGCACCGGCACCAGCGGCCGCTCCAGCGTCTCGTAGACGGTGACGCATGTGCTCGGCGGCGAGGCGCGGCTTCAGCGCCAGCCACAGGCGCAGCGTGACGTCGGCGTCCTCGGCGGCGTATTCGGTGGCGCGGTCGAGCGGCGACGCGGTCGAAGGTGACCTGCGCCTTGCCGGAGCCGGCGACGTCCTTGAAGGAGATCGGCGTGTGGCCGAGCCAGCGCTTCGGCGAGCTCGTCCATGCCGTTGCCGCCCTTGCCGGCGTCGAGCGCATAGGAGATCAGCATGGTGTCGTCATAGGGCGCGACATCGATGCCGTGGCGGGCGAAGAGGACGGTAGTCGAATTTGAGGTTCTGCGCGATCTTGAGGACCGACGGCGTCTTCGAGCAGCGGCTTCAGGCGGGCGAGCGCCTCGGCCTCCGGGATCTGGCCGTGCGACGCGGCCGCCGCCGAGCAGATCGCCGCGCGCCGATCCTTGTGTGGCCGAGCGGCACGTAGGCGGCCTCTGCCCGGCGCGGTGGCGAGGCTGATGCCGACACAGCTCCGCCTGCATCGGATCGAGCGAGGTGGTCTCGGTGTCGACGGCGACGCGGCCGAGATCGAGCGCCTCGGCGATCCAGGCGTCGAGCCGCGTCGAGCGTGCGACCGTCTCGTAGTTCGCTGCGGTCGATGGGGACGGTGCGCGGCCTTCGCCGGCCGCGGCGGCAGCGGCGAGAGCGGCGTCAGCGCGCCGGGACTCGTCCCTCCCGCCGATTGGCGGCGGGCGGCCGCCGCAGGCGCCGGGAGGCGGGCGTTCCGACGTCGGCCCCAGCCCGGCGTCGCTGGCGCGGCGCGCACCCGCGGCCGGCCAGGTGGCGGCGATGCGAGGTCGAGCTTGGCGGGTCGGCCTCGATCGCGCTGGCATCGATGCCGGTCGCCTCGGCGACGCGCCGGGTGAGCGTGGTGAACTCCATCGCCTTGAGGAAGGCGATGAGCTTCTCGGCGTCGGGCTCGCGCACCGCGAGCTCGGCGACAGCGACGTCGAGCGGCGACGTCGTCGTCGAGCGTCACCAGCGCTTGCGACATGCGCGCCTGGTCGGCGATAGTCGATCAGCGATCTCGCGGCGCTTGGGCTGCTTGATCTCGTCGGCGTGGGCGAGCAGCGTTTCGAGGTCGCCATATTCGCCGATCAGCTGCGCGGCGGTCTTGATGCCGATGCCGGGCACGCCGGGCACGTTGTCGGAGGTGTCGCCGACCAGCGCCTGGACGTCGATCACCTTCTCCGGCGGCACGCCGAAATTCTCGATCACCTCGGCGCGGTCGATGCGCTCTGTCCGTTATCGGTGTCGTGCATTCGAAATCGTAGACGACCTGTCGCCGACGAGCTGCATCAGGTCCTTGTCGGAGGAGACGATGAGTCACCTGTGGCGCCGGCGTCGCAGGCCTGGCGCGGCATAGGTGGCGATGAGGTCGTCGGCCTCGTAGCCGGCCTGTCTCGAGCCGGCGAGGTCGAAGGCGCGCACCGCGTCGCGCATCAGCGGGAACTGCGGCATCAGGTCGTCCGGCGGCTCGGGGCGGTGCGCCTTGTAGTCGGGGTAGATTTCGTTGCGGAAGGTCTGCTCGCGACTTGTCGAAGATGACGGCGAGATGGGTCGGCTTGTCGTCCGGTTTCATCTCGGCGAGCAGCTTCCACAGCATGTTGCAGAAGCCGAGCACGGCGCCGACCGGCAGGCCGTCGGACTTGCGGGTCAGCGGCGGCAGCGCGTGATAGGCGCGGAAGATGAAGCCCGAGCCGTCGACCAGGAAGACATGGTCGCCCTTTTTCAGGGCGCGCGCGGCCGGATTGGCGGGCGCGGCGCCGGCCTTGGTCGCCGCCTTCGGCTTCTCGGCCGATTTGGCGGCAGATTTCGGGGCGGATTTGGAGGTCTTGGATGTCGGCATGGCCCGAATGTGGGCCGTGCCGCGTTGTAAATCAATGCGCCGGAGCGGGCCTGTGGACGCCTTTTATTCCGCGGGCTGCAGGGTCAGCGCCGGCTCCGCTTTCTTGGCCTTCTTCGGCGTCAGCCAGAACATGGCCGGGCGCTCGAACAGGAACTTGAGGAAGGTGCCGCGCACCGCCCAGAACAGGAGGAGCGAGCCGATCACGCCGACCGCCGTGACGATCACCGAAATGGTGCCGATGTCGTTGATGATATGGGTCTTGAGCAGCACCGACGCGCGAAGCGGCCATCGGCAGGAAGAAGGCGAGATAAATGACGATCGAGTTGCGGCCGCAATAGCGCAGCGGCTTGAACACGTCGTGCAGCGCCAGCAGCGACGCGATGGTGGCGACCGCCGCGGCACCGACAAGGCCGAGCGCCAGCGAGTAGAACGGCAGGGCGGCGAGGCCGGCCTGGACCATGACGCCATTGACGACGCCCCAGACCACGAGCGCGGCCATACCGAGCTGCGGCCTGGCCTGCGCCCAGGCGGTCACGGCGAAGATGTAACGTGCGGCGATGTAGCCGGTATAGACATAGACGAAGCGCGCGGCGAATTCGTCCGGGATCATCCAGCCGGTCTCGACGTGCGAGATTTCCATGGCGGCGCCGATGAGCCACAGCACCGGCCACGGCACGCGCTTGGTGAGCTTGATGAAGACGAAGAAGATCGGCAGCAGATAGATGAACCACAAGGTGCCGAACGGGTCGATGAACGACACCAGGTACATGCGGATGACCTGACCGATACCGCCTTCGGCGGCGATGCCGGGCGCCTTGAAGGCGAACTGGATCGCGGTCCACAGCAGATAGAAATAGAAGAAGTGCACGACCTTGCGGTCGAGATAGATGCGCCAGTCGCGATCGATGACATTGGCGAGGAACAGGCCCGAGATCATGAAGAAATCGGGCATGCGGAACGGCCGCGCGAATTCGACCACGTAATTCATCCAGCCGTTTTGGCCGGCGGCGGCTTCAACGCCGAGCACGGAGTGCATCATCACGACGAAGACGATGCAAAAGCCTTTGGCGTAATCGACCCAGTCGACACGCCCTTCATGCATTTGTGTTGGCATTTTATCGGTCCCGTTCATGATAGCCTTGTGACAGGCCAACGTTTCTTTCCCCTTTACGGGATCGCAGAAACTGGGCCCGACTTGGACTCTCTCGCTTCCGGCCGGGCGCTCTGCTAAGGAACGGGGCGTGAGCGGCAGCTCCATTCGGTTAACTATCTTGCCCTCGGATACGGTTTGGAAAAATGCGCGTCGCGATGATCGGCTCTGGCTATGTCGGCCTGGTCTCAGGGGCCTGCTTTGCCGACTTCGGCCATGAGGTGACCTGCGTCGATAAAGACAAAGGTAAGATTAATTCGCTCAATGCCGGCGTGGTACCGATCTACGAGCCGGGACTGACTGAGCTCGTCGCCCTTAACGCCAAGGCCGGCCGGCTCAAATTCACCACCGATCTCGCCGCCGCGGTCAAGGATGCCGACGCGGTGTTCATCGCCGTCGGCACGCCGTCGCGCCGCGGCGACGGTCATGCCGATCTCAGCTTTGTTTACGATGCCGCGCGCGAGATCGCCGCGGCGCTCGACGGCTTCACCGTGGTGGTCACCAAGTCGACCGTGCCGGTCGGCACCGGCGACGAGGTCGAGCGCATCATCCGCGAGGCGCGGCCCGACGCCGAAGTGGCGGTCGTGTCCAACCCGGAATTCCTGCGCGAAGGCGCCGCCATCCAGGACTTCAAGCATCCCGACCGCATCGTCGTCGGCACCGAGGACGAGCGCGCCAAGGCGGTGATGACCGAACTCTATCGGCCGCTCTATCTCAACCGTTCGCCGATCATGTTCACCGGCCGGCGCACCGCCGAGCTGATCAAATACGCGGCCAACGCGTTCCTCGCCACCAAGATCACCTTCATCAACGAGATCGCCGACTCTGGCCGAGAAGGTCGGCGCCGACGTGCAGGAGATCGCGCGCGGCATTGGCCTCGACAATCGTATCGGCGCCAAGTTCCTGCACGCCGGTCCCGGCTATGGCGGCTCGTGCTTTCCCAAGGACACGCTGGCGCTGCTGAAAACCGGGCTGGATCACGACACGCCGCTGCGCATCGTCGAGGCCGTCGTGGCGGTCAACGACAACCGCAAGCGGGCGATGGCGCGCAAGGTGTCGCACGCGCTTCGATGGCGACATCCGCGGCAAGACCGTCGCGGTGCTGGGGCTCACCTTCAAGCCGAACACCGACGACATGCGCGAGGCGCCGTCGATCCCGCTGATCGCGGCGCTGCAGGACATGGGCGCGCAGGTGCGCGCCTACGATCCGGTCGGCATGGAAGCAGGCCAGGGCATTATCTGTCGAACGTGACCTATTGCCACGACGCCTATGACTGCGCCGAGGGCGCCTCGGCGCTGGTGATCGTCACCGAATGGGAGCAGTTCCGCGCGCTCGACTTCGCCCGGCTCAAGGCGCGTGATGGCGAAGCCGGTGCTGGTCGATCTGCGCAACATCTACCGCCCCGACGAACTCACCCGCCATGGCTTCGTCTATGAGGGCGTCGGGCCGGGGACTGAAGCATTGAGAGCGTCGCCGTTCCTTCCCTCTCCCCGCTTGCGGGGAGAGGGTGGCGAGCCGCTTGAAGCGGCGAGCCGGGTGAGGGGGCGTCGGATTTGTCGTATACAGCCAGATGCCCCTCACCCGACATCCTCGCTGACGCTCGGATGTCGACCTCTCCCGGCACGCGGGGAGAGGTAAGAACGACCCATGCGAACCTTCTCTTCCCCGCTCCCCATCGACGACGCGCTGCCGCGCCTGATTGAGGCGTTACGCGCGCGCGAGGCCGCCGTGCTGGTGGCGCCGCCCGGCGCCGGCAAGACCACGCGCGTGCCGCTGGTGCTGCTCGACGAGCCGTGGGCCAAGGACAAGAAGATCCTGCTGCTCGAGCCGCGCCGGCTCGCCGCGCGCGCCGCGGCCGCGCGCATGGCGGCGACGCTTGGCGAACAGGTCGGCGACACGGTCGGCCTGCGCGTGCGCTTCGGCTCGAAGATTTCGAAGAAGACCCGCATCGAGGTCGTCACCGAAGGCGTGTTCACGCGGCTGGTGCTCGACGATCCCTCGCTCGACGGTATCGCCGCCGTGCTGTTCGACGAATTCCACGAACGCTCGCTCGACGCCGACCTCGGGCTCGCGCTTGGCGCGCGACGTCCAGGAGGGCCTGCGCGACGATCTCAAAGTCCTGGTGATGTCGGCGACGCTCGACGGCGCGCGCGTCGCGGCGCTGCTGCGCGACGCGCCGGTCGTCACGAGCGAAGGCCGCGCCTTTCCGGTCGAGACGCGCTATCTCGGCCGCGATCCGCGCGAGCGCATCGAGCGGCAGGTGGCGGATGCGGTGAAGCGCGCGCTGCGCGCCGATACCGGTTCGCTGCTGGTGTTTCTGCCGGGCGCCGGCGAAATCCGCCGCACCGAGACCATGCTGAAGGACGACGTGCGCGATCCGGACGTCGATATCGTCGCGCTCTACGGTGCGCTCGAGGCGCGCGACCAGGACCGCGCCATTTCGCCGGCGCCGAAGGGCAAGCGCAAGGTGGTGCTGGCGACCTCGATCGCCGAAACCTCGCTGACCATCGAGGGCGTGCGCGTCGTCATCGATTCGGGCCTCTCCCGCGTGCCGCGCTACGAGCCCGATGTCGCGCTGACGCGGCTCGAGACCGTGCGCGTGTCGCGCGCCGCCGCCGACCAGCGCCGCGGCCGTGCCGGCCGCACCGAGCCGGGCGTTTGTTATCGCCTGTGGGACGAGCCGCAGACCGGCTCGTTCGATGCCTATACGCGGCCGGAAATTCTGTCCGCCGATCTGTCGAGCTTCGTGCTCGATCTGGCGCAATGGGGCGCGAGCGATGCCAGCAAGCTCGCCTTCCTCGATGCGCCGCCGCAGGCGGCGATGAAGGAAGCCCGCGCGCTGCTCGCCGAACTCGGCGCGCTCGATGCGCAGGGCCGCATCACCGAGGAAGGCCGCAAGCTGCGCGCGCTGCCGTTGCCGCCGCGGCTGGCGCGCATGGTGGTCGATGCCGGCGAAGAAGGCGCGGGCGCGCAAGCGGCGAACATCGCCGCGATCCTCACCGAGCGCGGCCTCGGCGGCGACGATGTCGATCTCACGCATCGTCTCGACCAATTCCGCCGCGACCGCTCGCGCCGCGCCGAGGACGCGCGGGCCATGGCGAAGCGATGGGCGGCCGGCAACGGCGATGGCGACATGTCGGTCGGCGCCATCCTGTCGCTCGCCTATCCCGACCGCGTCGCCAAGAATCGCGGCAGCGGCGGCGCCTTCCTGCTGGCCAATGGCCGCGGCGGTTTGGTGGATCAGACTGTCCGCGTTGGCGCGCGAACCGTTCATCGTCGTCGCTGAACTGACCGGCACGGCCAATGCCAGCCGCATTGTGCTGGCGGCGCCGATTGCGCTCAGCGAGATCGAGCAACGTTTCGCCGACAAGATCGAAGACCGCGACGCCGTGACCTTCGACAACGCCACCGCATCGCTGCGCGCGCGGCGCACGCGCCGGCTCGGCGCGATCGTGCTGGCCGAACAGATCAAGCAGGTGACGCCCGACGCCGACACCGCCCACATTTTCGCGCAGGGGCTGATCGCGCAAGGCCTCGGTAAGCTCGACTGGAGCAAGGCGGCGCTGCAATTCCGCACCCGCGTCCAATTTCTGCGCCAGGCCGAAGGCGACGAGTGGCCCGATCTATCGGACGAGGGACTGGCGCAAAGCGCCGCCGACTGGCTCGAGCCCTTGCTGATGGACAAGACCGCGCGCGGCCAGATTTCAGCGGGCGACTTGTTCGACGCGGTGAGCAATCAGGTGCCCTGGAATATGCGCCGCCGGCTCGACGAGGAAGCGCCGACGCATTTCACCGCGCCGACCGGCACCCATGCGACCATCGACTACGAAGCCGAGCAGGGGCCGACCATCTCCGATCCGCCTGCAGGAATTGTTCGGCCTGTCGCAGCACCCCTCGATCGCGGCGGGGCGCATTCCGCTGGTCATCGAATTGCTGTCGCCCGGTCATAAGCCGGTGCAGATCACTCGCGACCTCCCCGGCTTCTGGCGCGGCTCCTATGCCGACGTCCGCACCGACATGCGCGGCCGGTACCCCCGGCATCCGTGGCCGGACGACCCGGCGTCGGCGCTGCCGACCCGCCGCGCCAAACCCCGTGGGACATAAGCCCCGCGGGACTTGAGGCCGCGCGGCACCTGACCCTTAACCGCTCGCTCACCATCCGCCTGGCTCGGCCGGGTGGCGTTAAGCCTGATGGCGGGCGCGCGTGGTAGCCTGCCGCCATGATCCGGCTGATGCTGATTATCGCCAGTCTCGTGCTGATCGCGGGCGGCTATGCCGTGCGCATGATCGACCATGCCTTCGACAAGCCGAAGCAGGACGTCGCGGTGGCCGAAGCGCCGGCTGCACCGGCCGCGCCTGCCTCGTCAGGCCGTTCGCTGACGATCGACGGCGGTCGCGGCGGCCATTTTGAAATCGAGGCGCGGATTTTCGGTCACGGCATCGACTTCATCGTCGACACCGGCGCGACTTTGGTCATTCTTCGCGAGTCCGATGCCGGGCGCATCGGGATCCATCCCATGCCGGTGGACTATACCGCCGTCGTTTCGACCGCCAATGGCAAGGTCAAGGCCGCGCCGGCCACGATCGACCGTATCGAGCTCGGCGGCATCCGTGTCGAGGACGTCCGCGCCCTTGTGCTGCCGGACGAAATTCTGGGCCAAAACCTGCTCGGCATGTCGTTCCTGTCGAAGCTGAAGCGCTACCAGGTCGCCGACGGGCACATGATTCTCGAGCAATAGGCCGGTCATCTCAGCCCCAATGCGGACCTATTTGCCGCCTAGCTGCGTTAGGATATGACGTTTCCCGCCATTCCGTATCCCAGCTCGAGGACTTGATGTATCCGACCCCGAAGCCCGCGCTGACGCCCAATACCTATGCCTATGAGTCTTCGCCGCTGGTGAAGCCGACCGGCTTCCGCGAATACGATGCGCGCTGGCTGCTCGAAAAAGAAATCAACCTGATGGGCCTGCAGGCGCTCGGGATGGGGCTCGGCACGCTGATCAAGGAAATGGGCGTCAAGCCCGAGATCGTCACCGGTCACGATTTCCGCAGCTATTCGGCGTCGGTGAAGATGGCATTGATTTCGGGCCTGCTGGCCGCCGGCTGCAAGGTCCATGACATCGGCCTGTGCATGACGCCGATGGCCTATTTCGCGCAGTTTGATCTCGACGTGCCCTGCGTCGCGATGGTGACTGCCTCGCACAACGATAACGGCTGGACCGGCGTCAAGATGGGCGCCAACCGGCCGCTGACCTTCGGCCCGCAGGAGATGACGCGGCTCAAGGAGATCGTGCTCGGCGCCAAATTCGATCTCAAGGGCGGCGGCTCTTATGTGTTCGTCGAGAATTTCCCCGACCGCTACATCGCCGATCTGACCAAGCGGCCGAAGATCAAGCGCAAGCTGAAAGTCGTGGCGGCCTGCGGCAACGGCACGGCGGGCGCCTTCGCGCCGCGCATTCTCGAAGCCATCGGCTGCGAAGTGGTGCCGCTCGATTGCAATCTCGATCACACCTTTCCGCGCTACAATCCGAACACCGAAGACATGAAGATGCTGCACGCCATGCGCGATGCGGTGCTCATGAACAAGGCCGACGTCGCGCTCGGCTTCGACGGCGACGGCGACCGCTGCGGCGTCGTCGACAACGAGGGCGAGGAGATTTTCGCCGACAAGGTCGGCGTCATGCTGGCGCGCGACATGTCGAGCCTGCACAAGAACGCGACCTTCGTGGTCGATGTGAAATCGACCGGGCTGTTCCTGACCGATCCGGTGCTGAAAGCGAACGGCGTCAAGGTCGATTACTGGAAGACCGGCCACTCCTACATCAAGCGCCGCGTCAACGAACTCGGCGCGGTGGCCGGGCTTCGAGAAGTCCGGCCACTTCTTCTTTAACCGCGCCGTTCGGCCGCGGCTATGACGATGGCATGATCTTCGCGCTCGCGGTTTGCGACATGCTTGATCGCAACCCGGGCAAGACGATGGCCGATCTGCGCAAGGCGCTGCCCAAGACCTGGGGCTCGCCGACCATGGCGCCGCACTGCGACGACGAGAAGAAATACGGCATCGTCGATGCCGTGGTGAAGCATTTCGAGGGCCTGAAGAAGGACGGCTCGCGCTTTGCCGGCCAGCCGATCCGTGACCTCGTCACCGTCAATGGCGTGCGCGTCACGGTCGAGGACGGCACCTGGGGCTTGGTGCGCGCCTCGTCGAACAAGCCGGAGCTCGTCGTGGTCGTCGAGAGCCCGGTGTCCGAAGCGCGCATGCGCGAGATGTTCAAGTCCGTCGATGGCGTGCTGCGGACCTTCCCGGACGTCGGCGAGTACAACCAGACTATCTAGGGTCGCTCGCGAAATATCTTTCTGGTGAGGCCGGATACCGCGCGCCCGCCCGGTATGACACACTCGCGCCATGCGCATCGCCATCCTCGGCGCCGGTCCAGCCGGCCTTTATCTCGCTTATCTCATCAAGCGCCGCGCGCCGGCTGCCGACGTCACCGTGATCGAGCAGAACGCGGCCGACGCCACCTTCGGCTTCGGCGTCGTGTTCTCCGATCGCGCGCTCGACTTCCTGCGCGAGGACGACGAGGACACCTACGCGGCCATCGTGCCGTATATGGAATCCTGGCGCGACATGACGCTCAATCACCCGCGCGAGCGCATCGTCATCGACGGCATCGGCTTTGCCGCCATCGAGCGGCTGCAAGCTGCTGCAACTGCTGCAGGCGCGCGCCGCGTCGGTCAACGCCACGACGATCTTCGGCTGCGCGGTGCGCTCGCTCGACGATCTGTCGGAATTCGATCTCGTCGTCGGCGCCGACGGCGTCAATTCGCTGGTGCGGCGGACTTATGCCAGCGAACTCGGCGCCAGAGTCGGCCATCTCACCAACCGCTTCGCCTGGTTCGGCACGAGCCAAGTGTTCGAGACGCTGACGCAGACCTTCGTCGATACCGAGTGGGGCCCGTTCAACGCGCATCATTACCGCTACGCGCCGGATCGCTCGACCTTCATCGTTGAGACCGGCGCCGAGACTTTCGCGCGGGCCGGGTTGGCGCAGTTGGATGCCGCGCAATCGCAAGCCTTCTGCGAAAATGTTTTCGCGGCGACGCTGCAAGGCGAACCCTTGATCGCCAACAATTCGATCTGGCGGCAATTTCCGCTGGTGCACAATGCGCGCTGGTCGCATGGCAAATATGTGCTCATGGGTGACGCCCTGCACACCGCGCATTTCTCCATCGGCTCGGGCACGCGGCTGGCGTTGGAAGACGCCATCGCGCTCGACAAGGCGCTGGCCGCGCATCCGAAGGACATTGCGGCCGCGTTCGCCGCTTACGAACGGCGCGCCGCCCGGTGCTGGAAAAGCTGGTTGGCGGCGCCAATGACAGCGCCACCTGGTATGAGCATTTCGGCGAGCACATGAAGCTGCGCGCCCGCCGATTTCGCCATGAGCTACATCACGCGCTCCGGCCGCGTCGATATCGAGCGGCTGCGCAAGCTGTCGCCGGGGTTTGTGGATTGGTGGGAGGCGGCGAGGGGCTAACCTCTCCCCGGATAGCTCGCCAAACGGCGAGCGTCCGCTCGCTTATGCGGGGAGAGGGAAATCAGCTATTCCTCATTTCCTTGCGCAAGGTCGGCAAGCCAATGCCGGTGGAATCGAAGCCGCCATCGACGCACAGGATCTGCCCGGTGATGTAGCTCGCCTTGTCGCTGCACAGGAAGTAGATCGCTTCCGCCAGTTCCTCCTCAAGGCCGTAGCGGTTGAGCGGCATGTGGTCGTGATAGTCGGCGCGGATTTCCGGCGTGTGCACGGCTTTAGCCATCGCAGTGTCGACCGGCCCGGGCGCCACCGCGTTGACGCGGATGCCGTATTGCGCGAGCTCGGCCGCCTGCTGCTTGGTGAGATGGGCGAGCCCGGCCTTGCTGGTGCCGTAGGCCGTGCGCAGCGTCGAGGCGCGCAGACCCGAGATCGAGGTGATGTTGACGATTGATCCCCCGCCGTGATCGCGCATCATCGGCGCCGCGGCCTGCGTGCACAGGAACGGCCCGCTGAGGTTCACCGCCAGCACGCGCGACCAGTCCTCAAAGGTGACGTCGAGGATCGGCTTGAAGATGGCGATGCCGGCATTGTTGACCAGCGCATCGAGCCGGCCGAACTGGCGGCCGACGGCGTCGAACGCCAGCGCCACCGCGTCGGGCTGCGACACGTCACATTCGATCGCCATGATGTCGTGGTCGCCGGCCAGCGTGGCGTGGGCGGCGTGGAGGGTCTCGGAATTGATGTCGAGCAGCGCGACCTTGTAGCCGTCCGCCAGAAAGCGCTTGGCGGTGGCGAGCCCGATGCCGCGCGCCGCGCCGGTGACCAGAGCCACTCTGTGTTCCGATTGCATGGTACCTCCCGAATGCCCGCGATTTTTCGCCGGGTCGTGTGTCCGCCAGTTCAAGCCGTTTGCGGCCCGGCGATCAAGGGGGCAAGCCGAAGGAAGGAGGCCACCATGCGCTAGATCAAAGCCGCCGGCGGCGATCCGGCGCACTATATTCAAACAGCCGGACGGTCCCGGCTGACAGGACTGATTGCGAAGGGACGTTAGCGATGAGCCATTATCATGCCGTTGTCTGGATCGACCACCGCGAGGCGCGGGTCTTTCATTTCAGCCCGACCGAGATCGACAAGCTCATCCTCCATCCGGACCATCCGACCAAGCACCTGCATCACAAGGCCGGTTCGATCGGCAGCGGGCACGCCGGCCGGCGACCATGAATTCCTGCATGCGGTGGCGCAGTCGGTCGCCGATGCCGGCGCCGTGCTGATCACCGGGCCGGGCAACGCCAAGAACGAACTGGTCAAGCACGTCGAAAGCCACGACGCGACGCTGAAGAAGCTGATCGCCGGGCGTCGAGACGGTCGATCATCCGAGCGACGGTCAGCTGGTCGCGCACGCGCGCAAATACTTCAAGGCCGAAGACCGCATGACGCGGTAGGCAGGTTTCCCAGCGGGGCGACGGCGGGATTCCGGGCTCGTGGCCTAAAACAGGCGCGGCCCGGAAGGCCCTTATTCGTCGTCGCTCTCTTCCTTGAAGGTGTCGCGGAATTTGTGCGCCGGATAGACGCCGAGGACCGTGCAGTTCCTTGGAGAAGAAGGCGAGTTCTTCCAGCGCATGCACCAGCGCGGTGTCGTCGGGATGGCCTTCGACGTCGGCGTAGAACTGCGTGGCGAAGAAGTTGCCGCCGACCATGTAGCTCTCGAGCTTGGTCATGTTGACGCCGTTGGTGGCGAAGCCGCCGAGCGCCTTGTACAGCGCGGCCGGCAGGTTGCGGACGCGGAACACGAAGGTGGTGACCACCTTGCCGTTGCCCGGCTTGGCCCATTTCTTCTCCGGCGACAGCACGACGAAGCGCGTCGTCGAATTGGACTTCGTCCTCGACATTCTCTTTCAGGATATCGAGGCCGTAGATCTCCGCCGCCAGCCGCGAGCCGATGGCGGCGCGGGTGATGTCGTTCGCTTCGGCGATCTCGCGCGCCGAACCCGCGGTATCGGCGCCGATCACCGGCTTCAATTTCAGTTCGCGGATGACGTTGCGGCACTGGCCGAGCGCCATGACGTGGCTCTGCACCGTCTTGATAGTGCCGAGGCTGGCGCCCTTCGGCGCCATCAACTGGTTGCGGATCGGCAGGAACCACTCGCCGATGATGTGCAGCTTCGCCGTCGGCATCAGATGGTGGATGTCGGCAACGCGGCCGGCGACCGAATTCTCGATCGGGATCATGCCGAGATCGACGTCGCCGTTCTGCAGGGCGGTGAAGCAGTCCTCGAAGGTCGGGCAGGGCACCGGCTCGTAATCCGGATAGGCTTCGCGGCAGGCGAGATCGGAATTCGCCCCGCGCTCACCCTGAAAGACGATCTGCTTCTTGGCCATGTCGTTACCTGTCTCTGGTGGCGAAGGGCGTACGCGGAGCCTCTGGCTCGAGTTCAACCGCCGAGCATCGCCCGGGCCCTCTCGAGGTCCTCGACCGTATCGACGCCGAGCGGCACGCTGCCGACGATCATGACGTCGATGCGCATGCCGTTATCGAGCGCCCGCAATTGCTCGAGGCGCTCGCGCTGTTCGTTGGCCGAGGGCGGCAGTTTGACGAAGCGCTCGAGCGCGGCGCGGCGATAGGCGTAAAGCCCGATGTGATGATAATGCGGCCCGGGCCCGGTGGCATTGGCGCGCGTGAAGGTCGTGGCGTGCATCCGGCCGGGGCTGACCAGGGTGCCTTTGGCCTTGACCACGTTGGGGTTGGTGAGTTCGGCGGGGTCGCGGATCACGGCGGCGAGGGTGGCGATGTCGACCGCCGGGTCGGCGAGCGGCGTCAGCGCGGCGCGGATGTCCTCGGCGGCGATGGTGGGGAGGTCGCCCTGCACATTGACGACAACCTCGATCCGGCGCTCGGGGTCGATCGCCTCCAGCGCCTCGTAGATGCGGTCGGAACCGGAGGCGTGGTGGGCGCTGGTCATGACGGCGCGGCCGCCGGCCTTCTCAACCGCCGTCTGCACCGCCTCCGAATCGGTGGCGACGATGGCCTCGCCGATCCCGGCTTCATGACCGCGGTTCAGGACATGGGCGATCATCGGCAGCCCGTGGATATCGGCCAGCGGCTTGCCCGGCAGGCGGGTCGAGGCCATCCGGGCCGGTATAAGGATGATGGTTTTGGGGTGGGCTTTCGGCATTGTTCGGGTACCCCTTGGCACGGGGGAAAACAGCCCCGCCAAGCGCTGAAAGGCAGCGGATGGCGGCGCTTATACGGGTTGCCAGAGGCGGAGCAAACCGGTATCTCATCGCCGACGCCGCACCCTGCGGCGGCGACTGCAACACCTCATGTCCGTCGCGCCCTTGTCCGTCGCGCCCCTTCGGGAGCCCGTTTTCAATGAACTCTTTCGAACTGAACAAAATTCTCGGTGCCGTGCTGGCCACGTGCCTGGTTCTGCTCGCACTCAGCATCGGCGCCGGCGCGCTGTTTGCTCCCGAAAAGCCGGCCAAGCCGGGCTATGCGATCGCCGTCAAGGAAGGTGGAGCGGCTGGCAAGCCGGCCGCCGCCGAGCCGGAGAAGCCGATTGCCGTGCTGCTCGCCAGCGCCTCGGCTGAAAAGGGTCAGGCCACCGCCAAGCAGTGCCAGGCCTGCCACACCTTCGAGAAGGGCGGCCCGAACCGAGTCGGCCCGAACCTCTGGAATATCGTCGGCGACGAGCGCGGCAAGGATCGCGGCGGCTTCAACTTCTCCGCGGCGATGAAGGCCAAGGGCGGCGAGTGGAGCTACGAGGAACTGAATAAGTTCCTGATCCGCTCAAAGCAAACACCCGGCGCCGCAAGCCGTTGGGTACGTTCAAACATAAACATTCGGTGGGAGAACGTACAGGGATCCAGCCGCCGACGCGGAGCACGTCCCGTTCGGCACAAAGGAGACGCACAAATGACTTCCACCAGGAAAATGTTCCTCCTGGTCCTGGCCGTGGCGGTCCTCTCCCTCTTCGCGGTGAGCCACGCGGCAGCCGAGAAGACCGAGATCACCTACATGGCATGGTACAACACCACCCAGTCCGAGGCCGCCAGGACATCCAGGCAACCATCGACAAGTTCAACGCCCTGCAGAACAAGATCCACGTCACGCTGATCACCGTCAGCCGCGCGACGGCTACGAGACGAAGGTGAACACCATGGCCGCCGGCGAGCAGCTCCCCGACACCACGCATGCTGTCCGAGGCCATGACCATCCAGTTCGCGGCGGCGGCCTGCTGGCCGACGTCAGCGACGATGTACCCGCCCGACGAGGCGCCCCTGAAGTCGCTGACCTTCACCTACAAGGGCAAGCCGGTGGGCTACAGCTCGGGCGACGAGGTCCTCCTCCTGTACTACAACAAGAAGCTCTTCGACGCCGCGAAGCTCCCCTATCCCCCGGCAAGCGCGGACAAGGCGTGGACCTGGCAGCAGTTCGTCGACGTGGCGAAGAAGCTCACGAAGGACAAGAACGGCAAGACGCCCGAACGACGCCGGGTTCGACGCGAAGAACATCGTCACGTACGGCGCCGACTTCAACCGCCTCTGGTGGATGTGGCCGATCGTCACCTACTCCAACGGCGGCGGGCTCATGAGCCCCGACGGCAAGCAGCTCCTCATCGACAAGCCGGAGTCGATCGAGGCCATGCAGATGCTCGCCGACCTCTACCTCAAGGACAAGGTCGCCCCGTCGTTCGCGGACAAGAACGCCATGCCCAGCCTCGACCTCACGCTCCTCACCGGCAAGGTCGCCATGGCCACCAGCGGCCAGTGGGAGATGGGCGTCTCCCTGAAGAACTCCCTCAAGGACGGCCTGGAGTACGGCGTCGGCGTCCTGCCGAAGATGAAGAAGGCGGTGACCTACAACACGGGCGCGCCCTTCGGCATCTTCAAGACCACGAAGCACCTCGCGGCGGCCATGGACCTTCGTGAAGTGGATGGGCCGACGAGAAGAAGCAGCTGGGCCGAACATCATCGGCGGCATCCTGATGCCCGTCTCCGGAAGTGGTACACGAACGAAGCCGCCATGCGGCGAGTGGGCCGACAACCCCCTCCACCCGCCTTTCGCCCAGTACAAGACCGCGGTCATCGACTACGCCCTGAACAACGCCGTCCAGGTCCCCTGGTACTACTTCAACGGCTACGAGGGACTGAACGACATCCTCGATTCCGGAATCGACGCCGTCTGGAACGGCAAGATGACGGCGAAGGCGTACATCACCTCGCATCATGCCCCGAGCTGCAGAAGTACTTCGACGAGCACAAGGCGAAATAGTCCGTCCGTGATCGAACGAGGCACTCCTGTCCGCGACGGCTCACCGTCCGCGGCAGGGAACGCCTCAGCTGCAGGGAGTACCAATCATGGCGATGACACGAGCAGATCGCGGAGCACTTGCGCGGCGTACCTGTTCCTCGCTCCGGCCCTCGTCGGGCCTGGTCTTCCTGACCATCCTCCCCATGCTCGGGGTGATCGGGATCAGCCTCACGGAGTGGACCGGGCTGGAGCCGCCCACCTATATCGGGCTGCGGAAACTTCCGGGAGATCTTCACGGAGGACATCTTCTTCCCCACGTCCGTCGTGGCCACGCTGTACTTCGCCCTCGGCGCGGTGGTCAGTGGGACTCGATCTACGCCTTCCTCGTGGCCCTGATGCTCAACCAGAAGATCTCCGGCGCGGGGTTCTGGCGCTCCGTCTTCTTCCTGCCCTACATCGTGCCGACCATCGGGGCGGCCATCGTCTGGGCGTGGATGTACGAGTCGAACTTCGGCGTCATCAACTACGGTCCTGCAGCCTCGTGGGCATCGACAAGGTGAAGTGGCTGCGGCGACGAGCTGACCGCCGACTCCCGTCCTTGATCGTCATGACGATCTGGGGCGTGGGCAACTTCATCGTCATCTTCCTCGCCGGTCTGCAGAACGTTCCGAAGACCTACCTGGAGGCCGTGGAAATCGACGGCGGCAACGCGTGGCACAAGTTCCGCCACGTCACCCTTCCCCTGATGCTCCCGATCATCTTCTTCAACTTCCTCATGAGCATGGTCGCCAACCTGCAGGTCTTCGTGCCCGCGTACGCGCTCACCAAGCGGGGCGCCGAACAACTCGACCCTGTACATGGTCTACCTACATCTTCCGCGAAGGGTTCCAGAGGAACAACTTCGGCCATGCCGGCGGCTCTGTCGCTCATCTTCTTCGTCTTCATCGCCGCCGTGACCGCCGTCATCTTCGCCACCTCCCGGAAGTGGATGTTCTACGAGGGGGAGTAAGGAGAAATCCATGAAAACAGCCACGCCGGTACAACATGGTCGTCACCGTCGATCATCGCCGCCCTGATCGGCCTCGCGTGCATCTTCCCCTTCTTCTGGATGATGCGATCCGTCGCTCATGTCAAACATCGAGATCTACAAGTACCCGCCGCTCCTGCTGCCGCGGCGTGGCGCTTCGACGAACTACCCGACCACCCTGCCGTCATTCCCGTTCGGCCGCTACCTCCTCAACACGCTGACGATCACCCTCCCGTCTCGTCTTCGGGAACGCTTCTCACCTCGACGATGGCGGCCTACGCGCTCGCGCGGATCGCTTTCCCCTGCAAGAGGCTGTGGTTCACCCTCGTCATCGGGAGCATGCTCATGCCGGGCACGGTGACGATCATCCCGATCTTCAAGGGCTGGATAGCCCTCGGACTTCGCAACGGCTACATCCCGCTCATCGTGCCGGCGTTTCTCGGCGGGGGGGCCTTCAACATCTTCCTCGTGCCGGCAGTTCCTCATGACCATCCCCCGCGACCTCGACGAGGCGGCGTACCTCGACGGGGCCGGCCACCTGCGGATCCTGTTCCAGATCCTCCTGCCGCTCATCAAGCCCGTGCTGATCTCGATCG